>NZ_CANLXV010000008.1 GCF_947495205.1 uncultured Polaribacter sp. | reverse complement strand
TTTTTGAGTGTACGGCTCGTTTTCGGGGTTTATTTTTATCTAAAATACAACTTATTTAGCTGATAAACAAGTTTTTATCTACTTCTGAAAGCGCCTATTAAGAAACATTTCTTTCTTTTCTAAAAACCCAAAAGTCCCATCAAATTAGATAGAACTTTTGTTAACTAAAAAAACAAAAAAATAGTTTTGAAAAACTTTATGCTTGTGCCACTTTAATGGTATTCATACTTTTAGAATCTATTATTTTAGAAAACTCTTCTAAATAAATAGCTGTAATTCTTTCCATAGGAAAAGCAGTTGCAGCTTTGTAGTTGGTTTCTCCCAATTCAATTCTATAAGTTTCATTGGTTACAATGGTTTTAATTGCATTTGCCAAACTGCTTACATTTTCAGGTTCAAAAAACTCACCTCTATAACCTTCATCTTCAATTAAGGTTGCTAAATCTCCTAAATTTGGCATTACTACTGCTTTTCCATAACTACCTGCTTGGTGTAAAACTCCAGAGCTTCCTGTTGTAGAAGTATAAGGAAAAACAACAACAGCGCTTTCATTAAACAGTTTTTCTACTTGGTTTTCTTCTACATAGCCCGTAAAAGTTATTTGTGGTATGTGTTTGTAGGTTTCTTTTACATTTTCTAAATATCCTGGTACATTTGGGTTATCTGTGCCTGCAATTACAATTTCTAAATCTAGTTTGGTTTCTTGTCTAACAAGTTGCACAGCTTCTATCATAGATTCTACTTTTTTGTAGGTACCAAATTTGCCAAAAGTCATAATTTTTAAAGGTCCTTTTGGTAATTCTTGAGAAGGGTTTTCTGGAATTTCAAATGTTCCGTGTGGTATCATTTTTACATTAGCTACTTTGTATTTGTTTTGTAAAGTGTCTACATATTTATTCATAGTAACAGCAACTAAATCTGCTTTTAAAATGATTTTTGTTAAGCTTGTTCCAATAAAATTATATACTTTTTGTGCAATTTTGTTTGTTGTAAATCCTGCACTTTCCAAATCTACTTGTTCTAAAATATTATGCAATAAAACAATGGTTGGTATTCTCTTGATTTTACAAATTAAAGGCAATACTAAACCTAGTGCTGCTGCAATTTTGTTATCGCCAAACTTCATAAACTGTAAGTTGAATAATACAGCATTGGGTTGGGTTTTGTTAATTGCTTTGGTAACTGTAATAATGTTTTTAAAACTATTAAATTTCCAACATTCTTTTACTGTAATTTTGCATCCATTTTCTGTAAAATTAATGTCTTTACCTTCTGGTGTTTGGTCTGTTAGTAAAACCAATTCAGTTACTTTTTTGTTTTGTCTAAAACTTTTTACAAGGTGGTATGCGTATTCATTTAAAGTTACTTTACTTGGCGGATATGCGGTTACAATTGCTAATTTCATTTTATTTATTTTTTAGTTACACTGCAAATTTCGTTCTAAATAAAGGGTTAAAATGAGCAATGTGGTTCAAATGCATTTATCTATAGATTAACAGAAAATAGGTTTAGATAAATTTGTTTTTTACTTCTTTTAGATTCGATAAAAAGAAGAAAAGTAATTGTACAAATAATAATACAAACATGGCAATAATTTGTACATGAACTACTTGTGTTAAGGAGTTGTGAAAAAGCACAACCAATACAATTTGTAACATGCCAAATATTCCGGAAAAAATTACGGGTATATATTTGTCTAAAGACAGGTAGTAATAGGCAAAAATATTAGAGATTGCAAAAATGCCAGTTGCCAATGCATATTTCCATAGTAAAGATGCAATTTCTAAATAACCATCACCAAAAAGAATTTGAATAATTTGATTAGGAAAAAGAGCACATCCTACAACAATAGTAATTGCAATAGCACCAATGTAACCCACATATTTTAATAAAATGGGTAAGGTAGCTTTTCCATCTTTTTTAAGTTGTACAACTTCTGGTAGCAGCAGCATTACAAACATCCAAGCAACAAAATACACCACTCTGCCAATTAGTGCTAAGGATGCGTATAAGCCTGCATCATAAGCATTAAAGTAATGTTTTACTAAAAGGATATCGCTATTGTTTATAATGATTTGGGTAAGTTCGTAAAAGGCAGTGATTATAAAAAAATTACGTACCAATTTAGCGTGTACATTTTCTAGTTTTATAAATTTAGAGAAAGAGATTTTAGGTTTTTTAAAAGGAATTAACCCGAATAAAAAAGAGCCTAAAATTCCTATTGCAATTAATATTGAAGATTCTATTTGAAAAAAATAAAGCAAACTAAAAGTAATTAAAAGTCTGCTAATCATTTCTAATTGATAGGTAATAGATAAAGAAATTAATTCTTTTTTACCTTGAAAAAGACCTCTATTAACACTCACGATAAAGTAAAAAGGAACCCCAATACCAAATACAACAAATAGATATGAAGAACTGGTTTTAAAGAAAATTTGCAATTCAATAGAAAATAAAATTACTAATGCACCTAATAGTATGCCAACAATAGCTGCTGTTTTATAGGTATTTGCTATAAAAGTTTTAAATATTGCTTTTTCAAATAATACAGAAAATTTTGCAGTAACCAATTGAAAGGTCATCGCTACAAAAGATAAAACTAACAAGAGAGTAATAAGAATTGCAGCGTCCGCAAACTTTTCTGGTCCTAAAAATCTACCTAAAACTAAATTATATAAATAGTTGCCTCCGTTTACAAGTAAACTACTAATCATAAATACTTTTTCTGGAGCTATTTTTTTTGTGAAGGACAAAGTAAGTGCAGACATCTTTTTTATATTTTTAAATGAATTATGCTACGTTAACAGTATTAAAATGATCGTAAATTTCTTTGCAGCCATAACCTGTAATAGAAAAGTGTTTTTGAGAATTATTTGCAATTTTCATAAAATGGTGTAGCATAGCCAAACCGCTTTTGTTAATTTCTGCTACTTGCTCTATATTTATAATTATTTTTTCTGTTTGCGCTAAATTGTGTTTAAAATAGGTTTTAAAAAACGCTATTGTAGCATTGTTAATTCTTCCGTTTAAATGAAAAACTCCATTTTTTTCTGTAATTTGTAAAGACATAATTATTGGTTTTAGTGGTTATTTATACTACAAATATCCAATCATAACTTTAAAAAAAGAGGTAACTATCGTTCAAAAACAATTTACTTTAGACCAATGTTTGGTATCTTTTGATAAGGTTAAAACATTGGTGTTTTTTATAAAGATTAAAAGCTATTGCTTAACTTGCAAGTGTTTAAAAAATGTTATGAAATTAAAAATTAAGCTATTATTTATCTTCAGTTGTATTGGTTTTTTTGCGTTTTCCCAAGATATGCAAGAAGGTTTTACTTATTTAGAAACCGGTAAATACAAACAAGCAGAAACTTTTTTTAGTACGGTGCTAAAAAAATATCCTGCTAATAAAACAGCAAGACTTTGTTATGGTAGAGCAGTTGGTTTGCATGGAAATGCAACAAAAGCAGTGTCTTTATTTACCAATCTATTGCAAGACTATCCAAAAGATTTTGAGGTTAAATTAAATTATGCAGAAGCACTTTTGTGGAGCAAACAGTATACAAAGGCTAAAACTTATTATGCTGCACTTTTACAAGAAAACGATAAAAGTTTTCCTGCGTTATTAGGGTATGCAAATACACTTTCTAATTTAAAAGAATACCAAAATGCATTGGTTTTTGTAGATAAAGCGCTTGCTGTGTTACCAGGTAATGCAAATGCATTGGTTTCTAAAAAGTATATGAGATTAGGTTTGGCCAATTTAAAAATACAAACTAGAGCATATGAATCTTCAGAAGAATTGTTAAAAGAGAACTTACAAACTTTTGAAAACGATAAAGAAACCTTACAAAATTTGGCCAATTTGTATTTAATTTCTGAACAATTTGATAAAGCGAAAATGGTTTTTGAACAACTTGGAGAAAACCCAGTGCATAAATTACTTTCTTTAAATGGTATTGCTTTGGTTTATCACCTAAAAGGTGATGAAAAAACGGCTATATTAACAAGTAAAAAAGCGCTAAATACTATTACTACAAATACTCTAAAAAGTTTGCAAAACCAAACAAAAGAACGTTACATACAAGCTTTAATTTGGAACAAAAAATTTAGCTTAGCACAAACGGAAATTGAAACGCTTTTAAAAGAAAATGCTAATCCAGAAAGTTGGATGCTTTCTCTCAGAGCAACTCTTAACATTTACAAAAGCGATTTTAAAAAGAGTTTAGAAGATTACAACCTAATTTTACAAAAAGACAGCGCTTCTTTTGATGGTAATTTAGGAAAAGCAAATGCTTTAAAAGCAGCTGGTTTTATAAATAAAGCTTACCAAAGTGCTGGGAACACGTTAAAGTTTTACAAGAATCAAAAAGATGCTACAAATTTTATTAAGCAATTAGATCTTAGTTTTACCCCATTTGTAGAGGTTAAAGCTGCTTATTCTTTTGATAATGGAGATAATGTTGCCTACGCTTATACAGCTAATTCTGAATTGGCCTTGTCAACTAAGTTTAAATTATTAGCAAATTATAATTACAGAATAACATCTAATAGTACAACAGATTTAGAGGCTACTGCTAATAATTTATTATTCGGCGCATCTTATCAACTTAAAAACAACATTACCTTAAGAGGAAGTCTTGGAGTTACCAATTCTAATTCTAAAATCAATAATTTTAATCAGTTTATTACAGATATTGCTTTGCAAATAAAGCCATTTAAATTACAAAATTTAGAGTTGGGCTATAAAAGAGATATTCAAAATTTTAATGCAGAGTTGTTGAATAGAGAAATTATACAGAATAATTTAATTGTAAATTATAGTTTAAATACCAATTTTAATTTGGGTTGGTTTACGCAATATTATTATACTTTTCAGAGTGATGATAATGCGCGTAATTTGTTGTTTACCTCTTTGTATTATAACATTTTACCAAAACCATCTTTAAAAGCAGGTATCAATTATCAATATATATCTTTTAAAAATCAAGTACCAACAATTTACTTTAGTCCTAATAGATTTAATGCTGTAGAAGTTTTTATAAATATTATAAAAGATGAAGCAATTGCAAAACCTAAAGAATGGTTTTATGGCTTAACAGTTGCCACAGGATATCAATTTATAGAAGAAGATAAAAGACAAGCAGCCTATAGAGTACAAGGCCAGTTTGGGTATAAGTTTTCTAACAGCGCTTTACTAAATGTTTATGGTACAAGAAGTAATATTGCGTCTGCAACTGCAGCCGGTTTTACATTTAATGAAATAGGTTTGCGTTTTAAATGGCTCTATTTAACAAAACCTATTTTTAAAAAATAGGGCAAAAGAGAAGTCTTTTGCCCATTTACATAATCAGTTATTAAATTTTGGGAGGTTTTATTGAACTATAAAAGTTCCAGAATGTATTTTGTTAAGATCATCCTTTACTTGGTATTTATAAATACCTGTTTTTAAATGAGGTGCTTTGTATATTACTTTTTCTCTAGAATTATCTGTTTTTATATTTTGTAGATCCACAACTCTTCCCATTAAATCAAATACTTTTATTTGTATAGATTTAGTTTTAGATACCAGTTTTATAGTAGTATTATGTGCAAATGAATTTGGATAGTTTACCAATTTTTTAGTTGAAATTTCAGTAAAATTATTCAAAGATAACCTGCTATTAGATGTAAATGCTACATCATTTATCTGCATAGAAAAAGGAGCGGAATTGGTGTAATCTCCAATAATAGAAAAAACTAATGTTTTAATATTTGTAATTGTTGCAGAGTTGCCACTGGCATCTTTAAAATCATTAAAATTAATAAATAATTCCCTGCTATTTTTATTGGCCGTAATTGTATAACGTAGCCTGTTTTCCCAAGTTCTATTATCATCTTGCATAATTACCAATTCTATTGGTTTTGTATTTGTTGCCGTAAATTTTAGGACATTAAAATTAGGCGTTTCTAAAGTTTGGTCTCCAGGTAAAAGATGTCTAAAAAGATTAATATTCCCTTTTACTTCACCAGAAACAATAACATTTCTATCTACATCATAAGCAAAATCTGTGTATTCTTTTTCTGCCGTGTACACTTCAAAATTTGAAACGGTTGCATATTCTTTAAGATAATCTAAACCCCAAGGTCCGTCTGCTAAGTACAATACATCTTTTTGGGTTGATGTTTGGGTTTCTAATGAAAAACCAATGTCAAATAACACCCCAGTTTCTATAGATAAAACTTCGTTATATGCACCAGTTAAGGCATAACTGTTTTTTACTTCTATGTGTTTAGAAACTTCTGTGGTAGCAATATTTCCAACAAAGTTTATTGAAGTTTCTTTGGTTTTGTTCACTAAATTTAAGTGGATGATTCCATTGGCATATTTTCCAGATTTTACAAAAACGTTTGGTAAAACATTTTGAACCAATTTACTAGATAAGCCATTTAAATTTGTATGTTGGTCTATGATATAATTTGCAATGGCAAATACTTGAGAAAATGAACTACCCCAAATTTGATAATTTTGATAATTGCCAGTTGGATATTGTGCAATATTCCAAAAGCTAAATAGTTTATCTTCAGCATCCATTTTTACGGAGAAACTTAGTGTATATTCAATTTCACCAGATGCTCTTTTAATTTTAGAACTTATTATTTGGTGGCCTCTTGTTTGCACTGTTCTAACATTTTCTAAACTAGAATTATTTAATCTATCACAGATTACTTTAGAATGGTCGTAAATAGTGCCTTCTGTTTTTGTAGCCAAAACAGCTACAACTCTTTTGTCTTGTTGATAATAATCAACAGAAAAAATTTCTTTAGCATTGGTAATGCCTAATAAATCTTTAGGACTAGAAACTTTAGCTATTTCTGTTTTATACATGCCTGTTTCTGGCAAAAAGTCTATTAAATTAGAAGTTTTAGCTGTAGTTTTTAAGCTTCTCTTGCGAAATGTGTTTTGATACTCTTTTTTAAATTTTTGACTGTTTTTTTTTCTCTTTTAAAATTTCTTTTGGCTATTAAGTTGGCCAAATCTCCATTGCTTTCTAAACCACCATCATAGGCAGAGGTTATATTGTTAGCCTCTGTTACATCTGCATCTTTTATAATTTTTATATCAGTATCATCACCCGCTTTAATGTATTGTGGGTTGTAATCTGGCACAGGATAAGATTCTGGCAAAGAATTGCTAATCATTTCTCTAGTTTCTAAAGAAATGTTTTCTCCGGGAGTTTCAAGATACTTTGGTGTGCCGTCTGTGTTAAAATCTCCTAAGTACGTATAGTTTTGTGCCTGTAAAGAGGTTATGGCTGTGGTAAGTAAAATAAGTAGTGTTTTTTTCATGATATTTTTTATATCACAAAAATAGCAGTTACTTTAGGGGTAATAATTCAGGTTCGTTATTTACAATTTAACTATAGACCAAATGTCTTATAAGTGTAGATGAAGTATTACAACAGATCTAATCTTTTCATTAATTCTGGTCTTTTAGACCTACTTACAGGAATAACGTCTCTTTTAATTAAAACGCTATTGTCTTCAATATCAATAATTTTTTTAATGTTTATGATGTATGAACGGTGCACTTTTAAAAATAAAGAAGCGGGTAATTTTTCTTCAATTTTTTTTAAGGTAGAATGTACTGTATATTCTTTTTCTTCCGTTTTTATTTTGATATAATCTCCTTTGGCTTCAACCAAATAAATGCTAGGCAAATCTATTTTAATTAGTCTTCTATCTATATTTACATAAAAGTCATTTTCTATGTCTTTAGTTGTCGTTTTTTCTGACGGAAGACTCGTAACATTTTTAGAGACTGTCATTTTCTCTGCTTTTGCTATTGCTTTTTCAAAGCGCGATGAGGTAATTGGTTTTAGAAGATAATCTACAATAAAATCGTATTCAAAAGCTTTTATTGCAAATTTAGGGTCTGATGTAGTTAAAATAATTTTAGGAGGGTTTTTTAAGCTTCTAATAAAATCTAAACCATTAAAATCTGGCATATGAATGTCTAAAAATATAAGGTCTACCTTAGTATTATTTAAAAATTTCATTGCTTGTATAGCACTAGAAAATTCTTCTATAAGTTGTAACGATTTTACTTCATTACAGAGTGTTTTTAAAATGGTTCTCGCCATTTTTTCATCATCAATAATAATACAATTCATGAATTTATATAGTTTCTATATAATTTGTAATTGCTATTAAAATTTTCTCAAAATCTTGTTGTCCTTTTAAACTGTTTTCGCGAAGATTGTGTTCAAATTCATTAGCTTTTTTATAACTTTTTTCAAGTCCTAAAATACTAATTTTATGTTTAAGTCTATGAACATTTTCTTCAATTTTTTTAAAATCCTTAACAGCCAAACTATGGTAATAGTCCTTTTGCTCTTCTGGAAATTCTGTTTTTATAACGCTAATTAATTCCTTTTCAATAGCTTTATCTCCTCTAGCTAATTGATTTATATAGGTTAAATTTGGTTTTTCCATACTTATTTTTTTAGTTTAAAATGAAAAGTAGTACCTTTAGCAACTATAGATTCTACCCAAATTTCTCCACTATAAATTTCTATAATTTTTTTCACAATAGATAAGCCTATTCCTGTGGCTTTGTAATTGTCTTCTAGTTTTTGAAATGCCACAAAAATCTTATCAAAAAAGCGTTCTTCAATTCCATTACCATTATCTTTTACATAAAATTGCCAAAAGGTATCATTTTCTGTAAATCCAATTGCTATTTTAATTGTTTCTTTGGTGTTAAATTGAATTGCATTTTGTAGTAAATGAAAAAATAATAGCTTAAGTCTAGATTGGTTTCCTCTTAAATTAGGCAAATTTTTAGGTACACTAAGATTTATTTTTTTAGGTGTATCTATTTTTTCAATAATATCTTCAATTAACACATTTAGGTTTACGTTTTGGTTCTTTTCCTCTGTTTTGTCTATTGTAGAATACGCCAAAATACCTTTAACCAAAGTGTCTATTTTCTCAACATTTTCTTTTATTAATTTTAAATTTTCTTTACCATCTGTGTTTAAAACTTCTTTATGATCTTCTAAAACCCATGTGGTTAAGGCTTCTATACTTTGTATTGGCGATTTTAAATCATGAGAAATTAATTGTGCATAATCATTTAATTCTTGATTTTGTCTTTGAAGGTCTTTGAGTAATTTTTCTTGTTTTTCAAAAGTTCTACAGGCTTCTAAATTTACCGAAAATTTATCGATAATTGGTTTAAGCTTAGATAAATCTTTGGCAGATAAATTATTCTTATTGGTATATAATACTAAAAACGAATTGTTTTGGAGATTAAAAATGGCAACGCTACCTTTCTTCATAGGTATTGTTATTATTTCAGAAAATACAGCAGTGTTATTTAATAACACACTACTTTTAATTTCGTTTAATCTATGCTTAATTTTAGCGGTTAAAGGTATATTTATGTCTTTGCCTAGTGGTATGGAATATGTTGATTTTATAAACGCATTGTTATGCTCTAAAACATAAGCAGCATTTAAATTTTTACGTTTAAGAAGTAGTTTTAAGAACGAATCGCAAGATTTCTTGTAGTCTAAAGTTCTACCAATATTCATCCCAAACTCATAGAGTTGTAAAATATCCTGAATATGATTTTCTATTTTCATGATTCAAATAAGCTAACTACGGTGGTTTTATTATACAGTTCTAAAAAACCTTCGCCATAAGATGAAATTTCTCCTAAAGTTAATGCACCACTAATATGTATATTTGGATACGCGTTTTTTAATGTTTTTGTAATTTCTTTTAATTCCGTTTCAAACTCTTCTTCTAAAAACAAAACTCTAGAAATACAATCTATAAGTATTGCTTTATTTGGGTTTACAGCTTGTTTTATACTTTCTAAAGCAGCATTTTTAGCAGCATCTATTAGTGTTTTTGTATTTCCATTTAAAATATCTACTAGAGAGTTTTCTTCAATTTCGCCAACACAAACCAATTCTCCATTATCATTTACAGCTATGGGATCTCTTACAATACACTCAGCATCATCTTTTAAAATACCAAAAGGATAGCCTTTAGCTAAATCAAAAAAATTATGATCTGTAAATTGTTTTTTAGCGTGTTTTTCTACAACGTTTTTGTAAATTTCAAAAGGAGTTTCCCAATTTATTTCTTGTATAATGTTACCTTCAGATTTGGTAATTATAAATGGGCCATCAACTTTTTTCCAGCCATGTTTTACACCAATTCTAGAAGTTACTTTACTAATACTTAATACAGCCGCGTCTTCAAAAAAACCATCTTTATTAAATACACATGGTTTTTGTTGTAACGTTAAACTACCAGCTCCTCCGCCAAAATAATTGGTTTTCATACCATAATTTTCATACAGTTTTTCTAGATAATGAGATATGTTAGCAGTAAGACCATCTACATAAGTAATTAAACTATAATTTTCTGATTCATTAAAAACAACAGGCGGAATTTTATGGTTTTTTTTACTTATGTTTTCTATGAGAAATAAGTTTTCTAAATTATTTAGCGTATTCAAAACAATACCTTTTTCTAAGATAGTGTTGTTATGCACTACTTTAGGAAAAACGGCTCCCATAAAGGTAATATTTGCTTTGTTTAAAGCAAGTATTAAATCGTTAATTTCTATTGCAGTATTTTCTGCTATAGCTATAGAAACGGCATTGTTTTTTGCATGATTTTTTATATCCATTACTATTGTAGCAATGTTTGTGATGTCTATTTTCATATTATTTTTTTAGGGTAAAGTAAAATGTAGTGCCTTGGTTAACTTCACTTTCTAACCAAATATCTCCTTCATATAAGTTTATTATTTTTTTTACAATAGACAAACCTATTCCTGTGGAATCTGCTCTTTTGTTTAAAGAGTGAAATACTTGAAAAATTTTATCATGGTATTTCTTTTCAATTCCCATACCATTGTCTTTTACAGAAAATTGATAATAGGTTGGGTGCTCTATACAATCTATGGTAATAATACCCTGTGCTTTGTCGCAAAATTTAATGGAATTACTAATAAAGTTTTGAAAAAGCTGTTGAAACTTTGTGCTATCTCCTTGAATTATAGGGAGCTTGTTAGTTATGTTTAAAGTTATATGTTTTGGAATGTATAAAACTTCTTTAAGATTTTTTAAGAGTGCTTGTAAATCTACATTCTCAGATTTGTCAGATTTTGACCCAGCACTAGAATATTCCAAAACATTAGAAATTAAATTTTCCATGGTTTCTAGCGTAGTTTCAATTAAATTAAAGTTTTGCAAAGTTACGTCATCTAATTTGCCCTGATTATCTGCTTTTACCCAAGAAACTAAAGCATCTATACTTCTTAATGGGCTTTTTAAATCGTGCGATACAATGTGCGCATATTCTTGTAAATCTTTATTACTACTCTCTAATTCTTTTAAAATTTTGGCTTTTTGGGCTTCTAATTCTTTTAGATGTGTAATGTCTAAATGCACACCTATAGAGCCAATTAATTCTCCATTATCATTATAATTAGGAGCGCCACTTATAAGCCAATTTCTTTTTTTACCAAGTTTATTTATAATGGTTATTTCGTAAGATGTAGAGACGCCTTTTGCTCTTTTATTGTTTTCGGTTTGTATTGTTTTTTTATCTTTATCGGCAAGAAATAATTCACTACCAACTTTACCTAGCAACTCTTTTTCTGTGTAGCCAGACATTTTACAAAAGCTGTTGTTTGCCATGGTAATTTGGTCTTGTTTATTTACTTCTAAAAGCCCAAGATTCATATTGGTTATAATGTTGCTATACTTTTCTTTTTGAGCTTTTATAATTTTATGATATTGGCTTTGTAAGGTAACATCTTTGTAGGTCCATAAATGTCCTTTGTATTCGTTTTCTATAGTAATTGGTATAAAATCTCTTTCTAAGATTGTACCGTTTTCCATTAAAAGCTCTTCACCTAAAACTTGTTTTTTATTTGCTAAGATTACCTTTATGCGTTTAACAAATGTATCTGGGTTTTTAAATAAACTTTTACTTTGTTCTGCAGCATTTGTACAATCTTCTCCTTTTAACAAATCTGGTGCAACCGGAATTTTAAAGAGTTCACAAAATTTATTATTGGTAAGTACAATTTTTCTATTTTCATCTTCTAATAAAACAGCACTTTTTAAGTTTAGCAGCAAAGAGGATAGTCTGTTTTCAGATTCTTTAATTAAATTTTGAGATTTAATATCTTCTGTAATGTCTCTAATAATACCTTGCGCTGCAATTGGTTTATTTTCTTTATTAAAAACAAGCGTACCATTTACTTGCACCCATTTAACTTCTTTATTTTTTGTAAAAATTCTAATTGTAAAATTATTAAAAAAACCTTTTTCTTTAAGTTCTTCAAAGGCGCTTAAGGCATATGCTACATCATCTTTATAGATTATTTTACTTAAATTGAAATTGCCATCTTCTATGTTGTAACCAAAAACTTTTTGTGCAACATCATTCATTTCTATAACATTAGCAGATAAATCAATTATTAAATAAGCATCATTAATGTTTTCAAAAACTCTTTTTAACTTAGAAGACTTTTCATCTAAAATATCATTTAATTTGGTGTTGGTTTTTTTTAATTTTTCAGATATAGAAAATAATTCTTTAGATTTATCTTCTAAAATTTTTTCAGCAGCTTTTCTGGCAGCTTTTTCTCTTTTTAAGGCTCTTTCTAATATTTCAATTTTTTTTTCACTCATTAATTCTTGTTAATCAAAAATTTAACTTCAGTGCCATCTTCTTTAATTTTTTCTAAAACTATTGAGGCAGTTGCATTAAAATGCTCAAAGGTTTTGTTCATTAAACCTAAACCAAAATGATGCATTGCTCTGCTAGATTTGTAAATTAAAGTTAAACTATTGGTTGTTTTTTCTTCTACAATAAAAGTAGGTAATTCTGCATCTGGATAAATTTTTCTAACCTCTACATGTATGTGATCTTCTATAGAAGAAATCATTTCTATAGGATCTTTATAGTTAGCCAAAAGACCAGGATAACTATTTTCTATAACACTAAAAAAATGCTCTGCATAAACTAGCAGTAAATTGTCTATAGAAATGGCTGTTTTTTTGCTTAAGTTTTGCAATAATTGCAACATTTCAGAAAAACTATACGTACCAATAGAAGTATAAACACCTTCAGATGGTAAATTAGAATTTTCAATAATTTCATCTACTGTTTCTAAGCCAAATTTATCTTCAACTAAATCTAAAAACTCTGTAAAAATAATTCCTTTCATATTAATATTTTATCAATTCGTTTATACTCCAATATGCCAAAACCGCTTCAATTTTTTTTACGTAATCGTCATATTTTAAAGGCTTTAAAATATAACCAGAAACGCCAATTTTAAAACACTCTTCTAAATCTTTTTGATGGTCTGATGTGGTTAAAATTACAGTAGGAATATGTTTTATAGCATCGCTATTTTTTAAAATTGTTAGAAATTCTATACCACTAACCTTTGGCATGTTTAAATCTAATAAAATTAAATCAGGTAAATTGGTTTTTTCCTCTAAAATGTTTAGAGCAATTTCACCATTTTTGGCTTCCACCAAATTGTGAGGCAAATCTAAAAACGAAAGGGTTCTTTTCATTTTCATGATTTCTATTAAATTATCTTCAATTAATAATATATTTAGGCTATTTTTCAAAATGTTTCGTATAAATTATAATTATAAAATTACACTAAATCCAATAGTTTATGCCACTAGTGTTGTTTAAAGTTTGTTTATCTATAGACCAAATGCAATAAAGTGTAGACAAACGTTTAAAAAACCATAAAACTATAATTCAAAAAAAACACGATTTTCTAGAAAAGTAAAATATAAAATTTAGACGAATTTACACAACAGCAAAGGCTATTAAAGGTAAAATTAAAAATGTACTTTTGCCACAATCAACCAAAAATAATTATGAGTTTACAGCAAGATTTAGAAAACAGAAGTAGCAATGCGTGCGAGTTATGCACAGCCACAAATAATTTAGTAATTTACGAAGTAAAACCAACCTCTACAGGTGGTGTAGATGGTAGTTTGTTGGCTTGCGAAACTTGTGTAGACCAAATTGAAAACCCAGAAAACACAGAACCAAATCATTGGCGTTGTTTAAATGACGCAATGTGGAGCGAATTTAGAGCTGTAAAAGTAGTTTCTTGGAGAATGTTAAATCGTTTAAGAAATGAAGGTTGGCCAAAAGATTTGTTAGACATGCTATATCTAGAAGATGACGATTTACGCTTTGCAAAAGAAACGGGAGATCATTTAGACGAAAGCGAAAAAATAATTCACAGAGACGCAAATGGCGCAATTTTACAAGCTGGAGATACTGTAGTTTTAATTAAAGACTTAAAGGTAAAAGGCTCTAGTATGGTTGCCAAACAAGGCACTGCAGTTCGTAGAATTTCTTTAGACCACGAAAATGCCAAGTATATAGAAGGTAAAGTTGGCCCCACACAAATTGTAATCATTACAGATTATGTTAAAAAAATGGCAGATAAAGAATAAATTGTTTTGAGCAGTAAAGTTTAAAAGTTGGGCGTTCCCTTTCAGGTCGCGCTTTTCGCACTCGCTTCACGCCCAAAAGCGTGAGAGCTCAAACAAATGCTACAATCGCTAACGCACTTGTTTGCCAGCAAATTGCTTTTACAGCATACTTTGTTGTTTTTTATAAAAAGAATCGGCTTGAGATTTCATTAAATCGCGAGCCAATTTTTGTTTATAATCATACAACTCTTTTTCTTTTGTCATCTCCTCATAAACCTTTTTACTAATTTCAATATCTGTTTTTAGCATTTTTTCGCTTTGTTGCACTTGTTGTTTTACCCAAGTTTTTACAGCACTTTCATTTGCTTCTAATTTATAATCATATTCGCTTTTTTGTGCAATTAGTTTTGCAAAAATGGGCGAAGTTTCTATAGCCAAAAACAATAAAAAAATAAAGAAAGAAGGCAACCAAGGCAATTTGTTTAACGCATTTATTCTTGCCATTAAACCATCAAAATTTGCAATAATAGGTTGTGTTTTTGTTTCTGTTAGTTTTTGATTTTCTAACAAACTCGCAATTGCCAATTCTTTAGTTTTAATTTTTTCAACGTTGTCTTTTTTTAGTTTGTTTAATTCCGCCAAAGCAACATCGTGTTTTGCTCTTTTTTCTTTATAAACTGGTCCTTTTCCTAATAATTTGGTTCCTTTTCTACCTTCTGCTTCTGCAATAAAGGTTTCATACAAAGCATTTGTAGTAGTTTCTTTTGTGTTAATTTCTTGCTTTAAAACCTCAATTTCAGCATTAATTTTTGCAATTTCTGGTGTAAATTGTTGTGCAATTTGGGTTTTGTTATCCAAAGTCATCTGATTTTTCTCAGTTAACAAAACCTGATTAATTTCTTTCTCGAACAACTTTAATTCTAACGGTTTAGAAATTACAATGGCAATAATTACAGCCAATACAATTCTTGGAGAAGCTTGTAAAAACTCTTTCCATTTAACATCTTGTTTTTTTAAGGTAGCAACTATAAATCTGTCTAAATTAAAAATGAGCAATCCCCAAATAGTTCCGAAAAAAATGGCAGCATATAAATTATCAAAAACCGTAAATAAAGCATAACTGCCAGCAATAGTTGCCATAACTGCTGTAAAAAATACAGTGGCACCAATACCAACATATTTGTTTTGCTCGCCATTAGAGCAGTTTTCTAAAATGTTTTTATCTACACCAGCACAAGTAATAAAGAATTTTTTAAGCATGATTGTTGTTTTATGCTGTCAGTTTTAAAGTCGATATTTAAAAAGACTTCTCGATACAATTTCTCCCAAAAGAGAAATCACCCAAAGTGACATTGTGAATACTTAAAACGTATTAAAAGAAAAATTGTTACATAAAAAAACCTCGAATTTTCGAGGTTTTTTAGTTTTCAAAATACAATTACAGCTTTTAGGTTACATAAAAATTAATTTCGTTTTTATTTACATCACTGGTAGAAATTAATTCAATATTATTTTTATCGAGTTTTTCTTTGGTTAATTTTTTTTAACTCCTTAGACTTAATTTTGTTTCTTTTTGCTTTTTAATTTGTGTATCAATCACTTTTTTCAAAGCTTCTAATTCTTCAGTAGAAAGGTTGGTTTCTTTGGTAAAAAAAGAAGCAAATTGGCTTGCAGAATCATTAAAAAAGTTTTTAATCAAACCATTTACATGTTTAGAAAAATAATCTGTCTTTTTAATAATCGGGTAATATTCTCTAGATTTTCCAAACAATTTGTAAGTAATAAAACCTTTATCTGTAATTCTTTTAAGCAAAGTAGCCACAGTAGTTGTAGCCGGTTTTGGTTCTGGAAAATCTTCTAATAAATCTTTTAAAAACGCTTTTTTACGTTTCCATAAATACTGCATTAGTTGCTCTTCTGTTTTAGATAATTGCATGGGTTTTTATTTTTACTCTACAAACATAGAAAAAAAAATGAATTCTACAAACGTAGAGTTAAATTCTAAAGCTACTTTTAGGTATCTTTGTGTAAAATCGATCGTAAAATCAACATAAAAATGAAAAGAAAACTATTTTTTTTAGCAACTATAGTATTGCTAACCTCTTGTGCAAGTAAAAAATTTAATTCAAAATGGTTAGAAAAGCAAGCGCCAGAAACTTTTAAGGCTCGTTTTGAAACCACACAAGGTAATTTTGATGTAGAAGCCGTTAGAGAATGGTCGCCCAAAGGCGTAGATCGTTTTTACCAACTCATTAAATATGGCTATTACCAAGATGTAGCAATTTACAGAGTTGTACCCAATTTTGTGGCGCAATTTGGCATTCATAACGATTCTTTAATTAATAAAAGTTGGCAAAAAGGTATAGAAGATGAGCCCGTAATTCAAAAAAACGATGCCATGACTTTGGCATTTGCAAGAGGAGGCGTAAAAACAAGATCCAATCAAATTTTCATCAATTTAAAAGACAATTATCGTTTAGACAAGTTGGCGTATTCTGGTGTAACTGGTTTTCCTGTAATTGCAAAAGTAACTACTGGTAAAGAAAATGTGTTAAAATTTTACAGCGGTTATGGCGATAATTTGGGCAGAAAACAAGGTCAAATTAACAAAGGCGGAAATACATTTTTAAAGGAAAATTACCCAAAAGTAGATTATATTATAAAAGCATATTTAATTAAGTAATTTTTTTTGGGCGTTCAAGCGGGCTTTCACTACTCGCTTTTTTTCAGAAAAAGAAAAAAGAGCTCAAACAAACCGTTCAATCCCTAACGCGGCTTTTAGCATTTTAAAAGCAATATTCAAAATTCATGAAACTAAAATTATTTTTAATACTTCTTTTTTTAGGTTTCCAAACACTTTTTTCACAAGAAAAGTTCGAGAAAGAATATCGAATTAAAGAAAACCATGCACCAAAAAAGGCCACACAAATTATAAAAATGTGGAACTTCCCTAAAAAAATAAAATGGTATGCAGAAGAAAGTAATTTAGGCAAAACGTTTGAGGCAAAAACCTGTTTCAGAAAAAATAAATACAGCATAGAGTTTTCAAAAAACGGAACTATTTTAGACGTAGAAAAAACGGTTAAATTAAAAGAACTTCCTTTAGAAACGCAACAAAAAATTACAAGAGCATTAAAAAATCGTTTTAGAAAATACCGTCTCAAAAAAATTCAAATACAATATTTAGGTTCAGAAAGTGCTATTTATAAAGAAATATTTCAACTAAAACCACAAAAACAAAAACCAATTAGAAACTATGAAATTGTGGTAAAAGGCAAAACAGATAAAACATACCAAAGTTTCGAAATTTTACTAAATACAAAAGGAGCAATAGAAAAAGAGCTGAAAATAAAATCGGGTTTATCTTTAAATTTAGAGTTTTAAATGAAAAAACAGCTGTTCGTATTTTTCGTTTTTATGGTTGCCTTAAATGTGTTTTCTCAAGCAGATACAGATCTTGGTTTTTTGCCAAAAGTAGTACTGTCTAAAAAAATAAATGAGGTTTCTAAATGGGTAAATAGTATAGAGCAAAGAACCATTTTTTATGATGAAGAAATACAGTTTTCTCACAATTTATTAGACATTTCTTCTATTTATTCTTTAAAAATCAGTCAAAATAAATCTTTAAACTTTGGATATATTTTACGTTTTCGAGAATCAGAAACTATCCACAGAACTTTTCAGCATTATAATTTTTTAGAAACCTATAATGCTTTAAAAGTAGGGCATAGATTTGTATTGGAGCAATTTTATCAAAAAGAAAAACAAACCAAATTTAGAACACGTTACAGAGTAAGTTTAGAAAAACCCTTAAATGGCGAAAAAATAGATGTTAAAGAATTTTATTTAAAATTAGGCAACGAATATTTATATGCCTTTGCTGAAAAAGATTTAGAAATTAGACTAACGCCTTATTTGGGCTATCAAGTTTCAGCAAAAGACAAAGTAGAATTTGGAATAGACTATAGAGTGGGTAATTTTTTAAACAACGCCACAGAAAATAATTTATGGTTTCGTGCCACTTGGTACATTTCTTTGCAATAGGTAATGGTTTTTTGTTGGTTTTTATTTAGATAATGCTGTAAAATATTTATAAAAATACGGTATGGTTTCAATACCTTTTAAATAATTCCAAATTCCAAAATGTTCATTAGGAGAGTGTATTGCATCAGAATTTAAACCAAAGCCCATTAAAATAGTTTTACTTTTTAATTCTTTTTCAAACAAAGCTACAATAGGAATACTACCACCACTTCTTTGCGGAATTGGCGTTTTCTTAAAAGTAGTTTCATATGCTTTACTTGCTGCTTGGTATGCAATAGTATCTATTGGCGTAACATAACCTTGCCCACCATGATGTGGTTTTACAACCACTTTAACAGCTTTTGGGGCAATACTTTCAAAATGTTTTTTAAATAAATCTGTAATTTCTCTCCAATCTTGTTTTGGTACCAAACGCATAGAAATTTTAGCATAAGCTTTACTGGCAATTACTGTTTTTGCGCCTTCGCCCGTATAACCGCCCCAAATACCGTTTACATCTAAAGTAGGTCTTATAGAATTTCTTTCGTTTGTGGTGTATTCTTTTTCGCCATAAACAGCATTAATGTCTAAAGCTTTTTTGTAATTCTCTAAAGAAAAAGGTGCTTTTGCCATTTCTGCTCGTTCTTCTGCTGATAAATCTTCAACTTTATCATAAAAACCAGGAATGGTAATATGATTATTTTCATCGTGCAAAGAAGCAATCATTTTGGTTAAAATGTTTATAGGATTTGCAACAGCACCACCATATAAACCAGAATGTAAATCTCTATTGGGTCCAGTAATTTCCACTTCTACATAACTTAAACCACGCAAACCTGTTGTAATAGAAGGAATATCGTTGGCAATCATGCCAGTATCTGAAATTAAAATAACATCGTTTGCTAATTTCTCTTTATTTCTAGGTACAAACCAAGACAAACTCTCAGAACCAACTTCTTCTTCACCTTCAATCATAAATTTTACATTACAAGGTAAATTACCAGTAGAAGTCATGTATTCTAATGCTTTTACATGCATGTACATTTGTCCTTTATCATCACAACTTCCACGAGCAAAAATAGCGCCTTCTGGGTGGATTTCTGTCTTTTTAATAACAGGTTCATATGGTGGAGAATCCCATAATTCTAAAGGATCTGCGGGTTGCACATCATAATGCCCATAAACTAAAACTGTTGGTAAATTTTTGTCTATAATTTTTTCACCATAAATAATAGGATACCCTGGTGTTTCACATAATTCAACTTTATCACAACCTGCTTTTTTTAAACTGTCTAAAATAAAATCTGCCGTTTGTAAAACCTCTTTTTTGTATTTAGAATCAGCACTTACAGATGGTATTTTTAGCAAATCTATCAATTCTGCTAAAAAACGTTGTTTGTTTTCTGAAATGTATTGTTTTATGGTCTCCATTTTTAGTTTTTATTTTCTCTATCAAAAATAGAAAAATTATTAGTAACAAGTTTGTAGTTTGTAAGTATTGTTTATATTTGCAACCCGAAATCTTCGGAAAAATGCAGGCGTGGTGGAATTGGTAGACACGCTAGACTTAGGATCTAGTGCCGCGAGGTGTGAGAGTTCGAGTCTCTCCGCCTGTACAAAGTAGAGCTGAAGTTTTAAAACTTCAGCTTTTTTTTACTTCAAAAAATAGCTTGGCTTTATGAAATTACATCCTTTAAAATTTACACCTTTATATAAATATCGTCTTTGGGGCGGAGAAAAATTAAAAACAGTTTTAAATAAAAATTATTCAGAGACTAATATTGGAGAGTCTTGGGAGATTTCTGATGTAAAAAATGATGAAACTGTAGTTGATAACGGTTTTTTTAAAGGGAAAACTTTAGCGAATCTAATAAAGCAATTTAAAGGAGATTTTTTAGGGAATAAAGTTTATGAGCAATTTGGAAATGAATTTCCTTTACTAATTAAATTTATAGACGCAAAAACACCACTTTCTATACAAGTACATCCAAGTAATGAGATTGCTAAAGAACGCCACAATTCTTTTGGGAAAAATGAAATGTGGTACGTAATGGAGGCAGACGAGAACGCAGAACTTATTGTTGGTTTTGATGAAAAATTAAGTAAGGAAGCGTATACTAATTTAGTTACAAATGGTGATATTTTAGAAAAAATGCACCATGAAAATGTTACAGAAGGCGATACGTTTTACATTCCAACGGGAAGAGTACATGCTATTGGTGCTGGCGTTTTGCTAGCAGAAATACAGCAAACTTCTGATATTACTTACAGAATTTACGATTACAATAGGGTAGATGCTAAAACAGGTAAATTAAGAGATTTACATAATGATTTAGCTACAGATGTTATAGATTTTGAGCCAAAAGAAAACTATAAGACAATTTATAAGAAGGATAAAAACGTTTCTAATGAATTGGTACATTCTCCATACTTTATCTCTAATTTTTTAGTTGTTGATGGTACTTTAGAAAAGGATTATACAAACTTAGATTCTTTTGTAATTTATATGTGTGTAAATGGTAATTTAGAGTTGTATTTTAATGATGAAGTTTATCCTCTTAAAAAAGGAGAAACCATTTTATTACCAGCGAGTATTGATAAAGTAAAATTACAATCTCAAGCAAAAGAAGCTAAGCTTTTAGAAGTATACTTATAAAGTTGAGGTTAATAATTCTGCTTTAAATTGGCCAGTTGAATTGTTGTTAATTTCAGAATTTCTACAAACCAAAACTTAAATATTTTAACGAAGAAAGAAAGTTATTGCTTTAAAGGAATCACTTCAAAATCTTCTGATTTTTCAGCAAAATTAAACATTGCTCTAGTTTCTTCTGGTGGTACTCTTAATTTTCTTTTGGTTAAATCTATCCAAGCACCATAAACTTTTATAATTGCAGATAGTTTACCTGCTTCATTAAAAACTTCGTGTACAATTTTCCAGCGTTCATTATTTTTAGACAAGCCTTGTAGTTTTAAATTTACGGTAATTGTTTCGCCAAGGTGAATTTCTTTTCTAAAAGAAGTTGCTTCCGTAAATAGGATAGGGCCTAAGTTGTGCTTTGTAAATTCATCTATAGAAAAATTATATTTTGCAAAATAACGCACTCTAACTTCTGCAGCATAATCGTTATAAGCGGTATGACGCATATGTCTGTTTGGATCAAAATCAGACCATTTTGTATTGAAAGCTACTTTAAAACTCATATTTTATGAATATAAAAAAGTCTGATAGTTTTTTAAATTATCAGACTTGTTATTAGTTTTGAACAGTTTAGTTTTTTACAATTTTTGCTCCATTTTTAAGCTTTAAATCACTTAACACGTTTAACGCTTCATCCACATAAATATCTTTAGATAGATTTTTGTGCCACGCGTCTCTTTTACCTTTTAAAACGGTATCTTTTTTAAATAGCGGTAACTCATGTTTAGGAGAGCTAAATGTTAAATTAGATTTGTATTCAAAAACAGATTTGTATTTTTTGGCATATGCTTCTTGCTCCTTATTTTCTCTAAAAAAGTCTTTAGAATTTAACGAAAAAGAATTGTCGTCTTGATTTTTTCTTAGCCATTGAGCATATTCATTAATTAATTTAAAGTTTTTATTGGTTGCAATTCTATTTTTACTTTCGTAAACCACATCATTAAAATTGTCATAAGAATTTGTTCTAACGTATTTTGCTTGTGGTACTTTGTCCCAAGCTAAAGCACCTTCTAAATCGCGTTCGCCAAATTGCATATAACTATACCTATCTGGCATGGCAATATCAGAATATACACCTTCAATTTGTGTAGAGCCACCATTAACTCTATAAAATTTTTGAATGGTCATTTTTATAGCACCTAAATCTTCATCATAATTTGGGTAAAAATTATTAATAGGTATTACACTTTGTACAGTTCCTTTTCCGTAGGTTTGGTTACCGCCAACAACAATTGCTCTTCCATAATCTTGCATTGCTGCTGCAAAAATTTCTGATGCAGAGGCAGACAATTCATTCACCAAAACTACAACTGGGCCATCCCATTGCATTTTTGGGTCAACATCACTTTTTACTACGGGTTCTTGACCTCTGTATTTTACTTGCACTACAGGCCCTTTTTCTATAAATAAACCTGCAATTTCTATGGCAGTTTTTAAAGATCCACCACCATTATTTCTTAAGTCAATTAATAAACCTGAAACATTTTCGTTTTTTAAGCGTTCAATTTCTTTTTCCATATCTTTTGCAGAGTCTCTTCCATTTCTATCAGAAAAATCAATATAAAACCTTGGTAAATCTATTAAGCCATAGTTTTTGCCGTTTTTTCTTACCACAGTAGATTTTACGAAAGTTTCTTCTAACTCTACAACGTCTCTAATAATAGAAATTATTTTAGTAGAACCATCTAACTTTTTCTTTACAGTTAGCCTTACTTCTGTACCTTTAGGACCTTTTATAAATTTAATAGCGTCATCTAAACGCATTCCTACAATATCTTTTGCTTTTTCATCTCCTTGTGCCACTTCTAAAATAACATCACCAGGCTCTAAACTACCTTCTTTCCATGCAGGTCCACCAGAGACCAATTCAAAAATTTCTGTGTAAATTCCTTTTCGAGACAATCTTGCACCAATACCTTCTAATTTACCAGACATATCTTGATCAAAACGCTCTTTAATTCTTGGCGCCATATAAGTTGTATGAGGGTCAAAAGCACCAACAACACTATTTAAAAATGCAGAAAACCAATCTTCATGTTCCAATTCTTCAATTCTTAAGTATAAATCGTTCATGTTTTTTAAAACTTCTGCTCTGGCTTCTTTTTCTAAAGTTTTAAAAGATTTCATTTTGTATGATTTATCTTTTTTTACTTTTAATTTTTCCTTATCCAATTGATCTTGAATTCTACTTAAAGTACTTAATTTTAACTGCTTTCTCCAATAGTCTATTAGTTCTTTCTCATTTTTAGCAAATGGTACTTTTTCATAATTAATGTCAATAGTTTCTTTTTTATTAAAATTAAAAGGTGCTTTTAAAATTTCGCTATAATGCGCTTTGGCATTTTTAATTTTGTTTAAAAAACGGTCATAAACCAAATTGTAAAAGTCTACATTGTCTGCTAACAATTGGTTGTCTATTTGAAATTTGTAAGCAGAAAATTCTTTAATATCTTTCTGGGTGAAATAACGTTTACTAGGATCTAAAGCATCAATAAAATTAGTATAAACCATTTCAGAGAAATCATCATTCATATCTTTTACTACAAAATGGCCTCTTGTTAAAATGTTTTTTAGAACATAAACTAAAATTTTATCTTTTTCTGGATCTGCGTTTTTTGAAATTGAATTTGCATGCATATTTACGTTTGTAAATAGCAATGTTAAAGCTGCAAAAACAATACTGATTTTTTGTTTGATTTTCATAAATAATTTTAGAAATTTATTTTTTGTAGTACTTCTTTTATCTTCTAGTTTACTAAAATAGTGCCAAAAAATTTAAATAAAGAATATTTTTAAATTTTCTGTACAATAATACAGAAAATAACAACAATGTATTCTTTACATATTGTTAAAAAGAAAGTGAATAAAATCAGTTACATTTGTAGTAATAGATTGTTAATTTTGTATTTAAAAAGCCAATACATATGCCAGATAAACCTTTAATTTTAGTTACAAATGATGATGGAATTACTGCACCAGGAATTAGAGCATTAATAAAAATAATGAACAAAATAGGAGATGTGGTTGTTGTAGCTCCAGATAGTCCGCAAAGTGGTATGGGGCATGCAATTACTGTAGATAATGTTTTAACATGCAATCCTATAACTATAGATGAAGGTCCGCAGTTAGAATATACTTGCTCTGGTACACCTGCAGATTGCGTAAAAATGGCGATAAGCGAAATTTTAAATAGAAAACCAGATTTGTGCGTTTCTGGTATAAATCATGGTGCAAATTCTTCTATAAACGTAATTTATTCTGGTACAATGAGTGCTGCAATAGAAGCAGGTATTGAAGGAATTCCTGCAATTGGTTTTTCGTTATTAGATTTTAAATGGCATGCAGATTTTAGACCAAGTGAAACATTTGTAAAAAATATTACCTTAAACGCATTGTTAAATGGTATACCAGAAGGTGTGGTTTTAAATGTAAATATTCCTGATTTAAAGGCGGAAGAAATTAAAGGTGTAAAAATTTGCAGACAAGCAAATGGCTATTGGAAGGAAGATTTTGATAAAAGGAAAAGTCCGTTTGGAAAAGAATATTATTGGCTTTCTGGAGAATTTATTAGTAAAGATAAAGGGCAAGATACAGATGTTTATGCTTTAGAAAACGGGTATGTATCTGTTGTGCCTGTTCAATTTGATATGACTGCACATCATATGATTCAAAAACTAAACTCTTGGGAACTGTAAAAAAAAAGATACTTGTTGGTTTTTTAACTGCAATTTTTGCAACTTCTGGTGGCATATTTTTATACCTAGAATATTTCTCTCAATATAATTTTTCAGATACTTTACAAATGATAAAAGAAGGAAATTTGTATGGTAAAGTATTGGCTATGGCAGCAATACCTAATTTGTTTGTTTTTTTTGTTTTTATTAAAAAGAAGCAAGATTATAAAGCAAAAGGAGTTTTATTGGCTACAATTTTAATAGCACTAACCACATTTATATTAAAATTTTTTTAAATAATGAAGTACTACATTGTGGCAGGTGAAGCCTCTGGAGATTTGCACGGTTCTAATTTAATGAAAGAACTTTTTTTGCAAGATGCAACTGCAGAAATACGTTTTTGGGGTGGAGATTTAATGCAGGCTGTTGGAGGTACTTTAGTCAGTCATTACAAAGAAAGAGCCTTTATGGGTTTTTTTGAAGTAATTAAAAACTTATTTAAAGTATTAAGTTTTATAAAATTTTGTAAAAAAGATATTGCTAATTTTAATCCAGATGTTATTATTTTTATAGACAATTCTGGTTTTAATTTACGTGTTGCAAAATGGGCTAGACATGAAGGTTATCGTACTAATTATTATATTTCGCCACAAGTTTGGGCAAGCAGAGCAAGTAGAGTACAAGATATTAAAAGAGATGTAGATCAGCTTTTTGTGATACTTCCTTTTGAACAAGATTTTTACAAAAAATACAATTATAACGTAACTTTTGTAGGGCATCCTTTAATAGATGCTATTGCCGACAGGAAACAGGTTTCTGAATCTAAATTTAGGAAAGAACACCGTTTAGGAGCTCAAAAAATTATAGCAATTTTACCAGGAAGTAGAAAACAAGAAATTAAAAAAATGCTAGCTGTTATGTTATCTTTGGTTGATGATTTTTCTGAATATAAATTTGTAATTGCAGGCGCTCCAAGTCAAGATTTTTCTTTTTATAAAGCTATTATTGGGAGTAGAGAAGTGGCTTTTATCAACAATAAAACCTACGATTTATTAAGTGTTTCTTATGCGGCTTTGGTTGCTTCTGGCACTGCAACTTTAGAAACAGCCTTGTTTAAAGTGCCACAAGTAGTTTGTTATAAAGGTGGTTACATTTCTTACCAAATTGCCAAAAGAATTATTACGTTACAGTTTATTTCTTTGGTAAACTTAATTATGAATAAGGAAGTTGTAAAAGAATTAATTCAAGATGATTTTAATAAAAATAATTTAAAAACGGAGCTGACTAAAATTTTGGATACAACACAAAGAGAAAAATTATTTTTAAATTATTTTGATTTAGAGCAAAAATTAGGAGGTAAAGGAGCATCTAAAAAAGTTGCGCAACAAATTGTAAGTAAACTTAAGTAGCCCTAAATATGAAGCAGTTTTTTGTATCATTTATTTTACTAATTACACTATTTTGCTCTTGTTCTTCTGTTAGAAATGTAAAAACTGCAAAAAATACAAATTTCACAAAAGCAGATAAAGTAGTGCATAATGCATTGCAATTTAAAGGCGTAAAATATAAATACGGAGGAGTTACACGCAGTGGTATGGACTGCTCAGGTATTGTATTTGTAGCATACAAAAAAGAAAATATAGCCTTGCCTAGAATTTCTAAAGAAATGGCAAAAATAGGTAAAAACATAGCGCTTAAAAATGCCCAAAAAGGGGATTTAATTTTCTTTAAAACGGCTAAAAAACGTTCAGGAATTAACCATGTTGGTTTAGTGGTTTCTGTTCAAAACGGAATTGTAGAGTTTATACATTCCACTACTTCAAAAGGTGTTATTGTGTCTTCTTTAACCAATCCTTATTGGAAAAAAGCTTTTGTAAAAGTAAATCGAATACTTTAACAAAAAAAACAGTATATTTAACTTGCTATGAACAAGTTAATTAAATACGTGCCTTTGCACTTTTTGGTATGCCTAATTTTTGGTATTGTAATTCAGTATTATTTTAAAATTTGGCAATTTAATTTTACTGTACTTTTCTTAGTTTTAGGTTTTCTTGTTTTTTTACTTTTTTTAGTAAGTAAAAAAATATTTGCAACGCTTTTAAGTTATATTACTTTCTTTTTTATTGGTTTAACCACGGTTTTTTGTTCCAATTCTAAGAATTACACTACTAATTATAACAATTTTTCTAAAGAAAACAAAACTACTATTTTAACCATTACTAAAGGTTTAAAACCAGGGTTTTATTATGAAAAATATTTAGCCAATGTATCTCAAATAGAAACTCATAAAACGCTTGGAAGTATACTGCTTAATGTACAAAAAGATAGTACTGTTAAAAGATTACATGTAGATGACGTGATTTTAACCAAGCAAAATTTCAAAAAATTAATTCCACCTTTAAACCCAAACCAATTTAATTACAAAAGCTATTTGGCAAAACAAGGTATTTATAAT
This sequence comes from uncultured Polaribacter sp., assembly GCF_947495205.1. GTDB lineage: Bacteria > Bacteroidota > Bacteroidia > Flavobacteriales > Flavobacteriaceae > Polaribacter. The sequence continues at coordinate 139,050 of NZ_CANLXV010000008.1, read as the reverse complement.
CAGTTGTTTTTAAATCAAGAGCAGTTTATAAATTTACCAAAGCAACATACAACTTTGGTAGGTTTATCTGCAAAAGTTAGAAATAAAATACAACAAGCCTTAGTAAAATATAATTTTAAAGATGATGAGTTTGCTGTAATTAGTGCCTTGTTGTTAGGGCAAAGACAAGACATTTCTAAAGGTTTGTTAACAGATTATGCAAATGCAGGTGCCATACATATTTTAGCGGTTTCTGGTTTACATGTTGGTATTGTTCTATTGATTTTATCTTTTGTTTTAAAACCTATAGAAAAATTAAAATATGGCAAATTTATCAAAGCATTTTCTATTATTCTTTTACTATGGATGTTCGCCTTTATTGCAGGTTTGTCTGCGTCTGTAGTAAGAGCAGTTACTATGTTTACGTTTGTTGCTTTTGGCCAGGTATTTCATCAAAAAAACAATGTTTATTTTTCACTAATAACCTCTATGTTATTTTTATTAATATGTAAACCCATGTTTTTGTTTGATGTTGGTTTTCAGTTAAGTTATTTGGCGGTTTTTGGTATTGTTTGGGTACAACCTAAATTATATGCATTGTATGCACCAAGATTTTATTTAGATAAAAAAGTGTGGCAACTTTTTACGGTTTCTATTGGTGCGCAAGTAGGTATTTTACCATTAAGTATTTATTATTTTCAACAATTTCCAGGGCTATTTGTACTATCTAATTTAATAATAATTCCTTTTTTAGGTTTCATTTTAATAAGCGGAATTCTAATTATTATAGGAGCATTACTAAATTGTTTGCCACAATTTTTAGCAAGTTTTTACGGAGATATAATTGCTACAATGAATGCTTTTGTAAGTTGGATTTCCCAACAGGAAGATTTTCTGTTGAAAGAAATATCAATATCATTTTTAATGATGTTAGGATGCTATTTTTTAATGTTTTCTTTAGTTTTAGTATTGATGAAAAGAAAAACGAGTATACTTATATATTTCTTATCGGCAATTTTAGTGGTGCAAAGTATTTATTTTATAGAAACAAAAATTAGATTGAAAGAAGATGCTTTTATTGTTTTTCATAAAAGTAGATCTGCAATTTTAGGATTAAGAACAGGAGAACGTTTATTGCTTCAGCAAAATGTAAATGACCAAGATTTGTCAAAAATAAAAGCCATTAAACCGTATACAATAAAAAATAACTTAGTTCTTAAAAATAAAGATTTTAAAAATCTCTTGCATTTTAAAAAGAATACAATTTTATTGTTAGATAGTTTAGGTGTATATCAAATAGAAAATTTGCCAAAGCCTATTGTAGTATTGCAGTATTCTCCTAAAATTAATTTAAAAAGGTTAATTACAAAAGTAAAACCAACTCAAATTATTGCAGATGGTTCTAATTATAAAAACAATATAAATTTTTGGAAACAAACGTGTTTAGAGAGCAACATTCCATTTCATTATACAGGACAAAAAGGTGCTTTTATATTAACAGATTAATCTTGTAGTTTACTCTCAAAATCTTTTTCAAAGGCTTTCCATTTTTTAGATTCGTAATTTTTATCAGAGAAAAATACAATGATTTTTTCAAATGTTTTTTTATCTAAATATCCTGGAATAGCCTGTATTAATTCTTCATTTTCATCTAAAAAAATAGTGGTTGGGTAAGACAGTTTTCCATTCATTAAAGAAGCCGATAATTGATGGTAGCCTCTTCTTCCGTTTTTTTGATATTTAAACGTATGTCCTTTATAGGTAATATCTTCTTTAGCTTCTCCATCAAATTTAACAGCATAAAATTTCTCATTGATGGTTTTTATTATGGTAGTATTGCTATAGGTATTTATATCCATTTTTTTACAATAACCACACCAATCTGTGTAGACGTCAATTAAAATAGGTTTAGGGTTTTCTTTATTTAATTCAATAGCTTTTTCAAAAGAAACCCAATTTATTTTTTCTTGAGCTTGTATGTATATTGTTGAAGAAACCATCAACAAAATTAAAAGTATTTTTTTCATAATTATAAAGTCGTAAATTGTTTATAGAATTTACAAAAAAAGAAGAGAGCTAATTTAAACGCTCTCTTCTTGTGTGAATTTATTTTTTTTCTTACTAATGAACTTTACCCATTAGTTTTTTCATTAATGGAGAAAACAAAATTACAATTAATCCTGCTCCTAAGGCATACTTTGCAATCAACATAAATCCATCTGTATAAATTCCTAAAGTGTCTAAACCACCAACATTTGCATTTGTACTTTCTATAGATAATTGTTTTCCTATAAAACCTACTATTTGAAAAGCATAAGCAGAAGATAAGAACCAAATCCCCATCATAAAAGCAACAATTTTTTTAGGTGATAAATCTGTAATTTTAGATAAACCAACTGGAGACATAAATAATTCTCCAATAGATAAAACCAAATACATTACTAATAAATAAGCAAAAGGAACCATACCATTTGCATCTGCATTTCCTTTACTTAGTGCTAAAATATAAAAACTTGCACCTGCTAAAATTAAGCCTAAACCAAATTTATAAGGTGTTCTAGGATTTAAATTTTTCTTAGATAAATAACCCCATAATAACGAAATTGGAATTGCCAATATAATTATAAACATAGAGTTTAGAGAGTTTGTTTGAGCAGCAGTCATAATTCCGTCTAGAGCAACATTTCTTGATGCAAATAAGGTAATCACACTTCCAGAAAGCTCATGAAAACCCCAGAATAAAGTCATAAAAAAGGTTATTAAAATAGCCATTATTAACTTTTTTCTTTCTTCTAAAGTAACACCAATTAAAATTTTAATCATGTAAACTGCAATTACTAGTCCAATAATCAAAAAGATAATTCCAACTAAATTTTTTTCTCCAATAATTGGAGTTTCGTTGGTAGTAATTGATTGATAAGAAGATAAAATAAATGCAATTAAAGGAACACAAAGTGTTGCTACCATAGGAATAAAAGTCTTTTGTGGAATTCCAATGATTGTTTTGTTATAGACTTCTTTGTTTGGAGGCATTCCTTTATCACCAAAAATATTTTTCTTAATACCACTCCAAAAGAAAATTAAACCAGCCATCATTCCAATTCCTGCTAAACCAAACCCATAATGATAACCGTATTTTACAGCTAACCATCCACATAAAAGAGGTGCAATCCAACCTCCAATATTAATTCCCATATAGAAAATTGTAAAACCAGAATCTTTTCTAACATCACCATCTTTATACAATGCTCCAACAAATGTTGAAATATTTGGTTTAAAAAAACCATTTCCAACAATAATAAAAGCTAAGGCTAAAAAGAAAGCAATGTCATTCTCTACGGCTAAAACAAAATGTCCAATTGCCATTAAAATTCCTCCTAGGAAAATTGAAGAACGCATTCCTAAAATTTTATCAGAAATTTGACCTCCAATTACGGTAGATGCATATACTAAAGAACCATAAGAAGCGTAAACTGCTGCTGTGGCAAAATCTCTATTGGATAAGGATTTAAATATTTCTTCTACCATATAAAGCGTTAATAACGCTCTCATTCCGTAGAAACTAAAACGTTCCCATAATTCCGCAAAAAATAAGTAAAATAAACCTTTTGGATGACCAAACATTTGTGGGTCTTCTATAGTTGTTGAAACTCCTTTGTCTAACATAATTATCCTTTTATTTCGTTTGATTTGTTCGATTTATTAATTAAATGCGTTTCTACAAAATTTGTCATTTTTGTATATAAATTTAAACGCGTATTTTTTCCTTTGTAAATTGCATGAGTTCTATCTGGCACAATAAACATATCAAATTGTTTGTTGGCTTCAACTAAAGAATTTATCATTCTGTATGTGTTTTGTACATGTACATTATCATCTCCAGTACCATGCACTAACAAATAATTTCCCTTTAATTTATCTGCATAATTTACAGGAGAATTGTCATCATAACCAGCAGGATTTTCTTGCGGAGTTCTTAAAAAACGTTCTGTGTAAACCGTATCGTAAAATCGCCATGAAGTAACGGGTGCAACAGCAATTGCAGTTGTAAAAATATCGCTTCCTTTTAAAAGTGAATTTGTGCTCATATGTCCTCCAAAGGACCAACCCCAAATACCTATATTATCTTCATCTATATAAGATAAATTGGCTAATTTTTTTGCGGATGCAATTTGGTCTTCAGTTTCATGTTTCACTAAATTTAAATACGTAGATTTTTTAAAATCTGCACCTTTAAAACCAGTTCCACGTCCATCTACACAGGCAATAATCATTCCTTTTTGAGCTAACATATTGTGCCAATAATCGTTACTTGCGTTCCATTTATTACCTACTTGTTGAGATCCTGGGCCAGAGTATTGAAACATTAATAATGGGTATTTTTTGTTTTCATCAAAATCTGCGGGTTTTATCATCCACATATTTAACTCGTTTCCATTAATTTCTATAGTAGAAAATTCTTTAGGAGACATTTTGTAGTTGGCCAGTTCTTCTTTTAATTGAAGATTATCTTTAATTACTTTTAACATATCTCCTTCCGCAGAATATAAAGCGTAAATTGGTGGTATTTCTGATGATGAAAAGGTGTTGATAAAGTAGTTTAAGTTATGACTAAAAGAGGCCGAATTTGTGCCATCGTTATTACTTAATAATTTTTTGTTTTTACCATCTAAACCAATAGAATAAACACCTCTATTGATAGAGCCGTTTTCTACAGATTGGTAATAAATAGTTTTTTTAGTTTCGTTAAAGCCATAATAATTGGTTACTTCCCAGTTTCCTTTTGTAATTTGATTGATGAGTTTTCCGTTAAAATCATAATGATAAATATGATTAAATCCATCTTTTTCACTAGTCCAAATAAAAGAATTGTCTTCTAAAAAGGTAAGGTTGTCTGTAACGTCTACATAAGCTTTATCTGTGTCTTCTAGTAAAAGGCTCACGCTGTTATTTTTTGTATTTATTTTGTGTAGTTTTAAATGATTTTGATGACGATTTAATGTGGTTGCAATTAATATATTAGCGTCATTAGACCATTTTATTCTTGGTAAATATTCGTAATCTCCTAAGTTAATTTTAGTGGTTTTTTTATTAGAAAGTGTAAAGGTGTGCAATGTTACAGATGCATTTTTTTCCCCTGCTTTTGGGTATTTAAAAACTTGCCTGCTTGGGTAGTTTTCTTTTCCAACCATGTCCATAGAAAAAGTAGGTACTTCAGATTCATTAAAACGTAAAAAAGCAATTTTTTTACTGTCTTTACTCCATTCAAAAGCTTTTACAAAAGCAAACTCTTCTTCATAAACCCAATCTGTAATTCCGTTTTTAATAGCATTAAATTTACCATCATTTGTAACTTTAGTTTGCTTGTTTCCGTTTTCAAAATCTATAATGTAAAGATTATTACTTTTTGCAAAAGCAACTTTTTTACTATCAGGAGAAAATGTAGGTTCTTGAATATCTTTACCAATTAAAATAATTTTTTGTGTTTCTAGATTGTAATAATAAAAGGTACCTGTAAAAGAATGTCTGTATATTTTATTAAAATTAGTACCTAAAATTACAGAAGTTTCGTCTTTATTAAAGCTGTAAGAAAAAAAACTATCAATTGCATCTAAAGATTTACTGTTTACTAAAGTAGCAACTTTTTCTAAAGTTTTATAACTGTATTTGTCTACAGTGGTATTTCCATCACTATCTGTATTTAATAACGAATAAAAATCACCATTCATAGCGTTTAAAGCGTTCATTTTCTCAGGAGAAAATGTACCATCCCAAATTTCTTCTAAAGTAATTGCTTTGCTGCCGGTTGTGTTGTTAGTGGAGTTTACATTGTTTTTTTTACAACTAGTCATAGAAATTATTCCTATTAAAAATATTATTTTTTTCATGAAATATTTGGTTTAATAAATCTTTTTCAAGTTTACGGAAAATTGCCAAAAAAACACTTGAAATTGACTTGAAAACTATAAAATGATTAAAATTTTAACAGTTTTTACAAAAAAAGCTCTTGATATAGAAATTGTATCAAGAGCTTTCACAGTAATTAAAATTTACTTTTTATTTTTTTTCTTCCTCGCCTATAATTAAAGGTGTTTTACCATCTGTTATAATTGTTTTTGAATTATTAGATTTTGCCAATTCTCTAAAAGCTTCAATTGCTTTAAGCCTTATAATTCCGCTTGTTAAACCTTCTGCGATAATTAGTTGCGCGTCTCTTTCACCTTTCGCGTTTATAATTTTTCTTTCTGCCTCTAATTTTTCTTGGTCTAATACAAACTTCATACGCATAGCATCTTGTTCTGCCTGTAGTTTTCTTTCTATAGAACTCGCTAAACCTCTAGGCAAACGAATTCTTTTCATTAAAACGGCAATTAAATCAATTCCGTCTGCTTGTTTTTCAAGATTTACTTTCATTTTCTTTAGTATTTCTGCTTCAATAGAAGCTCTCATACCAGAGTGCATATCTTTAGCAAAAAATTGAGCACAAACATCAGATGCTGCAGAGCGAAATACACTTGTAATCACAGATTCATAGTCTTGACCTAAATTTTCTAATACAGAAGCTACTTTGTTGGCTTGCAATCTATATAAAATAGAAATTTCACTGTCTACACTTAAACCTTCTTTACTGGGTAAACTTAAAATAAGTTTAATGTTACTTGTTTTTGTAGATTCCTTAATTACTCTACTTAATAGAGGATTATAAACTACAGTACCTTGGGTTTTAACTTCTTTAGAGAATTTACCTAAAGTTTGTTTAATGCCAACTTCTCCTGGTCTTACTACTGCACAACTAGAGAACAAAAAAGTCCCTACAATTGCTAATGCGCTTAAATTTCTCATATGTTTATATTTAATTTTTGTCCATTTCAAAGATAATTTAGAAATAGCTTAAAAAAAATGGGTTTTAATTGAATTATTCTATGATAAAATTTGTTTTAATTATCTGATATTTAAAACATTAACTTTATTTTACGAATTATTTAATAGATATTTAATAGATTTTTATTTTTTATAATTATGCTATTTATTCAAGGCATTAAATATGGGCTGTAATACAGATTAAATTATCTTTGTATTCAAAGCAAATAAGAATATCCATGTCTAAAATTATTTCCGGTTTTTCAAAATTTACTAAAGAAGAAAAAATTAAGTGGTTGGCAAAAAACTACTTTCAAAATAATACAAATGCTACAGCCATACTAAAACAGTATTTTAATGCTGATGAAAAATTGCAGCAATTACATGATGATTTTATAGAAAATACCATTTCTAATTTTTACTTACCACTGGGCGTTGCGCCAAATTTTGTGATTAATAACAAAACCTATGCAGTGCCAATGGTTATTGAAGAAAGCTCTGTGGTGGCAGCAGCAGCTTTAGTCGCAAAGTTTTGGAGTACAAGAGGTGGATTTAAAACTACTGTTTTAGGAACTACTAAAATTGGGCAAGTTCATTTTCTATTTGCTGGTAAAAAGGCAGATTTAGAGTCGTATTTTAATAAAAATAAAACAGAATTATTTGCAGCTACGGCTTCTATTACCAAAAATATGGAAAAACGTGGTGGTGGAATTTTAGATATACAATTGGTTGATAAAACCCATAAATTAGAAAATTATTACCAATTGCACGTTACTTTTGAAACTAAGGATTCTATGGGTGCAAATTTCATAAATTCTTGTTTAGAAGCCATTGCAAATCAATTTAGAAATGATACCATAGAAATTGTAATGAGTATTCTTTCTAATTACGTGCCAGAATGCGTAGTAAGGGCAGAGGTTTCTTGTAAAGTTGAAGAATTGGGCGGAGAAAATCCGCAGAAATTTGCTCAGAAATTTGAGCAAGCTGTAAAAATAGCAGCCATAGAACCTTACAGAGCAGTTACTCATAATAAAGGGATTATGAACGGAATTGACGCTGTTGTTTTGGCTACAGGAAACGATTTTAGAGCCATTGAAGCTGGCGCACATGCATACGCATCAAGAAATGGAGAATACACAAGTTTATCTTATTGCACTATAAAAAATGATGTTTTTAGATTTTGGATAGATATTCCCTTAGCTCTAGGAACTGTAGGTGGTTTAACTGCTTTGCATCCTTTGGCAAAATTATCTCTAGAGCTTTTACAAAAGCCTTCTGCTAAAGAGTTAATGCAAATTATTGCAGCCGCTGGTTTAGCTCAAAATTTTGCGGCTTTAAGAGCTTTAACAACAAAAGGAATTCAGCATGGGCATATGAAAATGCATTTGCAAAATATTTTAAATCAATTAGGTGCTAATAATGTTGAAAAAAATAAAATTGAAACTTATTTTGAAGACAAAACGGTATCACACGCTGCAGTAGTTTCTAAGTTTGAAGAAATTAGGAAAGCTATAAATTGGGTAAACTTTACAAATAAAACCGAAGTAAGAAATTTACTTTCTACTTTAAAAATGGATACAAAACCTCTTTTTGGGAAGATGAATAGTCAACAAATGGTAGAACATTTGAGTTTTTTAATGAGAATTTCTAATGGTAGTGTAAAAGCAGATTATTTTGTTGAAGAAGAAAAATCTAATAGAAGAAAAGCTTTTTTAGATACAGAAAACGAATTGCAAATTGGTTTTAAAGCGTCTTTGTTATCTGAAGAACCAACACCAGTTAAATTTGATTCTTTGCAGGAATCTATAGACGATTTATTCATTCAAATTGATGAATTTCAAAAACATTTTACGTCTTCAAAAACAGAAAATCATCCTTTTTTTGGAGAGTTGAATGCTGATTATTGGGAGAAATTTCATGTAAAACATTTTACTCATCATTTTAAACAATTTAATTTAATCTAATGCATTTTTATTCTAACGGAAAATTATTGTTAACAGGAGAATACCTAGTTTTAGATGGTGCAAAATCTTTAGCATTACCCACAAAATTTGGGCAAGATTTAGTTGTTGAAAAAATAAAGGAATCAGAAATTATTTGGGGTAGCTTTACAAGCAAAGGAGATTGTTGGTTTGAAGCCGTTTTCGATCTAAAAAAACTACGTTTAATAAATTGTAGTTTTAATTCTAATAAAGAAGGTAGCGCAGAATTTATAGCAGAAACCTTGTTAGATATTTTAAAGGAAGCCAAAAGAATGAATCCAGACTTTTTAGACACAGAAAACGGTTTTGTTGTAAAAACAAATTTAACATTCCCAAGAAATTGGGGTTTAGGTAGCTCATCAACCCTAATAAATTCTATTGCAAGTTGGGCAAAAGTAGATGCTTTTCAATTATTATGGAATTCTTTTAAAGGAAGTGGTTACGATATTGCTTGCGCACAGAATGATTCGCCAATTTTTTATCAAATAGAAAATAAAAAGCCAGTTGTAAAACAAGTAGCATTTAACCCAAGTTTTAAAGAAAATTTATTTTTTGTACACTTAAATCAAAAACAAGATTCTAAAGATGGTATTGCAAAATTTAGAGAAAGTGGAGACGATTTTAGTAAAGAAATTAAAAGAATTTCGGAGATTTCTAATGATTTTTCAAAAACAAAAACAGTTGCAGAATTAAATAAATTAATTGTTGAGCACGAACAGATTATTAGCAATATCATCAAACTAAAACCTGTAAAAGAAAAATTATTTTCTGACTATAATTTAGGAGAAATTAAAAGTTTGGGAGCTTGGGGAGGAGATTTTGTTTTAGTAACAGGAAACGAAAAAACACCAAGTTATTTTAAAAATAAAGGATTTGAAACAATACTTACTTATGCAGAAATGATTTTATGAAAAAAATAATTATTATTGGTGGTGGAGCAGCAGGTTATTTTACGGCAATTAATGCAAAAGAACAGCAACCAGATTTAGACATTACAATTTTAGAAAAAGGAAAAGATGTTTTACAGAAAGTAAAAATTTCTGGTGGTGGTAGATGTAATGTTACGCATGCTTGTTTTGAACCAAAAGAATTGGTGAAATTTTATCCAAGAGGAGAAAAAGAATTATTGGGTCCTTTCCATAAATTTATGACAGGCGATACTTTTGAATGGTTTGATGATAGAGGCGTGCCTTTAAAAATAGAAGCAGATAATCGTGTTTTTCCAGAAGCAAATACAAGTCAGGCAATAATAGATTGTTTTCAAAAAGCAGTTGATATATTAGGTGTAAAAGTCTTAACAAATCATGGCGTAAATGCTATAATTCAACAAGAAAAGAAGTGGATTGTTCAAACAAAAAATAAAAATTTTGAAGCAGATAAAGTGGTAATTGCAGCAGGAAGTTCTAAAAAAGTGTGGGAATTGTGTACAACATTAAATCATACTGTTATAGCACCTGTACCTTCTTTATTTACGTTTAACATCAATGATAAAAGAATTGTAGATTTATTAGGCATTGCTGTTCCAAATGCTACTGTAAATATTGTTGGCACAAAGTTAGAAGCCTCTGGTCCTTTGTTAATAACACATTGGGGCATGAGTGGACCTGCAGTTTTAAAATTATCCGCCTTTGGCGCAAGAATTTTAGCAGATAAAAAGTATCAATACAATGTAGAGGTAAACTGGTTGTCTAGACCGACAGACAAGGTTTTAAACGTTTTATTGAATTTAAAAAAGAAAGAACCTAGAAAAACAGTAATTTTAAAATCTCCTTTTGCAGAAATTTCTAAAAGACTTTGGGAACGTTTTGTATTGTTTTCTGATATTTCTAAAACGCAGAATTGGGCAGATTTAAATAATAATCAACTAGAAAAATTAGCAAAACAATTAACTAAAGGTGTTTACAATGCAAATGGTAGAACTACTTTTAAAGACGAATTTGTAACCGCTGGTGGCGTAGATTTAAAAGAAATAAATTTCAAGAATTTTGAAAGTAAATTGCATAAAAACCTCTTTTTTGTAGGTGAAGTTTTAAATATTGATGCTGTAACTGGCGGATTTAACTTTCAGAATGCATGGACAGGTGGTTATCTTTGTGCGCAAGCTTTAGCAGAAGAATTAAAGTCATTGCGAAAGAGGTACGATTGAAGCAATCTGTAGATTTAATTATCAGATTTCTCCACAAAGTCGAAATGACAACCAAACAACCAACAACTAAAAACCAAGATATGGCAAGAACAGAATCTAACGAATTTAGAATTGGCACAAAAGCGCCAGAATTTACTTTAATCAATACAGTTGATGATAAAAACTATTCTTTAAACGATTTAAAAGGAACAAAAGGAACTGTAATTATGTTTATTTGCAACCATTGTCCGTTTGTAATTCACGTTAATAAAGCGTTGGTAAAAATGGCAAATGAATACCAACAAAAAGGAATTAATTTTATTGCAATAAGTGCAAATGATGTTGAAAATTATCCGCAAGATGCACCACATTTAATGAAACAACTGGCAAAAGAAGAAAACTTTCCTTTTCCTTATTTATATGACGAAACACAAGAAGTAGCAAAAAGTTACGATGCAGCTTGTACACCAGATTTCTATATTTTTGATGCAGAATTAAAAACAGTATATCATGGCCAATTAGACAATTCTAGACCAGGAAATGGAAAACCTGTTACAGGAGAAGATATGCGTTTAGCTTTAGAAAATTTACTGCAAAATAAACCAGTTATAGAACACCAAAAACCTAGCGTGGGTTGTGGAATTAAGTGGAAGTGATTTTGAGATTTGTTTGTGTTCTCGACTATTACTAGTTGAGTTAGTTAGAAGTTAACTTTGTAAAGACGCACCAAGTTGGAAATTTCAAAGGAATTTTCAAAGTAGGCGAGAACGGGCAATTACTTATAGTCATTGTTGTGATGCCGTTTTTTTAGAAACTGTTTAAAAATAACTTTCCAGAATTGTCTTTATCGTTTAGTCTTAGACAAATATCTTTATCTTCAATTAAATCAGGCTTATCTTTCGGGAAATCAGAGTCAATTAAAGTTACTATATATTGTAAGTCATATTCTTCACAAAACTCTTTTATTAGATTTATATATCTAATTTTAATTCTGTCATCCAAACCTTCTAAAACTCCATCGTGATAAACAAATTTGTAGAATGAATTATCCGAATAATTAACTAATAGTGATAAGTCAAATGCAACGCAAAGTAATTTTTTATATGTTGTTCCTTGTGATTCAGAAGTTTTTAATAAATCAGTTTTGTTTTGGTAGTCAGCATTAAACTCGACATTCCCTTGATTATTTAACTTTAATGAAATTAGAGCATTTGTATCTAATATTTCTTTTATTATTGAGTTAAAAACTTTATTAATGTTTGAGTGTTTTCTTTCAGTTAAAGATTTCTTTAATTCTGTAATTTTATCATTTATTATTTCTCGCTTGTCTTTTATATCGTTTTCTAAAATTAAAGTGCTGTCTATGGCTTTTAATTTATCTTTAATACGCTCAATTTCGACCTCAATACCAATTGTTTTTTTCTGATACTCTTTAAATTTAAAATAACTGTCCTTTTCTGTTAATAAAGACAATAAGTCACTTTTTTGAGATTCAATTTCTTTAATACTTTTGTTTAAATTTGTATAATCAGCTTTTAACAGACTTAAAGTTTCAGAAAGATACTCTTTGCGTTCTGTTGTTAAGGATTTTTGAAAATTAATTAAATCGTCATATTCCTTTTTTAATTGCTCAGGGTAATACAAGTTTACATCTTCAAATAGACTATTAATTTCTTTATCGTCAACATAATCATTTATTTCATACAGTGAAGATTCTATTTTATTTATTTCATATGAAATTCTATACCTATCTGTATTGAATGCCTGAAGTTTTATGTCTATTTCCTCAACAAGTTGTTTGTTTGTATGAATATCTTCTTTAAAAAAATTGAATTTATCTATTTGGTTTTTAATCTCTGAAAGTTCAATTTTCTTTATCTCTAAAAGCCCGTCTAATCTGTCTTTCTCAGAAGGATCTATTTGTGCTTCTAGCCTTAAAGTTTGTATTCTTTTCTTTAAGTCGTCTATTTCTTCTTCAATCTCTAATTTTTCTAAAATTAGAGATCCGTTAAATCCAAGTAAATCAAAAACAAATGGTTTCCAATCTTTATGTTTGCCTTTAAATTTATTCAATTTAAAAACATCTAAAAAATCTTGTTGACTTCTTAAAAAATAGGTTATGGATTTTCTATAATCCCAATTGGGTAATACATTAAAATCTAGGTATTCATTAAATTTTGCTCTTGCTTTTTTGAATGTTAATTCTTTATCCCAATCAATATCCAATTTAAAACCATTTAGCTTAGAGTCATTTAATTTGAAAAATACTTTAGTAGCTGTATTTATTGCACGTTTAATAACCAAAAATTTTCCATTATTTAGTTTGAATTCTCCATAAAACTCTTGACCAATAAAAAGATTATTACCTAATAATTTATCTGTATTCTTATTATAACTTGATATGAGTAAAAAATCAATAACTCTAATTAGTGTTGATTTACCTAAGCCGTGTGTATCTTTCTTTTCATTCGATTGTTTTGACGCAACAATAGCATTGAATTTTTCATTAAATTCAATATTCTTGAAATTTTTATTAGAATATATTCTACTAATCCTCATTATTGTCGTTGATTAAAGTAACTGCGTCAATGTTTTTCAAGTATTCTATTTTGCCAATAGAAAATAAAAAGGTTAAAGAATAATCGATATTGTTTTTTGCATTTACACCAATTTCACTTACTAACATTTCTTTTAAATCTTCATACTTTATTAAGGTTTCCTTTTTTAGAAAGCCCAAAACTTTGCCTGCAATATAAATTACAGAGTATTTAATGTTTGTATGTTTTGATGGTGTTAGCATAATTTATTCATTAATTCCAATGTCACAGTTATAATACATATAATGCAAGAATAGACGAACTAAACTTCTATTAGATTTTAATTCTGGATTATTTTCTACGATAAATTTGTATAAATAATTAAAGATTAAATCGAACTTGTCAAATTCATCTCTATGTACAACAATTTCCTCATTTATATCATCAATTGTATTTTCATATTTTCCTAAATACTCTGTATTAATTGGATTTGTTAAAAATTCTCTGATTTGCTCTATATATAAAAGGTTTCTTTTAATTACATTATTAAAATAATCTTTACTTAAATTATTTAGCTCATTTTTCTTTTCAATATCTCTTTTAGGTATTTTAGGTAAATTACCTTTTTTCTTATCTACTTTACTAAAGGAATTTATTATTTCTTTTAAATCATTTTCATCAAAACTTAAAGGAAGTAAAAGTTTATTTAAGGTTCTAGCAATTTTTGGATATTGATTTATCCAAAAATCTATAGTTTCTAATCCAATCAGTCTATTTTCAATTCCAACTTCATTTTCAAAAACATCTTCAATTTTTGCATCTTTTCCTCCGCTTAATTTTCTATTTGTAAAAAGTAAGTAATAATCTATTTTATCAGCTTCTTTTAAAATATTTATGGCTGGTATTATCTCATTCTTTATTATTGTTTGAAAAGAACTGTCAGAACAACTAGCATTTATTTTTACTGTATGTTTCGCTTGAATAACAACTTTACCTTCCCAAGGCTTTGATTCGCTTGGATACCTATTTGCTTTCCCATAAAATTTAGCATCTTTTCCGAAATCCGTACCTTTAGAAAATACCACGGTACCTATTCCTAAAATCTCGCTACATATTAATGCTACTAGATTTTCAAATTCAGTATCATCTAAGTTTTCTAATGGGTATTTCATAGTGATTGTAAAGGTATTAAATTATACCTTTGGATTTGTTTGAAATTCGATTTTTAAATGTACCATAACTTAATTTAAATATATAGTCATTTTAAGCACGTAAATTCGGCGTTAAAGAAGTTATAAGAAAATAAATTTACAGACAAACTAAATTATTCTAACCAAACTCTCTCTTATACTTTGTAACTTTGTTTTTCTTAAATTTTTAAAAATGAACATAGAAAACGCACAAAAACAAGTAGACGATTGGATTAAAAATCATGGTGTACGTTATTTTAATGAGCTTACAAATATGGCGCAATTAACAGAAGAAGTTGGTGAAGTTGCACGTATTATTGCAAGACGTTATGGAGAACAAAGCGAAAAAGAATCTGATAAAAATAAAGATTTAGGAGAAGAGTTGGCAGATGTGATGTTTGTAGTTTTATGCTTAGCAAACCAAACAGGAATAAATTTGCAAGATGCTTTTGATAAAAAGTTAGCTATTAAAACAAAACGAGACCACAATCGCCATCATAACAACGAAAAATTAAAATAAAAATGACTTTTTTAGAAAAAATTAAACAACCTGTTTTCTGGAGAAATTTAGCCAAAGTTGCCATTCCATTCTTTATAATGGTTACCTTAATTTCTTTATTTATGAACAGTTGGCGCGATATTTTTGCTGGTGATTTTGCTAAAGTAAATCAAGTAAATTTTGCAGATGGAAAATGGAAATCTTTCTGGGGAATTAAAATATTTATCTGTTTTTTCTACGGATTGTGGATTACTAACAAGAAAATGAAATAATGAAATTGAAAGAGGTAAATGATAAGTTAAATAAAAATGTAAAAAAGTAAATTGAATTAATCAATTCGTTATCTTTAGCTAAATACTTACAAATTTATAGATATATATTTTATTTGCAATGTTTGCTTTTAGACAGTTTATGGCAGGTTTATTTTTTAATGTTGATTTTGACTTTAAAATGAAGCTATTTCAAACTACTAGTTTTGCTGCATTTTTTTATATTCAATTAAAGCATACACAATATCAGAATTTATAAGATAAAATGTAACACCAAAAATTCCATAAACTCCAGTTGGTAAACCTTTGTTTGTATAAATCTCCCATAACTCCAGCAAAAACAATATTTGGGTTTTTTGGGTGAATTTTAACTCTGGTAATATGTCTAGAATTTTTTAGTCCAATATGTTTCCAAGTTTTTCTGGCGTTTTCAGATTTCCAAATACCATCTCCAGAAGAAACATTTCCACGAACGGTTTTTTCTCCCATTCCAACATAAATTACATTATTGTCAGATTCAGAAACAGCAACAGCACCTACAGAACCTCCAAAAAATCCGTCAGAAATATGCTGCCAAGTGTTACCAGTATCTGTAGTTTTTCAAACACCACCGCCAGTTGCACCCATATAAAAAAGATTTGCTTTATTGGTTACGCCAGTAACAGCAGCACTTCTGCCACTTCTAAATGGGCCAATATTTCTGTAGGTTATTGCATTAAAATTTTCGTTAGAAACTTTGGTAGATTTCTTTTGTGCATTAACTTTGGGGTTTGCAGTTAAAAAGAAGCAAAAAGCCAAAAAAAATATTTTTTCACACGGTTTTTTGGTAATTTAAAATTTAAAAATAAGAATTAAAATCATTTTTTAGAATGGACATATTGTTAAATGTTTTAGCAGATAAAAAAATAAAGGAAGAAATAACAATTTCAGGTTCTAAAAGCGAATCTAACAGATTATTGATTTTACAAAACTTGTTTCCAGAATTAACCATAGCTAACCTGTCAGATTCAGACGATTCTGTGCACATGCAACACGCGTTAGCTACAGCTAAAGAAACGGTAGATATTGGTCATGCAGGTACTGCAATGCGTTTTTTAACTTCTTATTTTGCCGTAAAAGAAGGTAGAGAAGTAGTACTTACAGGTTCTGAACGTATGCAAAACAGGCCTATAGAAATTTTGGTAAATGCATTAAAAGATTTAGGAGCAGTAATTACCTATGAAGCTAAAGTTGGTTACCCACCAATTAGAGTTAAAGGACAAAAAATTACCAAGGCTAAAGTTGCTATAAATGGTAATGTTAGTAGCCAATATATTTCTTCATTATTATTAATAGCTTCTAAATTAGAAAATGGTTTAACAATTGAGTTGGTTGGTAAAATAACTTCAATTCCTTATATTAATATGACTTTGAGTTTGTTAAATCAATTAGGAATTGAAACAAGTTTTAAAGAAAATATTATAACAGGTTTTCCTAAAAAATCTATCGAGAAACAAACCGTTGTTGTAGAGTCAGATTGGTCTTCTGCAAGTTATTTTTATTCTATAATTGCATCAGCAGCAATAGGTTCAGAAATAAAATTATCTGCTTACAAAAAAGAAAGTTTACAAGGCGATTGTTGTTTGGCAGAAATTTACCAACATTTTGGCGTTTCAACTATTTTTGGAGATAATTTCATCACCCTAAAAAAAGAAAAAGAAAGTAAAACGGATGCCTTAGAAATTAATTTAAAAAACGCACCAGATATTGCACAAACCATTGCAGTAACTTGTTTTTCTGAAAGTGTTGCCTGTAATTTAACAGGTTTACATACGCTAAAAATTAAAGAAACAGACCGTTTAGAAGCTTTAAAAGAAGAGTTAACCAATTTAGGTGCATCAATTTCTGTAACAAACGAAAGTTTGCATTTAGAAAAATCAATAACTATAAACAAAAATATTGCCATAAAAACTTATAATGACCATAGAATGGCAATGGCTTTTGCACCTTTAGCATTAAAAGTGCCTATTAAAATTTTAAATGCAGAAGTGGTTACAAAATCGTTCCAAAGTTTTTGGGACAATATGCAACAAATTGGTATTAAAATAGATAATTTGTAAAGATATATTGGCAAATGCTTGACAACGCCTATTCCCATATCGTATATTTGCCACTTTTCTAAGAAAATATACGTATGAAATTATCGAATTTTGAATTTGAATTACCAGAAGAATTACTAGCAAAATATCCTGCAGATCATAGAGATGAGTCTCGTTTAATGGTTTTAAACAGAAAAGAAGGCACTATAGAACATAAAGTTTTTAAAGATGTTATTAACTATTTTGATGAAGGTGATGTTTTAATGTTAAACAACACCAAGGTTTTTCCTGCCAGAATGTTTGGTAATAAAGAAAAAACAGGCGCAAGAATAGAAGTTTTCTTATTAAGAGAACTAAATGCAGAAAATAGATTATGGGACGTTTTAGTAGATCCTGCAAGAAAAATTAGAATTGGTAATAAATTATTTTTCGGAGAAGATGATAGTTTAGTAGCAGAAGTTATAGACAACACAACCTCTAGAGGAAGAACTTTGCGTTTTTTGTTTGACGGTTCTTATGAAGAATTTAGAGCAAAATTGTTAGAATTAGGGCAAACACCATTACCAAAAGAAATTAATAGAGAAGTAGAAGAAATAGACGAAGAGCGTTACCAAACTATTTTTGCAAAAAACGAAGGAGCTGTTGCAGCACCAACTGCAGGTTTGCACTTTTCTAAACACCTTTTAAAGCGTTTCGAAATTAAAGGAATAGACTTTGCAGAAATGACTTTGCATGTTGGTTTAGGTACTTTTAGTGATGTTGAGGTAGAAGATTTATCAAAACATAAAATGGATTCTGAGCAAATAGATATTCCTGTTGCTTCTGCAGATATGATTAATAAAGCAAAAGCAGAAAAAAGAAGAATTTGCGCTGTAGGTACAACAGTTATGCGTACTGTAGAATCTTCTGTTTCTTCTAATCAGCAATTAAATCCATATAATGGTTGGACAAATAAATTTATTTTTCCACCGCATGATTTTAGCATTGCCAATGCGATGATTACCAACTTTCATCCACCAAAATCTACACTTTTAATGCAAGCCGCTGCATTTGGTGGTTATGATTTTGTAATGGAAGCTTACAAAGAAGCAATAAAAGAAGGCTATAAATTCTCGACTTACGGAGACGCAATGTTAATTATTTAACCCACTTTTCTTAAAAAATATACACTTAAAACTGATGATTATTTATCTAATCATCAGTTTTTTTATTTCTATTTGGGCGTTCCTATATCCTGCTTACCATCAGGATATAGTCGTGCTTTCCATTATATCTTTTTATTTGCGCTGTATTTAATTCAGAAAATTCTCAAACGTAAAAAGTGCATTTTTAAAAATGTTCCTAAAAGCCGAAACAAATAAAAAGGATGCCATTGCAATCACTAACGCAACAGTTTGCCAACAACAGTAATAACTTCAAATTATATTGTATTTTTGCCAAAGCATTTTAAAAACTAGAAAACTTGATTCAAAAGAAAGACATCAGAGCCTTAACTAAAGAACAATTAAGAGATTTTTTTGTACAAAATGGCGATAAAGCATTTCGTGGAAACCAAGTTTATGAATGGCTTTGGAGCAAATCACTACACACTTTTGAAGCCATGACAAACATTTCTAAACAAACCAGAGAAATGTTAGAAGCCAACTTTGTTATTAACCATATAAAAGTAGATTCCATGCAAAAAAGTAACGATGGAACTATTAAAAACGGTATAAAACTGCACGATGGTTTGGTGGTAGAATCCGTTTTAATACCAACACCAAAAAGAACAACAGCCTGTGTTTCTAGTCAAGTTGGTTGTAGTTTAGATTGTTTGTTTTGTGCAACTTCTCGTTTAAAAAGAATGCGTAATTTAAACCCAGATGAAATTTACGATCAAGTTGTAGTTATAGATAAGCAAAGCAGATTATATCACAATAAAAAATTAACCAATATTGTGTTTATGGGAATGGGAGAACCTCTTATGAACTACAAAAACGTATTAAAATCGATAGAAATGATAACTTCTCCAGAAGGCTTAGGTATGTCTTCTAAAAGAATTACAGTTTCTACTTCTGGTGTGCCAAAAATGATAAAAAAAATGGCAGATGAAGAAGTAAAATTTAATTTAGCAGTTTCTTTACATTCTGCAATAGATGAAGTTAGAACTTCTATAATGCCTTTTAATACTACATTTCCTTTAAAAGATTTAAGAGAATCTTTAGAATATTGGTATGAGAAAACCCAAAGAACTATTACCTATGAATATGTAGTTTGGGACGGCATTAACGATAGAAAAGAAGACATAAAAGCATTAGTAGACTTTTGTAAATATGTGCCTTGCAAAGTAAATTTAATAGAATACAACCCAATAGACGATGGGGAATTTCAGCAAGCCAGTTCTTCTGCAATAAACAATTATATTTCTAACTTAGAAATGCATGATATTACTGTAAATGTAAGAAGAAGTAGAGGTAAGGATATTGATGCTGCTTGTGGTCAATTGGCAAATAAAGCTTAAATTATTGTTTTATTAAAACTGCTTTTTGAACAGTAGTAATTGGGTAGCCAAATACTTTTGGTATTGCTGTAGAAGTACCACCTGTTGTAATTTTATTTTTGATTGCAGTAAAAAGAATTTCAAAATCTAAGCTATTGTTTTTAAATAATAATCTAGAGCTTAAAAAATTACCATTCACTTCAAAAAAGCTATACAGCACATTGTTAGCATATTTTGCAGGAAGTACAATTCCATTATTTTCATCGATATTAAAAATGCCGTTTTTTAAATCTTTTGTAATCAAGGTATAGTTTCTAGGTTTATTTTTATACACAATTACATATTTGAACGTGTTGGTTTTTTCCGTTTTCAATAAATGGAACTCCATAGGTACAATTTGCACTCCTTTATTGCTAGAAATGGTTAAATCACCCTTATAAATACCCAATGCATTTAAAGGAAATTGTTCTTTTTTATTTTGGCTATAAAATAAGCTGCTAAATAATAAAACCGCTATAAATAATACTGATTTTTGCATAATACAAAAGTTGATTTTAAAGATTTAAAAACCAAATTTATTCTTTATTTTTGATATAGATGAAACCAGTAGAACTTATAAAATTACCTATTAAGAATGAAATGGAACTCTTTGAAGAAAAATTCAAAGAATCCATGCTTTCTAAAGTACCACTTTTAAATAGAATTACCTATTATATTGTGCGCAGAAAAGGAAAACAAATGCGCCCAATGTTTGTTTTTTTGGTGGCAAAAATGGTTTCTGATGGTGGTTTTGATGAAAGAACTTACAGAGGAGCAGCTGTGGTAGAATTAATTCACACAGCAACTTTAGTGCATGATGATGTTGTAGATGATAGCAATAGACGTAGAGGTTTTTTCTCTATAAATGCATTATGGAAAAATAAAATTGCAGTTCTAGTGGGAGATTTTATGCTTTCTAAAGGGTTATTACTTTCTATAGATAATGAAGATTTTGATTTGCTAAAATTAATTTCTATCGCCGTTAGAGAAATGAGTGAAGGTGAACTTTTACAAATAGAAAAAGCAAGAAAATTAGACATTACAGAAGCCATTTATTTTGATATTATCAGAAAAAAAACAGCAACCTTAATTGCTGCTTGTTGTGGTATTGGTGCAGCATC
The DNA here is from genome assembly GCF_947495205.1 of uncultured Polaribacter sp. GTDB lineage: Bacteria > Bacteroidota > Bacteroidia > Flavobacteriales > Flavobacteriaceae > Polaribacter. The sequence continues at coordinate 117,891 of NZ_CANLXV010000008.1, read as the reverse complement.
TGTTGGTGCAAATCAAGATTGTGTGCAGCAAATGCGCAAATTTGGCGAGTATATTGGTATTGCATTTCAAATAAAAGATGATTTGTTTGATTATTCAGACGCTAAAATAGGCAAACCAACAGGTATAGATATTAAAGAGCAAAAAATGACTTTACCTTTAATTTATACGTTAAACAGCTGTTCTAAAAAGGATAAAACCTGGTTAATTAACTCAATAAAAAAGCACAATAAAAATAAGGTTCGTGTAAAAGAAGTTATCGCGTTTGTAAAAGAAAATGGAGGTATAGAATATACTACCAATCAAATGAATGCTTATAAAGCAAAAGCATTAGCTATACTAAACGATTTTTCAGAATCTGAATATAAAAAATCTTTACAAATGATGATTGATTACGTTGTAGAACGTAAAATATAAATTTGAACCTGTTGTTTATTCCCAAAAACAGTTGTTTGTATCTTTTTCTAAAAGAGTAATAAAGTCAGAAAACCTATTTACTTCTGGGCTGGGTTTATATGGTAGCCATTTGTCAGAAGAGTTTAACCAATAGATTCTCCATATTTTTCTGCTTTTAATATATTTAGCCCTTGCTACAGGTATGTTTATTTTTGTTTTTTCATCAATCCAATCTGGTCTAATTTCAAAAATTTCTATGGTGTTTTTTATGATAGAATATGAGATGTCTACTTGTTCTCGAATTTCTTTAGGAGGTCTAATTTTTTCTATATAATTTTTAATTTGAATTTCAGTGAAGTTTATTACTTTCATTGGCTAATCTATATTTTTGAGTAAAAGTAATAATTATTAGTCAAAAATATAGAGAAGTATAAGTCTTAAATTACCTATTTAAAGCACCTAATTTTTCTACTTTTTGTAACCAATTTGTTCTATAAGAGTCTTTAGATAATCTTAAAGAGCCTATGGTTGTAAAGTTTACTTTTTTAATACCAATAAAATTTAAAGTCAGTTTTTTAATAGCACAATTGCTTGGTTGTTTATTTATCAGTTTATAATACCATGTTGGTTGGTCTAAAGTAGAAATTATTCTTGATGTTTTACCAGTCAAAAATTTATCCCACCATTGAGAATTGTCTCTTTTTTTAAAAGCAAAACCGGGTAAAAAAACACGATCAATAAAACCTTTTAAAATTGCAGGATAAGAGCCCCACCAAACAGGGTAAATCCATACAATATGGTCTGCCCATTTTATTTTTTCTTGAGCCTCCAATAAATCGGGCTCTAATGTTGTCCGTTTTCTGTAACCAAACTCTAAATTGGGGTTAAACTCTAAATCTGTTACATAAATTTCTTTAAGTTCTGTAGTGGTTTTTAGAGCTCCTTTTTTGTATGCTTTATGAAGTGCGTAACAAAAACTTTTTTTATCTGGGTGTCCGTTAATTATGAGTGTTTTTTTCATAATAGAATGATGCAAGTAATAATTAGTAATAATGGAAATAGAAAAACAATTAGACTGGTGAAACACCAAAACAGAAACACCAACCAATTCATAGGTGTGGCATGCTCTTTTTGTAAGGCCGTTTTTAAATCGGAAATAGGGAGTTGTAAAAGAGTGTCTTTTTTTAATTGTAGGTCTAAGATGTTTTTAGTGTTAATACCAGTTTTGTATCCTTTTAAAAGCTGTTTTGGGTGATTAAGTAAAGAAAATCCCATTGCCCATAAACTGATAAAACCTATAGGAATGTGTTTCCACATTTTTGTGCCTATTTCCCAGCCAGCAATAAATGCTTCACCTTTCCAAGTAGTGTCGCAATTGTTTAAAATATGCTGAATGTCGTGAATATAAATAACCTCTTTCCTGAATTTAAAATTGGGAAGTTTTAGTGTAAAAAACTGAAATTTTAAATTAAAATAAGCATCGCTTTCACCTCCGTCTATAGGGAAGTTGTTTTCTTTGTAAAACTTTTGTAGTGCTTGATAAGTTGTCATCAAATAGTAATTTTAAGCAAATTTATGTTGCCTATAATAATTACTACTTGACAATTATCAATAAAAATTATTTTTTTATTCTACTAAGTGTTTCAGGAGTTACCCCTAAGTAAGAAGCAATATGTTTAGAGGTAATTCTTTGAATTAAGTAAGGCTTTTTTTCTAACAGAATCTCGTAACGTTCTTGTGCCGTTTTTAATTGCAAATTGTCTAACCTTTCTACCAAATCAATATATAATTGTTGTAAAAAAAGACGGCCAAAACGTTCGTATTTTGGAGTAGAAGTAAACAAGTTTTCTAAATCTGAATGTGCTATTTTAAAAACCTCTAAATCTTCTAAAGCTTCTACAAAATATTTGCTTTTTTTACGTTGGATAAAACTATCTATTGCCGTAAAAGTTTCTTGCTCTGCAGCAAAGTGACAGCTAACATCTTTATCTTCTATAAAATAAAAAACACGAGCAATACCAGAAATTATAAGATACATATAATCACAAACCTTACCAGCTTCGTGTAAAATGGTGTTTTTTGGGTGTTGTTCATAATGCATTATTCCTTGAAAATCTTCTATAAATTTAGGATTGTCTGCTATAAAAGTTGCATGTTGTTCAAAAAAAGAATTCATTTTTTTAATGTTTATAAATGAGAGGTTTAACCAGTTTTAAGAATTTTGCAAAACAAGTAATTCCTCTAAAAAATCTCTGGTATTAGACAATCTAGGTACTTTATGTTGGCCACCTAATTTGTTGTTTTTCTTTAGCCAACTGTAAAATAAACCTTCTTTGGCTTGGTGTATTTTAGGAGGCATTAAAGTTATATTTAAATAACGTTTAGCTTCATAATCAGAATTTAAAGATTTTAAAGCGTTGTCTAAAACCTCTGTAAAATAACCTAAAGATTTTGGTTTATCTTTAAATTCTATCATCCATTCATGTCCACCTTTTTCTTTACCTTCCATAAAAACAGGACCTACTGTGTAATCTAAAATAATAGCATTTGTTTTTTCACAAGCCAATCTTAAAGCTTCTTCTACATTTTCTATATTTAATTCTTCACCAAAAACATTTAAAAAATGTTTGGTACGTCCTGTAATTTTAATTCGGTAAGGTTCTAAAGAAGTAAAACGAACAGTATCCCCAATTAAATAACGCCATAAACCAGCATTGGTAGTAATAATTATGGCATAATCCGTATCTTTTTTAACTTCAGATATGGGAATTGTAATAGAATTTTCTCCTTTATATTCGTGCATTGGAATAAATTCATAGAAAATTCCATAATCTAGCATTAATAATAATTCTTTAGAATTATTTCTGTCCTGAATTGCAAAAAAACCTTCAGAAGCATTATAGATTTCGTAATATTTAAAATCTTTATTCGGTATAATTTTTTTGTATTGTTCTCTGTATGGGTTAAAATTTACACCGCCATGAAAATAAACTTCTAAATTAGGCCAAACTTCTAAAATGTTAGCTTTTCCAGTACGTTCTAAAACCCGATTTAATAAAACCAACATCCAACTTGGTACACCTGCTAAACTAGTAATGTTTTCTTCTATTGTTTCATCTATTATGGCATCCATTTTGGTTTCCCAATCGCTCATTAAAGCCACTTCTTGGCTAGGAGCAGAACTAAAATCTGCCCAAAAAGGCATATTTTCTATAATAATTGCAGACAAATCACCAAAATAAGAACCATTATCTTTATATACTTCAGAACTACCGCCCAAACGCAAACCTTTACCTGTAAAAAGTTGGGTTTTTGGGTTGTTATTAATGTATAAACACAACATATCTTTACCCGCTTTCATGTGACAATATTCTAGTGCATCATCAGAAACAGGTATAAATTTACTTTTAGCATTTGTGGTTCCACTAGATTTTGCAAACCATTTAATGTCTGATGGCCAAAAAATATTTTGTTCGCCTTTTCTGCATTTTTCTATGAAAGGAGCAAAGGTTTCATATTTTTGAATGGGCACCTTTTTAATAAAATCTGCATGATTTTTTATAGATGAAAAATTTCGTTCTTTTCCAAATTGTGTGTTTTTAGCTTTATTTAATAGCTTTAATAATAATTCTTGTTGTACATCTTTTGGGTATTTTAAAAACAACTCAATTTGATGTTTTCGTTTCTTTAGAAACCAAGAAATTATAGAATTGATAATTTGAAAAGCCATAGAAATTCGTAAGTTTGTTTTGCGTCTTTGCGAATCGTTTTTTTGCGATAAAGCAATCTCAATTTAAATAATAGATATCTTCGTTTGTAATTCAATAGCGAAAATATTTTTATAAAAATACTAAAATTTATAAGATGATTTACCAAGGAGTTTTAAAAAAAATGATGACAGAAAATGGAGCAGAAATCAACTATTATTTAGATATGAAAACTGATTTTTTAAATGTAAATCAGTTATTAAATAAAGAAATTTCTTTGAATTTTGTTACTTATGAGTGTTTAAACTGCCATTTAGAAAAGAAAATTTACAGACAAGGCTTTTGTAAATCTTGTTTTTTTGATACACCAAATGCTGGAGATTGGATTATGAAACCAGAATTAAGTAGAGCGCATTTAGGTGAAGAAGATAGAGATTTAGCATACGAAAAATCTGTGCAATTAAAACCACATATTGTGTATTTGGCAAATTCTAGTAATGTAAAAGTTGGGGTTACTAGAAAAACACAAGTGCCTACAAGGTGGATAGATCAAGGAGCACATGAAGCTATAGAAATTGTAGAGGTTCCCAATAGGTATTTAGCAGGAATTACAGAAGTTGCTCTAAAAGAATTTGTTGCAGACAAAACCAATTGGCGTAAAATGCTAAAAAATGATATTGAAGACGCTAATTTATTAGAATGGAGAGATAAATTGAAAGAATTTATTCCTGAAGAAGCAAAAGCTTATTTTATTGAAAATAATACGGAAACTAATTTGAATTTTCCGGTTTCTAAATATCCACAGAAGCCAAAAAGTTTAAATTTAGAGAAAACTCCCACTTTTAAGGGAAACTTGGTAGGTATTAAAGGCCAATATTTAATTTTTGAAGACGAAACTGTTTTTAATGTAAGGAGTAATGAAGGTTTGGTGGTTAGTATTGAAGTTTAATTGTTTTCCTTTAAAATAGAAAATAAGAAGTACTCTTTTGAGTTTTTGAAATGTTTTTAAGAACTCTATTTTTAATAGATTAAAATTATGAATAGCAATATCCTAAAAGTAGCATTAGCACAAATTTCTCCTGTTTGGTTAAACAAAGAAAAAACACTGCAAAAAATTGAAAAATCTATAAAAGACGCTGCAAAAGAAAACTGCGAATTGATTGTTTTTGGTGAAGCGTTATTACCAGGATATCCGTTTTGGATTGCCTTAACTAATGGCGCAAAGTGGAATTCTACCACCCAAAAAGAAATACATGCACATTATGTACGTAATTCTATAACTATTGAAAAAGGTGAATTAGATGCTGTTTGTAAATTAGCAAAAGAACATAAAATTGCCATTTATTTAGGCATTATGGAGCGTGCTCAAAATAGAGGAGGACACAGTATTTATGCAAGTTTGGTGTATATAAATGAAAACGGAGCAATAAAATCTGTACATAGAAAATTACAACCAACTTTTGACGAACGCTTAACTTGGGCACCTGGAGATGGCAATGGTTTGCAAGTGCATCCTTTAAAAGAATTTACAGTTGGTGGTTTAAACTGCTGGGAAAATTGGATGCCTCTGCCAAGAACTGCTTTGTATGGTTTAGGAGAAAATTTGCACATTGCTGTGTGGCCTGGGAGCGATTATAATACTAAAGATATCACACGTTTTATTGCAAGAGAATCGCGTTCTTTTGTAATTTCTGTTTCTAGTTTAATGGCAAAATCAGATTTTCCTGAAGATACACCACATTTAGATAAAATTTTAAAAGAAGCACCAGATGTTTTGGCAAATGGAGGCTCTTGTATTGCAGGACCAGATGGAGAATGGTTAATAAAACCTGTCTTACATAAAGAAGGTTTAATTATAGAAACGTTAGATTTTAATCGTGTTTTAGAAGAAAGGCAAAATTTTGATTGTGTTGGGCATTATTCTAGACCAGATGTTACCAAATTACATGTAAATAGAGAGAGACAAAGCACGGTTTCTTTTGATGATGAATAATAGCAATAATGTGCTCTTGAAATGCAGTCTACAGATTTTAATGCTATTAAATTTCGAAAAATATAAATTGAATTAAACATGATTTTCGAACAAAAAGAAATACAATTGCAGCCTTATAAAAGAGGTTATCATTCCATTACAAATTTTGTTTTAGATAAGTTTCCTGAAATAAAAAAAATAGAAAAAGGATTTTTTAAGGTTTTTATAAAACATACTTCTGCAAGTTTAACCATAAATGAAGATGCAGACCCAAGTGTTCGTGTAGATTTTGAAAGTCATTTTAACAAAATGATTCCAGAAAATGCACCTTATTATATACATACTTATGAAGGTAGTGATGATATGCCAGCGCATTTAAAAGCATCTGTTCTTGGTTGTTCAATTGAAATACCAATTACCAACGGAAGGTTAAATTTAGGTACTTGGCAAGGAATTTATTTATGCGAACATAGAAATTATGGTGGCGCTAGAAAATTAGTGCTTTCTGCCTTTGGCGTTTAGTTCTTCTTTAATAAAGATTTAAGTAGCTTTTATTTTTGTTGTTGAAAAATTGTGGTAAGATTAGTGAATTTAATATGCTATAAGATTTCACAAAACCTGCAACTTAAACTAGTTTCTCTAAGATACTTTCTACACCAAATTCATTATTACTTTTGGTAGTATATTTTGCAATTTTTTTAATGTCTTTATGTGCATTTTCCATGGCAAAACTAAAGTCAGCTTCTTGCATCATTTCTATGTCATTATGGTAGTCTCCAAAAACCATGGTTTCTGTTTTGCCAATATTTAGTATTTTTTGTATTTCTTTTAAGGCATTACCTTTATTTGCCTTTTCTGTAGATATATCTAACCAATTGGTACCTGATATTTTTATTAAAATTTCTTTAGAAAACTTTGCTACAACAGGATAAATATATTCTTCCGAAGATTTAAAATGATAAATAGCAATCTTAAAAACAGGTGTTTTTTCAGCAATTTCTAAAAGATTTTCTACTTGCTTAAAGCTGGTGTAATATTCTTGAAAAAGTGTTGTAAACTCAGGATCTTTACTTTCAATATAAGCGTTATTGTTGCAGCATAATACTATGTTAGCACCTTTTATTTTTCTTAAAACAGGAATTAATTCCAATACTTTTTTGGGGTTTAAAAAGTTGGCGAGTAAAGTTTCGTCTCCTTTTTTTGCAATACCACCATTTTCTGCAATTACAAAAATATCATTTTTAATAGGTGCTAATTTGTCTATAATGCTGTTGTGTTGTCTTCCGCTTGCGGCACAAAAAGTAATGTTTTTGTCTTGTAGTTTTTTAAAGAGTGTAAAAAAGCGATCGCTAATTTGGTTTTTAGAGTTTAGTAATGTTCCATCCATATCAGAAACAACCAACTTTATTTTTTCTAAATTCATTTATAAAGATTTTTTTGTAGAATTACGTTCCACTAAATCTGTTTTAATAATAATGGTTTGGTTTTCTATGGTTTCTTTACTTTTATGCTCTAACCTGTCAATTAAAAGTTTGGCTGCTGTTGCACCCATTTTTTCTCCGTGTTGACTTACTGAAGTCATTTTTGGGCTAGAGTGCCTTGCTAAAATTCCGTTTGAAAAGGAAACTACAGCGAAATTTTCTGGTATTTTATGACCTTGTTTTTGTGCAACTTTCATAGCAGCTATTGCAGAAGATTCATCTGTTGCAATAACGGCATCAATTTTATTAGCCTTAAAAATGGGTGTTAAAATACTTTCGTAATTTTTGTAATCGTTATCTAAAATATTTACAATTAAGTTGTTGTTAATTGGTAGGTTTGCTTTCTCTAAACCTTTTAAATAACCTTGATGCCTTTTTTTACCTACTTTTAAGTTGCTAATTGTAGAAATAAAAGCAATATTTTTACTACCAGATTTTACTAAATATTTTACGGTTTTAGCCGCGCCTTTAAAATCATCGGTTACAACTTTGTCACATTGTATAGCTTCTGCTACCCTATCAAACATTACAATTGGTGTACCGTTTGCCATAACGTCTTCAAAATGACTAAAATCGTTTTTAAGCACACTTTCTTCAGCTAAAGACAATAAAAAACCATCAATACTTCCATTAGAAAGCATTTCTATAGTTTCTACCTCCTTCTTATAAGATTCGTTAGAAATACAAGAAATTATTTTGTAACCTCTTTTGTTTGCTACCTTTTCTACACCGTTAAAAACTTGGGCGAAAAAATAATTTAACATGCTAGGAATAATAATTCCAATAGTTTTTGTTTTTCTGTTTTTTAAACTTAGGGCATTAAAATTGGGCTTGTAATTGTTTTCTTTAGCGTATTTCTGTATTTTTTCTTTTGTACTTACACTAATTTCATAACTGTCGTTAAGAGCTTTGGAAACCGTAGAAATAGAAACACCAAACTCTTTTGCGATGTCTTTTATGGTAAGTCTTTTCATGAGGTCAGTTGGCTTTTAGTTTACTAAAATACAAAAATCTCAATATATAAATTCTTATTAAAGCTTTTTTTGAATTTTATTTAAAGAATAGTTAGCGTAGATTTCATAGCCTAAAAAAGAGAAGAGTAATATGTATTCTAAAAACACAAATGCTAAGTTTTCTTTCCAAGGATTATTGGCGTAAGCTTGGTAAGATAAAATAATAACCAAAGACCAAACTAAGGGAAATTTATATTTTGTAAATACACTTAATATTAAAGGAGTTGCCAAATACCAAGGGTGCACAGTTGTGGCTGTAAAATAATAAAAGCATAAGCCAAATAACATTGCAGTTATTACAGAAATTGTTGTGATGTTTTTTCTGAAAAAAGTAAGGAAAATTAAGAATAGTATGGTTAAAATTGGTGAAATTTTGCCAATGATTGCAATTTCATTATAACCTCTAAACCAATACCCAATTTCTCTAAAAATATAGTAAAAACTAGCGTTAAATTCAAAATTTCTAAACCATAAACCAACAGAGTTAGCATAATTTGCAATTAGTTCTTGCGAGTAAAATGGTAAAAAGAGTAGAAGTGTAGTTCCTATAATTATAACATAAAATAAACTTAAATTTTTAATTCCTTTAAAAGTAGGTAACCATTTTTTTGAACTTTTATGTTGATTAAAATATTGATAAAATAAAGGTAAAAACAAAAGTGGAATTAGTTTAACTGAAACCGAAAAAGCGATTAAGATGCCTGCAAAAATCCATTTTTGTAGATGCAATTGGTAAAGACCCCAAACTAAGAAAAATAGCATTACAGGTTCAAAATGTAAATTCCCCGTCATTTCTATAATAATAAAGGGGTTTAAAATGTACCAAAATATATTTTTTATTGGTAGATTTAGTTTTTCTAAAAGTTTTTTCCCAAAGTATAAAATACCAAGATCTGCTAATATTATTAATATTCTTAAAACAATTACAGCGCCTAAAATATTTTTTTGGGCAAACAACGCTGCAATAAAAAAGCAAAGTTGATTTAATGGTGGATAGTTGGTATAATGGCTTCCGTTTAATTTTCCCATTCCATCATACAAAACGCTAGCTTCTGCAACAGGTTTTAAGTTTTGCTGAATAAAGGTTTCTGGTAAAGATAAATAAGGATTTAATCCATTTAAAAGCATTCTTCCATCCCAAATAAAACGGTAAAAATCTTGTGATAAATTAGGTATGGAAAATAGAAAAAGCAGTCTAAATAATACAGCAATTGCTACTAAGGTTTTAAATGATGTTTTTTTGTTTTTTATCAACACATAAAAACACCCAAATAAAGAAAACCACAAGAAGCATAAGGTGTAAAAATGAGTTCTATCTAAAAAGTGCGCAAAGAAAAAATACAGAATTACACTAAAAGTTACTGCTAATACTGAACTATATTTTTTTAAAAAAACCATTAAGCTTTAGAAAAAACCGACTTTACAAACACATAGCTAAATCCTATAAAAAGCATAAAGTGAAACGGGAATAAACCAAAATCTCCACCTTGGTCACCTACTATAAAAGCACTGTACATTCCAAAAATAAAATAGATGGCTAACAGGCCTTCTAAAACTACGTGTATAGAAGGTTTTTTCTTTATGTATTTGTTGTTTTTCCAACCATCTTTAATAGATTTTATATTAAATTTTGGCGTTCTTACAAATTCACTTTTCTTACCAAAATGCCCCTCTAAAACAGCAATGGTATTGTGTAAAGAAAACCCCATAGCAATAGAGAAAAATGTAAAAAATGCACCAATATACTTCATAAAGTTTTTAAAGCCTCCTCCATAAATATTTTTATACATATGCCAATAGCAAATAAAGAATATTAAAGAGCTAATAACGAAAAAACTCATTACAAAAAAATACATTTTTAAGTGTGCATATTCATTTTTTATGTATAACATAGGTATGCTTAAAACAGCTACTAAAAAGATACAAGTAAACATAGAACTATTTAATAGATGCAGTAAACTGTGTATTTTTGTTTTTACAGAAACATTCTCATTTTTGATAACGCGTTTCATCATTTTTTGAAAATTTTCTGCACCACCTTTATTCCAACGAAATTGTTGTGATCTTGCAGCACTAATAATTACAGGCAATTCAGCAGGTGTTTCTACATTTTCTAAATACTTAAATTGCCATTTTTTTAGTTGTGCGCGGTAACTTAAATCTAAATCTTCTGTAAGTGTATCTCCTTCCCAGTTGCCAGCATCATAAATACATTCTTTACGCCAAATGCCTGCAGTACCATTAAAATTAATAAAATGTCCTTGACTATTTCTACCAACTTGCTCTAACGTAAAATGTGCGTCTAAAGCAAAAGCCTGTATTTTTGTAAGTGTAGAATAATTTCTGTTGATATGGCCCCACCTAGTTTGTACTACACCAATTTTATCATTTTTAAAATAAGGTACCGTTTTTTGTAGCCAGTCTTTCTGCGGTAAAAAGTCAGCATCAAAAATGGCAATAAATTCGCCTTTAGCAATTTTTAGACCTTCTTTTAAAGCACCTGCTTTAAAACCTTGTCTATTTGTTCTTCTAATATGGCTAATATCTATGCCTTTTTCTTGTATTTTTTTAATTTCTATAGCCGTAGTTTCAACAGATTCATCTGTAGAATCATCTAAAACTTGAATTTCTAATTTATCTTTAGGATATTCTAATTTCCCAATATTTTTAAGCAAGCGTTCCATTACATACAACTCGTTATAAACAGGTAATTGTATGGTTATAAATGGTATTTCCTTTGGATTAGAAAAATCAAATTTTTCTGAAGTATCTGTCTTGTTTTTTGATTTTATGTAATTGATGAGTAAGTTTAACTGCGCTATTGCATATAAAAAAATTAGCAAAAGCGAAACCGAATAAATTACAATGATGATGTATGATAAAATCATTATTTAAAGCTATATTTAAAAATCCAACTTAAGATTTTTATTCCGGCAAATATACTACCTTTTACTGTTCCTGAAACTTTTGAGACACCAATTCTATTTCTGTATTTCATAGGTATTTCTGTGTAAGTAAATTTATGTTTTAAAGCTTTTAATTGCATTTCTACCGTCCAACCGTAAGTTTTGTCTTCCATTTGTAGTGCTAAAAGTTTGTTGTATTTTATGGCTCTAAAAGGGCCTAAGTCTGTAAATTTAGCGTTAAAAAAAAGTTTCATTAAAAAGGTAGCCAACCAATTTCCAAAAATTTGTTGTGGTGTCATGGCACCAATTTCTCTTAATTCTTTAACACGTGCACCAATTACAAAATCTATATTTTTGTTAATAATTGGTGCTACTAATTCTTCGAGTTGTTCTGGGTAATCTGAATAATCGCCATCTAAAAAAACAACAATATCTGTTTTTGTTTCTTTTTGTGCAAGGTAATCCATCCCTTTTAAACAAGCATAGCCGTAGCCTTTTCTGTTTTCTGATAAAACAATAGCACCAGCATTTTTTGCATTTTGTTCTGTAAAATCTGTAGAGTTATTACTAACTACAATAATTTCTTCAACAAAATTAGGAATGTCATGTATAACATTGGCAATAGAATCTTGCTCGTTATAAGCAGGAATTATTACATTTATAATAGGTTTCATTTATCTTAATTCGTTTAGATTGTTATCTTCTTTAAATGAAGAAAAATCTTTCCACTCGTTTATTTTTACTCCTTTCTTGTATTTGGATGCTTTAACAAGTTTTCTTTTTTCATAGATTAAACAATAACCGTTTTTTTGATTTTTTTCTAATTGGCATTTATGGTTTATTTCACCATTGTTATCATAAAAAAGCCACCAATTTGTTTTGTAACCTTTTTTAAAGTGCCCTTCTTTTTCTATGGTTTTGTTTGGGCGGTAAAAGTACCAATATTTTGTGGGTAAATTGTTTTTAAACCATCCTTCTTTTTTAACGTTTCCGTTCTTGTGAAAAAATTCCCAATAATCAGTTTTTTCATTATTTAAAAGCCAACCTTGTTCTTTTATTTGACCACTATCGTAGTACGTTTTTTTGAATGTTTTTTGGGCAGATAAATTTGATGTTAGATAAAAAATAAGAATTATAAAATATAATTGTTTGAAATTTATCACTTTAAATTTTTGAGTTATAGAACTAATGGGATTCAATTTTAAAATTAGTTTTAAACCCTTCCTTTTTAGGAAGGGTATAGTGATAAGTTTATTTATTATTTACTAAGTCCATTAAGTTTACATCATTACCTAATAAAACATCTGTAGGATTAATTCTTCCTGCTTCTGGTCCATTTTCTAACTTTAAAACTCCTCTAGGGCAAACTGCAGAACAAACACCACAACCTACACAACTAGAACGTACAATGTTTTCTCCTTTTTGCGCATATGATCTAACATCTATACCTTGCTCACAATATGTAGAACAGTTTCCACAAGAAATACATTGGCCACCATTAGTGGTAATTCTGAAACGAGATTTAAAACGTTGAACTAAACCTAAATATGCAGCTAAAGGACAGCCAAATCTACACCAAACTCTGTTACCAAAAATTGGATAAAAGCCTGTACCAATTACACCAGCAAACCAAGCACCAATTAAAAAGCTGTAAGTATCTTTAATCCATTGCGATTTTATACCTAATAAAGATTCTGTTCCCGAGAAATAACAATATAATGTAACCAAAGTCATCACTAAAGAAAATACCAAAACAGAATGTATTAACCAACGTTCTAACTTCCATGCGTTTAAACTTTTATTAGAATGTTGTCTGTAAGGGTCTCCTAAAGTTTCTGCTAAACCACCACAACCACAAACCCAAGAACAATACCATCTTTTTCCGAAGAAATAAACCATTACTGGCACTATTATTAAGGTTAAAACAATACCCCAAACTAAAATAAATATTCCTATACCACCACTGCTTTTAAGGCTTTCTATATTCCAATCAAAAAAGAAGTCATAATCTAAAGGAAATGCATTTTTAAAATCGTAACCAGGCATATTTAAGCTAGTCATAATTTCTGGTATTAAAAAAGCAAAAACTATTTGAAAGAACAAAACCGAAATTGTTCTAACAATTTGGTATTTGTTATGTCTGTATTTAATAAACATTCTAACACCCATAGTTAGCATAATTGTACAATATAAAAAACCGTATACGAACCATTGAGATGCTGGCCCGCCATTTAAAGCTTTACTAATTGGATCTAAAATAAACGTCCAGTTTACAGCATAATCTGCCATAAAATAAAGTACTAGATAAAAAGTAACTAAGTAAACTAAAACCAACCAAGCAATCCAACCTCTATTGGTTGCAGATTCTAAGTAAATTCCATCGTTTTTTATACCTGGTTTTCCTAGTAAAACCAAGTTAGGAATTATAAATAATAAGGCACCAATAATACCCAGGCCAAATGTTAAAAACCAAAGTAAACCTGCATTTTCTCTAACAAAACCACTTCCTGCTTTTTTTGCAATTTCGTAACTTAATGTATGTGGTTTTCCATTTATTTTGTACTGGTATTGTTCACCTTTTTTATCCCAATTTTTTTCAGCATCGTATTTTGCAATTAGTTTATCGTAATGGTTATTTGCGTTGGCAAATGCATTTCTAGCTTTTTTAGAAAACTGAAAAATGTTTAGTGATTCTGTTGTAACTATGGCTTTAGAAAGTTCTTCTTTTATAACTTCATTTTTATAGCCTTTTTCTGTAATATAATTATCTAATTCTTGCTGTGTAAAAGAAAAATTACCTGTAAATATGGTTCCTGTAAATAGGGTTAATCCTAGTAAAAAGATAACTAATCCTGTATGTTTTATAATTTTCAAAATATGTGTATTTTATTTAATTTGACTGCGTTGTGGTATTAAGCTTTAGAAAAAATACGTTTCCAACTTTTCTTTTTTGATTGAATATTGGTATTGTTTTCCTTATTGAATTTTGCAACAATTTCACCTTCATGTAGTTTGTAGAATTCTGGATCAAAATTTGCATCTGCCAAGTGTTCTAAAACATGTTCTATAGATTGGTTTTCAGTTAACCACTTGTCAAATATTTCATGGCGCATTCGAATGCCAAAAGTATTTATACCAATAAATTTACGGCTATTTTTATCAAAAGAAATTGTAATACATTTGTAGTCTTTTGGGTGTTGCCATTGAAAATAAATTTCATTTTCTGCTTTGCCTTTTTCACTAAATACCCAACCATAAGTTTGGTATTCTATATCTAAAAACTTGGCAGAATTAAACCAGTGTCCTGGTTTATATGCTGTTTTATTACCACAAATAGTTTGGGCTAATGTTTCTCCCATCATTCTACCTGTATACCAAACGGCTTCTATATTTCTTCTTCTTCCAATAGCTTCATGTTGTTCTGCACAATCACCTATGGCAAAAATATCTGGGATGTTAGTTTCTAAAAATCGATTTACTTTTACACCTCGACCAAGCTCAATATTAGATGATTTTAGAAAATCTATATTTGGAGAAACTCCAGCAGTTAAACCAACTACATTACAAGGAATCTCTTCTCCAGTTTCCTCAATTACTATTGATTTTACGCGTCCTTTATCATCTGCTTTAATCTCTTTTAAATTTGTGCCTAAACGTAAATCTATATGATGATCTTTAATATGTTTGTTAATCATTTCAGATTCTTGAGCAGGTAAAACACCATTCCAAAAACTGCTTTCTCTAACTAAAAAAGTAACGGGTATATTTCTACTTCTTAGCATTTCTGCTAATTCAATACCAATTAAACCTCCACCAACAATTACAGCTCTATTACATGCTTTATTATTTGGTGCAAATTTCTCTAAATTTTGCAAATCTTGTTTATGATACATACCCATAACACCATCTAAATCTTGCCCTGGCCAACCAAATTTATTGGGCTTAGAACCTGTTGCTATAATTAATTTGTCAAATGAAAGGGTTTCTTTGTTAGAAAACTGTAATACTTTATTTTTTGTATCTACTTCACTTACAAAACCTTGTTTTAGTTCTATTTTGTTTTTTTTCCAAAACCAATTTTCATAAGGTTGTGTATGTTCAAATTTCATATGCCCCATATAAATATACATGAGTGCTGTTCTGGAGAAAAAGTATGCTGTTTCTGTAGATACTATAGTTATTCTTTTATCTGAGTTTTTTCTAATATGTCTTGCTGCGGTAACGCCAGAAATTCCATTACCAATAATTACGATATGTTCCATAGGTGATTGATTATTGACCAATAAGTCGAAGGTAAAGTTAATAACTTAATAATTAATTTTTAATTCAATGTCATTTAGAATCGTTATAAATAAAATTTATTCAAATTTTTTGTAAGTTCGTTTATCTTGGGAAGACTTAGATGAAAAATTAATAATAACAAATCAATTAATCATGAGAAATATAATTTCAAAAGTAATTTATGTATCAATTCTTGTTTTAAGTTTTACAGCTGTAGCTCAAGACAATAATCAAGAAGATGATAATTCTGGAGCCAGTAATATTCAAATTTTTACACCTTCTAAATTAATGGCTAAAGGTCAATGGGATGTTAAATTCTTTAATAATTTATACACAGAAACTAAAGATTTATTTGGTCCAAATGGAACAAAGCAAGACATACCAAGAGGTAACTTTTTTACATCTACACTAGATATTTTTACAGGAGTTTCTGATAGTGATCGTTTAAATATAGGTCTTTTATTAGAGTATAGATCTAATACGGTTGGTGGGCAAAGTGCAACATCTGTATTCAGTTTTGCAGACAACAATCAAGCAAGAAATGGTTTATCTTCTTTTGCACCAGCTTTAAAATGGCAACCACTAAAAGGTGTTGGTAATTTTTCTGTACAATCTGCCTTTCATATACCAATTATTAGTGAAGAAACAGATGTAAACGGTGTATTTTTAGATCAAACAGCATATACCTTTCAAAATAGATTCTTTTATGATTACACATTGCCAAGTGGCGATTGGCAGTTGTTTACAGAGTTAAATACAGAATATAATTTTGGTGAAGAAGAAAGTTTTGCAAATGATACGTTTGTTTTAGCACCAGGAATTTTTATGAGTTATTTTCCTAGTAGCAAATCTACAATATTAGGTTTTGTACAACATTTTCAGCGTATAGGTTTAAATGATGAAGCCTTTGAGCAAGATTTTACAAGTTTAGGACTTGGTGCAAAATATCAATTAACAGATGTATACAATTTAGAGGTTTTATATAGTAAATTTATTAGAGGAACAGCAACTGGTTTAGGACAAAGTTTTAACATTGGTTTAAGAGCCTTGTTTTAGGAAAGGAATTAATTTAGAGGTCTTATGAAAATAAATAAAGGCCTCTTATTTTTTTTAGTAACTCTTTGCATTTCTTGTAAAAGCCAAACTAAAAAAATTAATGGTATTAGTTTTGTTGCGTCTAGAGATTCTATAAATACAAAACATATTACACCAGTTTTAAAGGCACAAAGCAATTATGTTGCTTTGATGCCTTATAGTTATATTAGAGATATAGCAACACCCAAAATAGAATTTAATACGCATAGAGAATGGTTTGGCGAAACCGAAAACGGGTTGTTACAATATGCCAAAGAGTTTCAAAAAGCAGGTGTAAAAATTATGGTAAAACCTCACTTGTGGTTAAGAAGAGGTGGTTTTACTGGAAATTTAAAGCCAACCACAGAAGAAAATTGGCAGCTTTTAGAAAAATCTTACAAGAAATATATTTTAACGTATGCCAAAGTTGCCTCAGATTTAGATGCAGCAATTTTGTGTATTGGCACAGAATTAGAACAATTTGTAAAAGAAAGACCATTGTATTGGCAAAATTTAATCAAAGAAATTCGTGCCATTTATAAAGGCAAACTTACCTATGCTGCTAATTGGGACGAGTATAAAAGAGTAACTTTTTGGAACCAATTAGATTTTATTGGAATTGATGCTTATTTTCCTTTAAGCGATAAAAAATCGCCAACAATAAAAGATTATGAAATAGGTTGGCAAACGCACAAAAAAGAAATTAAACGCATTCAGCAAAAATTTAAGAAACCCATTTTATTTACAGAATTTGGGTATAGAAGTATCAATTTTAATGGAAAAGAACCTTGGCAAGCACATAGAAAGCAAGGCGAAATAAATTTACAAGCCCAAAGTGATGCTTTACAAGCAATACACAACCAATTTTGGCAAGAAGATTGGTTTGCAGGCGGTTTTATATGGAAATGGTTTCATAGGCACGATAAAGTTGGTGGCGAAAATAATAATAGGTTTACACCACAAAATAAACCTGCAGAAAAATTACTACAACAATTATACAGCCAATAAATAAAACATGACAAATGTCCTGTTTTTAGATTAAAATTAAAGGTAGTTTTGAAAAGAACTAAAAACATAAATTATCATGAAAAAAATTATTGTACCTATAGATTTTTCTAAACATTCAGAAAATGCCTTAAAAACAGCTGCACTTTTAGCAAAAAAATCAAACGCAACACTAATTGTATTGCATATGTTAAATTTGCAGGAAATAAGCCTTTCAGAAAGCCCAAGTTATCAGCAAGAAAAATCAGTTTTTTATTTAAAACTGGCAGAACAAAAAATTGAAAAATTTTTAGACAAACCTTATTTAGAAAATATAAAAGTTACGCCTTTAATTAAACACTATAAAGTCTTTAATGAAATTAACACTATAGCTACAGAAATTAAGGCAGATCTTATTGTTATGGGCTCTCATGGAGCAACAGGACTTAAAGAGTTTTTTATAGGTTCTAACACAGAAAAAGTAATTCGTTCTTCAGAAATACCAATTTTAGTAATTAAAAATCAATTGGTAGATGTTAATTTTAAAAATATTGTTTTTGCAACAGATTTTTCAGAAAAATCAATACCAGCTTTTAAACAATTACTTGCTTTATTAACGTTTTTTAATGCTAAAAAACACCTATTATATGTAAATTTGCCAAACGAAAGCTTTAAAACAACTGCAGAGATGGATGCCTTGGCTCATAATTTTTTAACAAAAGCAGAGGGCAATACAGACCGCTTAATTAACGTTAACTTTGTCTGTGCAAGATCTATAGAAAGTGGTATTTTAGATTTTTCAAATGTTGTGGGTGCAGATTTAATTATTACCACAACACATGGTAGAAAAGGTTTGTCTCATATTTTTTCTGGAAGTATCTCAGAAGATTTATCCAACCATTCCTCTTTACCTTTTATGACTGTTAAACGTTAAAATTATAAATGAAAATAAAACAATTGTTTCTTTTTTTGGTTTCTATAGTTATACTATCAGCTTGCTCGCAAGATGACGATGTTACTGTAGCAAGAAATTTGCAAGAATTTATAGATCAAAACGCAAATGTAAAAGAAGCAGGAGTTATTGCTTGCGCAGCTAATGCAAATGCAAATACCAATTTGGTGCATATTTTTTATTATCCAGAAGATGGGGCTACAAATGTGAGGTATTACGAGTTAACATCACCAGAATTAGATAAAAACAATTTTTCTAATTATAGAAGGCAAAGTTTAAATAGCGAATCTGTTTTTGGCGGTAAATTAGCAAGATTTGTACGTCCTAGTGCTGTGGAATCTTGGTGTTTAGTAACCTATTTTGTTGCCGGACAATTAAGAATTTCTGAGCCAATAAAATTACAAAGTCAAAGTAAAACAACAGAATATACCAGCGCAGTTGATATTGCTTATAAAAGTATTACAGAACCTAATTTTACTTGGCAAGATGGCAGCATAGATGAAAATATTATTTATTTTCAAGTAATATCAGATGAAGAAAATAATTTTATTTCTGGTACATATACAGAAGATAAGTTTTTTCAATATTACGATACTTCTAATGTTGTCTTAAACATTAATACAGAAACACCCCAAGCGCTAGAAGAAGATGATATATATAACTTTACCATGATGGGTGTTAGTAAAGATAATTGGGTGAATTTAATTATAGAAGAAGAATTTATACCAAGAAATTTACAAGAATTTGTAAATACAAATACAGACAAAGAGCTGGCAGACGTTCTTGCGTTTGGTGCCTCAGCAAACGGTAATCCTGCTGTTACGCAAATATATTATCAACCTGTAGAAAATGCATTTGATTTTAGGTATTATGAAACAGAAAATACCTTGGCAGATCCAACAGATTTCTCTAATTACAGAAGAAAAAACTTAAATAGTACAGTTGTTTTAGGTAATGAGTTTAGACGATTTACCAATAATTCTTCAGATGAAGTTTGGTGTTTAGTAACTTATTCAACAGAAGATAAATTATACATTTCTAAACCTATTAAAACCAAGAATTTAAGTAAACCAACAGACTGGACCACCGAAATTGATATAAATACAACAGAAAGGTTACAACCAAAATTTACTTGGGCAGATGGTACGTTTGCAGAAAACCAAAAGTACCTTCAAATTTTTACAACAGATCCCAATATTTTATTGTCAGGCACATTTACAGAAGAAAAAATGTTTCAATATTATAATGAGAATAATATTATTGGAAATAAAATTCATACAGAAACGCCGCCTAATTTAATTCTAGATCAAGAATACCAAATTTCCTTATTTGGTTTAAGTACAGATAATTGGGTAAATTTAATTATTCAACATACCTTTATCGCAGAGTAATATTTTTCAATGAAAACAAAATTATTTTTCTTTTACAGTTTATTTTCAATAAGTATTTTTTTTGCTCAGCATAAAAAAATTGGGAAACTTACCATAAGTGGCGCAGAAAAAATAAAGATAGATTACCTAAAAAAAATACTAACCTGTAAAGAAGGCACAATTTTAGATTCTATACTTTTAAAAGAAGATGTTACCTTTTTAAAACGATTACCTGCCATTAGAAATGCTACATTTAAAGTTTTTGATAATGTCAAAAATTACAATGTAGAAATTCTGTTAGAAGAAAACTTTACAATTATACCAGAATTTAATTTCTGGACAACCACTAATCAACAATTTGCATATAAAGTTGGTTTATATGACTATAATTTTCTTGGAAGAAACATCACTTTTGGTGGTTTTTATCAAAAAAATGCCTTCAATTCGTACGGATTAAATTTTAACGCACCCAGTTTTTTTTCTAAGAAATGGGGTTTAGCTTTAAACTTTTTAGACTGGAAAAGTAAAGAGCCATTGTATATAGAAAACGGTACAGCTAATTATTTATATAACAATGTATCTTATGAGGTTTTAGGATTGTATCAAATCAATTTAAAACAAAATTTAGATTTTGGAATTAATTTTTTCTCAGAAAAGTACCGTTATTTAACAGGAGCTACCAGCCCTAATATACCACAAAATTTAAATTTAGATAAAACACTTTTAAAGTTGGTCTATTCTTACAACAACTTAAATTATTTCTATCAATACGTTAGCGGATTTAAAAGTACACTTTACGCGCAATATGTATTTACAGAAAATAATTTTCAAGATGAATTTCTAATTGCTTGGAACGATTTTTTCTATTACAAAAGAGTCGGCAAAAAAGGAAACTGGGCCAACAGAGTCCGTTTAGGTTTGGCCTCTAATGATGATACACCTTTTGCGCCATTTGCCTTAGATAATAACGTAAACCTACGTGGTGTTGGTATTTTAATAGACAGGGGCACAGGCACTTTTGTCTTAAATACAGAATACAGACACACCGTTTACGATAAAAAATGGCTTGCCATACAAACCAATATTTTTACAGATTTTGGCTCTTGGAGAAATCCAGGAGGCCAATTAAATGATATACTAAAATCAGAAAATCTCAGAATTTTTTCTGGCTTTGGACTTCGTTTCATTAGTAAAAAAATCTACAATGCCACCTTTAGAATAGATTATGGTTTTAAGGTATTAGATAAAAATAACAATGCAAACGGAGGTATTGTTTTTGGAGTAGGCCAATACTTTTAATTAAAATTTTATTTGGGCGTTTTAACGGGCTATCACTACTCGCTTTTTTTCTGAAAAAGAAAAAAGAGCTCAAACAAACCGTTCTATCCCTAACGCAAACGCTTATTTATTCACAAATAGTGCTACAAATTATTTTTTGTCTCTTTAAAAACATATAGCTTTGTTCTCTTAAAAATACTATAATGAGAACATTTGCAATTGGCGACATTCATGGAGGTTTAAAAGCACTCTTACAAGTTTTAAACCAAATAGAAGTTACAGAAAAAGATACGCTAATTTTTATGGGAGACTATGTAGATGGTTGGAGTGAGTCTGCACAAGTTATTCAATTTTTAATAGATTTATCAGAAAAAATAAACTGTGTTTTTATTAAAGGAAATCATGATGTTTGGTGCGAAAATTGGTTAAAAGATGCCAATGATGTAAACCCAACTTGGTTTATGCATGGTGGTAAAGAAACCATAGAGAGTTATGGTAGTTTTTCTACAGCAGAGAAACAGAAACACCTTACTTTTTTTCAAAACACAAAAATGTATTTTTTAGATGCTAAAAACAGACTGTTTTTACATGCAGGTTTTACCTCTATGCATGGTGTAGAAAAAGAAACCTACACACATAAATTTTGTACAGATAGAACGTTGTGGGAAATGGCTTTAGTAATGGATAAAAACATAGATTCAACTTACCAAACTTATCCTAAAAGACTAAGACATTATAAAGAAATTTATATAGGTCATACACCAACTACAAACTTTGGCGAAACAGAACCTATGAATGCAGCAAATATTTGGAATGTAGATACAGGCGCCGCTTTTAAAGGAAAAATTACAGCTATGAATATAGATACAAAAGCATATTTTCAAAGTGCCAACTTACCAGATTTATATCCCAATGAAAAAGGGAGAAATTAATGCCTATTTTGCTATTTGAATAACAATAAAGTAGTAAAGGCAACAAATAGTTACACTTCTTTAAAACGGCTAAGAATTATCAGAAATTTAGCGATTACCGTATATTAAGTTACTTTTTTTTACTAAAAGGATACAATTCTTGTTGTATAAAATCTTTAGGAAATTCAGCATCATCGCTAAAACCCAATTCTATATCTCTACCAGAATAAGGTATATAATTGGTTTTAAATAAATAATCCCAAACACTTAAAGTAATTCCAAAATTTACGCCTTTTTTACGGTCTTTTGGTAGCTCTTTGGCATGATGCCAAATGTGCATTTTAGGATTGTTAAAAATATATTTTAACCAACCATAATCCCAATTAATATTCGCATGATTTAAGTGGCCAATAGTAATATTAAAAAAATGTACAAAGGCTACATCTTTTGCAGAAAAACCTCCAATTATAGCTAACGGTATGTATTTTAAAGAATTATAAACTACAGGTTCCATCCAATGATAACGCAAGTGTGCAGCAAACCCCATTTCTTTTACAGAGTGGTGTACTTTGTGAAAATTCCATAAAAAAGTATAATTATGCAGTAATCTGTGAGTCCACCATTGTGTAAAATCTAACACAATAAAAAAGATAAATATTCTTAAAGGAAAAGAAAGTTCGTTTAACGCAATTAGCTGAAAACTACTAATAGATAAGCCAACCAAACCTAATACATCATTAAAAATAGCAGCTGCAGAATTAGATAGAGCAATGAGCACAATTAAATTCAACAAAAAGAAATTAAAAAACATATAAAATGTGTCTAGCCAAAAATCTTTTCGAAACCAAGATTGGTTTTTGCGCCAAGGAAAAACAATTTCTAAACCCCAAACCACAAAAGAAATTATAATTAAACCATAAAAATAATTCTCCCAATTCAGTTCTAATAAAACCGAGTTTTTGAGATAATTCCAGTAATCGGTATAGGAATTTCTTATAATTTCTAAATATTTATTCATCTTTTTATAAAACTTTTATCACTTCTTTAAAAAGGGCAATCATCTTAGGTTCTGCAGCACCAGCAATCGCTATAATTTCTGCAATATCTACAGGTTGTAAATTTTTAGGATCACATTCATCTGTTAAAACAGAAATAGCAGCACAAGGCAAGTTTAATTGTTTGGCTACAATAACTTCTGGCACAGTGCTCATACCAACAGCATCTGTTTCTAATATTTGTAACATTCTATATTCTGCCCTAGTTTCTAATTGTGGACCTAAAACACTTGCATAAACACCATTGTGTAATTTTATGTTTTGCGCTTTAGCTATGGTGTTTAATTTTGCGTTTATTGTTTTGGAGTAAGGCTCTAACATATCTGCAAAAATATTACCAAAAGTATTGGCTCCATTAAAAGCAAGCGGAGAAGTACCTTGTAAATTGATATGATCTTCAATTAACATTAAATCTCCTTTTGTATAATTTAAATTAATGGCACCTGCAGCATTAGAAATTAATAAATTTTTAATGCCTAAACCATGCATTGTTCTTATGCCATAGGTAACTTGCCAAGCATTGTAACCTTCGTACAAATGAAAACGACCAGACATTACAACAACCGTTTTACCAGACAATTCTCCATAAATTAATTTACCAGAATGAAACTCTACAGTTGCTGTTGGGAAATTTGGAATCTCCTTGTACGGAATTTCTTTTTTAATAGCTATTTCATCTACTAGTTTTCCTAAGCCTGTTCCTAAAACAATACCAATTTCAGGGTTTAAAATTCCTTTTAATTTTAAAAAGTCTATTGTTTCTTGTAATTGTTTTTGTTTCATTTTGTAGTAAAGAAAGGTTGCAAACTAAATTTTATACATTCATCTTTATTTTAGTGAAAACAAGTAGAAATCAATTTATTGTACAACTAGTTTTTGAGTTTTTGATTTTCCTTCCGCAGAAATATTAAGCAAATAAACACCGCTTTCTAAATTTGAAATGTCTACAGAATTTGCGCTTATATTTTTTTGCTGTAATACTTGTTTTCCTAAAACATTAAAAATACGAATTTCTGCAGAAATATTATCAATATTTAAAATTTGTATTTGGTTTTTTGCTGGGTTTGGATATATCGCAACTTTATCAACTGAAAAAGAATTTACATCTAAAACCGTGCAATTGCTAGTTGTAAATGGGCTGTATTTTCCAAAATCCCAAAACTGATTAAATTGTAGACAGAAAAAGAAAACAGTGTCGTATTTTGTAATGTCAATGTTATCTGGAACATTTGCAGTGTAGCTTAATGGTCCTGAAAAACCTACCAAACCAAAAGAAATATTTTCTACACTTCTTGGGTTTAAGTTTTTTAATTGAGCAACAGATCTTCCTTCAGATTTTATTAAATACAATCTTACATCTGGTCCAAAAGCAGTTTGGTAATTGCTAGCAAAATCTATAGTTATTGTTTTATTTGTGTTTAAAGTTACAGAGATGTCACCAGAAACATTGTAAGATGCTATAGAAGTGTTGTTCCCAAAATTACCTGCATTTTCTGTGCATTGGGCAGTTATAAAAGTACTTAGAAATACTAAGAATAAAGAGAGTAATGTTGTTTTCATGATTAATTATTTAGAGTTTATAAATGTTTGCATAATTTCTGGGATTTGTATAATATCCTCATATACATCTATGTCGTTTTTTATTTCTAATAATTTCACTTTTTTATCAATTAAATCATTTAAAGTGTCTTTTCTAACAGTTTCTGTGCCCCAATCTTTGTTTTTAAAAACGTTTTCTTGTAAGGTATTCATCCCTAAAAGATAATAACCACCATCTTCTGCAGGTCCAATAACTACATCATTTGTATCTAATTCTTCAAAAGCTTTTTCTATGTTTTTTGATGATAAATCGTATAAATCACTTCCAATAATCATTACTTTTTGGTAACCAGCATCAAAACCGTTTTTAAAAGCATTTTTCATTCTAATTCCTAAATCTTCTCCAATTTGTTGATGTTTTTGAAATATGCTTGCATCCCAAATATCATGCTCTCTAATTTTAACAGAATAGTAAACCGCTTTATCAGCAATTTTTACTTCCGAAGAAATAGTTTTGGTTCTTTCTAATAAAAATTTATAGATTTCTAAAGCGGTATAATCTCCAACCGTTTTCGCCAAACGTGTTTTTGCTTTTCCTAATTCTGGATTTCTAGTAAATATTAATAGTAAATTTTTAGATTTTTTTTTTGGAATCAAAATAATGGTTTGTTTTTATAAGAACTAATATACTTTTTTACCTTTATCAAGATATTTACCCCATTTTTTATCAAAAGCATGTACTTTTTCTGTGGTATTTCCTAAAGTATCTACAACTTTAAAGTTATTGTTTTTCCATTTAAAAATACCACCATATAAATTATAAACATTTGTATAACCTGCCTCAATTAATTTATGCGCCACAGTTTCTGATCTTACGCCTAAAGAACAATAGACCACAATTTTTGCATTTTTATCTTTTGGTAATTTCGCAACAGTTTCTTTAAGTTTAAACTTATTATAGCCTACATAAATTGCATCTTTTAAATGGCTTACTTCGTACTCTTTTGGTTCTCTTGCATCTAGTAAAATAGCTTCTGTTTTTGGCAATGCTAAAGTTTGTACAGAAATGTAAGGCACATTCCTAGTGTTCCATGTATTTAATAACTTGTCTAATTTTTTTTGAGCGCTAACTGTTGAAGTTATAAGTAAAAAAAGGATAAATATTTTTTTCATTTTTTTGTTTTTTATTGAGTATTATAATTGAATTCCAAACCCTTGTAAACCAGATTCTATAGCTGGTAAAATTTCTGTATTGTCCCAAATACCAGTTACAATGGTTCTAGAATATTCTTTTGGCAACAAACCATTTTGCATTAATTTGCTGGTTAATTTGTAGTTGTAAGTTAAGGTTTTATGTGTAAAATTAAAAACATCTTTTTCATCATCTAAAATTACATACCAAACATCAGGGTTTCCATCATTTGCTGGCATGCCAATAACACCAGGATTTAACCAAATTTTATTTTCATGCAGATTATTAAAAGGCAACCCACAATGGCCAGCTACAATTACATCGCTTTTTGTAGCGCTAAAATTTGGTTTTTTAATGTGCCAATCTGTAGATTTAAAAATAAATTCTGAAACATTAAAATAAGAACCGTGAACTACACTTACATTTTTATTTGCGTAAGTAAAGTTGATGTAATTGGGTAATGTTTTTAAAAAATCTAAAGAGTTTTCAGATAATTTACTTTGAGCGTAAGGATACCATTGTTGCGAAAAATCATCACACCTAGAACCTTCTCTAAAATCGCAACCACAATCTGCTGCATTTGCTCTTAATTGAATTTCTACATTACCAACAATACTTTTGGCACCCCAAAGTTTAAAAAGCTGCACTGTTTCTTCTGGTTGAGCACAATAGCCTACAATATCGCCAGTGCAAATGCAATTTTCTGGAGTAATTTGTTCTTTTTCTGCAATTTGTTTTAAAGCTTCTAAAGCTTGTAAATTGCTGTAAACTCCACCAAAAAGTAACATTTTACCAGATATTTTACTCAAATTTTCTATTTTTTGATCCATTTAGGTATAAAATATAAAATGATACAACTTAAAATTCCCCAGATATTTACCCAAAGTAAACTGGCATATTTTCCGTCTGTAAAAATAAATTGCTTTGGGAAACAATCTAATATTAAGAATAGTCCAAAGACCAAGCCGCAAATTACACTAAGATAAAAACTAATTTTTGGCACTTTACTATTCCAAAATATAAAAATAGGTGTTAAACCAATAACCATAGTACCAGAAATAGTAGTTGCAGCTAAAATTTCTGCATTTAAAAAAACGGGAATTGTACCTAAAACAGCAACAGTTATCATGGTTAACCTTCCAAAGGAAACTGTTTTTTTAATATTTAAATCTACAGCAATTAATTTAGAAAAGGACGAAAATGTGGAATCTAAAGTAGAAGCAGCAGAGGTAATCATAATAAAATTAATTACTAATAAAACAACCACACCAAAGGCTTTACCAACTTCTACAGCAGCTTGTCCTTGCATACCTTTGGTTTGTGCGTAAACTCCTATTAAACTAAATAATACGATACAAATTGCGCCTAAAATACTTGCCCACAAAAAACTTTTACGAGTTATTTTTGGTGAGGAAATAAAACCTCTGTCTGTTAAAACAGGATCGTGAAAAGGGTAGCTAAACGATTGCAGTAAAGCTGCAAAAAACAGATTTAAACCCAGTTCAAAACTCCAAGTACCAGAAGTAATTATTTCTGTTGATGAAAAATCTTCTGTTGTAAAAATGGTTCCTAAAATAATGATTAATAAAACAGAGAATAAAACCATCTGAATTACATCTGTAAATATAGAACTGCTTAAACCACCTTTAACGGCATAAGAAAGCGTTAATAAAGTAAAAATTATAATTGCCCAATAATAATTAGTGCTTCCCATTTCGCCAAAATAACTGCCAATAACCATGGTATTGCTCCACACTTCATTAAAAAGTCTAAAAGCAATTAAAATTGAAAAAACAGCCATTGCCTTTTTACCAAACTTTGCAATTAAAAATTGATGGATACTTTTATAGTTCCCTTTGGTTCTTAATTGATAAATGATAATGCCTGCCACTGCAAAAGATAAATAATAACCAGCATAGGCAACGCCACCAACCACACCAAAAGCTAACCCAAGATTTGCTGCGTTTGTAATGCTTTTTGCAAAAATCCAGGAAATAATTAAACTACCAGTTAATACCAAAGTATTTGGTGCTTTTTTTTGGTTTACAGCCTTAAAAAACTGATCTGTTGTTTTTGCTAATGGAGATAAAAAGAATAAGATTAAACTAGAAGTTATGATTAATAACCACTGCCAAGTTTCAACATCAAAATTCCATCCTAAACTTCCTAACAGCAAGTAGTTTTCACTCAATTTCATAAAAAAGGATGTTACCATTTTTTTATTTAATAATTATTTTTATCAAAGATTCCACCACATTTCCCTTTCCTTTGGAAAAAATCCCATCCCAACCTTCCCAAAGGGAAGGAGGTTTTACTCAATTGAATAAGAAAGGATGTTCCCATTATCATATTTTTTTAACAATTATTTTCCTTAAAGATTCCACCACAGTTCCCTTTCCTTGGGAAAAAATCCCATCCCAACCTTCCCAAAGGGAAGGAGCTTTTACTCAATTGAATAAGAAAGGATGTTCTCATTATCATATTTTTTTAACAATTATTTTCCTTAAAGATTTTACCACAGTTTCTTTTCCTTTGGAAAGAGTTAGGGATGGGATTCTACTCATTCCACCAAACCTTCACATCCAAACTATTTCCGTTTGTAGCACTTTCTGCAACTTTATAGTTTTCTTGATTTAAAGTTGCTGCTTCTGCAGGATAAGGCATTCTTACAGGAATTAAACCATTATTTAAACTTGCTGAAATATTTTTAAGTTCAGGAAAACCAGTTCTTCTAAATTCTACCCAACCTTCGTAACTATTTATAATAGAAGCAATCCATTTTTGAGTAATTATTTGCTCTAAAGGGGTTTTGCCTATTGCATTAAAATTGGCCTTTCCTAATAAATAACCTGCGGGTAAAGTTGTGTTCCAATACGCGAAAGCTTGGGTTACACCTAAGTTGTATAAAGTTTCACCATTACCTGTAATAAACCCTTTTTCTGCGGCTTCTGCTAACAAAAAACTAGTTTCCCAGGCAGTCATAAAATTAGCATCTAAGCTAGAAGTATCTTCTCTAAAAGCTGTTCCTGCTAAAGAGAAATCTGCTAAAGCAACAGTTGTAGAAGACGCATCAATACCATTTAATAAACCATTAAATTCTCTAGAATTTGCGTTTGCAAAAGGTCTAAAAAAGGTAGAAATTCTAGTGTCATTTAAATCAATTAAAATTTCTTCCATTGTTTCAGATAGTACAAAATTGTTGAAATCTCCAATTCTTAATTGCGCTAATCTAAAGCTGTTGGGTTCAGAATTTGTAAAATCAAAAACTGCATTTTCATTATTTGTGGTGATGTAATTTCCTTCATCAAAAATAGTTTGCAATTGGGCAGCAACATCAACTTTACCAGAAATTCTAATTAAATATTTAATTTTTAAAGAATTTGCAAACTGCACCCAATTATTTAAATTACCATTATATAAAATGTCTCCTTCTAAAGGAATAGAACCTGTATAAGCATTAATTGCAGCAATTCCTTTATCTAAATTATCTAAAATTCCGTTTTCATTTTGATAAATGTCTTCTTGTAAATTGTATTTTGGAGTAACTGTACCTTCTACACCATTAAATGCTTCAAAATAAGGAACATCTCCAAATAAATCTGTTAAACCAGCAGCCATAAAAGCTTTTAAAATTAAAGCTGGTCCTTCATATACTGCAAAAGCAGGTGTTTGTTGAGATTGTTTTAAAATAATTTCGTTATCACGTAAATTGGTATAAAAAATTGGCCAAGGATTTCCACCCAATTGTGGACTTTTTAAATCGTGTCTGTCAAATAAATTAAAATCTAAGGCCGTTCTATGTTGTGCTAGTAAATCTCCAGCTACAAAACCTTCGTAACTCATTTGTTCTCCAAAATCGTAAATAACCTGTCTTAATAACAAACTTGGTTGTACTGCAACCGGTGCATTAGGATTGGTGTTTATTTCTTCAAAATCTTTGGTGCAACTTGCCAATGTAATTGCAAAAATTGCGATTGTATATATAATTTTTTTCATTTGTTGTGTTTTCTTTCATTCTAATCGATGTTTAAAAATCTCAAGGAACTATTTCATGAGATTTCTCTACAAGGTTTAAATGATAAATTTATTTTAAAAATCAAATCCTACTTTAAAACCGATACTTCTAGTGGTTGCATAACTCATATCTTCTACACCACTTACAAAGCCATTACCTTGTACAGCTAATTGTTCTGGATCAAAATGTGGATTTTCTGTGATTACAAATAAATTGTTTCCAATAAAAGAAAAATTCATTGTAGAAGCATCTTTTAAACCTAAGAAACCTTCGTTTAAATTTAAAGTATAACCAATAGAAAACTGGCGCAGTTTTAAAAATGAAGCATCATATACGTTGTTTTCTTCGTGATTTCTATCATAAAACTGTCTGTAAAAACTTTCTGCAGAAACTGCAACTGTGTTGGGTTGCCCTGTATTTACATTTACACCTTCTGCAACAATACCAGCTTCTGGTCTAAAAGCAGTTTCTGCTAATTGACCACCAACATTACCTAACGCTCTTGTTCTAGAAACAATTTCACCTCCTTGTCTCCAATCAAATAAAAAGCTTGCATTCCAATCTTTATATCTAAAAGTATTGTTCCAACCTAATGTAAAATCTGGGTTGTAATTTCCAATTTTAATCAAATCGTTATTGGCAATATACCTCCCATTATCATCTAAAAGAAACTGACCTTCGTCGTTTTTAGAATATCCTGTTCCGTACAAATCTCCAATTTCTCCGCCTTCTTCTACTTGAAACCAAACAGTTTGGTTGGCACTGTCGTAAATTCTACTATAAGCCAAGGTTAAACGACCTTCTTCTTGTGGTAAATCTTTAATTACAGATTTGTACGTTGCAAAATTGAAAGTTGTGTTCCAACTAAAGTTTTTATTTCTAATTGGTGTTGCTCCTAAAATAATTTCTACACCCGTTGTATTTACTTTACCACCATTAATAACTTGCTGATTAAAACCAGAAGAAATAGGAATTGGTAAAGAAATAATTTGATCTTTTGTGGTGTTATTATAATACGTAAAATCTACATTTAAACGATCTTTAAAGAAACGTAAATCTGCACCAAACTCATAAGAAGTTGTAATTTCTGGTCTTAAGTTTGCATTTGGTATAAAATCTTGATTGCTAAAAGTGGGTTGCCCATTAAATGGTGTTTGAGATACAAAAGCACCAGAAGTTTGAAAAGCATTGGTATCATTACCAACCTGTGCAACACTTGCTCTTAATTTGGCAAACGATATATTTTCTGGTAATTCTGTAAAGTTAGATAGTACAAAACTAGAAGAAATAGAAGGATAGAAAAATGAAGTTCCGTCTACAGAAAATGGTGTTGCTAAAGCACTAGACCAGTCATTTCTACCAGTAATATCTACAAATAAATAATCTTTGTAACCAAATTTTGCAATTCCGTATAACGAATTAATTCTCTTTTTAGATTCAAATTGAAAAACTTCTAAAGGAGAAGCTGCATTGTTTAAACTAAAAATACCAGGCTGTGCTAAATTAGTAGTTTGGGTTTGTTTTGTAGACGCAGTTTGGTCTAATCTGTTTCCTCCAAAAGAGGCATTAAAAGAAAAATCTCCAAAATTATCTTTATAATTTACTAAGAAATCTGTGTTAATTTCTCTGTAAAAAACATCGTGTTCTGCATAAGCACCATTTTTAAAACGATTGCTACTAAAGTTACGTTTAAATTCTCTAATTTCAGAAGAATAATCCATACCAGAACGTAAAGAAAAGCTTAGTTTATCTGTAAATTTATGGTTTACTGCAATGTTTCCAAAAACACGATCTCTGTTAAAAGAATTGGTGTTTTCTTGTAAAATAAAAAACGGATTATCGAAAAAAGTGTAATTAAAAGAATACTGTTGCACACCTTCTAAACCAGGTTGCCAATAATCTCTTAAATTATCTATGTTTAGAGATCTTGGTCCCCAGGCAACTAAAGAGTAATTTACATTTTCGCTACCATAACCACTAGACGGTCTATTATCACTACTAGAATTTACATAATTTACAGAACTTGTAATTCTTGTTTTTTCTGTTGGATTAAAATTTAGCTTTAATGCCGCTGTTTTTCTATCTAAATTTACTCCAGGAATTATAGATTCACTATCTAAATCTGTAAGCGATAATCTGTAAGAACCGCGATCAAAACTATCATTAATAGAAATGTTATTTATGGTTGTAACGCCTGTTTGATAAAAATCTTTTAAATTGTCTGGGTTAGATTGAAATAAAGTAGGTGTAATTGCATTGCCAGAATACAAAGAAGTATCTCCACCTCTTACCACTGTGCCGTCTGCCAAAGTTACAGGAGAATCAAATTGAGGTATAAAATTACCAGCATCTAAACGTGGTCCCCAGGAATAAGTAATATTATCGCTAATTCCGCCGCCTAAACCATCAACATATTCAAAAACACCACCTTGTCCTTGTCCATATTCATTTTGAAAATCTGGCAAACGAAAAGCACTATCAAAAGTTACGGAAGAATTGATGCTAATTCCCAATCCTTTTTTCTTGCTACCATCTTTGGTTTTAATTACAATTACTCCGTTAGAAGCTCTTGTTCCATATAAAGCAGCAGCACTTGGCCCTTTTAAAACAGTAACAGATGCAATATCATCTGCATTTACTTCCATGGCGCCATTACCAAAATCTACTTCTTGAAAACCAGCTGCAGCTTCATTAGTAAAATTAAAAACAGAATTGTTGTTTATTGGTGTGCCGTCTACCACAAAAAGCGGATTGTTGTTAGAAAAAGAAGCTTCACCACGAATGGTAATTTTAGAAGAAGATCCTACACCTGTAGCTCCTTGAGAAACAGTAACACCCGCTAATTTTCCTGCTAAATTGTCTAAAAAATTAACCGTTTTTACTTCTGTAACATCTTTTGCTTTAATTTCTTGTACTACATAACCTAGCTCTTTTGTTTTTCTATTTAAACCTAGTGCAGTTACTACAACTTCTTCTAAGTTGGTTTCTAATTCTTCTAGTTTTATATTGATTATTGTTTGATTGCCAATTTTAACGCGCTGTGTTTTATATCCTAAATAAGAGAATGTTAAAAATTGGTTTTTATTTGAGATTTCTAATGCATAACTTCCGTTTATATCTGAAGTTGTTCCGTTTGTTGTTGAAGATGAAATTGCTACTGCAGGAATACCATTACCTGTAATTTTATCGGTAATTGTACCTGTAATTTTAATTTGTGAAAAACTGAAGCTTGTTGCCAACAGTATAACCCACATAAAAATATGTTTCATTAATTATGATTTTTTGTAAATAAATTGATGCCTTTAAGCGAATGGTTGCGAAAAAGCAATAAATGATCATTTCTTTAAAAAAAAGAAGTGTTTTTTGAAATAATTACGCAAAAATTAAAGGAGAACCTTTATTAAAATATAAGGAAGTAAATGTATTGTTAAAGCTGTTTTTTTGATAAACATTGGTTTTTTTATCAATAAAAAATAGTGCTTTTAAAAGTTTTAAAATTGATGCAGAAAGCGTTTTAAAACTATATATAATTTTTTTGATATCTTCTTCTGAATCTAAATCATTTAAAATTTCCAAAAATTTAATTTTTAAATTTTTGGAAGAAGATATTTTAGCGATGCAGCTATTTAAAAAACGAGTTTGCCAAGGTAAATTTAAGAATGTTTTTTTATTAAAAGATTCTTTTTGAATTCCCATTAAATAAAAACCACCGTCTTTAGAAGGTCCTAAGACCAATTGGTTTTTTTCTAATTGCTGTAAGGTGTTTATTAAATGATGTGTTTTTAAATGTGGCGTATCATTACCAATAGCAATAATATTAGAAAAACCCTTGGTAAAAAGGGTTTCAATTGCATTAGAAAAACGTTCGGCAAAAGTACCGCCAACTTGGTTTTTTTCTGTAAATAAAAAATAAGGAAGTCCAGATTTTTTTGCCGTTTTTAAAGTATGCGCATTCAATTTAGAGAAAACCTCTTTTGATAAAAAAGATTTTTTCTCCGCTTCTTTTTCAGCAGAATTTGCAAATATTAATATGGCAGTATTGTTTCTCATTTTATTTAGCAAGGTGTTTAAACTCCTTGCTAGGTATTCAATTTTTATTTTCAAACGAGCTCAATTTCTCCTTTAGGGAAAAGTTTAAAGAACAATGAGGTTTATGCAACTACGCCTTGGCAACTGCTTCCTGCGCCAGCAGTACAACCAAAACAATGTTGGTTTATAATAATGTTTCTATCTTGTAGCAAATCTTCATTATAATCTGAAACGTGTTTTACTTTGCTTGCCACTTTTAAATTTAGCATTTGATTAAAATCACAATCATACAACCAACCATCCCAACTTATAGAAATAGTGTTGGTACACATTACGTTTTCTACAGCTGCAGGGTTGTAAGCATCTAATAAAGAATGCATATAATCTTCGTAATTTTCTGAGGCGATTAAATAATCTAAAAAACGGCTAATAGGTAAATTTGTAATGGCAAATAGGCTATGAAAATCGATATCAAAATCTGCTTTTAGTGCTTTCTTAAAATCTGCTTCTAAAGCCATTTGATCTCCAGGCAAAAATGCACCAGAAGGGTTGTAAACCAAATCTAATTTTAAATCAGAATTTGGCATTCCATAACCAACAGCGTTTAATTCTTGTAAGGCTTTAATCGATTTATCAAAAACACCATCTCCTCTTTGTTTGTCAGTTTTTCCGCGCGTCCAATGTGGCATAGAAGAAACTACGTGCACATTGTGTTTTTTAAAAAATTCTGGTAAATCGTAGTATTTTTTATTGGCTCTAATAATTGTTAAATTAGAGCGTACTATAAAATCTTTAATTCCTGCTTTTGATGCTTCTTCTACAAACCATCTAAAGTTAGGGTTCATTTCTGGAGCTCCACCAGTTAAATCTAAAGTATGTGCTTCTGTTTTTTTGATGACATCTAAACACTGTTGCATGGTTTCTACAGTCATAATTTCTTTTCTGTCTGGACCAGCATCTACATGGCAATGTTCGCAAACTTGGTTACACATGTAGCCTAAATTAATCTGTAGAATTTCTAATTTTTTAGGACGAAGAGGAAAATGCCCTGATTCTTTTATTTTAGCTGCAAATGTTGGTAATTCTCCGTTTGCGAAAATTCCATTAGAAAGAATTTCCATTTGACGAGATGTGTTTGCAATATCGTTATTTCTTGCTTTTAATGATTTTGTAGCCATCAATTTGAATTTATGCTATTTAAGAAAAAAATAAATTTGGTTTTTTTAACGATTTCTTTTTAATAATAAACTGACTTTAAAAATTTAATTTAGAAATTTCTGTTTTAAAGAAATAAACAAACTCTTAAATTTTATAAAGAAAGCAATTTTTAGATTTTAATTTAGAGATCCCGCTAAAAAGCGGGATAAACGATTCACGCATTTTTTGCTTTTGCAAAAAATGGTTCTCTGCTTACATTTCTAATTTATTCACCTTATTCATCATTTGAACACCATGTACTAAAGTGGCACCGCTTTTTATTGCTGCTCCTACATGAATGGCTTCCATCATTTCTGGTTTTGTAATTCCTCGTTGCAAACCATCTTTGGTATATGCATCTATGCAATAAGGGCATTGCTCTGTATG
This sequence comes from uncultured Polaribacter sp., assembly GCF_947495205.1. Taxonomy (GTDB): domain Bacteria; phylum Bacteroidota; class Bacteroidia; order Flavobacteriales; family Flavobacteriaceae; genus Polaribacter. The sequence goes on along the minus strand of NZ_CANLXV010000008.1, from coordinate 82,154 downwards.
TGCAACAGCCAATGCAATTAAAGATTTTTCTCTTGCAGTTAAAGCACCTTCTTCAAAAACTTTACCATAATAGTCAAAGAACTTGTTTCCAAGTTCTTCGCTCCATTCTGTTATTTTTCCGAATTTTCTTAAATCGGATGCATCGTAATATGGCTTTGACATTTGTATTTTATTTAATTAATAAAACGAAATTACTAAATTATTTACCGTTTAAAGTCCAATCGTACTTTAAATAACTAGTTCTTGCTTTTTTACTAATTTCTACATCTGCATATTTGTTTAAGTAGTCTATTAAAGAACCTTTTTTGGTAAAATCACCCTTATACCAGTCAAAAATTGATGAAAGTTGTAATTTTTTGTTTGATAATTTATTTCTAGTAGTATCATTAACAAATTCTTTCATTAATTTTTCTAGAGATGCATCTACATTTTTTTCAGTAAATGCCATATTGCCTAATTTAGGACAAGAGCCAGAGGCACAATTTACACCCACATGTATTCTTGCATCAAATAAAGTTTTACGCAAAATATCATGTTCTATATTGTTTAAAGTATAGGTTTTACCACCAACTTTTGCAAACGGAATATTCCATGCGTCTTTTCCCTTTTTCTTTACATTCATTATGCTTTTTAAAGGATAGTTACTTAAAATTGTTTTTATGGTGTAGGCGTTATACGCATTCATCCAAAAGGCTTTCTTTTTGTTTTCTGACCAAGATTTTGCAGGCGAAGTTTTTTCAAGATACGCAATGTAGGTATCCAGCTTTGATTCGTCAGCCTTAAAAGATTTGTAATCCACAATTCCGTCTGAAGTTACATGTTTTTGTAAAAGACCGTTAAAAATTTCTGTTTGGGCGTTAATTTGTGCTATTGTAAAAATGGTTAATAGTGATAAAAGTATTTTTTTCATGATATATGTATTGTTTCTATATGTATAGACGAATTATTTTTGAATTCTTTACAAGTTTAAAAAGATTTTTTAAATGTAAGAATGTTTTCTTTATTATATCAGAAATTTAGCAAAAAAGATTAACTATAATTAAGTCTTTATGTAGCTAACTTAAATATTAAATAATGTGATTTTTTCTATTTTTATTTAAAACGAAGAATAAAATTAGGAAATAGCATCTAATAAAAATGACTATTTTTGCGCCAACAAACAACAATTAAAATTTATAAAATGAAAGCATATATTTTTCCTGGGCAAGGAGCGCAATTCTCTGGAATGGGATTAGATTTATACGAAAGATCTGCTTTGGCTAAAGAATATTTTGAGAGAGCAAATGAAATTTTAGGTTTTTCTATAACAGATATTATGTTCAAAGGAACGGCAGAACAGTTAAAAGAAACCAAAGTTACACAACCTGCTATTTTTTTACATTCTGTAATATTAGCTAAGGTTTTAGGTGATTCTTTTCAGCCAGAAATGGTTGCTGGCCATTCTTTAGGAGAATTGTCTGCATTGGTTGCAAACGGAGTTTTATCTTTTGAAGATGGGTTAACTTTAGTTTCTAAACGTGCTTTGGCTATGCAAAAAGCTTGTGAAATGCAAAAATCTACAATGGCAGCTGTTTTAGGCTTAGAAGATGCAGTTGTAGAAGAAACTTGTGCAGCAATTGATGGAGTAGTAGTGGCTGCAAATTACAATTGTCCTGGGCAATTGGTAATTTCTGGAGAAATTGAAGCGGTAGAAAAAGCCTGTGAAATTTTAACAGAAAAAGGAGCAAGAAGAGCTTTATTGTTGCCTGTTGGGGGCGCATTTCATTCACCTTTAATGGAACCTGCAAGAGAAGAATTGGCTGCAGCAATTAAAGCAACTACTTTTAGTGAGCCAACTTGTGCTGTATATCAAAATGTGGTGGCAAAAGCGGTTAGAAATCCTGCAGAAATTAAAGAAAATTTAATTGCACAATTAACTGCGCCAGTAAAATGGACACAATGTGTACAAGCAATGATTGCCGATGGTGGAACTGAGTTTATAGAAGTTGGTCCTGGTAAAGTGTTACAAGGTTTAATGCGAAAAATAGATAGAAGTGTTGCTGCAAGTGGCGCTTCTTTTGAATAAATAATACTTTAATTATTTTATTAAAACCCAAGCAATTTGCTTGGGTTTTTTGTTTTGAGTGATTATACTTTAAAAATAAGGGTGTTTTTCCTTGATGTTATCATAGTATTTAAGGTCAACTTTGCGACACAGGTTTACTTGCAAAATATATTTTAGTTTGTAATCTAAATTGGTATAATTTATAGAATAAACACTATTGTTTATTTAAGGAGAATTACAAATACAATAGAAACTTTAGATATTTGATAAAACAAAAATTATGAAAACAAAATTACTTTTACTAGGACTTTTATTTGCTTTACAATCTTTGTACTCTAGTACTATAGATGATTTTACTACAACAGCCATACCAGATGCTAATTTTGAGCAAGCATTATTAGATCTAGGGATAGATTCTGATGGTGTTGTTAACGGGCAAGTTTTAACATCAGATATAAATACTATAACTAGTTTAGATTTAACTGACCCTTTAAATAATACTAATTTACCTAATGTAATTGCTAGAATTTCTGATCTTACTGGAATAGAAGATTTTTTAGCATTGGAAACTTTATCAATTGATGATAATTTAGTTTCTTCAATAGATTTAAGTTTTAATACTTCTTTACACACTCTTACGTGTGTAAATAATGCACTTACTGCTTTAGATGTTAGTGCCAATTTACTTTTAAAAACTATAATTTTAGATAATAATCAAGTTTCAGTCTTAAATGTAAACGGCAATACGCTTTTAGAAAATCTGTCTTTTACTTTAAATAATGTGAGCATTTTAAATGTAAATAATAACACTGCTTTAAAATATTTAGCATTTGGGAGAAACCAAATAAATACTATAGATGTTAGTTTAAACCCTAATTTAGAAACTCTTTTTTGTGATAATAATGGAATAACCTCTATAGATGTATCGTCTAACACAAAATTAAGTAGTTTAGGTATTCAGAATAATCAAATTTCTGCATTAGACGTTTCTGCAAATACTTTGTTAGTTCAGTTGTTTTGTAGTTTTAATCAATTAACAAGTTTAAATATTGCTAATGGTAACAATAATAGTTTGGCTATTTTTAATTCTACAGGTAACGCTACTTTAAATTGTATTAAAGCAGATGCAACAACACCTATTAATGGTTTAACAGGTTGGTCTAAAGATATGCAACACATTTTCTCATCTAGTTGTGCGCAAACCTATGTACCAGATGATAACTTAGAAACCTACTTGGAAACGCATGATGCAAATGGAAATCCCGTTGCTATTGGAGACCCTACAAGTATGGGGAATGGAAGGCCTTTAGATGATTATGTTTTTACCAATAGAATTAATACAGTAAGAAAACTAGAAGTGCTAAGTTTGTCTATCGTTTTAATGACTGGAATACAAGATTTTGCAGCATTAGAGCATTTAAATTGTTTTGATAATAATATTGGAACCTTAGATTTAAGTTCTAATACCAATTTAAATTACGTAAAGTGTGATAGCAACCAAATTACAAGTTTAGATGTTACAAACAGTCCTAATTTAAACTTTTTAGCTTGTAACGTAAATCAGTTACCATCTTTAAATGTAACACAAAACCCTAACTTAACAATTTTAGATTGTGATACAAATCAAATAACTAATTTAGATGTTACTAATAATCCTGTATTGCATACATTAGATGCACAGGGAAATTTGCTTACTAGTTTAAATACAAGTCAAAACCCTTTACTTTTTACATTAGTTTGTAGTAGTAACCAAATACCAACTATAGACGTTACAAGCAATACAAAGTTAAATGCCTTAAATTGTAGCGATAATTTATTAACGAGTTTAAATCTTAATTTAAACTTAGATTTACAAATATTAGGCCTTTCTAAAAATAGTATCTCTACATTAGATTTAACCAATAATTTAAAATTAGAAATTTTAGCAATGGCAGAAAATCTGTTTTCGCAAATAGATATACAACTTAATTCTCAAATTTATAATTTTACAGCTAATAACAACCCTAATTTAAGCAGTTTAAATATAGCAAATGGTAACAACGCCAGTTTTACATTTCTTCAAATTGTAAACAACCCATTATTAACTTGTATAACTGCAGATGCTGCAACTCCAGCAACTGGTTTAACAGGTTGGAATAAAGATTATCAACATACTTTTAGTGTTGCTTGTGCTTCACAGCAATTAACTTATGTTCCAGATGATAATTTTGAACAATATTTAATTGGTAGAGGTTATGATTCAGGACCTTTAGATGACCATGTGCCAACTGCTAATATTAATACGCTTACTTCTTTAGTTATGAATTATAGATCTATTTCTGATCTAACAGGTATTGAGGATTTTAAAGACCTAAAAATATTAAAATTAGAGGGTAATTTATTAGCAGATCCAGATTTATCAAAAAATTTAATGTTAGAAGAATTAATCTTGAATTCTAACCCATTAACAAATTTAGATATAACAAAAAATATTCATTTAAAAGTTTTACAAACTTTCGATTGTTCGCTAGGTACAATAGATGTTTCTAGAAATATTGATTTAGAAGTTTTATGGTTAAGAAAAAGCAATATTACTGCTATTAGTATTGATACAAATATAAATCTTAAAGATTTAGATATTGCTAGAAATCCAATACAAAATATAAATCTTATCAATAATATTAACCTTAACTCTCTTTCTTGTTCAGGTACCAATATTTCTAACATCGATGTAAGTTTTATGCCGCTTTTAACTTTGATAGATGCTAATGGAATGCCAAATTTAAAAAGTTTAAATGTGAGAAATGGAAATAATACTTCTTTTATTGTAGGAGGGTTTTCAGCAAAAAACAACCCTTTGCTAATGTGTATCCAAGTAGATGATGTTAGTTTTTCGGACACAAATTGGTCATCCAATAAAGATGCTCAGGCATCCTTCAACACAGACTGCTCAACAGTTTGGTCTGTGATGACTTCTTCTGCAACAACAACAGCATTATTAGCAGTTACAGGTTTAGACGCAAATAATGATGGTACAATTACACAAGCAGAAGCAGCAGCATTTACAGGTACATTAGATTTAAGTGGTACAGGTATTAAAGATGTAGAAGGTTTAGCTGCTTTTACAGGAATTACCACCTTAGACGTTTCAGGAAACGGAATTACAGATTTAAGTCCGTTAACCGGTTCAAGTTTTACTACCATTGCTAAAACTACAGGCAAAACTAAAATTGTTCAAAAAACAACAACAATGGCATTACAAACCTTAATTGCAAGTAATAATAATTTTGATGTTTTAGATGTAAGTAGTTTGTCTAATTTAACAACTGTAGATGTTAGCAACAACCAAGCATTAATAACTTTAAACATGCAAAATGGTAATAATACAAGTATTACTTCTTTTAACTCCATAAATACACCAAACTTAACCTGTATTTTTGTTGATGATGTAAATGCAAGCTACTTATCTACGTGGGTAAAAGACACAAAAAGTGAATTTGTTGCAAATGAGCTAGATTGTAGAGCTCGAGTTTTAAATGTAGAGAATTTAGACGTTTCTAAAAACGTGTTTACATTTCCAAACCCTATTCAAAGTAAATTAAACATACACTTAAACAATAGTTTTAGCTTAAAGAAAGTAGAGATTTATGCAATTACTGGTAAAAAAGTGCGCGTTTCAGTAGAAAATATAATAGATTTTTCCAATCTATCTAAAGGAATTTACTTAATAAAGATTTTTACAAACAAAGGCGTTGCCTTTAAAAAAATACTTAAAAAGTAAATATTTGAATTATATGCATGGAAAACCCCAATTTTAAAATATTAAATTGGGGTTTTTATTTTTATAATTCTTTTAAAAGGAAGTTTGATTTACAACCATGTGATCAGTAATTAAGAAATTTATTTTAAAGCAAAATTGTAGATTTACTATAAGTTATGTGTTTGAAATTTTATAGTTTTTTAACCAACAACCAACAACCAACAACCAACAACCAATTAATTCTTAATTTTCTCACTAGTTTTATTTAGTAAAATAGGTTCTCCATAACCCAATTCTTTCATTCTTGCCAACTGTGTTTCTGCATCACCCACAACTAACCAAATCATTTTACTAGGATTTACGTATTTGTTTGCAAGTTCTTTAATTTTAGCTGTAGTCATATTTTGAACTACTTTCTCTCTATTAGATACATAATTTGCGTCCATTCCATAATTACTAATATTAGATAACATTCTTAGTTTTGCACCTGCAGTTTCAAAAGCTCTAGCATTACTTTTTATTAAAAAACTTTTGGTGGTTTCTAAATCTTTATTAGAAAAAGTATTTGGATAATCTTCTAGTATTTTTTTAACAGCTTGGGCAGATTCTAAAGTAACATTAGAACGTACACCACTAGAAACTGTAAATGCACCTTTGGCTTTTGTTCCAGAAAAATTAGAACGAATTCCATACGTATATCCTTTTCCTTCTCGTAATTCTTGTGTTAAACGAGATGCAAAGCCACCACCACCTAAAATATAATTCATAACAGAAGCTGGGTAAAAATCTTTATCGGTTGCAGCTAAAGCTGGCGCACCAAATTGTAAAACGGATTGTTTTGCGTTTGGAATATCGTAAAAATAAACTACAGGTTTTGTTGGTGTATCAGGTGTTTTATATTCAGGAATTGTGATTTCTTTAGCTAACCAATTATCATTTAAATTATCTAAAGAAGCTATTATATTTTCTTCAGAAATAGAACCAACCACCAATAATTTTGCAACACTTGGAGAAATATAATTATCGTAAAAGTTTTTTACATCTTTAATCGTTATCGATTCAACAGACGCAATAGTACCTAAAGTGTTTTTTGATCTTATATTTTCTTTTCCATAAATTAACTCGTTATAAGTGTTTCTAGCCACAGCATTTGGGTTTGCTTCCTGTTGTCTTAGATTAGCAATGGTTGCTTTTTTTAGTAAGTTAAACTCGTTTTCATCAAACCTTGGTTTTAGTAGCATTTCTTCTGTTAAAGCAAGAGTTTTTGCATAGTTTTTGGCTAAAGTTGTACCGCTAATTGTAATGCTTTCTTTATCAGAATATACAAAAATTGACGCTCCTAATTCTTGTATAGATTCTTCTAATTCTTTTACTGTTTTGTTTTTTGTTCCTTTGTTTAATAATTCTGCAGTTAGGTTGGCAACACCTAATTTGTCCATGCTTTCTAACAATTGGCCACCATCAATAGTTAAAATAAAACGGACTAAAGGAACTTCATTATTTTCTATACCATAAATTTTTAAGCCATTTTTTAGTGTGCTTTCATAAACTTTTGGAACAACTAAAGAAGGCGTTTCGCCATAAGGTGGCTCTTTACTTCTGTCAAAAGATGATGGTGTTTTGGTGTAGCTAGCTGCAATTTTAGGATCAAAACTTTCTTCTGCACCAACAACAATTTTTTCTTCAACAACATTTGCTAAAGCAGAGCCATTAAGTGCAAGTTCTTTCGAGTTTTTTGGTACAAAGCTCGTAGCAATATAGTTTTGGTTTTTAATGTATTTATGATAAACACGCATTACATCTTCTTTTGTAACACTTAAAGTGTTTTTTATATCTTCTGTAACAAAACCAGGATTACCTGTGTAAGTATTGTAAGATGCTAAATTTGTTCCTTTGCCCAAAACGCTAGATAAACTTCTGTAGAAATCTGTTTCTTGGCCGGCTTTAATACGGTTTAAATCTTTTTCTGAAATTCCCTCTGCTTCAAATTTTGCAAAAGCTTTTTCTACTCCTGCTAAAACTTCGTCTAATTTTTTATTATTAAAAGCTCTTATAGATAATTGAATTTCTCCTGCCAATTCAGAATTTCGGCTAAACATTCCTGTAAAAGAAGTTAGTTTTAAATTGTCTATTAAAACCTGATTCATAGGTGCCGATTTACCATCTGTTAAATATTCACTTAAAACGTCTAATGCATAAGCATCTTTGTGATAACTTTCTACAGTAGGCCAAACCATAGTAAGTTGTGGCACTCTTGCAAAATTATCTTCGTAGTATAGTTTTTTGGTTTCTTTTACAAAACCGGGTCTTTTTTCTAAAGGAGCTATTTCTTCCCCTTTAAGGATTTCATCAAAATATTTATGCACCCATTTTGTGGCTTGTTCAATATCTAAATCTCCAGATAAAACTAAAGTGACGTTATTAGGTACATACCATTTGTTAAAAAAATCTTTAACATCTTGTAATGTTGCATTTTGTAAATCTTCTAAAGAACCAATTACTTGCCAATTATAAGGATGGTCTTTTGGGTACAAATTTTTACCAATTACATATTGATTATGGCCATAAGGTCTGTTGTCTACACCTTGTCTTTTTTCGTTTTTAACTACTTGTTTTTCTTTTGCTAAAACAGGTGCTGTAACTGTGTTTATAAACCAACCTAATTTATCGGCTTCTGCCCAAATCATTTTTTCTAAAGCGTCTTTTGGTACGGTTTGTAAATAGTTGGTTCTGTCTCTAGAAGTAGAGCCATTTGCGCCAGAACCTCCAATTCTTGCACTCATTTTGTCTAAACCGCCTTTTCCTAAATTTTCAGATTCTAAAAAAAGTAAGTGTTCAAATAAATGTGCAAAACCTGTTCTACCTTCAATTTCTCTAGCAGAGCCAACATGTACCATTAATTCTACAGCAACAACTGGGTCTGATTTGTCTACATGAAAAATAACATCTAAACCATTTTCTAGTTCTATTTTTTTATAATTGATGCTAAGTTCTGGTGTTTTTTCTTCGGATGTGTTTTTGCAAGCAAGCAAAAAAGTAATGGCAAAAAAAGCAATGCATATTTTTTTCATCTATAGTTGATTTTGTTTCGGCTAAAATTACTAAAATACTTAGAGGAAAAAATATAGATTCTGTTAAATCTAAACAAAAAAAATCTCAAAAATTATAATTTTTGAGATTTTATAAGAAGTGGTTAATTTATTGTTTTTGTTGCCATTTCCAAGCAGACGCTAAAGCTTCTTCAAGCTTTTTTTCTGTTTTCCAATTTAATTCTCTATTTGCAATAGCGGTATCTGCGTAAGCAGCTGTAATATCTCCTTCTCGTCTGCCAACAATTTTATAATTTAATTTTTTTTGAGTAGCTTTTTCAAAAGCTTTAATAACTTCTAAAACAGAGCTTCCTACACCTGTGCCCACATTAAAAAACTCAAAATTTTCTTTATTTCTTTTTTCTAGTAAACGTTTTAACGCAGCAATATGTGCTTTTGCTAAATCTACAACATGTATATAATCTCTAATTGCAGTTCCGTCTTTAGTATCATAATCATCACCAAAAACAGATAATTGATCTCTTAAACCAGCCGCAGTTTGTGTAACAAACGGAATTAAATTTTGAGGAACGCCCAAAGGTAATTCGCCAATTTTAATAGATTCATGTGCACCAATAGGATTAAAATAGCGTAATGCAATACTATTTAAGTTGTGCGCGTTGCAGGCGTCTTGTATAATTTCTTCGCCAATTTGTTTTGTATTTCCATAAACAGATGCTGCTTTTTTAACAGGTGCGTTTTCTGTTACAGGCAATTCATCTGCCTGCCCATAAACCGTGCAAGAAGAAGAAAAAATAAAGTTATCTAATTTTCTATCTCGCATTTCTTGCAACAAATAAACTAGTGTTCCTAAATTGTTTTCATAATAGTCTAGTGGTTTGTGCATGCTTTCACCTACCGCTTTAAAAGCTGCAAAATGTATAATGCCGTCTATTGTATTCGTTTCAAAAAAAGATTGAACATCAGTTTTTACGCGTAAATCGATATTGTAAAAATCAGGTTTTTTTCCTGTAATTTCAGTAATGCTATCTAAAACATTTAATGTAGTGTTAGATAAATTGTCTATAATTACAACTTCAAAACCTTCGTTTTGTAATTCTACTACCGTGTGCGATCCAATAAAACCTAAACCACCAGTTACTAAAATACGTTTCATACTAATTTATAAAATTGTTTATTGTTTTGGTGATAAACTGCAATTGTTCATTATCTAATTCTGTATGCATAGGTAAAGAAATTACATTTTTTATCAATGCATTGGTAACAGGAAAGTCACTTTCTAAATACCTACTGTCTTTATATGCTTTTTGTGCATGTAACGCAACTGGGTAGTAAATTGCATTTGGTATGCCTAAATCTAATAAATGCTTGTGTAATTCATCTCTTTTGCCATTTGTAATTTGTAATGTGTATTGATGAAAAACATGGCAATCACAAACTTCGCAAATCTCACCACAGTTTTTAGTTGCATTAGATTTTGCAGTTGGTGTTATAATATTAGGATTATTTTTAAAAGCAGCATTGTAAAAACGAGCTGCATTTCTACGAGAATTGCAATAGCTATCTAAATTAGGTAATTTGGCTTTTAATACACCTGCTTGTAAAGCATCTAACCTAGAGTTTACACCAACAACATCATGGTAATATCTGGTGTACATTCCGTGATTTACAATGCCACGAATGGTGTGTGCTAAATCGTCATCATTAGTAAAAATTGCGCCACCATCGCCATAACAACCTAAGTTTTTAGAAGGGAAAAAAGATGTAGTTCCTACATTTCCTATAGTTCCTGCTTTCTTTTTTGTGCCATCTTTAAATGTGTAATTTGCGCCAATGGCTTGTGCATTGTCTTCAATTACAAAAAGATTGTATTCTTTGGCAATTTCCATAACAGCATCCATGTTAGCTACTTGTCCAAATAAATGAACAGGTACAATTGCTTTGGTTTTGGGTGTAATTGCTTTTTTTAATGCTTCAATATTTATATTAAAAGTGTCTTTTTCAACATCTACTAAAACAGGAGTTAATTTTAAAAGCGCAATAACTTCTACAGTTGCAGCAAATGTAAAATCTGCAGTAATTACTTCATCTCCTTGTTCTAGACCTAAACCCATCATTGCAATTTGCAAAGCATCTGTACCATTTGCACAAGGAATTACGTGTTTTACATTTAGATATTTTTCTAAATCTGACTGAAATTCGTGAACTAAAGGGCCATTGATATATGCAGATGTGTTTAAAACCTGTTGAATAGAATCGTTAACAGTATCTTTAATTTTTGCATATTGACCTTGTAGGTCTACCATCTGAATTTTTTTCATGAAGCTGTATTTTTTAAACATTTCAAAAATACAATATAATTCCTTTATCTTTGAGATTATCAAACACATTTACATGAAAATTCTTAAAAAAAATAGCGCTTTATTTATGTATAGTAACTGTTTTAATTGCTGCTTTTATTTGGTGTTATGTAAAGTTGTCGCCAGAATATAGTGGTGTATTTGAATTGGAAAATATATATGAACAGGTAACGGTTAAATTTGATGAAATTGGTATGCCTCATATTACCGATCAAAACCAAAAAGATGCTTATACAGCTGTTGAAGCAGGCGGTCTTTTAAGAACGTTTTTTAGTGTTGGCCCTTTTGAAACTATTGGTGGAAATGAAGTAATTAACAACCAAATATTTGATTTAGAAAGCACTGGCATATGCAAAGTAAAAGCAGGCCCTTCTACAAAAAGAGTTGTAGATTTTGCTGATGTAGAAAATAGTTTGTCTATTTTACCAACAGGACAATCTGGTAATGTTTTTAGTAAATCTTACAAAGATCAAACAAAAAAGTATCTAGATGGTAAGTTTGTACAAATGCATTTAAATTTAGAAGGTGTTAAAAATGACAATCAAGAACTAATTTTAAAACCAAAATAATAACAAAAATTTAGTGGCAAGCATCCCAAATTGGGTCTTTTGGTGTTGGTGCAATTATGTTAATTTCTGCTTTAGAAACAGGGTGCATAAATTGTATTTTTCTAGCATGTAAACTTATGCTTCCATCTTTATTACTTCTTTTAGCGCCATACTTTAAATCGCCTTTAATTACACAACCAATATTTGCCAATTGCGTTCTTATTTGGTGATGTCTGCCCGTTTCTAAGTTAATTTCTAATAAGGTATAATTGTCTAGTTTTTTTGCTACTTTATAGTGTAGTATTGCTTTTTTACTACTTTCAATTTCTTTTTTGTATACAAAAGATTTATTTTTTTTAGTATCTTTTTTTAAGAAATTAGTAAGTGTATCTGTTGCTTTTAAAGGTTTGTTTTGCACCAAAGCCCAATACGTTTTAGCAATTGTTTTATCGCGTAGCATTTTGTTTAAGCGTTCTAAAGCTTTAGAGGTTCTTGCAAAAATTACAATTCCAGACGTAGGTCTGTCTAACCTGTGCACTGTGCCAATAAAAACATTACCAGGTTTGTTGTATTTTTCTTTTACATATTCTTTAACAACATCACTTAATGGCTTGTCTCCAGTTTTGTCTCCTTGCACAAGATCACCCGCTTTTTTGTTAACCACTATAATATGGTTGTCTTCAAATAAAACCGATAAATTGTTTTTAGTAGATTGCATTGTAATGCTATAAAATAAAGATTTAGTACTTTTAAATAAGTAGTTTATTTAAAAACTTTTGCTACATCTTCATTTATTTGATCAATAAATGATAAAAATTCTTTTCTACCTAAACCTGTAGAAGAAGAGGTTAAAAAAGTTTCTGGTAAAGATTCCCAATGTTGTAATAATTTCTTTTTGTAAGAAGTAATCTGCTTATTTAATTTAGAGCTTCCTAATTTATCTGCTTTTGTAAAAACAATGCAAAACGGAATTTGGTTTTCGCCTAAAAACTGCATAAAATCTAAGTCTATTTTTTGAGGATCGTGTCTAGAGTCTATCAAAACAAAAGTACAAACCAGTTGTTCTCTTTCTTTAAAATAGTTTTCTATAAAGTACTGAAAAATTACACGTTTCTTTTTAGAAACTTGGGCATAACCATAACCTGGTAAATCTACTAAAAACCATTCTTCGTTAATTTTAAAGTGATTTATTAGTTGTGTTTTTCCTGGTTTACCAGAAATTTTAGCCAAGTCTTTGCGCTCCATTAACATGTTTATTAATGAAGATTTACCAACATTAGATCTACCAATAAAGGCATATTCTGGCAATCTATCTTTTGGTGCTTTCATAACATTGCTGTTACTCATCACAAATTCAGCAGACTTTATTTTCATTTTTTAAAAATTTCGGTCCGTAAGCCATTGGTGAAGTATTCCATTGAATTCTTCTGGCTTTTCCATCATTGCTGCATGTCCACACTCATCAATCCAAAATAAATTAGAATCTGGTAAAAGTTTATCAAAATCAACAGCAACATTTGGCGGTGTAACACCATCTTGTTTACCCCAAATAATACAAGTAGGTTGTTTCATATCTGGCAAGTCATTTGCCATATTGTGTCTAATTGCGCTTTTTGCAATAGCTAATGTTCTTATTACTGCATTTCTATCATTTACAATTTTAAAAACGTCGTCTACCAATTCTTTAGTTGCAATTTTTGGGTCATAAAAAACATTTCTAGTTTTTTCTTCAATATACTCATAGTTTCCTCGTTTAGGAAAACTATCTCCCATTGCATTTTCATACAAACCAGAGCTACCAGTTAAAACCAAAGCTCTTACTTTTTCTGGATAATGTTTGGTAAAATAAAGCCCAATATGGCCTCCTAAAGAATTACCTACAATTATTGCGTTTTCTAGTTTTTTAAATTCCATAAACTCTTTTAAAAACTTTGCCATGTTTTTAACATTCGTTTTTATAAGAGATAAAGAGTATAAAGGTAATTCTGGGATAAGTACTTGATAACCATTATTAGAGAAATGATTAAAAGTAGCTTCAAAGTTACTTAAAGCACCCATAAGCCCATGTAAAACAACAATTGCTGGTCCTTCGCCAGATTGTGCATATGTAAATTTCCCTTCAGTTTTTAACTTATCAGTCATTTTTCAAATCGTTTTACTTAGGCGCAAATGTAACCCTTTTTTATAACATATTTCATTTTTCTGTAAACGACTCTGATTCATTTTTTTAGCCGATAAATATTCCTCTGAGTGCACAAAAGGGAAATATTTATTAACAATGTGGTAAAAAGTGGTAAAAAGTGGTAAAATTTATATATTTTTGAAGTTGTTAACCGTTTCATAAATAAAGTGATAAACCTAATTGGTACATATGAATGTAAAGCAGATGCTAAAGGTAGAGTGATGTTCTCATCAGCTTTAAAAAAGCAATTGCAACCAATTTTAAATGAGGGTTTTGTAGTTAAAAGAGCTGTTTTTCAACCTTGTTTAGAATTGTACTCTATGGAAGAATGGAATTTGTTGATGGCTAAATTAAACAAGCTAAATAAATTCAAAAAAAAGAACAACGATTTTATTAGAAGGTTTACAGCAGGTGTTAAAATTGTAGAATTTGATGCTGTAGGAAGAATTTTAATTCCAAAAGATTTGTGTGAAATGGCAGGTATTAAAAAACAGGTAGTATTGTCTTCTGCTGTTAATATTATAGAAATTTGGGATAAAGAACGCTATGAAAAAGCAATTAATGATGCAACGGAAGATTTTGCAGATTTGGCTGAAGAAGTAATGGGAAATACAGATTTCGATGAGTTATCATAATCCGGTTTTGTTAAATGAAAGTGTAGATGCATTGGCTATAAAAGCCGATGGTGTTTATGTAGATGTTACGTTTGGTGGAGGAGGGCATTCTAAAGAAATTCTAAAAAGATTAGGGGTTAATGGAAGGTTGTTTGGTTTTGATCAAGATCCAGATGCTTTGGAAAATGTAATTGATGATGAACGTTTTACTTTAATTCCAGAGAATTTTAGGTACATCACAAGGTTTTTAAGGTTTCATGGAGTTAGAAAGGTAGATGGTGTTCTGGCAGATTTAGGTGTTTCGTCTCATCAGTTTGATGAGGCTGAAAGAGGTTTTTCTATTCGTTTTGATGGTGATTTAGATATGCGAATGAATCAAAAATCTAAGGTTTCTGCTCAGGAAATTATTAATAATTATTCTGAAGAAAAATTAGCAGATATTCTGTTTTTGTACGGAGAATTAAGAAACTCTAGAAATATAGCCAAAACAATAGTAGAAAAAAGACAAGAGGCTAAAATAACAACTAGTTTTCAGTTAAAAGAAGTGTTAAAAAGGTATTTGCCAAAGGCGAAAGAACATAAAATATTAGCTCAAATTTTTCAAGCTATACGTATAGAAGTGAACGAAGAGCTAGAAGTTTTAAAGGAATTTCTTGAGCAGATGCCAAATTTATTAAAAGAAGAAGGGCGTTTAAGTGTAATCTCTTACCACTCTTTAGAAGATAGGTTGGTAAAACGATTTATTAGAACAGGAATGTTTAGTGGTGAGCCTGAAAAAGATTTTTTTGGAAACACAAAAGAGCCATTACAAAAAGTTGGAAAGTTAATAATACCTACCCCGCAGGAAATTAACACAAACAATAGAGCTCGTAGTGCTAAATTAAGAATAGCAACGCTTAAAAAAGATAAGGCTAGAGTAAAATAGCACTATTTTATTTAATTTTTTTTGGTATGTCTAAAGTTAAACAAGGTATTTACAGTTTTTTAAGAGGTAGTTTTCTTACAGATGAGTTTGCGCTTAAAAACTGGAAAATTATCTTTTTTGTAGTGTTTCTTCTTTTGGTTATGATAACAAGTTCGCATAATGCAGATAAAAAAGTTATTAAAATAGCCGAATTAAATAAATTAAAAAGAGAGTTAAGGGCACAATATGTAGATACAGGTACCACTTTAATGCAAATAAAAATGGAGTCTAGTATTAGAAAAAAAGCAAAGGAAGTAGGTTTGGCACCTTCAAAAACTCCACCAAAAAAAATAAAAGTAACCTTAAATAGAAAATAAAATTGGCAATTCAGAAAAAAAACATAGTAACTAAATTCTACCTCGTGGCAGTTTTTATGGCGTTGTTTTTAGCTGCCATTATTTTTAAGGTATTGCACTTGCAGTATGTTCAAGGAGATAAATATAGAGAGTTGGCGGTAGATTTAACAATAAGGCAAGATACGATTTACGCAAATAAAGGAAATGTATATGCTGCAGATGGTAATTTGCTAGCAACTTCTATGTCTAAGTTTACTATTTATATGGATTTGGTTACAGTAGATGGGCAGGTTTTTGAAGATAATATAGTGGCGCTTTCTAATGAGCTTTCGCAATTATTGGGTAAGTCTTCAAGTTATCATCAAAAAAGATTAAGAAACGCAAAAAATAAAAAAAGACGCTATTATTTAATTGCTAGAAATATTGGATATACAGATTATTTAAAAATGAAAAAATTCCCAATCTTTAATTTGGGTGTTTATAAAGGTGGTTTTATTGCAAAACATAGAACAGAAAGAGCACATCCTATTGGTAGAATTGCAGAAAGAACAATAGGTTATGACGATTTTAGAGGTGAAGCCGGTATAGAAGGTGCTTTTTCAGATTATATGAAAGGTCAAAACGGATTGCGTTGGGAACAAAAAATTGCAAAAAACCAATGGAAACCAATTAGTGATTTTAATGAAAAAGAACCTGTTGATGGCCATGATATAATTACTACAATAGATGTTAATATTCAAGATGTTACACATCATGCTTTAATAAATCAACTAGAAAAATTTGAAGCAGATCACGGTTGTGCAGTTGTAATGGAAACAGCTACAGGAGAAATTAAAGCAATTTCTAATTTGGGTAGAAATAGCAAGAAAACGGGCTATTACGAAAAGAGAAATTATGCGGTTTGGGAAAGTCATGAGCCAGGTTCTACAATTAAACTAGCTAGTTTAATGGCGGTTTTAGATGATGGAAAAATAGATACTGCTACAGTTGTAGATACAGAAAAAGGTAGAATTTTTATACACGGCAGAAAGGTAGAAGATTCTCATAGAGGTGGTTATGGTAAAATTTCTGCTGCAAGAGTTTTTGAAGTATCATCTAACGTGGGTATTGTAAAGTTAGTTAGAAAGTATTATGATCATCAACCAAAAAAATTTATAGAAAAACTAGCAGATTATGGTTTTACAAAACCTATTGGTTTTCAAATTAAAGGAGAAGGAAAACCTTTTGTTCCAAATCCGGCAGATAAAAAAGGTTGGAATAAGATTTCTTTAGAATGGATGTCTTGGGGTTATGGTATTTCTGTTACACCAATGCAAACTTTAATGTTTTATAACGCGGTTGCTAATAACGGTGTTATGGTAAAGCCACGTTTTATTAAAGAACTAAGAAGGCAAGATAAAACAGAAAAAGTTTTTGAAACAGAAATTGTAAATCCAAAAATAGCTTCTGATGAAACTTTAAAAAAGATAAGAAAAGTAATGGAAAATGTGGTAGTTAAAGGTACTGCAGATAATATTTATTCGCCCAACTTTTCTATGGCTGGTAAAACAGGAACTGCTAAAAAGTTTTTACCTAGGCATAAGGATGAAAATGGAAATACAGTTGCTGCAGGGTATTCAAACAAACATTATGTAGCTTCTTTTGCAGGTTTTTTTCCTGCGGATAAACCCCAATACTCTTGTATTGTTGTAATTCATGATCCTAAAAAAGAAAAAGGATATTATGGTGCAACAGTTGCTGGACCTGTTTTTAAGGAAATTGCACAGAAAATTTACACCACTACGCCAATAGATAATCAGTCGGTTAAAGATAAAATCAATTTTGAAGAAATAGATAAAGCATATGTAAAATACGATGCTTTTTTAAGAAAAAACTACACTAAAATTCCAAGTGTAAAAGGAATGTCTGGTATGGATGCTTTATCATTATTGGAAAATTTAGGATTAAAAGTTAAAATTTCTGGTGTGGGAAAAGTAATGCATCAATCTTTAAAAAAAGGAGAAAGGTTAGTAAAAGGAAAAACGATTACACTAAAATTATCATAGTTTTTGAAGAGTTTACAAGACATATTATATAAGGTTGCAATTAACAAGGTATTTGGTAATACAAGTATTAAGGTAAAGTGTATTGTTTTCGATTCTAGAAAAGTTGAAAGCAATAGTGTATTTGTGGCGCAAAAAGGAGTTACTGTAAATGGGCATCATTACATAGAAAAAGCAATTAATTTAGGTGCAACTGCTATTATTTGCGAAGATTTTCCTGAAGAAAAAAAAGAAGGTATTACGTATGTGCAAGTAAGTAATGCTAATGTTGCTTTGGCAATTATGGCTTCTAATTTTTATAATAATCCTTCAGCTAAATTGCCTTTGGTTGGTGTAACTGGTACAAACGGTAAAACTACGATAGCTTCTTTATTGTATCAATTATTTAAAAAAGCAGGTTATAAAGTTGGTTTGTTGTCTACAGTAAAAGTAATGGTAGACAAAACAGCGTTTAAAGCAACCCATACTACGCCAGATTCTATTGCAATTAATAGTTATTTAGATAAAATGATTGATGCAGGTGTAGATTTTTGTTTTATGGAAGTGAGCTCTCATGGAATTCACCAAAAGAGAACAGAAGGCTTAACTTTTTCTGGCGGAATTTTTACCAACCTTTCTCATGATCATTTAGATTATCACGAAACTTTTGTGGAATACAGAAATGTAAAAAAAGAGTTTTTTGATAGTTTACCAAAAAATGCTTTTGCATTAACCAATATAGATGATAAAAATGGCAACTATATGTTGCAAAATACCAAAGCTAAAAAATACAGCTATGCTTTAAAAACATTAGCAGATTTTAAGGCCAAAATATTAGAAAAGCAATTGTCTGGCACCTTAATATCTGTTGATGGAACTGAGGTTTGGACTAAGTTAATTGGTGTTTTTAACATCTACAACTTAACAGCAATAATAGCAACTGCAGAATTGTTAGGTTTAGAAAGATTAGAAGTTTTAACCATTATTAGTCAGTTAGAAAGTGTTAGTGGGCGTTTTGAATATGTGGTTTCAGAAGCTGGTGTTACTGCAATTGTAGATTATGCACACACACCAGACGCTTTAAAAAATGTTTTAGAAACCGTAAATGATATTAGAACCAATAATGAAAAACTAATTACAGTTGTAGGTTGTGGTGGAGATCGTGATAAGATGAAAAGACCAAAAATGGCTCATATTGCATCGCAATTAAGTACACAAGCTATTTTTACTTCAGATAACCCAAGAACGGAAAATCCGCAAACTATTTTGGATGAAATGGAAGTAGGAGTTGCTGCAGAAAACTACAAAAAAACAATTACGGTTTTAGATAGAAAACAAGCTATAAAAACGGCTTGTAAATTTTCTGAAACTGGAGATATTATATTAATCGCAGGTAAAGGGCACGAGAATTATCAAGAAATAAATGGTGTAAGAACACATTTTGATGATTTAGAAGAGGTTAAAAACTGTTTCAATCAATTAAAAAAATAAATCGAACATGCTGTATTATTTATTTCAATATTTAGAGAGTCAGTTTAGTTTTCCTGGGGCAAGTGTGTTTCAATTTATCACATTTAGAGCTGCAGCTGCTTTTATTTTATCCTTATTAATTTCTGCAATTTTCGGGAAAAGAATCATCAACTTTTTAAGAAATCAGCAAGTAGGTGAAACCGTTAGAGATTTAGGTTTAGATGGGCAAATACAAAAGGCAGGTACACCTACAATGGGTGGTATTATAATCATATTGGCAACTTTAATTCCGGCTGTTTTATTAGCAAAATTAGATAATATTTATATAATTATTCTCTTAATTACCACGGTGTGGATGGGTTTAATTGGTTTTTTAGACGATTATATTAAAGTATTTAAAAAAGATAAAGACGGTTTAAGCGGCAAATTTAAAGTTTTAGGTCAAGTTGGTTTGGGTATTTTTGTAGGAACAATGCTTTATTTTAATGAAGATGTAACTATAAAAGAACAGTTGCCAAAAGATCAACAAGTTTTACAGACAAATGGTAAAATTAAGGTATTTGGAGAGGCTCATAAATCTACAAAAACAACAGTTCCTTTTTTTAAGGATAATGAATTAGATTATTCTAAAGCGCTAAGTTTTCTAGGATATGGTTATGAAAAATATGGATGGATTGTTTTCATTTTTATTGTTGTTTTTATTGTAACAGGTATTTCTAATGGTGCCAATTTAACAGATGGTATAGATGGTTTAGCAGCAGGTTCTTCTGCTATTATGGTGGTAACATTAGGTGTTTTTGCCTGGGTTTCTGGGAACATTATTTTTGCAGATTATTTAGATGTAATGTACATACCTAATTCTGGTGAAATGACTGTTTTTATCTTGGCTTTTGCAGGAGCTTTAATTGGGTTTTTATGGTACAATACCTATCCAGCACAAGTTTTTATGGGAGATACTGGAAGTTTAACCATTGGAGGAATTATAGCAGTTATAGCCATTGCCATTAGAAAAGAGTTGTTGTTGCCAATCTTAGCAGGAATTTTTGTGGTAGAAAACTTATCTGTAATCCTACAAGTGTCTTGGTTTAAATATACCAAAAAGAAATTTGGCGCGGGAAGAAGAATTTTTAAAATGTCTCCTTTGCATCATCATTATCAAAAGTTAAGTTACCACGAAAGTAAAATTGTTACCCGTTTTTGGATTGTTGGTATTTTATTGGCAGTGTTAACTATAGTAACCTTAAAATTAAGATAAGGTGAAAAGATTAGTAATACTTGGTGGAGGAGAAAGTGGAGTAGGAACTGCACTTCTTGGAAAGCAAAAAGGATACAATGTTTTTGTTTCTGATAAAAATGGAATTGCAGAAAAGTATAAAGAAGTTCTTTTACATCATAAGATTGAATTTGAGGAAAAAAGTCATACAGAAAGTAAGATTTTTAATGCAGATTTGGTAATGAAAAGCCCAGGAATACCAGATAACGTTCCTTTGGTTTTACAATTGAAAGAGAAGGGTATACCTGTAATTTCTGAAATAGAATTTGCAGCAAAATATACCAATGCAACTTTGGTAGGTATAACAGGTTCAAATGGTAAAACTACAACAACATTACTAACGCATCACATTTTAAAAAATGCCGATTTAAATGTTGGTGTAGCAGGAAATATTGGCGATAGTTTTGCAGCTAAAATCGCAACAGAAACATTTGAGAACTATGTTTTAGAATTAAGTAGTTTTCAGTTAGATGGTGTGGTAGATTTTAATCCGCGCATTGCTATTTTAACAAATATAACGCCAGATCATTTAGATAGGTATGATTACGATTTTGAAAAATACATAGCATCAAAATTTAGAATTACAAAAAATCAAACAGCATCAGATTATTTAATTTATGATGCAGATAACGAAGCAATAAATACTTGGTTGTCAAAGAATACAGTAAAGGCAAAATTGGTTCCTTTTTCAATAGAAAAAAAATTAGAATACGGAGCATTTTTAGAAAACAATACAATAACAATCAACATAAATAAAGAAATATTTTATATGCCATTATCTACACTAACAGTAAAAGGAAAGCACAATGTAAAAAATGCCATGGCAGCAACAATGGCAGCACAATTATTAAAAGTAAGAAAAGAATCTATAAAAGAAAGTTTAGCAAATTTTGAAGGTGTAGAACATCGTTTAGAAAATGTTGCAAAAATCAGAGAGGTTTCTTATATAAACGATTCTAAAGCTACCAATGTAAATGCTACTTTTTATGCTTTAGAATGCATGGATAAACAAACCGTTTGGATTGTTGGTGGTGTTGATAAAGGTAATGATTATAATGATTTGTTGCCTTTGGTAAGAGAAAAAGTAAAAGCCATAGTTTGTTTAGGTTTAGATAATGATAAAATTAAAAACACTTTTGGTAATGTTGTAGATGTTATTGTAGAAACTGCGGGTGCAGAAGAAGCGGTTAAGGTTTCGCATAAAATTGCAGAAAAAGGAGATGCAGTTCTATTATCACCAGCTTGTGCAAGTTTCGATTTGTTTGAAAATTATGAAGATAGAGGGCGTCAGTTTAAAAAGGCAGTAAGAGGTTTGTAATCTTGAACTTAACCAAGCATTGCCAAGGTGAAGGTTGAGTAATTTAAAAGGAAGTTAATAGTAAAAACAGTAACAGAAACGTAAAAAAAACAATAATGTTTCTCTTCTTCAGAGAACATAATAGTAATAAATGAGTAAAATATTTCAACATATAAAAGGAGATAGAGCTATTTGGGCAATAGTTGCAGCATTGGCTATATTTTCTTTTATGCCTGTATATAGTGCAAGTACAAACTTGGTGTATGTAGTAGGTAATGGATCTACTTTTGGGCATTTAATAAAACACGCAACTTTATTGCTTTTTGGTTTTTTAATTATTTATGGTGTGCATAGAATTCCTTATCGCTATTTTTCTGGAGGTTCTGCTATAATGTTACCTGTTGTTTTTATTTTATTAATAGTTACACTAGCTCAAGGTACAACAATTGGTGGGGCAAATGCTAGTAGATGGATTAGAATTGGTGGTGTTGGTTTTCAAACATCAACATTAGCAGGTTTGGTACTAATGGTTTATGTAGCCAGATATTTGGCTAAAAATAAAGAAAAACCAATTCTATTTAAAGAAAGTTTATTGCAACTTTGGTTGCCTGTAGGGTTAATATTAATCGTAATTTTACCGGCAAATTTTTCTACGACAGCCATTATTTTTATGATGGTTTTAGTATTGTGTTTTATTGGAGGTTATCCATTAAAATACATCAGTTTTATTTTGGGTGCAGGTATTGTTGCATTGTTGTTTTTTGTTTTAATAGCAAAAGCTTTTCCAGATGCAATGCCAAATCGTGTGCAAACATGGCAAAGTAGAATAGAAAGTTTTTCTAAAGAAGGAAGTAAAGAAGCATACCAAGTAGAAAAAGCTAAAATAGCCATTGCCACGGGTGGTACTTTTGGTGTTGGTCCTGGTAAAAGTGTACAAAAGAATTTTTTACCACAATCTTCATCAGATTTTATATATGCCATTATTGTAGAAGAATTTGGCTTATTTGGTGGTGTAGTTTTAATTTTGGTATATTTTTTATTGCTTTTTAGAGTATTTGTGGTACTTAAAAAAACCACAACTATTTTTGGAACTTTATTAGTAATAGGCGCTGGTTTGCCAATTGTATTTCAGGCAACCATAAATATGGCTGTAGCTACAAACTTGTTTCCAGTTACCGGCCAAACATTGCCATTGGTAAGCAGTGGTGGTACTTCTATTTGGATGACTTGTATTGCATTAGGAATGATTTTAAGTGTTAGTGCTTCTAAAGAAGAAACCGAAGAAGATATTTTAGATGATAACCCTTTAGATATTTTGCATGAAACAATTGATTAACAATTTAGATTGGAAAAGCGAAATTGTTTTGATTGTCGCA
Organism: uncultured Polaribacter sp.; assembly: GCF_947495205.1. GTDB lineage: Bacteria > Bacteroidota > Bacteroidia > Flavobacteriales > Flavobacteriaceae > Polaribacter. The sequence goes on along the minus strand of NZ_CANLXV010000008.1, from coordinate 58,920 downwards.
TACATCCATAACAACAAATAGAAAAGTCTGTATGAAACAATCGATCAACATACTTATTTCAGGCGGAGGAACAGGAGGGCATATTTATCCTGCAATTGCAATTGCAAACGAAATAAAAGTACGTTTTCCAAATGCGAATTTTTTATTTGTAGGTGCAAAAGATAAAATGGAAATGGAAAAAGTACCACAAGCTGGTTATAAAATTAAAGGTTTGTGGATTTCTGGAATTCAAAGAAAATTATCAGTAGATAACCTTTCTTTTCCGTTTAAATTGATGAGTAGTTTGTGGAATGCATCTAAAATTATAAAAAAATTTAAACCACATGTAGCTATTGGTACAGGTGGTTTTGCAAGCGGGCCAACGCTAATAATGGCAAATAGAAAGGGAATACCAACGTTAATACAAGAGCAAAACTCGTACCCAGGAATTACCAATAAATTGTTGAGTAAAAAGGCAGGTAAAATTTGTGTAGCTTATGATAATTTAGAGCGTTTTTTTCCAAAAGAGAAAATACGAAAAACAGGTAATCCTGTGCGTCAAGATTTGTTAACTATTTATAGTAAAACAAGTGAAGCTAAAAGCTTTTTTAATTTAAATGCTGATAAAAAAACGGTATTGGTTATTGGTGGAAGTTTAGGTGCAAGAAAAGTAAATCAATTAATTGAAAATAATTTAGATTTTTTTAAAAATCAAGAAGTAGAGGTGCTTTGGCAATGTGGTAAATTTTATATTGATGATTATAAAAAGTATAACAGTTTAGAAAACGTGCAAGTACATCAGTTTTTAAACAGAATGGATTTGGCTTATGCATGTGCAGATATTATAATTTCTAGAGCTGGGGCAAGTTCTGTGTCAGAATTGTGCATTGTGGGTAAACCCGTAATTTTTATTCCATCGCCAAACGTGGCAGAAGATCATCAAACTAAAAATGCGAAATCTATAGCAGATAAACATGCAGCATTGTTGTTAAAAGAAAACGAGTTGAATACATTCCCAATTGTTTTTGAAACCTTATTAAAAGATGAAGGAAAACAACAAAGTTTATCAGAAAATATAAAGGAATTGGCATTGCCAAGTGCAACTAAAGATATTGTAGATGAAGTAGAAAAAATCATGCTTCAATAATTATTTCAAAGGAAAGAAAAACCTTAAGAAATTGAATTGTGGCAAAGTGAAGTGTAAAGAAAGATAATAATTAAAATAGTATATCATAGTCGTAACAATAAGTAAATCTTTCTAGTAAAAATTTAGGATAAAAATAAAAGTGAATAAAAATAACCAACATATACATAAGAGTAATCAAATCCTTTCTTCAAGCAAGAATTTAGGCTTGGTATGGAATTCAATTTACTTTATTGGTATTGGAGGAATTGGGATGAGTGCTATTGCACGTTATTTTATTTCAATTGGAAAAACAGTTGCTGGCTATGATAAAACACCTTCTAAAATTACAGAAGAATTACAAAAGTTAGGCGTTTCAATTCATTTTGAAGATTTTATTAAAAATATTCCTATTTCATGCCTAAATAAAGAGAAAACACTTGTGGTATATACGCCTGCAATACCAGAGAACAATGTTGAATACAATTACTTTTTAGATCATAATTTTACGGTTTTAAAAAGGGCAGATGTTTTAGGGGCAATCACAAAAAATACATTTTGTTTGGCTGTTGCAGGTACACACGGAAAAACAACAACATCAGCTATTTTAGGCCATATTATGTTGGTAGAAAACGCAACTTCATTTTTAGGTGGAATTGCAGAAAATTATAATTCAAACTTAATTTTAGGAGCAGATCAGGTTAGTGTTGTAGAGGCAGATGAGTTTGATCGTTCTTTTTTAAAGCTAAGTCCAGACATTGCATGTGTAACCTCTATGGATGCAGATCATTTAGATATCTATAAAAATTCAGCCGCATTAAATTCTTCTTTTACAGAATTTGCAAACAAAGTAACACATACTTTGGTTGTTGCCAAAGGAGTTCCATTAAATGGGTTAACCTACGCTATGGAAGAAACGGCAGATTATGTAGCACAAAATCTTAGAATAGAAAACGGAACTTATATTTTTGATGTAAAAACACCAACAAATTCAATTAAAGATATTGTTTTTAATTTGCCAGGAAAACACAATGTAATGAATGCTTTAGCGGCCTTAGCTATGGCAGATGTTTATGGGGTAGATTTAAAAATAATTAAAGAGCGTTTGCAAAGTTTTAAAGGCGTAAAACGAAGGTTTTCGTATAAAATAAAAACAAATAATTTTGTTTTAATTGATGATTATGCGCATCATCCTACAGAAATAAATGCTGTAGAGAATTCGGTAAGAGAAATGTATCCAAATAAAAAAGTTTTGGTGGTTTTTCAACCGCATTTGTTTAGTAGAACAAAAGATTTTATGGAAGATTTTGCACAAGCTTTAACTAAGTTTGATTCGGTTTTATTGTTAGATATTTATCCGGCTAGAGAGTTACCAATTCCAGGAATAAACGCTACTTTATTGTTAGATAAAATTGAGAATAAGCAGAAGAAATTAACAAAAAAAGAAAATTTAATAAAAGATATTAAAAATTCGGGTTTAAGTGTAGTAGTAATGTTGGGTGCAGGAGATATTGGAGTGCTTGTAAATAAAGTATCAGAATCATTTTTAAATACAAATATAAATGCAGTTTAAGAGGTGGATTAAATATTTGTTTTTACTAGTTTTAATGGGTGTTTTAGGCTTTTTGTATAGCTTTACAACTGTTAGAAATAGCAATAGAAAAGTAACAGATATTCAGGTTAAATTTATAGAAGGAAACAATAATTTTTTAACACATGATATGGTTGATAAATTGTTAATACAAAATGAAGAAACTGTTAGAAATCAAGCAAAATCTAAGTTAGATTTATACAAATTAGAGAAGAAGGTAATTGAAAACCCTTATGTAGAAGAATCTGCTGTTTTTTTAACCATAGATGGGGCATTAAAAACAACGGTAAAGCAACGTACACCAATTGCTAGAATTTTAGCAGAAAACGATACCTATTATATTGATAAATATGGCGTAAAGATTCCCTTATCAAATAATTTTTCAGCAAGAGTTTTACTAGTAACAGCGCTTAAAAATAATAAAGAGATAAAACTTGTATTGCCATTAATATCTAAAATAATAAATGACGAGTTTTTAAAAAAAGAAATTGTAGGTATAGAGAAATCTTCTGAAGGTAATTATAGGTTTGCTGTAAGAAGTGGAAATTATAAAATTGAATTTGGAAAACTTGAAGAATTAGAAGTGAAATTTAAAAAATTAAAAGCATTTTATAATACCACTTTTAAAGATAAAAAAATACAAGAGTATAAATTGATTAATGTAAAATATCACAACCAAGTTGTGTGCACAAAATAAATCAAAATGGAAAACAATAAAATAGCTGTTGGTTTAGATATTGGTACAACTAAAATTGTAGCCATGATTGGTCGTAAAAATGAATACGATAAAATTGAGGTTGTAGGTATTGGTAAAGCAAAAAGCTTAGGTGTAAAACGTGGCGTGGTAAGTAATATTACACAAACCATTCAATCTATTCAGCAAGCTGTGGAAGAGGCAGAAAGTGTTTCTGGCCATAAAATAGAAGACGTTGTTGTGGGTATTGCTGGCCAGCATATTCGTAGTTTACATCATTCAGATTATATAACTAGAGATAATGCAGACGAGGTTATAGATGATTCTGATATAGAAGATTTAGTAAATCAAGTGCACAAATTGGTAATGTTACCAGGTGAAGAAATTATACATGTTTTACCACAAGAATTTAAAGTAGATTCTCAAGCAGATATTAAAGAGCCAATTGGTATGTATGGTGGCCGTTTAGAAGCCAATTTCCATGTAGTAGTTGGGCAAGTTTCTTCAATTAGAAATATTGGTCGTTGTGTTAAAAGTGCAGGCCTAGATTTAAGTGATATTACTTTAGAACCGTTAGCTTCTGCATCTGCAGTATTAAGTCAAGAAGAAAAAGAAGCGGGTGTTGCTTTAATAGATATAGGAGGCGGAACAACAGATTTAGCAATTTTTAAAGATGGTATTATAAGACATACAGCTGTAATTCCTTTTGGCGGAAACGTAATCACAGACGATATTAAAGAAGGTTGTTCGATTATAGAAAAGCAAGCAGAGTTGTTAAAAGTAAAATTTGGTTCTGCATGGCCTGGTGAAAATAAAGAAACAGAAATAGTTTCTATACCAGGTTTAAGAGGTAGAGAGCCAAAAGAAATTACCCTTAAAAATTTATCTAAAATTATACATGCTAGAGTTCAAGAAATTATAGAGCATGTGTATTTAGAAATAAAAAATTATGGCCACGAAACCCAAAAACGTAAATTAATAGCGGGTATTGTGTTAACAGGAGGTGGTTCTCAATTAAAGCATTTACGTCAATTAGTAGAATACATTACAGGTATGGATGCTAGAATAGGTTTTCCTAATGAACATTTAGCCGGAGATTCAGATGATATTTTATCTAGCCCTTCTTATGCTACCGCAGTTGGTTTATTAATGCAAGGTTTACATAAAGATCAAAAAGAAGTAGAGGTTCAAGAAGAAGTCATAGAAGATGTGGTGCCAGAAAATCAAGTAGTTGAAAATATCCCAGAACCAGAAGAAATTGCAGAGCCCGTAAAGGAAGAAAAACCTAAGAAGAAAAAGTCTTTTTTTGAAAAATTTACAGAAGGTCTTAAAGATTTTTTAGATAATGCAGAGTAATATAGTTAGTCATTTTTTAGTAACTCGTTTACTTTAAAAATTTAAGTTAAAGAAAATATAATTCAATCAATAAAAAAATAAAACGTTATTATGAGTCCAGAATTTGATAACATTTCATTTAATATGCCAAAAACACAATCCAACACAATAAAGGTAATTGGTGTTGGTGGTGGTGGTAGTAATGCCGTAAACCACATGTATGCTCAACAAATTAAGGGTGTAGATTTTGTAATTTGTAATACAGATGCACAAGCATTAGAAAGTAGCTCTATTCCTAATAAAATACAATTAGGCGCAAGCTTAACTTCCGGTTTAGGCGCAGGTGCTAATCCAGAAATTGGAGAGCAAGCTGCCAAAGAAAGTATGCAAGAAATACAGCAAATGCTAAATACACATACCAAAATGGTGTTTATTACTGCAGGTATGGGTGGTGGTACAGGTACTGGAGCTGCACCAATAATTGCAAAAATTGCAAAAGATATGGATATTCTTACGGTTGGTATTGTTACCATGCCGTTTGCTTTTGAAGGCAGAAGACGTGCAAAACAAGCGCAATTAGGTATTGATCAGTTACGCCAAAATGTAGACTCTTTAATTGTTATCAATAATAATAAATTAAGAGAAGTTTATGGTAATTTGGGTTTTAAAGCAGGTTTCTCTAAAGCAGATGAAGTTTTATCTACAGCTTCTCGTGGTATTGCAGAGGTAATAACACATCACTACAAACAAAATATAGATTTACACGATGCAAAAACAGTACTTTCTAATAGTGGTACTGCAATTATGGGTTCTGCTAAAGAGGAAGGACAAGATCGTGCAAAAACAGCCATAGTAAAAGCACTAGATTCACCTTTACTTAATGATAATAAAATTACAGGTGCTAAAAACGTGTTGTTATTAATTGTTTCTGGTACCAATGAAGTTACACTTGATGAAATTGGAGAAATTAACGATTTTATTCAAGATGAAGCCGGTTATGATGCCAATATTATTATGGGTATTGGTGATGATGAAAAGCTAGGAGATGCCATTGCAGTAACTATTGTAGCTACAGGTTTTGCTGCAGATCAACAAAGTAGTATAACCAATACAGAAGTTAAAAAGGTAGTACATACTTTAGAAGATGAACAAAAGGCTACTTATAGTTTTAAAGAGAACCAAACATTTAAAACAGCAAGTCCTCTAGACGAGCCAATTTCTGAAGTAAAAGAAGAAAAAATAGTACATACTTTAGAAGAAGAAGTTAAAGTAAACAAAACAGTAGCGCCACAAAGGCAAACTTTAGCAGATATACCAGTTTCTTATGAAGAAGTTTCTATAGAAGATGTTTCTGAGGATGATTTTATAATTACTGATGTTACATCTGTTCAAGAAGAAGTAATAGAACAAGAAGTACCAGCAAACACCCAAACAGATTTGTCTTTTGAGTTTCCTATTAATGAAAAAAACACAAAAGAAATTAAAGAAGAGCCAGTAAATGATAAAATAGAACTTACCAGCCCTACAGAAAAAGCAATACATCATATAAAAGCAGCAGCTCCAGAAGAGCAGGTTTTAGAAGAGAAAGTAGAAGAAACAAAACGTTATATTTTAGAAGATTTTACAGCCAAACCAACTATTGGTAAAAGTTCTCAAATTACAGAGAAAAAAATAGTTGCAGAAGAGGAAGAAGGCTTAAATTTTCAATTAAAAACAACTAGTTCAAAAGCACCTAAGAATACTTTAGAAACTTTAAGTGAAGAAGTTTCTCCTTTAGATGTAACTATAACAGAATTGAAACAAAGAGCAGCAGAAAGACGCGAAAAAATGAAGGGCTTCAACTATAAGTTTAACGAACAGTTAAATAAAAATATAGATGAAATAGAAAAGCAACCCGCATACAAAAGGCAAGGTTTAGATTTAAGTGTAAATGCACCAATTAGCAAATCTAAAACAGCAATTAAAAAAGACGATGATGTAGATTTTAAATCAAACAACTCTTTTTTACATGATAATGTAGATTAGTCTTTATTGATAATCTTTTAAAAATAAAAGCGCATTTAATTTATTTTAAATGCGCCTTTTTTTATGATAAAAAAAAATCCTGAGTAATAAACTCAGGATTTTTAATATTTAATACGTAGTTAAAATTATTTTTTAGCTAACAAATCTCTTATTTCTGCTAATAAATCTTCTTGACTTGGTCCTTTTGGCGCTTCTGGAGCTGGCTCCTCTTTTTTCTTAGTTTTATTGTAAGCTTTAACAATCATAAACATTACAAAACCAACAATAATTAAGTTTATAATAGTATCTATCCATGCACCATAAGTAATTGCATTTTCTGGAGTTGCTACTTTACCAGCTGCATCTATAACGGCTTCAGATAATACGTATTTTTGGTCTGCTAAACTTACGCCACCTGTAAATAAACCTACAATTGGCATAACAATATTACTTACAAAACCTTTTACAACTGCACCAATAGCACCTGCCATAATTACGGCTACTGCAAACTCAATTACATTACCACCAGTAATAAACTCTTTAAATTCTTTTAACATTTTGTGTGTTTTAATTAATTAATAGTAAAACAAATATAGTAAAAATTACCAATTATTTTAACACCTTTTTAACGCGTTGTGAAATTGCTGTTAAAGTCTCATAAACAATCGTTTCAGAAACTTCTGCAATGTGTTGTATGGTGCTTTGATTTTTAAATATAATTACTTCATCGCCTTCTTTACAGTCTATTTTAGTAACATTAACCATAATCATATCCATACAAACATTACCAATTATTGGTGCTTTTTGGTTGTTAATTAAAACATAACCATTTTTGTTTCCTAATTTTCTTGACAATCCGTCTGCATGTCCAATAGGAATCGTAGCAGATTTTGTTGGTCTTTTTGCAGTAAATGCTCTGTTGTAACCAACAGTTTCTCCGGGTTGAATTATATTTATTTGAGAAATAATAGATTTTAAGTTATGGGTATTTTGTAACGCTTCAGTCTCTTTGGCATCATTACCAAAACCGTATAAACCAATGCCTATTCTTACCATATCAAACTGAGCTTTTGCAAAATTTACGACACCAGAAGTATTTAAAATATGCAACATGGGTTCATATCCCAAATGTGTGTAAAATTGTTTGGCAATGTATGCAAAGTTGTTAATTTGCCCCACAGTAAAATCTTTTTCTTCTAAATCTTCACTAGCCGCTAAATGAGAAAAAAGAGACTGCACCTTTACATGAGTTGTTTGTTTTAATTCTGTAAGTATTTTAGGAATATCTGTGTGCCAAAAACCAACTCTATTTAAACCCGTATTAAATTTAATATGTACAGGATAGTTCATTAACGGCGTTTCATCTGCAAGTTTTAAAAAAGCATCAAAAATTTTAAAATTGTACAAATTAGGTTCTAATCTAAAGGCTACAATTTGTTGTAGGTTTTGCACTTGAGGATGTAAAACTAAAATAGGTGTTTTAATACCTGCTTCTCTTAAAGCCACACCTTCATGGCTGTAAGCTACCGAAAAATAATCTACTTTATCTTCTAAAAATTTGGCAACCAAAACACCATCACTTCCATAACCAAAAGCTTTTACAACGGCTAAAATTTTAGTTTCAGGATTTAGCTTTTTTTTAAAATAATTTAAATTATGGTTTAATGCTTTTCCATCAATTTCTAAAACAGTTACGTGGTTGTTCATAAATTTAATATCAAATTTGTTTTGTGTTATTTTCTTGGTCGTTTGTCTCAGCATCTTCTATTTGCAGTTGCATTGCTTTATAGTAAGCTGCTCTACTTAAAGGTTCATACTCTTCAGTTTCACCTAACATAACAAGAGCGTCGTTCTGGGCTTTTCTATAGCTATAATGTGCCAAATTACCAGTATGTGTGCACACGGCGTGCACTTTGGTAACATACTCTGCAGTTGCCATTAATGCAGGCATTGGGCCAAAGGGTTTTCCTTTAAAATCCATATCTAAACCTGCTACAATTACACGTATGCCTCTGTTTGCTAAATCGTTGCAAACTGCCACAATTTCATCGTCAAAAAACTGAGCTTCATCTATACCTACAACATCTACATTGTTTGCCAAAAGCCTAATATTAGCAGCTGCTGGCACAGGTGTAGAACGTATTTTATTATCATTATGAGAAACTACAGCATCTACATCATAGCGCACATCAACCGTAGGTTTAAAAATTTCCACGCGTTGTTTTGCAAATTGTGCACGTTTTAAACGTCTAATTAATTCTTCTGTTTTACCAGAAAACATAGAGCCGCAAATTACTTCTATCCAACCAAATTGTTCAGTATGATTTACGGTATTTTCTAGAAACATTTTGTAATTTTAAACGGTTTATTTTTGTAATTTTACGTTACTTTGATGAGTAACAAATTTAGGAATATTTACGGGTAAAAAATAACTTCAACTTACAACTTATGCACAAAAAACTAGAAAACGATTTAATGAGTTTGGCACACAGTCTGTTAAAAATGAAAAACAAAGATGATGTTTTTGCCTTAAAAGAAAAAGCACAAGAAATTTATGAAAAATTGGCTTTACTTGCTTTTGTTGAAGAATATGTAAATACAACACCTAATTTGTTAGCAACAAAACCAGAAGTTTTACAAAAAGTAGAAGAGGCAGTACAAATAAAGGAAGGCACAAAAAGCATTGAAACTGTTGCAGCACCAACAATTGATAAACTAGAGAAAGAAATAGAGCCGTCTAAAGAAAATGCTGAGGTAATTGATAAAATTGAAGTGCAACAAGAGCATTTAGAACAAGAAATAGAACAACCTTTTGATGCTCTTGAAAATATAATTTTTGGCGACACAAAACCTACAAACTTTAAAGACGATGCTAAAGATGTTGGAAATATTCCAACTTTAGAAGAGGAATTAAAAGATACCATACCAGTAGATGTAATGGCAAATTTATTTGAACCTGTAAAACCAAAATCTTTAAATGATAAATTGCAACAAAATATTAATATTGGTTTAAATGATAGAATTGCGTTTGTAAAGCATTTGTTTGATGGCAGTCAAGAAGATTTTAACAGAGTAGTTTCTCAATTAAATACTTTTAAAACAGGAAATGAAGCTAAAAACTTTATACATAAAATGGTAAAGCCAGATTATGATTGGAAAAATCAAGAAGATTTAGAAAACCGTTTTATGAATATTATAGAACGAAAATTCGCATAGAATTTTGGTTTTGTAGAACTGTTAAAAAGTATAATCTTAAGTTGGTTTGAACTAAAAAAAACTAGTATAACAAGTTTTTAAACAACAAAACCGATAAACAATTTTATAAAAAATTGAAACCCATTTTAATACATACGCATTTTCATAAACGTAGAACAGGTGTTACTCGAAGCATAGAAAATGTGTTGCCTTTTTTTAAAGAAAGATTCGAAACCTATTTATTTGGTTATGGTGCCAATGGAAATCATCTATCAAAAAAAGAATTTAGAAAAACAATTTTTTCTAACAAAGAAATTGTTGTGCATTGCCACAGAAATAATGAGATTATTAGAATGTTAATCTACAGAGCTTTTGGAGCAAAATTCAAGTTAATTGCAACAAGACATGCAGAAACAAAACCGTCTAATTTAACGCTAAAACTTTTAAAAAGTGCAGATAAGGTAATTACGCTTATACAAAGCATGAGTGCTAATTTAGGTGTTAAAAATACTGTGGTTGGTCATGGTGTAAATATTAATGATTTTAAACCAAAATCAAACGTAAAAATTGATGATATTGCACAACAAAACATAATACTTTGTGCGGGCAGAGTTAGAAAAACCAAAGGACAAGCAGTATTATTAGAAGCCGCTAAAATCTTAAAAAATCACCAAAATTGGGCGCTAGCTATTGTAGGTAAAGTAGATAAGCCAGAGTTTTTAAAGGAATTAAAAGCAATTGCCAAAAAACACAAAATAGAAAATCAGGTTTATTTTATAGCGGAAACACCAAATATTATAGCTTACTATCAAGCCTCAAAAATAGCAGTTGTACCCAGTTTTTCAGAAGGTTTTTCTTTAGTAACTGCAGAGGCTATGGCTTGTGGTTGTGCTGTAATTGCCACTAAAAATGTGGGTGTACATAATTTCTTAATAAACCCAGCAAAAAATGGTTATTTAACCAAAGTAGGGAATATTAATGAATTGCAAGTAACCTTAGAAAAAGCAATTTTAGGAGAATTGCCCAATTTAGGACAAGCAGCAAGAGCAGAAATTATACAAAATTGGAGCGCAAAACAAGAAGCAGAAAAATTAATGGAAGTTTATACTTTACCGCAGAAAAAGTAAAAAAATTATCCAAGTTTCGTTTTTAATTCTGCTACAACCTTTTTACTATTTCCAATAAAAATTTCATTTTCCACAATAAAAACAGGTCGTTTTAAAAACGTATATTCTTCTAAAATGTACTTTTTATAATCACTTTCAGTTAGATTTTTATCTTTTAAACCCAAAGATTTGTATAAACGAGACCTTTTGTTAAAAAGCCCTTCATAACTATTAGAAAGTGCATACATTTCTGCCAATTGCGCCTCAGTAACAGGTGTAGCTTTTATTTCTTGCAACTCAAAACCATCTGTATTAATTTCTTTTAAGATGCGTTTACAAGTATCACAAGTTTTTAAATAGTAGCCTTTCTTCATTTTAATAAATTATATTTGTTACATCAAAAATAAACATAAAATAATGAAAGCACAATTTGATATTTTAAGAACTTCTAGAGCTTTAGTTTTAAAGGAATTAGACGGTTTAACATTAGAGCAACTAAATAACACACCTGTAGGATTTAAAAATAATATCGCATGGAATGTTGCGCATTTGGTGGTTACACAACAATTGTTGCATTACAAATTATCGGGTTTAAATTGTCTTTGTCCAGACCAATTAATAGAAGATCATAAAAAAGGAACAGCGCCAACAACTACTTTTACAGAAGAAGAATTTGAAGAGGTAAAAGAGCTTTTAATGGGTTTTCCAGATACTTTAGAAGAAGATTTTAACGCAGAAATTTTTCAAAACTTTACAGAATATCCAACAAGTACTGGCTTTGTATTAACCTCTATAGAAAGTGCAATTGCGTTTAATAATTTTCACGAAGGCATACATTATGGCATTATAAGAGCAATTAAAAAACACGTTTAATTGGTAAAATTTACTGTTTTTTAGAAGCTATTTCCAGCTTTCAGCACTCGCTTTTTTTGTTTGAAAAAAACAAAAAAGAGCTCAAACAAATGCTTCAATCTGGGCTACACTTTTTTGCCAACTTTTAGCAAAATAAAAAATGAAATTCAATACCAAAACAATTCATGGAGGTCAGCAACCAGAACCAACAACAGGTGCTGTAATGACACCTATTTTTCAAACATCTACTTTTGCACATGCAGTTCCAGGAGAATCACAAGAATATGAGTATGCAAGAGGTAAAAACCCAACAAGAACTGCTTTAGAAAATAGTTTAGCATCTTTAGAAAACGGCACACATGGTTTTGCGTTTGCAAGTGGTTTAGCAGCAGTAGATTGTGTTTTAAGATTATTAGAGCCAGGAGATCAGGTAATTGCAGGAGACGATATTTATGGAGGAACTTATAGAATGTTTACCAAATTATTTGCAAAATATGGTTTAGAATTTACTTATGTAAATACAAATGTTGTAGAAAATGTAACCAAAGCAATTACTCAAAAAACAAAACTAATTTGGTTGGAAACGCCGACAAATCCATTAATGAAAATTGCAGATATTGCAAATATATCAGCTGCAGTAAAACGTATAGATAAAAATATTTTAATTGCCGTAGACAATACTTTTGCAACACCGTATTTGCAACAACCTTTAAATTTAGGAGCAGATATTGTAATGCATTCTGCCACTAAATATTTGGGAGGTCATTCAGATTTAATCATGGGTGCTTTAGTGGTAAAAGAAGAAAAACTAGCTAAAGATATTCATTTTATACAATTTGCAGCAGGCGCAATTTCTGGTCCAATGGATTCTTTTTTAGCATTAAGAGGTATTAAAACCTTGCATGTTAGAATGCAAAGACATTGCGAAAACGCTACAAAAGTAGCTCAGTTTTTAGACAAACATCCAAAAGTAGGTAAAGTATATTATCCAGGTTTAAAAACGCATTCCAATTATGCAATTGCTAAAAAACAAATGAAAGATTTTGGTGGTATGGTTTCTTTCAGTTTAAAAGAAAATACAAAAGAAGCTACGTTTCAATTTTTAAAAAGTACCCAATTATTTACGTTGGCAGAATCTTTAGGTGGTGTAGAAAGTTTGGTAAATCATCCTGTAACCATGTCTCACGCTTCCATACCAGAAAAAGAACGTTTAAAAATAGGAATTACAGATGCTTTAATACGCTTAAGTGTTGGTATAGAAGCTATAGAAGATTTGTTAGCAGATTTAGAACAAGCTTTAAATATTTAAAATAAAATTAATCATGATCAAAAAGATAAAATCACAAAAAAATGCGGCTATATTTTTAATAATTGGTTCCGTAATTTTATTGATTTCTTATGTAAACAAGCTAATTAATTACGGTTATAATTTAAATAATTGTATAATTACTGTAGGATTATTGGTACTAACAATTTGTGGTTTTGTTGGGCTTAAAAATAGTTTACGTAAAGAAAAAAAGCAAAATTTAGGGTAAAACAAAAATCTGCTTGCTAAAGTTTGTAAACACAAACTTGTTAATTTATACGCAAGTGAAATTGCTTATAAACAAACAACATCAACAGTAAACAAAGCAAACTAGCGCATTGTTATGAGATTTGTTTTACTGTTAAAAAGATAAAATTGTGTGTAAAATGCAAGGTTTACTAAAACAGTTCAGCACTTATCAATCTTAAAATAAACCGTTAATTTGAGAATCTATTCTATCAATTATATATCCTAAATCTTCTTGATTGTCTACAAAATCTAGTTTATCTACATTAATAACCAATAATTTTCCTTTGGTATAGGTAGCAATAAAAGCTTCATAACGCTCGTTTAATCGGCTTAAGTAATCTATAGAAATAGAGTTTTCATATTCTCTACCACGTTTGTGAATTTGCCCAACCAAAGTAGAAATATCTGCACGTAAATAAATTAATAAATCTGGTGGTTTTACTAGGTTTTCCATCAATTCAAAAAGAGAAGAGTAGTTGCTAAAATCTCTATTTGTCATTAAACCCATAGCATGCAAATTGGGTGCAAAAATATGCGCATCTTCGTAAATAGTTCTATCTTGAATAATGTTTTTACCAGTTTCTCTAAGTTCTAAAATTTGTCTAAACCTACTATTTAGAAAATAAACTTGCAAATTAAAAGACCAACGCTCCATTTCACCATAAAAATCATCTAAATATGGGTTTTCATCTACAGATTCGTAATGAGGTTTCCATTTGTAATGTTTGGCTAAAAGTTTGGTAAGCGTAGTTTTACCTGCGCCAATGTTTCCGGCAATTGCAACGTGCATATTAAAAAGGTATATAAAATTAAAGGGCGGTTAAAGGTACATAAATTTTACAATTGTAAAAGAATTAACAAAGTAATTTATAACCAATACCTCTCACATTTATGATTTGTATGTTTTCGTCTTTTTTTAGCTTTTTTCTTAACTTGGTTATAAAAACATCCATACTTCTTGCATTAAAAAAATCGTCGTTTCCCCACAATTTATTCAAAATAAAACTACGATCTAAAATTTCATTTTTTTTGTTGGCTAAATAAAATAACAGTTGGGCTTCTCTATGCGTTAGTTGTTGTTCTTCTTCTAGTAAAGTTAAGGTTTGCTTGGGTAGGTTAAACGTATAATTACCAATTTTAATGTGTTCTTTTTCAGATTTTAGTTCAATTCTATTTAATAAAGCATTAATTCTAACAATTAATTCTTCCATAGAAAACGGCTTTTTTATATAGTCATTTCCACCATGATTAAAGCCTTCTAAAACATCTGCAGTTTGTGATTTTGCTGTTAAAAATATAATTGGAATTATCTTATCTTCTAGTCTAATTTCTTTGGCCAGTGTAAAACCGTCTTTTTTTGGCATCATAACGTCTAAAACTAAAATGTCTGGTTTTTCTGTTTTGCAAATTTGCAAAGCTTCTTCACCATTTTCTGCATGAAAAACTGTAAATTTTCTAGATTCTAAGCTTTCTTTTACAATCATGCCTAAACTGGCTTCATCTTCTGCTAGTAATACTTTTATATTATTCATTTGGCAAGCTGATTTTAAAAATAGTATTGTTTTTTGTGGATGTTAAAGTTAAGGTACCCATGTGTTTTTCAATAATTTTTTTACAGTAATACAAGCCAATTCCAAAACCTTTTACATTGTGTGTGTTCCCTTTGGGTACTCTGTAAAATTTATCAAAAATCTTTTCTTGTTGTAATTTATCGATGCCTTTTCCATTATCTGCCACTGCAATTTCTGTGGTATTTAAAATGGAATTTATATTAATTTCTATTTTATTTCCACCGTATTTTACAGCATTATCAATTAAGTTAGAAACCGCGTTTTCAAAATGAAAAACATCTACTTGTATATAAATAGGTTTTATGTTGGTAGAAAATGTAATTGTTTTTTCTACAGAAAGTAGTTGATGTTTGTGTACTTGTTTTTCAATAATTTCTACAACATTTGCATTTTCTTTCTTTAAAATAAGTTGTTCGCTATCTAAAGTGGCAGTTTCTAATAATTTTTCTACCATTTGATGTAATTTTTTCAATTGTACAGCAGACATAGAAAGGTATTTTTTGGTTTTTTCTTTGTCGTCTAAAACATTAAAATTTTCTATGGCTTCAATAGCTGTGGAAACTGTGGCTATGGGCGTTTTAAATTCGTGGGTAATATTACTAATTAAATCGTTTTTTATGGTTGCCAATTCTTTTTGTTCGCGAATAACCATTAACAAATAAAATAAACTACAAATAACTGCTACAGCTAATAAGAAAGACAAAGAAATACCGAAAAAGCTGCGTTTTAAGATTTCAAAATTAGGATTGTTATATACAAGTTTAAACGCTTCGTTATCTTTTAAATAAGTAGATTTAGAATTGACAGCAAACACATTTTTCTCTAATAAAGAATCTTTTGTTTGGTAAAAAAGAGTGTCATTTTTAAAATGATGAAAACTGGTTTTAAGGTTAATTTTTTTCTGTTCTAATTGTTTTTCTATTAAAGAATCAATTACGTTGTATTCTATAGATTCATCTAAAAAAGAAATAAAAATAGGCTTTAAATTGGTTACTAATTTTAAACTATCTGCAGCTTTTTTACCTTTAAAATATTTTACGGGTGTTTTTGTGCCGTCAGATTTTAGGTTATAACCGGTTTTATCATCCAAAAAATTAGAGGTTATTGGTATTCGCTTTGCTTTTTCATCAGCTAAAGAATCTCTTTTTATATTAAATTCTGTAACAAATTTTTTGGTTTCATTCATCATAGAATCTATCCGTTCTTTAGATAGCTTATCACTAGAAGTAATTTTAATATTGTTAATAGTTACTTTAGGTTTTTCTTGTTCAGAATTATTTTCTTTTAGCTTTTTTAAGATTTTACTAAAAGAATCTTTCTTAAAATATTTACGTTTATCAGTTTTATTTTCTACAATGGTTATAAAGTTACTTTTTGCCAAAGTAGCATAATATTCTTCTACAGCATTGTCTAAACTTAACTGAATTTCGTTGGTTACTTGCCTTTTATTTTCTTCGTAATTTTTATAATTCCAATAAAATTGTATGGCAATAGTTGCTACAATAGTACTTGCAATTAAATAAAAAATCCATTGATGTTTTTTAGTAATCATGTTACAAATATAGTTTCTAAAAATTATAAAATCAGTTGGTTAACACTAGTTAACACTCGTTAACTTTAAAAATCAATTAACAATTACATCTTTGCAGTGTTCAATTAATAAACCTTAAAATTATGAAAAAAATATACATTTTATTTTTGTTGTTAAGCGGTCTTGTTTTAAAAGCACAAGAACAAAAAAGTTCTGCAACGTATTCTAAAAATGAAGTTTCTCAAATAACTTCCCTACAATTTATAGCAAGTTCTACTAAAGAACTAGAAGAAATTAAATGGAAAGACATTAAAAGTATTTTTGAAAGCAATAAACCAGAAGATAAAATAGAGTTAAGTTTCGAGCTAGATTTAAAAGCATCTAAAAATAAATTTAAAGGCACTATGACAACTGGAGGAAAAACAAAAGACATAGACAGTTTAATAAAAACCTCAAAAAAAATAATAAAAGCATTAATTAAAATATCTAAAAATTACTAAACCTTTTATATTATGAAAACAATTATTACCGCATTTGCATTGTTGATGGTAGTATCTATAAATGCACAAAATTTTCAAGGAAAAGCAATTTACAAAACAAGCCAGAAAAGTACTTTTAAAATTAAAGACGATAAAAGCACAGGAATGGACGCTGCTATGCAAGAAGAAATTAGACAACGTTTTCAAAAGATGAATCAGAAAACCTATATTTTAAATTTCGATAAAAATACATCTACCTACAAGCAAGAAGTAAAATTAAAAAGTCCAACTGCTGCAATTACAGGAAAGGGTTTAAGAGTTTTTTCTTTGGGAAGTGGAGGCGATACTGATATTTATTTTAAAAATATTCAAAAAAACACCTTTGCAAACAAAACAGAAATACAAGGAAAGATATTTTTAATAAAAGATGAATTACCAAAACACAATTGGGAATTATCTTCAGAAACTAAAAACATTGGGCAATATACTTGTTATAAAGCCACCTATTCTAAAGAGGTAGAAAAAAAGAAAATTAGTATGGTAAAAGGAGAACAAAAAGAGGCTATTACCAAAGAAACTATTGTAACAACAGCTTGGTACACTCCAGAAATCCCTTTAACCAACGGGCCAGCAAATTACCAAGGTTTGCCAGGTTTAATTTTAGAAGTAAATGATGGTAAAAAAATAATTGTTTGCACAGAAATTATTTTAAACCCAAAAGAAAAAATCACCATTCAAGAACCAAAAAAAGGAAAAGTAATTTCTCAAAAAAAGTTTGATAAAATTAGAAAACAAAAATCTGAAGAGATGCTAGAGAAGATGAAAGGTAGAAATGGTTTAGATTTAGGAAATGGTGTTAATATAAAGTTTACAGGTTAATTTTTATTTATGATAAATAAGAATTAAAGTTTTAAAAATTTCTAATTAAACTTTTAAGGTTTTTTTAAGTCTAATGAAAGATCAATAACATTAGTTTTGACTTAAAATTAGAAAAAAAACATATGAAATCATTCGTAACATTAGCCTTAACACTAATTACCATAACAACTTTTGCTCAAAAAGATTTTCAAGGAAAAGCAACCTATATGTCTAAATCAACTGTAGATATGAGTCGTTTTTCTAGAAACGGACAAATGTCTGAAGCCAGAAAAAAGGAAATTGCGGCAAGAATGAAATCTTTTTTAGAGAAAACTTATATTTTAACTTTCAATAAAACAGCATCTGTTTACAAAGAAGACGAAAAATTGGCGGCTCCTGGTGCTGAAAGTAGAAGAGGCTGGGGAGGAATGACTGGTGGTGGAACAAAATATAAAAACACAAAAGATATGGTAGCTTTAGAATCTACTGAGTTTTTTGGTAAAAAGTTTTTAATTTCTGATAACATGGAAATGCCACAATGGGAATTGGGTAGCGAAACTAAAAAAATAGGAAATTACATTTGTTATAAAGCAACATTAACCAAAGATGTAGATCCTTTAGATTGGACAAATATGAGACGTAGAAATAGAGACGATGATAAAAAGAAAGACGAAGCAAAAAAAGATTCTACAAACACAGTAAAAGTTACAGAAGACATAGAAATGCCTGCAAAAATTGAAGTTACAGCTTGGTACACACCACAAATACCAGTTAGTAACGGACCAGGAGAATATTGGGGTTTACCAGGTTTAATTTTAGAAGTAAACCAAGGTAGAACAACAATTTTATGTACAGAAATAGTGCTGAACCCAGCAGATAAAATAAAAATTGAACAGCCAACTAAAGGAGAAGCTATTACAAGAAAAGATTATACAGAAACCATTACCAAAAAAATGGAAGAAATGAGAGCACGTTTTAGAGGCAGAAACAGAGGAGGAAGAAGAAACTAAACTAAAAAACAAATCAAACTTTATACCTAAATAAATGAAAAAAATATTACTACTAACCCTTTTTATGATTACGCTATTTGCTAATGCTCAAGTAAAACTAACAGGTGTTGTAAAAGATAGTATTGGTGCACCTTTAGAAATGGCAAATGTTTTGGCCATAGATAAAATTACAAAAAAAATGGCGTCTTACGGCTTTACAGATGCACAAGGTAGATACAAATTAGATTTGGCAAAAAATGGTACTTACAATATTAAAATTAGTTATATAGGTTTTAAGCCTGCAGATTTTGAGCTGCTTACCAAAGAAGCAGCTATTGTAAAAAACATAACCTTAAAAGAAGACAATTCTTTAGACGAAATTACTATAGTCTCTAAAATGCCAGTAACTATAAAAGGAGATACTATTGTATACAATGCAGATTCTTTTAAAAATGGTTCTGAACGAAAACTAGAAGATGTTTTAGAAAAACTACCTGGAGTAGAAATAAACGACCAAGGACAAATAGAAGTAGAAGGCAAGCGTGTAGAAAAAATAATGGTAGATGGTAAAGAGTTTTTTAGTGGAGATACTAGATTGGCTTCTAAAAACATACCTTCTAACGCCGTAGATAAAATACAAGTATTAAGAAATTACTCCAGCGTTAGTCAATTAAGTGGTGTACAAAATAACCAAGATAGAGTTGCTATTAATATTAAACTAAAAGAAGGAAAAAAGAATTTTTGGTTTGGAGATATTTCTGTTGGAGGTGGAAACTCTCAAGACACAGGTTTGTATTTGTTGCAACCTAAATTATTTTATTATTCGCCTAAATATACCATTAATGTTATTGGAGATTTAAATAATTTAGGAGATGTTGTATTAAGCAGGAGAGATGTGAGAAGTTTTGGCGGTGGTTTTAGAAGCGAAAGTCCTTCTAATGGTACAAATATTAGTTTGCCAGATGTGGGTATTGGGTTTTTAAATGCAGGTGCAAGAAATGCAAACAGAATAGAAACTAAACTATCTGCCGTAAACTTTAGTTATTCTCCCAACACAAAATTAGATCTAACAGGTTTTTTAATTTGGTCTGGAAATAGCAACGGACAAAGAAATATTATAGATATTGATTATATAGATCCTGCAATTCCAGATGAGTTTAGAGACAATACTACAGACCAAAATAGTAATACAGGTTTGTTTCGTTTTGGTGCCATTTATAAAAAAGATGTAAATAATCAGTTGAATTATAACATTTCTGGGCGTTTTTCTAATGAATCTAGAGTAGAAAATATTTCTTCAAGGGTTTTAAGTGATATTACAGAAACGCAAAATGCAACACCTTACACTATAAATCAAGATTTGAGTTATTTTTATACAGCAAATGAAAAAAACATTTTTGCTTTAGAAGTTACGCATGTTTTGCAAGATGAAGACCCTTTTTATATTGCGTCTTTAGAAAATGATCCTAATAATAATGATTTTGCAGATAATGATGGTTTTGATGATGCTGCAGAAGATTTAGGATTGGATAGAACCAATTTATTTTACACTTTAGAACAAGATAGAAAGGTAAAAACAAATCAATTAGATGCGAGATTAGATTACTATTATATTTTAAACGGTAAGAGTAATTTAAATTTTGTAGCAGGTACTATTGCAAGCAGTCAAAATTTTAATTCGCGCTTTTTTCAGATTTTAGATAACGGAACACAGTTTAATCCAGATCCAGAAATAGACGGAATAGAAGATGAGCAAATTACCAACGATACGCAATATAATTTTACAGATTTATACGTTGGTGCAAGATATCGATTAAAAGCAGGAATTTTTACTTTTACTCCAGGCGTTACAGCACATGCGTACAATGTTAATAACACGCAATATGGTACAGAATTTTTTAAAGATACTTTTACTGAATTATTGCCAGAATTTGAAATGGTTGCTCAGTTTAAAAAAAGTGAGAGCTTAACCTTTAATTATAGAAAACAAGTTAATTTTACAGACGTAAACCAAATTGCAAGAGGTGTTGTGGCTGGTAATTATGATTCTTTTCAAGCAGGTAACGCCTCTTTGTTAAATTCTAATACACACAATTTTAGCTTGTTTTACAGAAGTTTTAATTTGTTTAATAATACCAATGTTGTAGGAAGGTTGGCTTACAGTAAAACAGCAGATCAAGTAAATAGAAATACAATTTTTACACCAGGTAGTGTTGTTTCTAGTGCTACTTTTTTAAATTCACCTTTAGATAATGAAAGTGCAACTGCTTTTTTAAACGCAGGTAAAAGGTTTGGTAAAATTCAAACTTCTTTAACAGGTAGGTTTAATTATTCTAAAACTTTTCAATTTTTAAATAGCGTAGCCAATACAAATGAGAATATAAGTAGGGTTTTAGGAGCAAGAGTTGGTACCAATTTTACCAAAGCACCAAATGTAACTTTAAGATATACTGTTTCTTTCTTAGATCAAAATAACAGTGCTAGAAATGCTGTTGTAAAAACAGTAAATCACACGCCTTCTATAAATTTTGATGCTTACATCTGGAATTCTGTAACCTTAACTTCTAATTTTTCTTTTACAGACCAATTAGTAGACGGAGAAAGTGCCAATACCTTTAGTATTTGGAATGCAAAATTAGCGTATAGAAAAGATAGAGATGCCAAGTTTGAATACGAAATTGTTGCTAATAACCTTTTAGCAACAGGTTCAGAAGCAAGCATTAATCAAGGTATTATTTCTACATCGATTAATGAGCGTTTTATTTTGCCAAGATTTGTAAGTTTTAGAATTCGTTATCAATTATAAAATTTAGAATTGCATAACTTTTAAAAATGGCTCCAAAATTATGGAGCCATTTTTATTTTGTTTATTATTTTCGCAACATGAGTTTATTAGCAACAAAATCGCCTGTATACGCATTTCTAAAAAGCTTAGGGTTAATTTTCTTTTTTTTGGTAACGGGTTTGTTTTTAGATAGCTATTATTTTGTAGCCATCACAGAAAATGCGCAACATTATGCAAATGCAGTAATGCTTGTAGTGTTTGTTATTGTTTTTTTTCAAGTGAATAAAAGAAACAAAGAACAAATGATTATCGCAGTAATTATAGCTATTATTGGCGAATATTTATTCTCTATTGTTATGGGAATGTATACCTATAGATTAGGAAATGTACCACATTATGTGCCACCAGGTCACGCCTTAGTATACATGGCAGTTTTGTATTTTTCTAAAGCAGCTAGTATTCTGAAACATAAAGTTAAAATAGAAGGTTTTTTTACGGTTTTTATTATAATTTATGCAACCGTATTTCTTGTTTTAAAAAATGATGTCTTTGGTTTTGTAATGACAGCTGCAACATTGCTAATTTTAAGAAAAAAACCAAGAGAGCGTTTGTTTTATTTAACCATGTACATTACCGTTGCTTATTTAGAAATTGTAGGTACGTATTATTTATGTTGGAAATGGCCTGCAACAGCTTGGGGAATTTTCGATTTTTTGCCAAGTCATAATCCACCAAGTGGTATAAGTTTTTTTTATTTTTTATTAGATTTAGGTACACTTTGGTTTTACAAACAACGCCATAGATTGGCTTGGGCAAGAATGAAAAATATTAGAAAAATTAGAGAAATTTAGTGTTGTTTAAAAACTAAATTCAGTTTAATTTCGTTGTTTAATTTAGCAATTCTTATTGCAATCTTATTAACCTAGCATACAAAATACATGTCTATAAACGTAACTTCAGTATCTAAATTTTATAAAACACAGAAAGCATTAAATGAAGTTTCTTTTGTAGCAGATAAAGGACAGATTATTGGTTTTTTAGGGCCAAATGGTGCTGGAAAATCTACAATGATGAAGATTTTAACAGGTTTTATAAAACCCAATTCTGGAGAAGTTTTGGTTGATGATATTAATGTTTTACAAAATCCTTTAGCCGCACAAAAAAATATTGGATATTTACCAGAGCATAATCCTTTATATAAAGATATGTATGTGCGCGAATATTTACAATTTCAAGCAAGTATTTTTAAAGTTGATAAAAAGGAAATAGAAAATTGCATAGAAAAAGTAGGTTTAACTTTAGAAGCGCACAAAAAAATACATCAGCTTTCTAAAGGATACCAGCAAAGAGTTGGTTTGGCTGCTGCAATTTTACATAATCCTAAAGTTTTAATTTTAGATGAACCTACTACAGGTTTAGATCCTAATCAGTTGGTAGAAATTAGAACTTTAATTAAAGCATTGGGTAAAGATAAAACTGTACTTTTTTCTACACACATTATGCAAGAAGTAGAAGCTGTTTGCGATCGTGTCATTATTATAAAAAAAGGCGAATTAATTATTGATAAACCTTTGGCTGAATTACAAAATAATACGCAACAAATTATTAAGGTTATTTTTAATATTGAAGTTGATGCGTCTCAGGTTGAAAAATTAGACCATTTAGTCATATCAAAAAAAATAAATACAAATACTTGGCAACTTACTTTTAATTCTGAAGAAGATATGCGTGCTAAAATTTTTGATTTTGCTCAAGAAAATGGTTTTAAGGTGCTAGAATTAAGTTCTGAAAACAAAACTTTAGAAAGTTTGTTTACAGAGTTGACATCAAATTAAGTTGTTGGATTTTAAAAATTAAAAACCTCACAGATTTTGGAAACTGTGAGGTTTTTTATATCAAAAAAGTGGATTTAAATAACTTCCTTTTGAAGTACTCTATACGCGTTAAGGATTGAGCGGCTTGTTTGAACTCTTTTTTGCTTTTTCAGCAAAAAAAGTGAGTAGCGAAAGCCTGACCTGAAAGGGAACGCCCATTTAATTATTTTGTAAATATTGATAAGCTTCTAATAAAGTTGGAAAAACCAATGCACTTCCGCCATCTTTTAATTCGGCTTCTGTGTATTGAGTTGTAATTCCAATAGGCACCATTCCTGCTAATTTAGCTGCTTTTGTGCCTGTTAAACTGTCTTCAAAAACCCAAATGTCTTTAAAATCGGTTTTAGTAAAGCCTAAATGTTTTGCTAGTTTTATGTAGGCTTCTGGTGCTGGTTTTGGCTTGTCATAATCTTGAACTCCAAAATAATTTTTGAAGTTCAAGTATAAGTGTTTAATGCTATTTTTTAGAAAACCTCTTGTGGCGTTGCTTGCAATGCCATAAGGTATATTTTTGGCCGTTAAAAAATCTGTAAATTCTCTAACACCAGGTAACAAATCTGGTATTGTAAAATGCGTATCTAGATGAATGTCTTTTAATAAAAACAATTCTTCTGCACGTTTTTCTTCGCCAATAACACTGCAATAATATTCTGCAATTAGCATGGGTGATTTACCTGCATGACTTTTAGGAAAAGGTGCAATTTCTTGATGAAATAATTCTTTAAAAGCACTGCTCCAAGCATTACCATGGCTTTTAAAGCTATGGACTACAACGCCGTCAAAATCAAATAAAAAACCTTTAGGCAGTAACTTTTTCTGCATTTACAGCTTTTTTAGCATTTACCAATTTGGCTAAATACGGATTCAAAAATTTATTTGTAGGATCTAATTTTGCTCTTAATTCTTTAAAATCTTCCCATTTTGGATAAATTTTAGTTAATTGTGCGTCTTTTGCTGCAAAACGTTTTCCCCAATGTGGTCTTCCACCATATTTTAAAAAGATGTTTTCTACTGTTTTAAAAGCTTCGTAAGTATCTGCAGTTGCTGCATTTCTAGATACACAACCCATGGTTACAATATCTTCATTATAGGCATAACTTAACCAAGCTTCATCTTTTTGCACAAAACGAACATCCATAGGAATATGAATAAAAGAATTGTTAGACCATTTGTTAATTTCTTCTTTTAGCTCTGCAAATACTTGTGGAAATTTGCTTAAACCAACGGTCCATTCTGCCAATTCTAAAGTAGAACCTCTAGACTTTGTAACGGTTGCTTGGTATAAAGAGCCTTTATGTTCTTTTTTAGAACTAAAAAAGCCACGATATAATAATTTGTTTGCTACAGCAGTTATCCATGGGAAAACATGCGAATATTTGTATAATATTTTAGATGCTGTTCTTCTATGCTTTAAAAATTTAGGACCTAAATTTTCTTTAACTTCTGTATCAGGATTTATTTTATCGCCAGTAATTACATAACCATTATTGGTGTGTGGCAACCAAAGTATTCTTAAAAAAGCATGTTTTTTTAAACGTTCTTGTACTTTTGGTAACCATTGGTTATCATTTTCTGGTCTTTCTTTTATATGTAAGGTATATTCTGGTTCGCATTGAAAAGTTACGGTAGATAAAACGCCTAACATTCCTAAAGAAACTTTTACAGCATTTAGTAAATTGTCTTCTTTGTTAATTTCTTTTACAGAACCATCTGCTAAAACCAACCTGCAAGAAGCAATATATTCTGATAATAGTTTACCACTTGTACCATGTGTTCCTGTGGCTAATGCGCCACCAATTGTAATAGTATTAATGTCTGGCAAACAAGGAATACACCAACCTACTTTTTCTATAGCTTCTAATAAATCTCCTAAAATAACACCAGATTCTACAGTTATCGTTTTTGCATTATAGTCATAAGAAACTATTTTGTTGTAGCTTTTCATGTCTAATAAAGCAGCAGTTCCTGCTGCAATATCTGCAGAAGATTGTTTGTTTCCAAAAAAACGAATCTTATCGTTGTTCGCAATTACTTCTCGCAACTCTTCTTCTGTAGTTACTTTGTAAAGCGATTTATAGTCGTGTTTTAAGTTCTCATTCCAACTTACCCAAGTACCGTTCTTTTTTTGTTCCATTTTTTTTAATATTTGTTGAACAAAGTTAGGTTTAATTAACTCTGTAAAAGTGAAGGTTTCGTTAATTTATTGTAAAAGTGTTGGTTTTGCTAGAATTTTTAAGGATTTCATAAAATAAATAGCGTTCAACAAAAATATTACTATTTTGATGAAAATAATTTATTAATTTGAAATTAGACCTATTTTCTTTTTTGATTTATACTAGGAAAAGGCCATTATAATTTACAATGACTTAAACGCTGAGCGTTGTTTAAGAAAATATTACTGGGTAAAAGTTAATAATTTGTAAATAAAAAAATATTGAGTTTTAGAAAGAGATACTTAATTTTATTGAAATTATAGTTGTCTAATTTTTTTAAATATTAATTATGAAATTTAGAATAAAACTCCTCATTATTTGTTAGGTTAAGTATGCCTTTAGAAAAGAAACTAATTATTTTTTTTGTTAATGCTGAATCTTTATCAGCAAGACAATCGTTTCCTTTTTCATCTACTACAAATACAGAAGAATAAATTCTATCAGCGTCGCTTATAGAAGTTGTAGATTCAAAACCACCAGCAATAATTGTATATTTTTTGTTACTATTTTTAAATAAATTAATGTTTTCCCATATTAAATAAGGTTTCCTTATTCCTTTAATAAAAATAGATTTGTCCCAATTGTTATATTTTTCATACATGCTTTTTCTTGTGTAGAATGATGAATAAGTGTAGTAAAATTTAAGTTCATTTAAATTTTTAAATTTCCCGATATTTAAAATTTTAGAAGTTGATATTTCATAATGTTTAAAACCGTTAATATGCTTATACGGATATTTAAAACCCTTATAGGCCGTTGGTACTCTTTCTGATTTTACAATATATATTGAATCTGGTTTTTTTATATTTTCGATTTTTTTTGAAGGTTTGTATGCTTTAATTTTTATGGCAGGACCACAAGATGAAACTAAAAGAATCAAACAAAAATATAGTGTAGTTTTTTTCATAAAAGTTTTAATTCAGCTTAAACTGTATCTGCTGTTGTTCTAAAGTTGCCAACAATTCATTAGAAATATGAATTTTTGTGTTTCTACTTGGTAAGCTCACTTCTAGTTTCTCTTTTTCGTCCCAAACGGTAAAGTTTAAGCTTTGTTTACCAGGTTTGTTTTTTAAGATAGATTCTAGATTTAAAATAGTTTGTGCATTAATTTCTTCTAAAGGTAATTGAATGGTTACTTTTTTACAGAGTTCGTCCATAATATCATGCAATAATTTCATTTCTGTAAACTTTAAACGAGGTTCTCCCATAACACCTGTATTTTTGTTCATCCAACCTGGTTGTATGGTACATCTTGTAAATAAGAAAGAATTGGGTACTAAAAAATGTTTCATTTTTAAGTAATCTTCGCCAAAAATTCTAAATTCGTGGCTATCACCATAATCTTCCATAGTAAACATAGCCCAACCTTTTCCTGCTTTAGAAACTCTATGTTGTACATCTGTAATTATAGAGGCAAAGGCTAAATTATTTCCAACTAACTTTTCTAATTCACCTTTAAAATATTTTAAAGAAGCGTTGCAAAATTTCATCTCATTTTTAAAATCATCTAAAGGATGTGCAGATATGTAAATACCAATCACTTCTTTTTCTTGAGATAATAATTCCATTGTTCCCCAAGTTTCACATTCAGGAATATCAGGTTCAGGAAATTGTACTGTAGAAGCTTCACCAAACATGGAAACTTGAGCAGAGTTTTTATTTTCTTGAAATTTATTACCAAACTTCATGGCGCGTTCTAAAAACGTTTGTCCTTTTTCATCTGTAGCAAAATACTGAGCTCTATGTGTATCTGTAAAAGAGTCAAAAGCACCGGCTTTTATTAAACTATCAAAAGATTTTTTGTTTGCTGCGCGTAAATCTATACGTTTTGCTAAATCAAAAATTGATGAGTAATTGCCATTTTCTTCGCGTTCTTTAATAATGGCTTTTACAGCTGCTTCACCCACACCTTTTACTGCAGCCATACCAAAACGAACAGCACCTTCTTTATTTACAGAGAATTTTAAGAAAGATTCGTTTACATCTGGTCCTAAAACTTCTAGTCCCATACGTTTGCATTCTTCCATAAAAAACGAAACCGCTTTAATATCTTTCATGTTGTTAGAAAGTACAGATGCCATATACTCTGCAGGATAATGTGCTTTTAAATACGCAGTTTGGTAAGCAATCCACGCATAACAAGTAGAGTGACTTTTGTTAAAGGCGTAACTTGCAAAGGCTTCCCAATCTTTCCATATTTTTTCTAGTTTTTCTTCATCATGCCCATTTTTGCTGGCTTGCTCAATAAATTTTGGTTTCATTTTATCTAAAACCGCAATTTGCTTTTTACCCATGGCTTTACGCAAAACATCGGCTTCACCTTTGGTAAAATCTGCCAATTTTTGGGAAAGCAACATTACTTGCTCTTGGTAAACTGTAATTCCGTAGGTTTCTGCCAAATATTCCTCCATAGCAGGTAAATCGTACTCAATGTCTGCTGTACCGTGTTTTCTGTTGATAAAACTCGGAATATATTCCATTGGTCCAGGTCTGTACAAGGCATTCATGGCAATTAAATCTGCAAAAACGGTTGGTTTTAAAGAGCGCATGTGTTTTTGCATTCCAGGAGATTCATATTGAAAAATACCCACAGTTTCTCCTCTTTGAAACAGTTTGTATGTTTTTTCATCATCTAAAGGAAAACTTTCTGGATCTAACGCCACACCATGTTTTGCTTTTACAATTTTAACGGTGTCTTTAATTAAAGTAAGTGTTTTTAAACCTAAAAAGTCCATTTTTAACAAGCCTGCAGATTCTACTACAGAATTGTCAAATTGAGTAACGTACATGTCAGAATCTTTAGCCAAAGCTACAGGAACATAATTGGTAATATCTCCTGGGGTAATAATTACACCACAAGCATGAATACCTGTATTTCTAACAGAACCTTCTAAAATAGTAGCTTTATTTACAGTTTCAGAAGCCAAATCATTACCATAAGAAATGGTTTTTAGTTCTTCTACTAATTCTTTTTCTTCTGCACGTAAACCGTCTACTTTTCCTTTACTTTTGGCATCATCTCCAAAAATGTTTTTTAGTTTAATTCCTGGAATTAATTTGGCAATTCTATCGGCTTCAAAAAGTGGTAAATCTAAAACTCTGGCGGTATCTCTAATAGAAGATTTTGCTGCCATTGTACCATAAGTAATAATTTGTGCAACTTGGTTGGCACCATACTTATCAATTACATAATCCATAACCCTACTTCTTCCTTCATCATCAAAATCAATATCGATATCTGGCATAGAAACACGTTCTGGATTTAAGAAGCGCTCAAAAAGTAAATCGTATTTAATAGGATCTATATTGGTAATCCATAAACAATAGGCAACTACAGAACCTGCTGCAGAACCACGTCCAGGACCAACGGCAACATCCATATTTCTGGCTTCTCTAATAAAATCTTCAACAATTAAAAAATAACCAGGATAACCTGTTTTTTCAATTACTTCTAACTCAAAATCTAAACGTTCTTTAATAGATGTTGTAATTTCTCCATAACGTTTTTTTGCGCCTTCAAAAGTTAAGTGTTTTAGGAAATTATTTTCCCCACGTTTACCTCCGTCTTTTTCGTCTTCTGCATCTTTAAATTCATCAGGAATATCAAAAGCGGGCAATAAAACGTCTCTAGCTAATGTAAAAATTTCTATTTTATCTACAATTTCTTGAATGTTTATAATTGCTTCTGGCAAATCTGCAAAAAGCGTTTTCATTTCTGTTGTAGATTTAAAATAATATTCTTCATTAGGCAAACCATACCTGTAACCACGACCTTTACCTTTTGGTGTAGCTTGTTTTTCGCCATCTTTTACACACAATAAAATATCGTGTGCGTTGGCATCCTTTTTCTCTAAATAAAATGTGTTGTTTGTGGCAACAATTTTAACATCGTGTTTTTTAGAGAATTTTAATAAAGTTTCGTTTACAATATCTTCATCTTGTTGATTGTGGCGCATTAACTCGATATAAAAATCGTCTTGAAATTGGGCTTTCCACCAAAGTAAGGCTTCTTCTGCTTGCTTTTCTCCAAGATTTAAAATTTTACTAGGAACTTCGCCGTATAAATTACCTGTTAGAACAATAATATCTTCTTTGTATTGTTTGATAATTTCTCTATCGATTCTTGGTACGTAGTAAAAACCGTCTACAAAGGCAATGGAAGACATTTTTGCTAAATTGTGATAGCCTTTTTTGTTTTTTGCCAACAAAACAACTTGATACCCGTTGTCTTTTTGTGATTTATTTTTATGGTCTTCGCAAACATTAAATTCGCAACCAACAATTGGTTTTATTGGGTTTTCTGCATTTTTATTATGATTTAAAATAGCACTAACAAAATGGAAAGAAGCCATCATATTTGCAGTATCTGTCATAGCAATTGCAGGCATATTGTCTGCAGCTGCTGCTTTTACAATATTGCCAATTTGCATGGTAGATTGTAAAACAGAAAATTGCGTGTGATTGTGTAAATGCGCAAATTGTACATTTTCTAATTCTGCTAAACCTTCTGAAGTTGATTTAGTTTCTGCAACGTCTTTTAGTTTTTCTAAGCGTTTGCGAATTTTATCGCTTTCTTTTTTTAGGTTGATGTGTTTTAGACCAATTACTTGTATTGGTTTTGGATTTGCTTCTGAAAAGCTTTTAAAATAGTCTGCATCTACATCTAACTGCTCTTTGGTAAATTCTCTAAGACGAATTAATTCTAAAAAACAACGTGTAGTTGCCTCAACATCTGCTGTTGCGTTGTGCGCTTCACCAAAACCTACACCAAAAAGATGCTTGTGTAATTCTGTTAAAGTGGGTAGTTTAAATTTTCCTCCTCTTCCTCCAGGAATTTGACACATCGTAGCAGTTTTTTCTGTACAGGTGTCTAAAAGTGGGAGCGTAGTTAAATTATTTTCTACACCTAATCTATGGAATTCACATCCCATAATATTAATATCAAAACCTACATTTTGTCCAACAATAAATTTGGTTTTTTTTAAGGCTTCGTTAAAAAGTTGTAGGCCTTTATCTAAAGCAATTCCTTGTTCATCTGCCAATTCTGTAGAAATACCATGAATTCTTTCTGCATCAAAAGGAATGTTAAAACCTGCTGGTTTTATTAGAAAATTGTTGTGTTCTAAAACATTTCCCATATCATCATGCAATTGCCATGCAATTTGTATACACCTTGGCCAGTTGTCTGTATCCGTTATTGGAGCGTTCCAACTTTTTGGTAAACCTGTAGTTTCTGTATCGAAAATTAAGTACATAATTGGTGTTTTGTAGATGAAATTGGTTGTTTAAAACAACGGTAAAAATTGAAAGTTAAAAGTACAAAAACATCAAATAAAATAACCTTAAAAAGTTTCAAAATTTTAAGTATTCAGAGTTTTAGAGTGGTAAGTGTAAAAAGTTTTTCATTTTTGCTAATTGCTAATTGCTAATTGCTAATTGCTAATTGCTAATTGCTAATTGCTAATTGCGTTAAGGATTGAACGGCCTGTTTGAGCTCTTTTTTCTTTTTCAGAAAAAAAGCGAGTAGTGAAAGCCTGTTAAAACGCCCAAAAAATATTGATAAATAGGCTTTTAGTTTCAAAAGGTTTTGTATTTTTGCACTCGCTTATCACGAGATGGTAAGAATTTTAATAACCGAGGTCGAGAACCTCAAAAAATTAACAAATTATGTCTGTAAAAATCAGATTACAAAGACACGGTAAAAAAGGGAAACCATTCTATTGGATAGTTGCCGCTGATGCTCGTGCAAAAAGAGATGGTAAGTACTTAGAAAAAATTGGTACTTACAATCCTAACGTTAACCCTGCAGTTATTGATTTAAATATTGATAAAGCTGTTGAATGGTTGCAAAATGGTGCACAACCAACAGATACTGCTAAAAACATTTTATCTTATAAAGGTGCAATGTTAAAGAATCATTTAGCTGGTGGTGTAAGAAAAGGTGCTTTAACACAAGAGCAAGCAGATGCTAAATTTGCAGCTTGGTTAGAGGAAAAAACAGCAAAAATTTCTGCAAAATCAGAAGGTTTATCTAAAGCAGAGGCTGAAGCGAAAGCAAAAGCTTTAGCAGCAGAAAAAGCAGTAAATGAAGCAAGAATTGAAGCAGCAAAACCAGTTGTGGAAGAGGTTGCAGAAGTAGAAGCAGCGGCTGAAGAGGCTACTGAGGAAGCTCCTGAAACTATTGATGATGCACAAGCAAAAGCAACAGAATAAATTGTAATTTCTACGACAATGCGTAAAGAAGATTGTTTTTATTTAGGCAAAATCGTAACAAAGTATAGTTTTAAGGGTGAAGTAGTT
Source organism: uncultured Polaribacter sp. (assembly GCF_947495205.1). Taxonomy (GTDB): domain Bacteria; phylum Bacteroidota; class Bacteroidia; order Flavobacteriales; family Flavobacteriaceae; genus Polaribacter. The sequence goes on along the minus strand of NZ_CANLXV010000008.1, from coordinate 26,886 downwards.
ATCAAATTAGATACTGATGAACCTGAGTTGTACACGAAAATGGAATCAGTTTACGTCGAATTTGGCGCAAACTTGGTTCCATTTTTTATTGAAAAAAGTTCGTTACACAAAGGCAATCAGTTACGGGTTCAGTTTGAAGATGTTTATAATGAAGAAGAAGCTGATGCTATTTTAAAATCTGCGGTTTATTTACCAAATACCATGTTGCCAGAATTAACTGGTGATAAATTTTATTATCATGAAGTAATTGGTTTTACAGTTGTTGATGATAATTTTGGTGAAGTGGGGCAAATTGTGCATATAAACGATAAAGCTGCACAACCACTTTTTGAAATTGATAGGGATGGAACAGAAATTTTTATTCCTATGGTAGATGATTTTATTAAAAAAGTAGATAGAGAAAACAAAATAATACAGGTAAATGCGCCAGATGGTTTAATTGCCTTGTATATTTAGAGAGGTGTCTGAGTGGTCGAAAGAGCTACCCTGGAAAGGTAGTATATGGGCAACTGTATCGAGGGTTCGAATCCCTTCCTCTCTGCAAAAAAAAGTTTAAAAATTTCTAGTTTATAATATGTAAAAGTTCTGTGTTTTTCACAGAACTTTTTGGTTAAAAAAGTTTTATAATGTTAAAACCATTTCAATTTAAAGAGTTTACAATTCATCAAGATAAAACGGCTATGAAAGTAGGTACAGATGGTGTTTTGCTCGGTGCTTGGTGTGCTGTTGATTATTTACCAGATTCCATTTTAGATGTTGGTGCTGGCACTGGTTTAATTGCTTTAATGTTGGCACAACGTTGTGATGCTATGACTATTGATGCTGTAGAAATTGATGAGAATGCTTATGAACAAACGGTAGAAAATTTTGAACAATCTGATTGGGGAGATCGTTTGTATTGTTATAATGCTAGTTTTGCTGAATTTGCAGATGAAATTGCTCAAGAAGAAGAAACTTATGATGCAATTGTTTCAAATCCGCCATTTTATACTGATGAATTTGAAACTGATAATGAAAGTAGAAACAAAGCACGCTTTACTTCTGCTTTATCTTTTGAAACATTACTAAGCGGTGTTGCTAAAATTTTATCTAAAAACGGAGTTTTCTCTGTGATTGTACCTTATAAAGAAGAAGAACGTTTTATTAATTTAGCAAAAGAACATCATTTGTTTTTAAATAGGGTTTGTAACGTTCAAGGAAATGTAAATTCTGTAATAAAAAGAAGTTTGTTAGCTTTTTCTTTTGATAAAAAAGAAGTTGAAAAAAACAATTTAATTATAGAAATAGAACGACATAAATATACCCAAGCCTATATAGATTTAACAAAAGATTTTTACTTAAAAATGTAGTTTTGTATTCCTTTCTGTTAATTTAGTAGATAAAATAATTTATTATGATTAAAAATTTAATAATTACTTGTTTGTTAGGTGCGTTAGCTATTATTTTGGGTGCTTTTGGGGCGCATGCTTTAAAAGAAACACTTACAGCTGCGCAGTTATTAAGTTTTGAAACTGCGGTACGTTACCAAATGTATCATGTAATTGTGTTGTTGTTTGTAAATACTTTCAGTGGCTTTTCTTTAAAGCAGAAAAATTATATTAGTTACTTATTCTTTTTGGGAGTTTTTTGCTTTTCTGGCTCTATATATTTAATTCAACTGACAAGTATTACTGCAAAATCTATTTGGTTTATAACACCTCTTGGTGGTTTGTTTTTTATAATCGGGTGGATTTTAATGATTGTATATTTTTCAAGTAAAAAAAGCTTTAATTAGTAATTGTATAAAAAAGTAGATTAATTACTTTATTTTTTAAAATTTATGTAATTTAGTTGTGGTAAGATAAGTAAAAACCTAAAATTAGTTTTATGACTAAATTAAGTATAAATTCACTTTTGTTAAGCGAATTGGGAATCGAAAATGCAAATGTTCATTATCAATTAACTTCAGATGAATTAGAGCAACAAATTTTAGATAAAAAACAAGGTATTGTATCTTCTTCAGGAGCAATTGCTATTAATACAGGAGAATTTACAGGGCGTTCACCTAAAGATCGTTTTATTGTAAAAGATGCTATTACCAAAGATGAAGTTTGGTGGAGTGAGATTAATTTGCCTTTCGAAGAAGAAAAGTTTGATCAATTATATAATAAAGTTGCAGATTATTTATCTGAAAAAGAAATTTATGTAAGAGACAGTTATGCTTGTGCAGATGAAAATTGCCAATTAAATATTAGAGTTGTAAACGAGTATCCATGGAGCAATATGTTTGCTTACAATATGTTTTTACGTCCAACAGATAAAGAGTTAGAAAATTTTTCTCCTGAATGGACTGTAATCAATGCACCAGGTTTTATGGCAGATGCTGCTGTTGATGGTACTCGTCAACATAACTTTGCAATTTTAAATTTTAGTAAAAAAATCGCTTTAATTGGTGGTACAGGCTATACAGGTGAAATTAAGAAAGGAATTTTTTCTGCATTGAATTTTATTTTACCTATGTATAAAAATACTTTACCAATGCACTGTTCAGCCAATGTAGGTACAGCTGGAGATACTGCTATTTTCTTTGGATTATCAGGTACAGGAAAAACAACGCTTTCTACAGATCCAAACAGAAGTTTAATTGGTGATGATGAACATGGTTGGACTGCAGAAAACACCGTTTTTAATTTTGAAGGAGGTTGTTATGCAAAAGTGATTAATTTATCTGCAGCACAAGAACCAGAAATTTTTGCAGCAATTAAAAAAGGTGCAATTTTAGAAAACGTTGTTTTAGATTCAAATAATAATGTAGACTTCGCAGACACTTCTATTACACAAAATACAAGAGTTAGTTACCCAATTTATCATATTGATAATATACAAGAACCTTCAATAGGTAAAAACCCGAAAAATATTTTCTTTTTAACAGCTGATGCATTTGGAGTATTGCCACCAATATCAAAATTAACCCCAGCTCAAGCAGCCTATCATTTTATTTCTGGTTATACAGCAAAAGTGGCAGGAACAGAGGCAGGAGTTACAGAACCCGTGCCAAGCTTTTCAGCGTGTTTTGGTGCGCCTTTTATGCCTCTACATCCTACAAGATATGCTGAAATGTTAAGTAAAAAAATGAAAGATGCAGGCGTAAATGTTTGGTTGATAAACACAGGTTGGTCTGGAGGAAAATATGGTGTTGGACGAAGAATGCCATTAAAATATACAAGAGCCATGATTAATGCAGTTTTAGATGGCAGTTTAGGTGATTATACTTACGAAAAGTACCATATTCATTCTGTATTTGGAGTTGCCCAACCAAGGACATGTCCTGGAGTACCAACAGAATTATTAAGTCCAAGATCTACTTGGAATGATGATGAAGCCTATTATAAAGAAGCGTTTAAACTATCTAATGCGTTTAGATTTAATTTTAAACAATTTGAAGAATTTGCTAATGAAGATATTAGAAGAGGTGGACCACAACGTTATTCTCATTAAAATCAATAAACTAAATTAGTTATTTATGTTGCTTTAACATTAGAAATATTTATTTTGATTACTGCTACAATAAAACACCTCATTTTGAGGTGTTTTTTATTTTTAGAAGTATATTTATTGAATAATTTATAATGAATGTTAAAAAAATACTTCAAAAATATTGGCCCAGGTACTTTAGTAGCAGCAGCTTTTATTGGTCCAGGAACGGTAACGCTTTGCACTTTGGCTGGTGTAAATTTCGGATTCAACTTGTTGTGGGCAATGTTATTGTCTATTGTAGCAACCATTGTTTTACAAGAAATGGCGGCAAGATTGGGTATTATTTCTCAAAAAGGATTATCTACAGTGATTAGAGAAGAAATAAAAACTCCATTTTTAAAGCAGTTGATAACCTTTTTAATTTTAGCTGCTGTTGTTATAGGAAACGCTTCTTACGAAGCAGGAAATATAAGTGGAGGTATTTTAGGTTTGGAAAGTATTTTTGGAAATTATAGTTTTTCTTTTGGAGAAAAGTCATTGAATTTAACGAGTTTTTTAATTGGTTTTATTGCCTTTATACTATTATATATTGGTAGTTATAAGTTTTTAGAAAGAGCTTTAATTATTTTAGTTTTGTTGATGAGCTTGTCGTTTTTTGCAACTGCAATTATTACAAAACCAAATGTTTTAGCTGTTTTAAATGGCATGTTAATCCCTAAATTTCCAGAGAAAAGTATTTTAACTATTATTGGTTTGGTGGGCACAACTGTAGTGCCTTATAATTTATTTTTACATGCTTCTTTGGTAAAAGAACGTTGGCATAAAAAAGAAGATTTAAAATTTGCTAGAAAAGATACCATGGTTTCTATTATTTTAGGAGGTTTGGTTTCTATGGCAATTATAATTTCTGCAACGGCTATACAAACAACAGAAGTTACAAATGCAGCAGAGTTGGCAAAAGGTTTGGCGCCTTTGTATGGCGAATTTGCAAAATATTTTATGGGTTTAGGTTTGTTTGCTGCAGGAATAACATCTGCAATTACAGCACCTTTGGCGGCAGCTTATGTTGCAAAAGGTTGTTTGGGTTGGCATGGAGATTTAAAATCTAAAAAATTTAGATTTGTTTGGATTTCTATTCTCTTTCTAGGCGTTTTATTTTCTTCTATTGGTATAAAACCCATAGAAATTATAAAATTTGCACAAGTTGCAAATGGTATGTTATTACCAATTATTGCAGGAATTTTATTGTGGATTGTAAATAAAAAGTCAGTTTTAGGTAATTTTGTAAACTCTAGAGCTCAAAATATTTTAGGATTTGTAATTTTACTAATTGCTATTTTTTTAGGTGTAAAAGGTGTTTTAAAAGTATTAAATTTTCTATAAATGAATATAGATATCAATTGTGATGTGGGTGAAGGAATTGTAAATGAACATTTCTTATTTCCTTTTATTTCTTCTTGCAACATTGCTTGTGGTGGGCATTTTGGGAGTTCTAGTTCAATTGATAAAACAATTAAATTAGCAATAGAAAATAATGTAAAACTAGGTGCACACCCTAGCTTTCCAGATTTTAAAAACTTTGGTAGACAAGTGTTGCGAATTTCTAATGAAGCATTAGAGGAGAGTTTAATGTTTCAGATAGAATTGTTTTTGGAAAGAATGGCAACCTTTAATCAAAAGATGCATCACATAAAACCACATGGAGCTTTGTATAACTTAATTGCAAAAGATAGCGGTGAGGCTGAAAAATTTATCAGAATTACAAAAAAATATCTAAAAAATTGTTTTTTATATGTTCCTTATAATTCTGAAATTGAGAAGGTTGCTTTAAAAAATAAAATCAAAATTAAATACGAAGCTTTTGCAGATAGAAATTATAATACAGATTTAACTTTGGTGCCAAGAAGTAAAGAAAATGCTTTAATTGAAAATCCCGAAGAAGTTTTTAATCATGTTTTCTGTATGCTTAAACATCAAAAAGTAAAAACAATAAGCGGTAAAAAACAATTGATAAAAGCAGACACTTTTTGTATACATGGAGATCATGAAAATTCATTAGAAGTTTTACAGTATTTGCATGCAAAATTTACTAGAAATAAGATAACACTTGCAAAATAAACCAACATATAAACGCTTTGGCGAAAGAGCAATCTTAATAGCGTGGGACACAGAGATAAGTGTTGCTGTTTCTGAAGATATTTTACGATTTCAAAATAAAATATTAAAAGATAAAAAAGAGCATATTTTAGATATTATTGCAGCTTATACTTCGCTAACAATTGTTTTTAAGGAAGAAATTAAAGATTTTGAAAAGATAGTTTTAGAACTACAAACAATCTATGAAGCTGTTTTTTTATCTGTAAAAATTCAAAAGTATATTTGGGAAATTCCTGTTTGCTATCACAATGAATTTGGTATAGATTTGCAAGAAATGGCGCAGTATTCTGGATTAGAAACTTCAGAAATTATAAAAATTCACTCAGAAAAAATATATAACATTCATTTTATTGGTTTTTTACCAGGCTTTCTATATTTAGGAGGTTTAGACAAAAGAATTTATTTCAATAGAAAAGAAAATCCCAGGCTAAAAGTACCTAAAGGATCCGTTGCAATTGGCGGCAAACAAACGGGAATTTACCCAACAGAAACTTCTGGTGGTTGGCAAATTATAGGAAAAAGTCCTGTGAATTTCTTCAATATAAATAACAAGCAACCTTGTTTTGCAAAAGCAGGAGATTTTGTAAAGTTTACGAGCATTTCAAAGGCGGCATATCATCTTCTAAAAAAAGAAGTGGATGAGAATTTATATAAACTATCCAAAACTTTATATGATGATTAAGGTTTTAAAAGCGGGTTTTTATAGTGCTATACAAGATAAAGGTAGGTTTGGTTTTGCTAATATTGGCATGCCAATTGCTGGCGTAATGGATAGTTATGCAGCAAACATAGCAAACCATGTATTACACAATAATTTGGCTAATGCTGTTTTAGAAATTGCATTTAATAACGCCGTTTTTCAGTTTATAAATGCAACACAAATTTGTATTTCTGGGGCAGATTTTTCAGCCAAAATAAATGGAAAACTTGTAAAATTAAATGCAATAATTAATGTTAAAAAAGATGATGTTTTAAGTTTTGGAACTATCAAATTTGGAGCAAGAACATATGTTGCAGTGGCTGGTGGTTTTCAATCTGAGACAATACTTGGGTCTAGAAGTATGTTTAAAGAAATTACTAAAACTAGTCAATTGAAAAATGGAGATGTTTTACTGTTTCAGGAACAAATACATTTAAGAAACCCGTTAAATGCATCAATAAAAGTAAATAAAAACTACTTTGAAGATGATAAATTGATTTGTTTCAAAGGGCCAGAATTCGATTTGTTGTCAGAAAAACAACAACACAAATTATGCAATGCAAATTTTTCTATTTCTAATGATATCAATAGGATGGGCTTTCGATTAAATGAGCGGTTAGAGAATACTTTAAGCGGAATTGTTACATCTGCCGTTTTACCAGGAACAGTGCAATTAACGCCTTCTGGAAAATTAATTGTGTTAATGAAAGATTGTCAGGTTACTGGCGGTTACCCAAGGATTTTGCAACTTAAAGAAAATAGCTTGGGTAAATTAGCACAAAAAAAACCTACAGATAAAATCTGTTTTGTACTGCATTAAAGGCTTTTACGTAATATTGGCACACTTCTTGTTTTTTATATTTTGAGATACGCAAAAAGTGTGTTTTGTAATTTGTAAATTAAAAAATAGTTCATGAAAAATTTATCAGGAATAGTATTGGGAGCAATAGTTGGTGCAGGTTTAGGCGTTTTATTTGCACCCGATAAAGGAGAAGTTACTAGAAAAAAAATTAAAGAAGAGGCTTTATCTGCTAAAGAAGGTATAGATATTGCTGTTTCTGAATTATCTAATGATATTAATGAAGCCGTAAAAGATTTAAAAGAAGATACCTCAAAATCTTACAGTTCTAAAAAAGAAAACTTTGATAAAGAATTCGAAAACATTATTTCTAAAGTTAGTTATAAAACAGAAGATATTATTGATTCTTTAGAGATGAAATTAAAGCGTCTGAAAGAACAAAATAAGAAGTTTCAAAAAAATGTTTCTTAATTCGTAAGAAAAATTACTTTAAAAATTGCTGAAATAAAAGCTATGGGGTTATTTAAATCTTTAAAAAATGCGAATACCGATGATAATTTACATAAAGGAAAAGATTATGTAGATGCCTCTTATAAATATTGGAAATTAAAAATATTTCAGAGTGTAACACGCTCTTTAAGTACACTTGTAAAGTTATTGGCTATAGGTGCTTTTTTAGGAATTGGTCTGCTGTTTGTAGCTATTGCTTTTGCAATTTTTTTGGGTGATGTTTTTAATAGCGTAATACTTGGCTATTTGGCAGTTGGAGGTTTATTTCTTATAATTAGCTTTGGTGTTTTTCTATTCAGAAGAAAAATTGACACCATAATTATAACTAAAATGGCTCCTAAATTCTTTAAAAAGTAAACCTATGAAAAAGTATAAAAGTTTTAAAGAAATAGCGTTAGATTTACAAAAACACAAACAAGATAGGGAAGCTGCTTTAAAAGAATTAAAAATAGTAAAAAGCGATTTTGAAGCGCAGTTAAAACCAATTGCTTTACTGGGTAATTTTGCAAAATATATTAGCAAATATGGTTTTCTAATGCTTTTGAAGAAAATATTTAAATAGTTTATAATTAGATTTTTTTTGATCTTCTATAATAAAGAAAGCCAAACCAATTAAGTTTTGACTTTCTTTGTAAGTTTAGAAAAGACTATTTAAATTATTTAGCTATGTTTTTTAATCGCTTTTAGTACTTGCTTTACTAAGCTGATTTATTTTTTCCTTTTCTAGAATTTTAGCAAGTTTTATCTCTAGCTGTTTTGTTTCTTTTATTTGTATTTCTTTTTTAATGTCTTCTCCATGTTTTTTGTTATCTGCATGGCCACCTAAAATAGGTGCAATTACCAAACCAATTAAACAGGTTAGTTTAATTAATATGTTCATAGATGGTCCAGAAGTGTCTTTAAAAGGGTCACCAACAGTATCTCCAGTTACAGCAGCTTTATGTGCATCTGAACCTTTGTAAGTCATTTCTCCATTAATTTCTACACCGGCTTCAAAAGATTTTTTAGCATTGTCCCAAGCTCCACCAGCATTGTTTTGGAATATTGCCCAAAGTACTCCAGAAACAGTTACGCCAGCCATATAGCCACCTAACATTTCTGCAATTGCTAGTTTGTCCATACCAAAAGCTAAAGGTAAAAATGCAATAATTAATGGAAAACCGATAGTTAACAAGCCTGGTAGCATCATTTCTTTTAAGGATGCTTGTGTGGAAATTGCTACACATTTGTCATACTCAGGTTTACCTGTACCTTCCATAATACCAGGAATTGCCTTAAATTGCCTACGTACTTCTTGTACCATTTCCATCGCAGCTTTACCAACTGCGTTCATTGCTAAAGCAGAAAAAACTACAGGTACCATTCCACCAACAAATAACATGGCTAAAACTGGTGCTTTAAAAATATTAATTCCATCTATTCCTGTAAAAGTTACATAAGCAGCAAAAAGAGCTAAAGAAGTTAATGCAGCAGAAGCAATGGCAAAACCTTTACCAGTTGCAGCAGTTGTGTTACCTACAGAATCTAAAATATCTGTACGTTCTCTTACAATTGGTTCTTGTTCGCTCATTTCTGCAATACCACCAGCATTGTCAGAAATTGGTCCAAAAGCATCAATTGCCAATTGCATAGCAGTGGTTGCCATCATTGCAGAAGCCGCTAAAGCAACTCCGTAAAAACCAGCGAAAGCGTAAGAGGCCCAAATTGCACCTGCAAACAAAAGTACAGATGGAAATGTAGAAATCATGCCTGTAGCCAAACCTGCAATAATATTTGTGCCTGCGCCTGTAGAAGATTGTTGTACTATTTTTAAAATAGGCGATTTTCCTAAACCTGTATAATATTCTGTAACTGATGAAATAACTGCGCCTACAACCAAGCCAACTAGAGTGGCATAAAAAACACGCATAGAAGAAATTTCTTGCAAACCTTCACCAAAAAATTCCATTTTCATTGTTTCAGGCAACATCCAAGTTACCAAACCAAAACAAGAAAGACCAACTAATATAATAGACGTCCAGTTTCCTTTGTTTAGAGCGCCCATTACTTGAGACTCTTTTGCATCATTATTGTTTATTTTTACCAACATTGTTCCAATGATAGAAATTATAATTCCTGCTCCTGCAATTGCCATTGGTAATAAAATAGGTCCAATTCCTCCAAAAGCGTCAGAAATACTTCCTCCCATATCTTTTATAACATAGTTTCCTAAAACCATTGCTGCCAAAACTGTTGCTACGTAAGAGCCAAATAAATCTGCTCCCATACCAGCAACGTCACCAACATTATCACCAACATTGTCTGCAATTGTTGCAGGATTTCTTGGGTCATCTTCGGGAATACCAGCTTCTACTTTACCTACTAAATCTGCACCAACATCTGCAGCTTTTGTGTAAATACCACCACCAACTCTAGCAAATAAAGCAATAGACTCTGCACCTAAAGAAAAACCTGCTAGTGTTTCTAAAACAATAGTCATATCCATTGTATTTGTCCAAACACCTCCCATAAAAAAGTGGAAAAAAGCGATAAAAAATGCAGTTAGACCTAAAACAGCTAATCCAGCAACTCCTAAACCCATAACTGTACCACCACCAAAAGATATTTTTAAGGCGTTTGGTAAGCTTGTTTTGGCAGCCTGTGTTGTTCTTACGTTAGTTTTTGTGGCTATTTTCATACCAATATTTCCTGCGTAAGCAGAAAAAATAGCACCAAAAATAAAGGCTACTACAATTAGAATATGGGTAGTTGGTATTATAAAAGAGACAATGGCTAAAGCAATACTAACCAATAATACAAAAACTGCTAGTAATTTGTATTCTGCGCTTAAAAAAGCAAGGGCACCTTTGTAAATGTAATCTGAAATCTCTTTCATTTTACCGTCTCCTGGATCTTGTTTCATTACCCAAGATTGTTTAATCCACATATAAATTAAACCTAAAATTGCCATTGCAATAGGCATCCAAATCATTAATGATCCCATATAATTTCTTTTTATTTTGATTAGTATGGGTAAATGTAATAAAATCAAAGTAATAAAAAAAGCTACCTTTAATTAAAGATAGCTTATTTTTTTATCGTTTTATTGGTGATATGATAATTAAATGGTAAATGTTCTTTTCTTCTTGTGCTCGCTATTATCATAACGTTCTACACATTCGTGGTATATTTTAACGGCTTCAGTTGCATTACCCCAACCACCAGTATCAACTTTTTTCTTTTCTAAATCTTTATATACTTGAAAAAAGTGTTCAATTTCTTTTAATCTATGTGGGTTTAAGTCGGCAATATCTTTTTTGTTACTCCAAATAGGGTCAGAAACAGGTACACAAATAATTTTTTCATCTGGTCCTTTTTCATCTGTCATGTAAAAAACACCAATAGGTCTTACTTCCATTACTACCATTGGGTAGGTAGGTTTGTGTCCTAAAACCAATACATCTAATGGATCTGAATCTAATGCTAATGTTTCTGGAATAAATCCATAATCTCCAGGGTACATCATAGAAGAAAATAACATTCTATCAAAACGGATTTTGTGTAATGTAAAATCATATTCGTATTTATTTCTACTTCCTTTTGGGATTTCTATTAAAACATCAAAAGTTAAATCTTCTTTTTGTTCTTCGCTCATATTTTCTGTCCTTTCTTTTAATTAAACTATAAAAACAAAAGTAGTAAATCTATTGTGTATTTTATAATTTTAATGTTGTATTTGTATTGAGAATTTCAGAATAAGCAGAATATATAAAAACAATAAAAAATCCTTTCTTCAACTAAGAAAAAAGGATTTTTTAAAATATATTTTATGAAATAATTACTTTACATAAAGTACTTCTTTTACAGCCTTAACAACGTCATTTGCGTTTGGAATCCAAGCTTCAAATAAAACAGGAGAATATGGTGCTGGAGCATCTGCTGTGGTAATTCTTTTTATTGGTGCGTCTAAATAGTCAAATGCTTGGTCTTGCACTCTATAAGTAATTTCAGTAGAAACACTTGCAAAAGGCCATGCTTCTTCTAAGATTACCAATCTATTTGTTTTTTTAACAGAAGTTAAAATAGCATCGTGATCCATTGGGCGCACAGTTCTTAAATCTATAATTTCTACAGAAATATTTTCTTTTGCCAATTCGTCTGCAGCTTTGTAAGCTTCTTTAATAATTTTTCCAAAAGAAACAATAGTTACATCTGTACCTTCTCTTTTAATATCTGCAACACCTATTGGTATAATGTATTCTCCTTCTGGAATTTCCATTTTATCCCCATACATTTGCTCAGATTCCATAAAAATTACTGGATCATCATCTCTAATGGCAGCTTTTAATAATCCTTTTGCATCATAAGGGTTAGAAGGTACAATTACTTTTAAACCAGGTGTGTTGGCAAACCAGTTTTCAAAAGCTTGTGAGTGTGTTGCACCTAATTGCCCTGCAGAGGCTGTTGGTCCTCTAAAAACAATTGGGCAATTGAACTGCCCACCAGACATTTGTCTAATTTTGGCAGCATTGTTTATAATTTGATCAATTCCAACTAAAGAGAAATTAAAAGTCATGTACTCTACAATAGGTCTGTTACCATTCATGGCAGAACCAATTGCAATACCAGCAAAACCAAGTTCAGCAATAGGAGTGTCAATAACTCTTTTTTCGCCAAACTCATCTAACATTCCTTTACTAGCCTTATAAGCTCCATTATATTCTGCAACTTCTTCACCCATTAAATAAATGCTTTCGTCTCTTCGCATTTCTTCGCTCATTGCTTCGCAAATGGCTTCTCTAAATTGAACTGTTTTCATCTAAATCTTAGTTGTTGTTTATTTTATTTCACAAAAGTAAGCAAATATTTGTCATTATTTATAATACATTTATCAAACATTTACTTAAAATTTATAAAAAAAAAATTCTAAAAAAGAAGTTTAGTATTTTGTACTTTCGTGTTATAATTGAAATGTTAATTATTTTTTTTGAAAAAAGCGGCCTACTTCTTTAAAAACCAAAATATTTTTTTGATACTATATCTAGTTATTAATGCACTTTTTGTGCTAAAATATACAGATAGATTAGCTTTTGTAAATCATTATTTTGTGACGTTTGGGTATGTTGGTCTACTTGTTGCCATTTATTTTTTGATACAGAAATATAAAAGCACAATAAATACATTTAAAAATTTTAACCTTTTAGGGTATACGAGCTTTTTATTATTTTTTGCTGGAATATTGTTTATCAATTTTAAAATAGATGGGCTAACCTTAAATTCAGATAGATGGTCTGCTTTAGAAATTTTTATTCAAAGTATTTTAAAGGGAAATTACCCCTATGCTGTATTAGATCATTTAGACAATACAACTTCTAATTTACCTAGTTTGTTTTACATAGGTTTGCCATTTTACTTGTTAGGAGATGTTGGTTATTTACAAGCTTTTGTTTTTTTTGCCATAATTCTGAGCGTATTTTTAGCTAAAATAGACAAACAACAGAAATTATTTTTATTTTTATTGATTATACTATCGCCTGCTTATTTTTGGGAGGTTTTTGCAAAAAGTGATCTTTTAAGTAACACCTTTTTAGTTTTATTATTTATTTACATTTGGCAACAAAAATATGGTCAACATGTTTTTGAAAAAGTTATGTTTTTAGCATTTTTTGCTATGTTTTTTGCATTGACTAGAGGTACTGTGGTAATACCATTAACTTTATTTTTGTTTCATGGTTTTGTAAAATTAAAAATTAAAAATCAAATTAAATTTATTTTTTGGTTGCTGTTTTTTGGAGTGTTAATTTCTTTACCAATTTTATGGAATTTACCAAACCTAGCTTTTATTAAAGAGCATAACCCGTTTAATCATCAAACAAAATATGCACCTACACCACTAATTTTACTAACCATATTATTACCATTTTATTATGCATTTAAGGTTAAAAAAAATAGTGATGTATTTTTGTATACCACTTATATTTTAGGAGGTTTAATGCTTATAACTTTTATTCTAAACGCTTTTGAAGAGGGTTTTAATGCTAATTTATACAACAGTTTGTTTGATATTTCTTACCTGTCTATAGCAATACCAAGCATCTTTTTTTACTTTCTTTCAAAATTTAAAGAACAATTGTCATGATATGTTTGTTAAATAAATAAAAAATTTACTATGCATGCATAGTAAATTTAAAAAAAAGCTGTAATTTCGTAACCAAGAAAAAACAAAAAGAAGAACGTATGAAAATATTAGTTTGTATTAGCCACGTGCCTGATACCACTTCAAAAATAAATTTTACCAATAATAATGCCGAGTTTGATAAAAATGGTGTGCAGTTTGTAATTAATCCGTATGATGAGTTTTGCTTAACAAGAGCATTATGGTTTAAAGAAAAACAAGGAGCAACGGTTACTGTTGTAAATGTTGGTGGATCAGAAACAGAACCAACATTAAGAAAAGCGTTGGCTATTGGTGCAGATAATGCAATTAGAATTAATACAGCAGCAACAGATGGTTTTGTTGTAGCCAAAGAGCTAGCAGAAGTTGTTAAAAAAGAAGGTTTTGATTTAGTTTTAGCAGGTAAAGAATCTGCAGATTATAACGGGCAAATGGTTCCTGGAATGTTAGCAGCTTTACTAGATTTTAATTTTGTAAATGGCTGTGTAGATATTAATGTAGATGGTACAAACGTAACTGCCAAAAGAGAAATAGACGGTGGTAATGAAACCTTAGCAACTAATTTACCGTTAGTTGTTGGTGGTCAAAAGGGAATTGTGGAAGAAAAAGATTTACGCATTCCTAATATGAGAGGAATTATGATGGCGCGTAAAAAACCATTAAATGTAGTAGAATCATCAGGTACAGAAACAACAACTACAATTTCGTCTTACGAAAAACCAGCACCAAAAGGAGCTGTAAAGTTGGTAGATGCAGATAATTTAGACGAGTTAATTAGCCTTTTACACAACGAGGCTAAAGTAATTTAAATGGGTATAATTGTTTAAGCATTTAATTCTTTAAATGTTTAAGTTATCACAATTACACATTTACACAATTTAACAATTACACATTTTTAAAAAAATATAAAATATGTCAGTTTTAGTATATGCCAGCGCTACAGACGGTACCTTTAAAAAAGCTGCTTTTGAAGTAGTATCTTATGGTAAAAAAGTAGCAACACAATTAAGTACCAATTTAGTTGTGGCAACCATTAACGCCACAGACGCATCAGAATTATACAAGTATGGTGCAGAAAAAGTAGTAAATGTTGCTAATGCTACTTTAGCAACGTTTAATGCAAAAGGATATGCAGCTGTTTTAACACAAATTGCAACTAAAGAAAATGCAAATGTTATTGTAGTAGATACAAGTATAGATGGTTTGTATTTAGCACCTTTAGTAGCTGTAAACTTAGAAGCAGGTTATGCTTCAAACACGGTAGAAGCGCCGTCTAACATAGCACCTTTTACGGTAAAAAGAAAAGCTTTTTCTAACAAAGCCTTTTCTAATACTGTAATTTCTACAGAAATTAAAGTTATTGGTTTAGCCAAAAATTCTTTCGGAATTTATGAAAATCCAGTTGCAGGAACCACAGAAAATTTTGATGCAGAAATTCCTAATTCAGGTGTAAAATCAGAAAATATAGAAAGAATTACAGGTAAAGTAACCATTGCAGATGCAGATGTTGTAGTTTCTGCAGGTAGAGGTTTAAAAGGGCCAGAAAACTGGGGAATGGTAGAAGAGTTGGCAGCAGTTTTAAATGCAGCAACCGCTTGTTCTAAACCGGTTTCAGATTTAGGTTGGCGTCCACATGGAGAGCATGTTGGCCAAACAGGTAAGCCAGTAGCCTCAAATTTATATATTGCCATTGGTATTTCTGGCGCAATTCAGCATTTAGCAGGCATTAACGCCTCTAAAGTAAAAGTAGTTGTAAATACAGATCCAGAAGCGCCATTTTTTAAAGCTGCAGATTACGGCGTTGTAGGAGACGCTTTTGAGGTAATACCACAATTAATTGAAAAATTAAAAGCGTTTAAAGCCGCTTAAATAAAAATAATTTCTTGGGCGTGCCCAAATTATTTTAAATAGTACATTTAAAAAAGCCTGTTATAATGTGAATTTTAATAGGCTTTTTTATGCAATTTAGTTTTTAATACACATAATTTGGTCAGGCTTTCGCCACTCGCTTTACCCTAAAAAGGGTAAGAGCTCAAACAGAGGCTCAATCCTTCACGCGGGTGCAGAACATTTTAAAAAATTATTTCAATAGAAATACCACAAATCACTATTATATTTTTAGTAAATTGTGCCCTTAATATTTAGCTTACATAGCTATTGTATTTTTCGTAAAAAGATATATGAGTTTTATACAACTAACCATTAAAGGAATCTCTTACAGTCAAACACAAAGTGGTGCATACGCTTTAGTTTTAAGTGAAATAGAAGGTTCTAGAACATTGCCAATAATTATTGGCGCATTTGAGGCACAATCTATAGCCATTGCTTTAGAAAAAGAAATAAGACCACCAAGACCACTAACACATGATTTATTTAAAACCTTTTCAGATCGGTTTGCAATACAAGTAAAAGAAGTAATTATTCATAAACTTGTAGACGGTGTTTTCTTTTCTAGCCTAGTTTGCGAAAAAGATGGCGCAGAAGAAATAATAGATACCAGAACTTCAGATGCAATTGCAATTGCAGTTCGTTTTAATGCACCCATATATACGTACGAAAATATTTTAGATAAAGCAGGTGTTTATTTAAAGGTAGAAGAGGAGTTAGACTTAAATAACCCAGCAGAAGAAGAGGATGAGGTAAGTACAGAAATAGAAGCCATCTTAGATACTGATAATCCAGCTCCGTTTTCTAAATTTTCCATACAAGATTTAAATGAAAAATTAGACAAAGCTGTAGCAGATGAAAACTACGAGTTAGCGGCAAGAATAAGAGATGAAATTAGCAAACGTTCTTAAAAATCAGGTATGAAAAATCTATTTTTACTAGTATTTTGTTTTGTAACGTTACAACTGTTTTCTCAAGATTTAGAACAAGATTGGTCAATTAACGCTATGAGTAAAGCAGGTAAAACTGCTGTTTTAGATACTATTAATCCGCTAAAAATATCATTTGCAAAGGGTAATTTCCAATTTCCAATTTTTGGAGAAAATAAAACAGCTTCAGGAACTTATTTACGACAAGAAAATTTAATTATTCTAAATTTTTTAAAACCCAAGCAGCAATTAAAATATTTGAATATTGTTTCATTTGATAATTCAAGTTTAGTTTTATCAGAGTCAGATGTTGTGTATACATTAACTTCTAAAACCTATGAGCAAAATATAATTCCAGCGGATAATAGCGTTAAAACTATAGAAAATAAGCTACAAAAAGATGAAAAAACGCTAACAAATAATACTTCAAAAAATAGTGCATCAGTAATAAAACCAAGTGCAGGTTTTAGTGTAAATACGTTATGGCGTGGTGTTTTGGGCATGTTTAGTTTGCTAGTTATTGCATTTCTTTTTAGTGCCAATAGAAAAGCCATCGATTGGAAAAAAGTTGGTATTGGCTTAGCATTACAGTTAATTATTGCGATTGGTGTTTTAAAAATATCTTTTGTCCAGCGTGCTTTTGAGCTAGTAGGAAAGTTGTTTATAGAAATTTTAGAATACACAAAAGCAGGTAGTAAATTTTTGTTTGATGGTTTAATTGCAGATATGGATACCTTTGGTTATATTTTTGCTTTTCAGGTTTTACCAACAATTATATTTTTCTCTGCATTAACCTCTTTATTATTTTATTTAGGTATAATTCAATGGGTTGTAAAAATATTAGCCATTGGTTTATCTAAGTTTTTAGGTATTTCTGGTATGGAAAGTTTATCTGTAGCAGGTAATATATTTTTAGGACAAACAGAAGCACCACTTTTAATTAAAGCTTATTTAGAAAAAATGAATAAGTCGGAAATGCTTTTGGTAATGATTGGTGGTATGGCAACTGTTGCAGGTGCAGTTTTAGCAGCGTACATTGGCTTTTTAGGCGGCGGAGATAAAGCATTAGAATTGGTTTTTGCAAAACATTTATTAGCAGCATCTGTTATGGCAGCTCCTGGCGCTATTGTAATTTCTAAAATTTTGTACCCTCAAACTGAAAAAGTAAATACAGACGTTAGCGTTTCTCAAGAAAAAATAGGATCTAATATTTTAGATGCAATTGCAAATGGTACCACAGAAGGTTTGCGTTTGGCAGTAAATGTTGGTGCAATGCTACTGGTTTTTGTTGCTGTTATTGCAATGATAAATGGCGGTTTAGGTTTAATTGGAGATGTAACTTCTTTAAATGAAATAATTGCTGCTAATACCAGATATCAACAACTTTCTTTAGAATTTTTATTGGGTTATGCCTTTGCGCCATTAATGTGGTTAATTGGTGTGCCAACTGCAGATATGACTTTAATGGGGCAGTTATTGGGTATAAAATTAGCAGCAAGTGAATTTGTTGGTTATATTCAATTGGCCGAGTTAAAAAATGTAGCTAGTGCTACGCATTTAACGTTTAATAAATCTGTAATTATGGCAACTTACATGTTATGTGGTTTTGCAAATTTTGCATCAATAGGAATACAAATTGGCGGAATTGGTTCTCTTGCTCCTGGTCAACGTAAAACATTATCAGAATTTGGTATAAAAGCTTTAATTGGTGGTACAATTGCCTCTTTAATGTCTGCAACTATTGCAGGTATGATTATTGGTTAAAAATCCCCTTTGTCTTTCAGACGTTTCCCCAAAGGGGAAAATTTAGCTAGTTTTTAAACTACTTAAAATAGTTAATAAAACATTAATAAAATTTTTATTTCATTAGAAATAACAGTTTTTACATTTGTTATTTTTACTTCTAATAACTAACACAAGAGTTTCTTCTCTTTGGGAAGATTAAGATAGGCTTCTATGAAACAATACCACGATTTAGTAAAATACGTTTTAGCAAACGGTAACGAAAAAGGAGATAGAACAGGAACAGGAACAAAAAGTGTGTTTGGTTATCAAATGCGTTTTGATTTAAGTGAAGGTTTTCCAATGGTAACCTCTAAGAAATTGCACTTAAAATCTATTGTATACGAATTGTTGTGGTTTATAAAAGGTGATACCAATATTAAATATTTACAAGAAAACGGTGTAAGAATTTGGAATGAATGGGCAGATGAAAATGGCGATTTAGGGCCTGTTTATGGGCATCAATGGCGTAATTGGAATAGTGACGAGGTAGATCAATTAAAAGAAGTTATTGCAACTTTAAAAAATAATCCAAATTCTAGGAGAATGTTAGTTTCTGCTTGGAATCCTTCAGTTTTACCAGATACTTCTGTTTCTTTTTCAGAAAATGTAGCCAATGGTAAAGCAGCATTACCGCCTTGTCATGCATTTTTTCAGTTTTATGTTTCAGATGGCAAATTATCTTGCCAATTATATCAAAGAAGTGCAGATATATTTTTAGGTGTACCTTTTAATATTGCCTCTTATGCATTGTTTACAATGATGATTGCTCAAGTTTGTGGTTATGAAGTAGGAGAATTTATACACACTTTTGGTGATGCACATATTTATAACAACCATAAAACGCAATTAGAATTGCAATTGTCTAGAGATATTAGACCTTTGCCAAAAATGAAGTTAAATCCGGCAATAAAAGATATTGAAGATTTTACTTTTAGTGATTTTGAATTAATAGATTACAATCCTCATCCACATATAAAAGGAAAAGTGGCTATTTAAGCTACTTTAATTTCATGTAAAAAACGCTTTAAATTATACATTTAAAGCGTTTTTTTATAATTTATAATAGCGCTTTTACAAAGTTATAACACTGTTTTCTGCTCCTGCATACTCATTCCAAGCAAATGCATCTGCTTCAGTTTCGTTTACATAAGCGCCATCTACTAAATATCTAAATTCATAAGAAGCGTTTGCTTCTAAATCTACAGTTCCCTTAAAAGAACCATTTTTTAATTTTTTTAATGGCGTTGCTTGTGCATTCCATTCATTAAAACTACCTACAACTGCAACAGTTTTAGCCTCTTCTGCTGGTACAGTAAAAGTAACTTTACAAACAGGTTTACTTTTTAAAAATTGTTTTTTAATAGCCATAATTTTTATTTTTTGGTTTCAATAATCATTTATGTAAAAATATGCAAGACTTATAATATAACAAACATAATTTAAGGCTTTTACAAAAGAATTATCACTTTAATAATTTGTAGCTTAGTAAAGTTGCTAATTAAGAATTAATTATTACGAATATTGTATTGTTCTTAAAATTAGAACGGTTGTTTTTGGCTGATTTTCAATAGCTTCGTAAAAAAAGTAAGTTTGTACAAGGTTTATTTTTCTTAAAAAGAGTTAAAATGAGCGAATCTCAACACAATTCTACTATTTTTGTTGCAAATAAAAAAAGATTATGATTACAGTAATTGCTGCCATTGCAGAAAACAATGCTTTAGGTAAAAATAACGATTTAATTTGGCACTTACCTGCAGATTTAAAAAGGTTTAAAACAGTAACTACTGGCAATTATATTTTAATGGGTAGAAATACTTTTGAATCTATTGGTAAACCTTTACCAAATAGAACTACCATTATAATTACTAGAAATAAAAATTACTTGAAAGACGGGTGTTTAATTGCACATAGTTTAGAAGAGGCGCTTGAAATGGCTAAAGAACAAGAGCAAATTTTTATAATTGGTGGCGCACAAATTTATAAAGAAACGTTGGCTAAAGATTTGGCAGACCAGTTAGATATAACATTGGTTCATAAAGAATTTGATGCAGATGTATACTTTCCAATAATAGATAAAAAACTTTGGAAAGAAACCAAAAGAGAAGATTTTAAGGCAGATGATAAAAATAAATATGATTATAGTTTTATCTCTTATCAAAAAAGCTAATTCAATCTGTTTGCTCTAAAACCGCCGCCCAAACTCATTTTGTATTTTCTTTGGGCAAATAAAAAATAATTGAATAATTTGTAATTAACATCATAACCATAATCTATATTAGGTTGGTAATCAATATTGTTCTCATAAATATTTTGATTGTATGCTATTGGGTTTTGGGCTCTAATATTCCAAGAAGTTACCCAAGCTCTATTTCTAACCTCTAAATAATTTTGGTTATAAAATCCTTTTGGCTGTGCAATAGCATTTAAAAAATAATTAAAGCCAATATCTATAATTATAATTTCGTAAGCTAAACTATCATTTGCTATTACAACTGGTTTTTCTTTAGAAACTTGCTTTTCATTTTTTTGTAATGTTCCGCAAGAAACAAATAGAAATGTAGCGCATAAAATAAATAAGATTTGTTTTATAAATTTCATAATAGTTAAAGATATCAATTTTTAATTAGACTTTATGGTTGTTTGTATTTCATTTTAATGCTATGTAAGCTGCAAAACGAAATTAAAACTACAAAGCCTGTTTTAAAAGTTATATTTAGTGAAGGTTTAGTTTGTTTGAGTAAACGCTGTTTTTTTTAAGAAAAATGTTATTTATTAAATGCTGTTTTTGCAAATTAATGCTAATTTGCAACCAAAATTTAGATTTTTGAAAAAGAGATGTTTTTGGGTAACCGATAGTAAATTGTATCAAGATTATCATGATAATGAATGGGGTAAGCCCGTTTTTAATGATGAAATTCTATTTGAGTTTTTGCTCTTAGAAAGCTTTCAGGCAGGTTTAAGTTGGATAACTATTTTAAATAAAAGACAAAATTTTAAACAAGCATTTGATAATTTTGATTATCAAAAAATAGCAAAATACTCAGAAAGCAAATACAATGCTCTTCTAAAAGATAAAGGGATTATAAGAAATAAATTAAAAATTAGAAGCGCGATAACGAATGCACAGCTTTTTATAGAAGTTCAGCAAGAATATGGTTCGTTTTCTAGTTTTATTTGGTCTTATGTAAACGGAAAACCAATTATAAATCAATTTCATAATAAAGAAGAAGTACCAGCTACTACTATTTTATCAGATAAAATTTCTAAAGATTTAAAGAAAAAAGGTTTTAAATTTGTGGGCTCAACAATAGTTTATGCTTTTATGCAAGCAATCGGTATGGTAAATGACCATACAACAGATTGTTTTAAATATCCAGTTCATGTTAATAGCTAAAATACTTAAAACAGATTTAAAAAAAATCATTGCCATTTTTAATAGAGAAATTGGTCGTTTTGTATTTTTTGTTTTTGTGCTTTTTTTTGATAGTTTGTGGTTTGCAGATACGTTAACAAACTCTCAATTATTTATAAATATTTTAATGTTTGCAGGTTTTTTTAAAATGTATTTTAGATCTACACCAAGAGTAAAAACTTTAATGATTTATGCTGTAATACTTGGTTTTGGTGGCGAATATTTATTTTCTAGAGGCTTAGATATGTATACGTATCGTTTAGAAAATGTGCCTTTGTATGTGCCAATTGGGCATGCTGCACTTTATGGTAGAATTTTTATGTTTAGTAAAGCATCTGTTGTAAGAAAACACCACAAAGCTGTAGAACAAATTTTTGCAATTGCCATAGCAATTTTTGCAACAATATATTTAATTTTCTTTAATGATGTTTTTGGTTTTGTGATGACAGTAGGGGTTTTTCTACTACTTTTTAAACGACCTAAAGATCGTTTGTTTTTCTATTCCATGTATATTTTAGTGGCTATTTTAGAAATTGGAGGCACCGCTTTTGGGGCATGGAAATGGCCAGAAATAGCATTTAATACTTTTACTTTTTTGCCTAGCAACAATCCGCCAAGTGGTATAAGTTTATTTTATTTTTTATTAGATGTTGGCTGCTTCTTTATTTACACGCAAAGGCATCGTGTGGCTTGGAAGCGATTAAAAACCATAAGAATTTTAAACGCTTAAATCTCAAAAAATGAAGTGTAGTAGAAAAATTAAATTAATGCCCAGTAAAAAAACGAATTGCCATAAAAACCAATACAATTAATCCGCCATAAATTAATACCTTTTTACCTGAATTTTGATAATAGCGTTTATGGTTTTTGATATCTTTTTTATAGCTAAATATCATTAAAGAGATAAAAGCGATGATAAAAAATATCATAAAAACAATTCTTCCTGTGGTAAAAAATGCTAAAAACATATCTTTTTTTTCTTAATAAGTTCTTTATTAAATCCGTGTAAAAAATATTCAAAATAAAAAATTGAAGTTATCTTGTACTTCCAATTTAACGCATTTTTTACAATGCTAAATTACGAATTAAATAACTTTTAATTATTAAAATATTATGAAAAATAAAATAGAGGCAGTTCAAAAATTTCACAAAGCTTTTGGTGCAGGAATTCAACACAAACCAACGGCACATATTGGTGAAGATAGAAATTTATTGCGTTTTAATTTAATGAAAGAAGAAAATGAAGAATATTTAGAAGCTGCAAATAATAACGATTTGGTAGAGGTGGCTGATGCTTTAGGTGATATGTTGTACATTCTTTGTGGTACAATTATAGAGCATGGTATGCAAGAGAAAATAGAAGAGGTTTTTAATGAAATACAACGCAGTAATATGAGTAAACTAGGTGAAGACGGTAAACCAATTTACAGAGAAGATGGTAAAATTTTAAAAGGACCAAATTATTTTAAACCGAATATTAAAGATATTTTAGAGCAGTAGTTTTTTAAAAGTCTACACCAAAGGTTTAAAATGATTTAATTATATGACGCGTAAATAATTACATTGTTTTTAACTAATCAAAATGAACAATGTTTTCTCTTACGTAAGCTATCGTTAATGCTATAATATCATCTTCATATTTTTCAAATTCTGCATCCATAGCATCCCATAAATCAATATTTTCCTCTTTTTGCATTAAAATACTTCTTCTAGTATTTAAATCTTTAGGAACAGGAATTTCTGGAAATAAAAAAATAGCTTTTGTTAAAATAGCTACTGTTTTTTCTGCTTTTATGGCCAAATAAGCTTGAAAAATTTCATGGGTAAACTGGCCAGAAGAATCAAAAAAGAATTGTATAAAACCACCTTCTGTAACATTTTGTTCTAAAATATCGATGTAAATAAAGGTTTTTTCAAAATCGTTTAAATGGCTAAAATCGTCTTTTTTAGCAATTTTTTTAGTGATGATTTCTCCAATTCTGGTAATTTTTTCTGGATCACTATTTAATAACAAAGCAATTTCTGTAGACGTCATTTTTTATTTTTTTGTAGTTCTCTTTTTCGCATTGGCATTCCGTCTATAATTGTAAATAGTTTTTCTGTTGATAAAACGGAGTCTTGTTGCAACTTAACTCCGCCATCTAAACCAACTAAAAGTACTTTAAATGCACCTTTTTCATTTTTAAATTTTGTTGATGGTTTCCAGTCTCCTTTAAAGTTATATTGATATTTATTCTTAAGAAAACAATACACTACTAATTTTCTTTCTATAAGTTCTTTTGGATGCTCTTCTAATAACAGGAATTGTTTTTTAAGCTGACCATTGTTTTGATCATTAGAAATAACAAGTAATACTCTATTTTTCCATTGATGTTTTTTAATGTTTTGCCCAAGTGTAATAATCGAAAAAAATGATAGTATAAAAAAGAATAAATAACGCATTTATTCTTTTTCGAAATATAAATAAATGTATAAGGCAGCACCAAAATTAGACATATCTGTAGAAGCTAATTTGTAACCATTAGCAGCATATTTATCTAATTGTTCTTGAATTTCTTTTTTAGAACTTTTAACAATATGATTTTTATCTGTAGTTAATTTTGAATAATATATTAATGTTTCAACTTTATAATCTTTCATAATTTTATTTTAATTATTGGTTATTTCAGTACAGAAAATTCTATTGATGAATCTGTAAAAACGGTATGTGTTTGCGTTTTAAAATCTTTTTTGGCTGCTTTGTAAATATTATCTACATACGTTTGAGGATTTAAATCAATTAAAGGAAACCACGTACTTTGTACTTGAATTTGTAACTTGTGTCCTTTTTTAAAGGTATGAAAAACATCTTGTAATTTTATATTTACATCCGTTTTTTTGTTTGGTGTAAAAGGTTCTGGAAACTCAAAACTATTTCTAAAACGTCCTCTCATTACTTCACTTCTTACCATTAAATGGTAATTACTCATCTTTAAATGGTCTTGTAATTTATCATTTTCTTTATCGGTTGCTAAATCAGACGGATGTACGTCTATTACTTTAACAATCCAATCTGCGGCAGAACCAGTTGTTGCCACTTTTAATTTTGCTAAAATGTCTCCAGCTAAGGTGTAATCTTCTGTTAAAACATCGGTTTCAAAAACCAAAACGTCTGGTCTTCTGGCAGCAAAACGTTGGTCGTCTGTCATGTATTTACGTGGTGTAAAAACAGTTTTAATGTCCTCGGAATACGGCACAGGACGTTTTATATCACTTATAAAATTAATTTTTTCGGTTGATTTTTTAGCTGAAGTTAATTCTTGATTTTCAGATAAAAACCAATCTTCTTTTACTACATTTTTAGGTGGCCAAGAATTGTAAGATTTCCATTCTTTTTTACCAGAATCAAAAACATAAGCTTCTGGCAAACCAGAATTTTTATCTCCTTTTCCTTTTAAGAAATGATTAAAGAATTTTGTTTCTATTTCCTTCTGAAAATTTAAAGAAATAGAATCTCCAAAATAATAATTACCCACATAATTTTTGGTTACAGAACTTGCCCATCTTCCATGATCCCACGGGCCAAAAACTAAAGTATTGTAGTTGTCTTTTCCGTGTTTTTCTATGCCTTTATAAGTTTCTAAAGGTCCATACAAATCTTCAGCATCAAACCAACCACCAACAACCATAGTAGCTACAGAACTTGGTACTTTATTCATATGTTGTATAATGCCTTTACTTTGCCAAACAGAATCGTAATTTGGGTGTTCTGTGATTTCTTTCCAGAAAAAGTCGTCTATTTTATCTTTAGAAGCCTCTCCATTTACATCTAACTTGTCGTATTGAAAAAATTCGTTTAAGTTTTTTAAAGGACCTTTGTCTAAGAAAAATTGATATTGATCTTGTGTGTTCATTTCAGGAAAAGAATACCAAGCAGCATCTGTTGGTGTGTCTTTATATGTGCCAAATAAAGAAATTGCTCTAAAATAGCTTAATAAAAATGCACCATTATGATGAAAATCATCAAAAAAGAAATCGCCAATACAAGCTTGTGGAGAAGCTGCTTTTAAAGCAGGATGTGCATCTATGGCAGAAATGGTTGCATAATGCCCAGGATAAGAAATACCCCAAGTACCAACATTTCCATTATTATTTTCTACATTTTTTACGAGCCAATCTATGGTGTCATACGTATCAGAAACTTCATCAGATTCGTTTTCTTTTTTATTAGGAATGTACGCACGCATATTATCGTAAACGCCTTCGCTCATCCAACGTCCGCGTACATCTTGATACACAATAATATTGCCCTCTTTCATTAAATGTACATTAGGACCAATTTTAGTTTTTAGTTTTCCCTTGCCATAAGGCGCAGAACTATAAGGCGTTCTTTGCATTAAAATAGGATATTCTTTAGAAGTGTCTTTTGGAGAATAAATGGTAGTATGCAGTTTTACACCATCTCTCATTGTAATATTTACTTCTTGTTTTGTGTAATTTTCTACCACATAAGCGTCTTTTTTATTTTTTTTTGATGAGCAGCTGTGTAAAAGAAAAACCCCTAAAAGAGCGGCAAGAAATATTTTTTTCATAAAAGATTGAATTAGTTTCGCATAAAACTACAAAACAAAAAAGGGTTCTGTAAAAAACTTTTGTTAAAATGATTTTTAACTACTTTTAAAGTCTCTAATATTTTAGAAATGAAAACAATTTTACAAACAGAAATAGGCAATTTTATTATTATTTGGGATAAAAAGAGTAGTGTTTATAATGAAATTAGACTCTTAGATTATTAGATTATTAGATTCTTAGATTATTAGATTATTAGATTTTTAGAGTTGCAGAGTTGCAAAGTGGTAAAGTTTTATAGCTGTAGAGTAGCTGATTATAAAAGTTTTAAAGGCTTAAGTTTATTCATACAGTTTGTCACGCTGGAAGCATCTCACGCAAAATTACAATCTCTAAAAAACTATTATAGGGTTACAAATTGTTAGTAAATAGAAATCTTTAAGAATAATTAATGAAAAAAGTTAGCAAACAGGGCTAGGTACTATCTTTAATTCCTAATTTTATTGTCTTAATTTTTATTATTTTTGATTTAACAGAGAGGAAGCTCAC
>NZ_CANLXV010000007.1 GCF_947495205.1 uncultured Polaribacter sp. | reverse complement strand
GTAATGATTTCCATATCAGCAATAATGTCTTGCTGAAAGTCTTTTTGAAACTCAAGTTCTTCTATTTTTTCCTTAAGTTTTTTAATCTCATCGTTTTACTCATACCAGTATTTTGTTGTACTAAAGTACTATATTTTTTAATCCAATAACTAATTGTTGTTCTTGGGACATCATATTTTTTTGATGCAAAGTTTACAGAAATCTGATCATTTTGAATTTGGTCAACGACGAATAATTTTAAATCATAAGTTGCTTTTTGGTAACTTTTTTTTCGCCAGGGTTCTTTTTGTGTTTTCATAAGTGACTATAATTAAGTGTTTAATTTTTAGTCAACCTATTTCAGGAAAGTACAAGTGATAAATGAACACCAACGTTTAGTATAGAAAATCGTAGGGATTGAGACACAATACACTCCGATTAATCACAAGCTAAATATAAATATTTTGTATTTAACTTCTCAATAGTAAATGCCAAATTTTATATTTGGCGACCTTGTAAATAAACACAGACCTTTCAGTAAGCCTAAACCGCCCTATGTTTTTTATATCTTGTTGTGCCTTTGGTTATTTTTCCATTAAACTCATCCATTTTTGTATTCCGACTGTTGCTGGGAATTCGGTATCGATTGGCGATATTATTTTACCATTATTTTTTTCAATATCTACTATTAAATTATCTAGTTCAATTCTTTTATTTAAATGTTTTTCATAAATGTCGTACTCATACTCATTTTTCAGTTTATCAAAATTGACTTTATGCATTTTGAATAAGTCCTTAAAATCCAAAACGGCTTTTAATTTTCTACAATGAATGTTAATATATTCGACAATATTATCACTATCAGTTAAACTCAAGCTTTCTCCACAATCATATTTTAGAGAATCAACTTGTCC
Organism: uncultured Polaribacter sp.; assembly: GCF_947495205.1. Taxonomy (GTDB): domain Bacteria; phylum Bacteroidota; class Bacteroidia; order Flavobacteriales; family Flavobacteriaceae; genus Polaribacter. Next base: position 193,597 of record NZ_CANLXV010000007.1, on the reverse strand, counting down.
GTATCTTGAACCAGTATGTTCATATATTTCGTTAAGGTAGTTTCTGCAAGAATGACAGAATAAAGGGAATTTTTTAACATCCAATTGTACTCCCCATTCATCTCCTCTTATTATTAATTCAAAACTCATTAAATCATAATTTTCCTAGTAAGTTATCTAGTTCGTTAAATAATCTATTTGCATCATTACTTATGTTTTCCTAATTAGTTTTGATTATCATATCCGGATAGTGTTTGAGTATTGTTCTTAAGCTTTCTTCAACCCAGTTTAAATTTTCAGTTGTTTGTTCTTTTAAATACTCATTTATTGCGCCATCAATTAATGCAATTGAATTTTTCAATAATGGATTTTTTTTGTCATTAAAATACTCTTCAGTTATTTCAAGTATTGATATTAAGTATGCAATATTTGATTTGATAAGCTTAACAGTAATGATTTTGTTTTCATACATATTAGTGGTTTTGGAAATGAAGCACAACGACCCGGCTAAGAAACGTAGGGGAGTTTGAAGCTCTGCCCTTTCAGTTTACTTTTTAGCCAAGCCAAATATTTTTATAATTATTTTTCTTTTTGCGTTATCAAAATTTTGGTTTGGCGGTTTTTAATCGAAGCTATGAACTTCTAATTTATCGCCAAAACCCATATGTTTTTTAGACATTGTTGTGCTTTCGTGTTTTATTTTCAGGACTTAATCTTCTTATTTTAAAAGTAGCAAGCTCTTTTGCAATTATGGTTAAGCGTTGGCTCGTGTGAATTGCAAATGTGCTTGCGGTTTAATCAAGCAGTAAATTTACCTTCCCAGTACCATTGCATTTTTTACATATTTCATTGACTCTTTTTCCAGTTCCACTAAAGTCAGGGCATTTAATTTTCTTTGGTTCATTTTTCATAATTAAATTTGGTTTAAAGTGATTTCATTATTAGAGAGAAAAACAACAAATGTTCTTATTGACTCTATTGGTAGGAACCAAGCTTTGGTATTGATTACTACTAATGTTCTTTCTTCTTCTGTCAAATTATCAATGAAACTTTGAATTGTTGTTTCAGCAATTATTTTCGCATAATCATAGCAGTCAAAAATAGTTTGGTTTTCATCTGATTGTATGAATTGATTTACAATACCGATTAAGAATTCATCTCTCTTTTTTCTAATTGAATTTTGATATTTAATGCTACTCATGTTTTACAAAGTATTTTTTTTAAATCTGTTATTTCTTTCAAAAGAGAGTCATCTTGTTTTAGATATTCTTGTGCTATTTGTTCAAGGGCTATTAGCATTTCACAAAGTCCCGAGAAGAAACCACCTTGAATTTGATTTTCAAAAGCTCTTTTTTTAATTACCTCAAGTGATTCTTCTATAAATTTTCTTATTTCATTCATAATTTCAGTTTTTAATTCATTCGTGATAATTATACTAAATGTTTTATAGATTGTAAAGTCTATTTGTAAACTTTACCAAATAATTTTACTCCACCCATTGGTTCTGTTTTTCTAATAATTAATACTGCACTACCTCCAACTTCTTTAGCCTTTTTTACTAGTTTTTTTTCAGCGTTTTTGATACCTAAATTTTCAGCGGCACCACCCCAGCCAGAAAATGCTTCAATTGACTTTAACATTGTTTTATTTTCAATGAGCTTTGAGTCTCTAGTGAGTAATACTCCATCATTTTTTAACTTAGGATCAGAATACTTTACATTATCTGATATTCCTTTATAGTTTTGAACCATATTATTACCATAATAGAATGAGGCAATTCCACCAATTCCTAATAAGATACTTATAAAAATTACATCAGATTTAAACAAGATAAATGCTATAATGACACATACTGCACCTATTATTCTTAATGTATTTCCCGTGCCAGCTTTCTTTGAAACTGAAGCCGCATAATTTTTGTCTGATTTAGCCAGTATCGAAGAATACTTTAATCGAATTGTGTTTACCTTTTCTTGGGAACGGCCATCCATTTTAAGAGATCCATAATTATCATCATAATCTTTAAACCTTATTGGGGTTAATAAATTTTCAGAAATTTGTACTAAGGAATCTAAAATGTGTTTTGAAGTTGTGTCTAATGAATGTGCATACTCTAATGCATCCAAAACATCAATTGAGCGATGTAGGTGTTCTTGATATGTGCCATCAACCGTAGCAAATTCAACTGTATGATTATATGAAAGATTATATACTGCAAAAGCACAACCATCTATTGATTGCGCAATTCTTTTTTTCATTTCTTCTTTTTCTATAGTGTAATCGAGAGCTTTTTTAAAATTCCTCACCATTTCACTAATTTTAATTATCCTTAGATTACCAGACCAACCCGAACAATACCCCTTGCCAAACCAAGCTTCAGGAAGTTTAATGTCAAATTCAATTGCTTTATTATAATAGTTGATAGCTTCCTCATAATTTCCAGATTCCTTAGCATTTCCTGCCAATTCAAGAAAATTCTTAATTTGAGGATTATCCTCTGGTTTTGGAATGTTCCCATTTGTTTCAACTTTTTTCTCAATTGCATTCCCGCAGAATGCACAAAACATTGAGCTTTTTCCAGCAGGTAATTGGTTTGCCCCTCCACAGGAAGAGCATTGTAATGCTTCACTCATATTTTTCTAATTTTTAATGTATTTATAGCTATTTCTTTAAATGACCTTTTTTCATCATTTATTCTTAAATAAGAATTGTTGTCATAAGATTTTAATTCTTCTATGATTTTTTTCGCATCTTCAGTTTTACCATTAATAAAATAGCAATTGAAGATTCCTAATAAACACTTTGCCGCTGTCAGACCAAATTCATTTCCGTTGTCTAATGCAGAGATTGTTGCATCAGGGTAATTGGTAATAACCTGATTAAATGTTTAAATTGCTTGTTCGAATTGTTTCATTTTAAAGTAGCAAAGTCCAACATTATATAATACATCATCAGCTAAATCGCTTTGAGGATATTCGTCAATTAACATTTTGAATTTGTTGATTGAATCAAGATAAAACTCATCTTTAGCAAGATTAAGTCCTTCTGTAAAATACTGTATTTCTTTATCGTGCATTTCGTTTGTTTTTTTGTTCTTGTTTATAATCAGATGCCGAAAAGGTTTCAGCTTTAGAAACTTTCAAAATATATGTTGCTCCACCTAAAAATAAAGCAAGAGCAACTCCAAATCCTGTGTCGTACCATGCTTGTTTGTAACAGATATAACCACCTACAATTAAAATAGAACTTAAGAGGAATACAGCTATTTTACCATCTATGGATGAAATAAAAGCAATAGGTAGAAATAATATGCCAAAAGTAATAATTATTTGAGCAAATGAACGGTCAGTTTCAAAAGCGTAAATTAATATTCCACAACTTATCACTGCTAACAGGATTCCGATAATTAAACTTGTTGTTTTACTCATTATAAGTTATTTAAAATTCGTTTCTTAGTTTCATTAAACTCATCTTGGTTAATGGCTCCCATATCAAGTAGTTCTTTCAATTTTTTCAATTTCGCAAAAGAGTCTTCTTCTGGCTTTGATGGTTGATTATTTTGCTGTTGCATGGTTTGATTCATCATTTGTGGAATCATAAACCCCATTCCCATACCTGCACCAAGTCCCATTCCTTCTCCCGCACTTCCTGTCGGATTTTCTGCTGCTTTTTCCATAGATTGCCCCATTTGGAATTTCATAAAATCATCCATATTGCCAACAGCAGACATTCCCGAACGAGTGTCAATCATTTTTTGAACTTCTGGAGGAACAGAAACAGAATTGATTAAGAAATCATGTAGTTCTAAGCCCAATCCTTCAAAATCAAGATTTAAACTATTTTTAACCAACACAGAAAGATTGTCAAAATGTTGCGGTAAGTCGAATACCGTTTTTACATGTTGTCCAAGTATTACGTGAAGTTTTTGAAGGATGATTGATTTTAGGTAGTCTGAGATATCCGAATCTCGAAAAAGTCCTTGTGTACCAACAACTTTATTTAGAAATAACGATGGTTCTTTTATTGTAATTGAAAATGCTCCATAGCTTCTTAACCGTATCATTTTCAATTCAGAGTCTCTAAACAAAATTGGCTCTTTTGTTCCCCATTTTAAGTTTCGGAACAATTTCATGTTAAGGAAATAAACTTCAGATTTGAAAGGGGAATCTTTTCCATAACCTAATGATGTAATCAGTTTTGTTAAAACTGGTATGTTTTGAGTCTTCAAAACATGTCTACCAGTACTAAAAACATCTAAAGATTTTCCATCTCTGAAAAAAACTGCTTTTTGACTTTCTCTAACAATGAGTTGAGCACCCATTTTAAATTCACCACTACTATCTTCAGGTACTCTTTGTACCATAGTGTCTCCTGTGTTGTCAAGGAATTCTATTATTTCCATCAGTTTAGCCATCTTACAAATCTTTTAAATACTGGTTTCTTTTGTTTATTGAATTTTCAAGTGATTGAATATGTTGTTTAATATTCTCCAAATCGTTAGCTTTTAGTCCTTCTTGTAAATTTTCTGTAGCATCAAAAATATCTAAATCCATTTGGTAGATGTTTTCAAGTTCATCATTTTTAATAACAGAATCTGAAAAGAAAGCAGAAGCACCATAAGGTGAATACCTTATTAAATCTTTCAGATTATTGATTTTCTTTCTTGCTTTTTCAATTTCAGATAATTCCGTTAGTTCTGAAACCTCAACTAATGAATTTATCGTTTTTTCTGTTTCAGAAAGTTTATCAGCAATTTGTTCTCTTAATTGTCTGTCACATTCTCGTCTGCTATCTCTTTCTTGATACCCTTTATAACCAGGTATCAATGTTCCGATTTTGTCAAATATGTTTGTTTTTCTATTCATATTTATCAGTTAAGTAGGCGTTGGCAAAAAAGCAATGTGTGCTTAGCACTCTTTGCTTTGTGCGTTTGGCTTTATTTCTTTTATTGCTGTCATTTTCGTTTTTGTATTATACTGATATAGGTTGACCTTTTTTTTGTTTTTATATCGTTCAAAGTATTTTTCTAGCTTTTAGAAGCCAAAAAATACTTTGAACTAATTTCTTGCTTAAATATCAAGTTCAGTCAAATTTAGTTTATTTTTTCGATATGACTTGTATTTGATATTTGGATTTTGATGTACTTCGCTTGGTTTTCTTAAATCCAGACTACAATGTGCTCTTAGGTAATTATAAATATATACAGCTTGTATTGCTGTTTTTTCAGCTATATCTGTATTTTTTAAGTTTTTCCTTAAGCCGTATTCATATTTTAATGTTCTATTATTACGTTCTGCAATTGCATTCTCATTCTCATAAGGGTCATATTGTTCAGTCATACTCATTGTAATTCCATTTTTCTCGGCAAACTGAGTATATTTAGGATTACAATATTGAAAACCTCTATCAGAATGATGTATCAATGCTTTATTAGGATATTTTCTATTTTTAATAGCCATAGCAAGTGCTTCTGTGCAAAGTGAGGTTCTCATATGGTTTGCCAATTTATAGCCCATAATTTGTTTAGAATAGGCATCTGTCACGATGGCTAAATAGTTGTGTCCATTTTGAGTTTTAATGTATGTAATATCGCTAACCCATAATTGCTCTGGTCTAGTGGGAATTTTATCTTTAATTAGGTTTTTATATTTTCTAAACTGATGTTTAGAATCGGTTGTTGTTATATAGTTTTTTAATTTTGGAACAAGAAGATTATGCATTCTTAAAACGCTGTAAAACTTGTCTCTACCAATTTTAATATCATTGGCTATAAAGTCTTGTTTTAGTTCGCTGTACAGCTTTATTCCACCAGTTCTCATTCCCACAGACTTTCTATAATTTAAAACCAAAGCAACTATTTTTTGTTGATTGATTTGTTGTTTTTGTTGGCTTTTAAGTCTTTTGTAAAAGGCTTGTTTACTAATCCCAAAACATCCATAGAACCACTTTGTTTTAAACGGTTTTTCTTCTTTAGCTCTATCTCTTTTGCTAATGTTTTGGGCAATGACTTTTTTGACATATCCACTCCTGTAATGATTTCCATATCAGCAATAATGTCTTGCTGAAAGTCTTTTTGAAACTCAAGTTCTTCTATTTTTTCCTTAAGCTTTTTAATCTCATCGTTTTTACTCATACCAGTATTTTGTTGTACTAAAGTACTATATTTTTTAATCCAATAATTAATTGTTGTTCTAGGAACATCATATTTTTTGAATGCGAAGTTTACAGAAATCTGACCATTTTGAATTTGGTCAACGACGAATAATTTTAAATCTAAAGTTGCTTTTTGGTAGCTTTTTTTTCGCCAGGGTTCTTTTTGTGTTTTCATAAGTGACTACAATTAAGTGTTTAATTTTTAGTCAACCTATTTCGGGAAAGTACAACGAGCTATGTTTTATATGACGCAGTTGTAAGTATTATTTTTATTAAAATGATAGCAAGTTTATAAATAAATTTAAAAAAAATAAGATTGTTTTTTTGATAAATAAAAAAAACTCATCGACATAAAAGAAGATGAGTTTTATTTGAGTTAAATTTTTTTAAAATTAAACTTATTTGATTTAGGAGTATATCTACATTGCTACTAAATCTCCAGTTACATCTTTAGATGGTAATTCAGATTTTCCCATTAGGAAAAGATCAACCTGTCTTGCAGCTTCTCTTCCTTCTGAAATAGCCCAAACGATTAATGATTGTCCTCTACGCATATCTCCCGCCGTAAAAATGTTATTTACATTGGTTTGATACTTTCCATAGTCTGCCTTATAATTAGATCGTGCATCTGTTTTAATACCTAATTTTTCTGCTAAGGTGCTCTCTGGACCGGTAAAACCTAGTGCCAATAATGCTAAATCACATGGCCAAGTTTTTTCTGTTCCTGGTACTTCAATTAACTCTGGTCTTTGACCAGGAACCATTTTCCATTCTACATTTACCGTTTTTAGTGCGATTAGTTTATTGTTATCATCTTTAACAAATTCTTTCGTATTAATTAGCCAATTACGTTGTGCACCTTCTTTATGAGAAGATGAAGTTTTTAATTTTAATGGCCAAAAAGGCCATGGAGTTGTTGGTGAACGTTCTCCTGGAGGTTTTGGCATGATTTCAAAATTAACTACAGAGGTCGCTCCGTGTCTATTTGAAGTACCAATACAATCAGAACCTGTATCTCCACCACCAATTACAATTACATTTTTATCTGTAGCCATAATTTGATCTTTAACTTCTTTCCCAAAAAGTGCTTTGGTTTGTTGTGTTAAAAAATCCATAGCTTGCACAACACCATCAGCATCTATGCCAGGGGTTGGAAGACTACGTCTTTCAGTTGCTCCACCACATAAAACTATGGCATCGAATGCTTTTAAGTCTGCAACATCATAATTAACACCAACATTTACATTGGTTTTAAATACAATACCTTCTGCTTCTAATATAGCTACACGTCTATCTATAATTCCTTTTTCCATTTTAAAATTAGGAATACCATATCTTAATAAACCACCAACTTCATCATCTCTTTCAAAAACAGTTACCAAGTGGCCGGCTCTGTTTAGTTGCTGGGCAGCAGCTAAACCAGCAGGACCAGAACCAATTACAGCTACTGATTTTCCTGTTCTAGATTTTGGTAATTGTGGTTTAATCCATCCTTCTTTAAAAGCACGTTCTACTATGTTTTTTTCTATATTTTCAATAGAAACTGGATCTTCAATTATACCCAATACGCAGGCTTGTTCACAAGGAGCAGGACACAGACGTCCTGTAAATTCTGGAAAATTATTCGTAGAATGCAAGATCCACGAAGCTTTTTTCCATTCACCTTGATGTACCATATGGTTGAAATCTGGAATAAGGTTTCCTAATGGACAACCACTATGACAGAAAGGAATACCACAATCCATACATCTAGATCCTTGTTTTTTTATTTCTTTTTCAGAAAGTGGAACCGTAAATTCCTTATAATTTTTTACACGATCTTTTACAGAAGTGTAGGTTTCATCTTGTCTTTCAAATTCTTTAAATCCTGTTACTTTTCCCATGACATTATGCTGTTGTTAATTCTTCTACCATTGGTTCTTCTGTTTCTAAGCGCTCTAAGGCTTTTTTGTACTCTGTTGGCATAACTTTTACAAAGTTTTGTAAACTATTATCCCAGTCTGCTAATAAATCTGTACCTTTTTTACTATCTGTGTACAACACATGTTTTTCTAAAGTTGTTTTTAAATCTAAGGCATCTAAGTTAGAGATTTCTTCGAATTCTATAGTTTCTGTATTACAAAGACCATTTACAAATTTATTTTCTGGATCATATACGTAAGCAATTCCACCACTCATACCTGCAGCAAAATTACGTCCTGTTTTACCTAGAACAATAACTTTACCACCTGTCATATATTCGCAACAGTGATCTCCAACTCCTTCTACAACTGCTGTTGCACCTGAGTTTCTTACTGCAAAACGTTCCCCTGCAATCCCGTTAATAAAGGCTTGACCGTTTACAGCACCAAACATACATACGTTACCAACTATGATGTTGTTTTCTGCTAAAAAGTCTGCACTTTTTGGCTTTTTTACAATTAGTTTTGCTCCAGATAAACCTTTACCTAAATAATCGTTTGTGTTTCCTTCTAATATAAATGTTAATCCGTACGCAGCAAATGCACCAAAACTTTGTCCTGCAGAACCTGTGAAGTTAATATTTAAAGTATCTTCTGGTAAACCTAAATGACCATATATTTTTGAAATTTCATTACTAACAATTGCACCTACAGTTCTGTCTGTATTTTTAATTGGGTAATTTAAAGTCATTTTTTCTTTTCGATATAAAGCTCTATGTGAATCTTTAAGTATTGTAAAATCTAATACTTCATCTATATTATGATCTTGTTTTTCTGTGTTTTTTACTGGCATTTCACTGTAAGCGGCTGGTCTATGTAAAATACTACTTAAATCTAAACCTTTTGCTTTATAGTGCTTTATTGCTTTATTTGCATTGATTTTATGCGTTTGCCCAACCATTTCTGATAAAGTTCTAAACCCAAGTTGTGCCATAATTTTTCTTAATTCCTCTGCAATGTAATAGAAGAAATTAATTACGTGTTCTGGTGTTCCTTTAAAGTTTTTACGTAATTCTTTATCTTGAGTTGCTATACCTACTGGACATGTATTTAAATGACATTTACGCATCATTATACAGCCAGATGCAACTAAAGGAGCTGTAGCAAAGCCAAATTCTTCTGCACCTAATAACGCAGCAATAGCAACATCTCTACCTGTTTTTAATTGGCCATCACACTCTACAACAATTCTACTTCTTAAATTATTTAAAACAAGTGTTTGTTGTGCTTCAGATAAACCAAGTTCCCAAGGTAAACCTGCATGTTTTAAGGAGGTTAGGGGAGAAGCACCTGTACCACCATCATAACCAGATATTAATACCACATCTGCTTTTGCTTTTGCAACACCTGCTGCAATTGTACCTACACCAACTTCTGATACTAATTTTACATTTATTCTTGCTTCACGGTTTGCATTTTTTAAATCGTAGATTAGTTGTGCTAAATCTTCAATTGAATAAATATCGTGATGAGGAGGCGGAGAAATTAAACCTACAAAAGGTGTCGAATTTCTTGCATCTGCAATCCAAGGTAAAACTTTATAACCAGGTAACTGTCCACCTTCACCAGGTTTAGCACCTTGTGCCATTTTAATTTGTATTTCTCTTGCGTTTGTTAGATAGTGAGATGTTACACCAAATCTACCAGATGCCACCTGTTTAATTGCCGAATTTCTGCTATCTCCATTAATATCTTTTTGAAAACGTTTTCTATCTTCACCACCTTCACCAGAATTAGATTTACCACCAATTCTATTCATGGCAATTGCTAAATTTTCATGGGCTTCTCTTGAAATAGATCCATAAGACATTGCACCTGTTTTAAAACGTTTTACAATTTCTGTCCAAGGTTCTACCTCTTCTAAAGGAATAGGGTCTAAATTATCAAACTGGAATAAACCACGAATCGTCATTAAGTTCTCTGACTGTTCATTTATTGTTTTTGCATAAATGTCATAACTTGCCTGATCGCTTAAACGCACAGCTTGTTGTAATTTAGAAACAGTAGTTGGGTTAAATAAATGACGTTCTCCGTTTCTTCTCCATCTATAATCACCACCAATATTTAAACCTAAATTTTTATCGATTTGATTGTCTGGATATGCCTGCTTGTATCTATTTGAAATTTCTTTTTCAATTTCATATAAACCAATACCTTCTATTCTAGAAGCAGTATAAGGGAAATATTTTTCTACGAATTGTGAATTGAAACCAACAATTTCGAAGATTTGAGAACCTCTGTAAGAATGTAAAGTAGAGATTCCTATTTTATTCATTACTTTTAATAAACCTTTACCAATAGCTTTGTTGAAATTATCTACAGCCTTCTGTTCATCCATGTCTGTAATGAAGCCCTCCTTAACCTGCATTCTAATAATTTCATTTACCATATATGGGTTTATCGCGCTGGCGCCATAACCAAATAAGGTAGCAAAATGATGTGGTTCTCTTGGTTCTGCTGATTCAATAATAATATCAAAGTAAGAACGTTTTCTTAATCTATTTAATTGATGGTTTACAAAAGAACAAGCTAATAAAGCAGGTATTGGGGCAAATTCTTGGTTTACACCTCTATCTGACAAAATAATGATGTTACTTTTATTTTCTATTGCTTTTTCTACTTGTAATACAATATTATCTAAAGCGTCTTCTAAACCATTTAAACCTTGTGCTTTAGGATAAAGAATCTGAATGGTTTCTGCTTTAAAACTTTCTATGTTTATATTTCTAATTTTCTCTAAATCTGCATTAGAAATTACCGGATTTTGTATTCTTAGTTTTCTACATTGTCTTTCTGTAATGCTAAAGATATTTCTATCTTTTCCTAAGTTTAAACTTATATCTGTTACAATTTCTTCACGAATACCATCTAAAGGAGGGTTAGTTACTTGCGCAAATAATTGCTTAAAATAATTAGAAATTAATTGAGGTCTGTCTGATAATACGGCCAAAGGTGTATCTATTCCCATAGAACCTAAAGCCTCTTTACCAACTTGCGCCATTGGTGTAATTACTTCTTGAATATCTTCAAAAGTGTAATTGAATAAACGTTGGCGTGTTTTAATATCAATAGTTTCTATAGGGCAAGTTTCACCAGTATAAGGCACATCTTTTAAATGTAGGCGAGACTGGTTTAACCATTCTTGATATGGTCTTTCTGAAACAATTTTATTTTTAATTTCTTCATCTTCAATAATCCTACCTTCATTCATATCTACCAAGAACATTTTTCCTGGTTCTAATCTACCGTGTTTTTCAACATCTGAAGGAGCTACATCTACCACACCAATTTCTGATGACATAATTAGTTTACCACTTTTGGTAACAGTATATCTTGAAGGTCTTAACCCGTTTCTATCTAAAAGTGCACCAATATAATCACCATCTGTAAAAGGTACAGAAGCTGGTCCATCCCAAGGTTCCATTATACAACCATTATATTCGTAAAATGCTTTACGTTCTGGAGACATTGTAGCATGCTTTTCCCAAGCTTCAGGAATCATCATCATCATAATTTCTGGTAATGAACGACCTGTGTGTGTTAATAATTCTACAACCATATCCATAGATGCAGAATCTGATTTACCTGGAAGAATAATAGGGAATAATTCGTCTATTTGAGGTCCAAAAACATCACTTTTCATGATTTCTTCTCTCACACGCATTCTACTCACATTACCACGTAACGTGTTTATTTCTCCATTTTGACACATATGTCTAAACGGTTGTGCAAGTTCCCAAGTTGGCATTGTATTCGTAGAAAAACGTTGGTGTACAAGTGCTAAACGTGTAACCAAATCTATTTCTTGTAAGTCTTTATAATAAGGACCAATATCTTCTGGCATAATAATACCTTTATAGATAATGGTTGTTATAGATAAACTTGAAACATAAAAATATTTATTTTCAGAAATTTTAGAGTTTTCTATTTTATGTTCTGTTATTTTACGTGCAGCATATAACTTCGCTTTAAAAGTTGCCTCGTCAATATCACTATTTTTAGCAACAAAAAGTTGCTCTATATTAGGCTCTGATGCTAAGGCAATTGCACCTAATTGGGTAGAGTCTACAGGTACTTTTCTCCATCCTAAAATAGATAAATCTTGTTTTTTAACTTCCTCTTCAAAAGTAGTTTTACAAAAATTATATTGATTAGAAACTTTGGGTAAAAAAGCCATACCAACAGCATATTCTCTCTGTTTTGGTAATTCAAAATCGCAAACCCTTGTAAAATATTCGTGTGGAATATCTATTAATAAACCAGCTCCATCTCCAGTTTTTCCGTCGGAACTAACACCACCTCTATGTTCTAGTTTAACTAGTATTTCTAGGGCATCGTGTATAATTTGATTTGTTTTTTCTCCATTTAAATTACAGATAAATCCTGCGCCGCAATTTTCATGTTCAAACTCTGGTAAGTATAATCCTTGTTTCTCCATATTCTATTCAATTATATCTGCTAATTTATAAGTTTTATTGTGAAAAAATTAACGCTTGAGTGTTTTTAATATAATTTTTACGATGAAAACAAAAATTTAGTAAAAAAGCTTTAATTATTATAATTAAAGCTTTTTTTTTTGTGAAAATGATAATTAACAGGAAAACCTGCAAATTTTTAAAATTTGCAGGTAAAATATTTGATTTTTTTTAAGGTTTAGTCCTCGTTTAAACGAAAGTCTGAATAAGCATCCATACCATGTTCATGGGCATCTAGACCTTCTAATTCTTCTTTTTCACTAACTCTAATTCCTACAGTTTTCTTTAATGTAAAGATTATTAAGAATGAAGAAACGATACAGAAAGCTGCGTAACAACCTACACCTGTTAATTGAATTAAGAATGTATGTTCTGGATTTGTAGAGAAAATCCCAACTGCTAATGTTCCCCAAATACCACAAATTAAATGCACTGCAATAGCACCAACTGGATCATCTAACTTTATAGCATCTACAAAAGCAACAGCAAATACAATTAAAGCACCAGCTATGGCACCAATAATAATTGCGCTTTCTGGCGTCATAACATCTGCACCAGCAGTAATTCCTACTAAACCACCTAAGATTCCGTTAAGAAACATTGTTAAGTCTAGGTTTTTGTATTTGATGAATGATACAAAAGCAGCAACAACACCACCTGCAGCAGCAGCTAAACATGTTGTAACTAATGTTAAAGAAGTTAATTCTGGGTCTGCAGATAAGACTGAACCTCCATTAAAACCAAACCAACCTAACCAAAGTATTAAAACACCAGCAGTTGCTAATGGTATGTTATGTCCAGGAATTGCTTGCGGTTTACCATTTTTAAATTTTCCAATTCTTGCACCTAATAACCAAACAGCTACTAATGCCGCCCAACCACCAACAGAATGTACTAAGGTAGAACCTGCAAAATCATAGAATCCCATTTGGTCTAAGAAACCACCACCCCATTTCCAAGAACCTGCAATTGGGTATATTAAGCCAACGTAGATTACTGTAAAAAGCATAAATGGTCCTATTTTCATACGTTCTGCTACTGCACCAGATACAATTGTTGCTGCAGTTGCTGCAAACATTCCTTGAAACAAGAAGTCTGTCCACCAAGTGTAACCACCATTTGCATATTCTGGAGTCATTCCATTTTCTGGCGCGGCAATACCAAAACCTGGAAAATCTATTATACCTGCAGAACCTTCTGCAAAGCCAGGATACATTAAATTAAAACCTCCAATATAATAGAGTAATAAGCCAACTGTAATAATGAAAATATTTTTGAATAAAATATTGATTGTGTTTTTTTGTCTTGTTAAACCAATTTCTAGGAATGCAAAGCCAGTATGCATAAAGAAAACAAGTGCTGTACAGATCATCATCCATACATTGTTTGTTGTAAGTAATTCCATAATATTTTATTTTGATATTTTCTTTAAAGTTTCTCCGCCTTTTTCTCCTGTTCTAATTCTATATGCCTCTGTAATGTCTGATACAAAAATTTTACCGTCACCTACTTCTCCTGTGGCAGCAGAATTTAATAGAGCATCTACAGTAATTTGTTCAAAATCATCATTTACTACTATAGATAAATATCTTCTTTTTATATCGGTTGTACTGTAACTAATACCTCTATAAACATGAGCTTCTTTTTCATTTCCTAAACCAGTAACATCCCAATAAGAGAAAAAGTTCACATCCACCCCATGTAAGGCTTCCTTTACTGCACTAAATTTAGACTTCCTAATAATTGCTTCTATTTTTTTCATTGTAAGATATTTGGTTAATTCTTTGTTTTTTTAAGAATAATTTTAATTACCGAAAAATCACACAACGTATTAGGTTGTGTGATTTATATAATTTTTTAGATAAAATTTGATTATTTATCTTCCTCAAATTCTCTAACTCTTTTACCTGGATAAGCAATAGAGCCATGTTCAGAGATATCTAAACCTTCAATTTCTACTTCTTTAGTAACTCTTAATCCCATTGTTACTTTTAAAACTTTAAGAACAATGTAAGATAATGCTACTGCCCAAACAGCGTAAGCTAAAACTCCAATTGCTTGTGCACCAAGTTGTGCAGCTCCACCGCCATTGAATAAACCAATACCAGTATCACCATCTACACCCCAAAGTCCAATAACTAAAGTTCCCCAAACACCTGCTATTCCGTGAACAGAAAAAGCACCAATGGCATCATCTATTTTTAATTTTTTCTCTACAAATTCTATAGAAAATACTACTAAGATACCACCAATTAAACCTGCTAATACAGCACCACCAGCAGTCATGTTTCCACAACCAGCAGTAATACTTACCAAACCAGCTAAAGAACCGTTTAACGTTTGTCCTAAATTAGGTTTACCATACCAGATCCATGTTGTAACTAATGCACCTAAACCACCAGCTGCTGCTGCTAAGTTTGTAATAAGTACTACATTAGAAGCACCTATTGCGTCAGCACCACCCCAAGCTAATTGAGAACCACCGTTAAAACCAAACCAACCAAACCAAAGGATAAAAACACCTAAAGTTGCTAAAATTTGATTGTGACCAGGAATAGGCATTACTTTACCGTCTACATATTTTCCAATTCTAGGACCTACCATAAATGCAGCTACTAACGCAGCCCAACCACCTACAGAGTGTACAATTGAAGAACCTGCAAAGTCAATAAATTCAGCTGGCATAATACCATCTGTATTATTTAACCAACCACCGTTCCATTCCCATCCACCAGAGATTGGGTAAATAACAGCTGTCATTACTAAAGAAAAGATAATGTATGTTGTATATTTTGTTCTACCAGCAATTGCTCCAGAAACAATAGTTGCAGTTGTTGCAGCAAACATTGTTTGGAAAAATAAATCTGCTCCTTCACCTTGGAATAAACCACTCCAGAAGAACCAACCGTTAGAAGTATCTCCATACATTAAAGAATATCCTACTAACCAAAATGTAATAGATCCTACACAAATGTCTAGTAAGTTTTTCATTGCGATGTTAACCGCGTTTTTAGCTCTAGTCATACCAGATTCTACTAATGTAAATCCTGCTTGCATTAAGAATACTAAGATACCTGCAATAAGCATCCAAAGCATTCCCATATCTCCATTTACTTGCTCTAAAACTTTTGCAGCTTCAGTAGCAGGAGCATCTTGAAATAATGTTAATAATAAACTCATTTTTTATTAATTTTAGTTAGTAATTTTCTTGTTTTTCTCTTAGAAAGAGTATACTGCTGCCATTGTAAAAGTAGAAGTACTTGTCTTGTTAGGGAAAGCTTCTATAATCATATCATCTGAAGAATCAAATCTTAAGTCTGTAATTAGCTTTAAGTTACTTGTTAAGTTAGTGTTAGCTGTTAAAGTTACAGCTGTAACACTTTCTTCTGATGCACCATTTAATGAAAATAATTCTGGTCTTAAACCTAAAGCAAACTTATCTGAGAATGTGTTTTGTAAATATAAAGCTACACCTTGGTATCCAGAATCTGCTTCACCAGAGTTTGCATATGCTGCATTAATACCAACATAAAAACTTTCTGTTAAATCAAAACCACCAGTGTAGTCTATAAAGAACCAATCACGTGGCCCACCAGCCTCAATTGCACCAGCAATAATGTTTAAATACTGACCTTTATAACCAACTTGCGCACCAAATTGTGTAGCATCTGTAAAGTTACCATCTGCACTTGTTACTGCATGACCATTAGTTACTGCAAGCATTAAAGATAAATCTTCTGACACAGCATAATCTAATTTAAGACCTGTATGAGAAAAAGGACCTGCATTAAATAAGTAAGATACTGTATAGTTAAAGTTAGCAGAAGGATTAATAACTTCATATCCTAAAAAGGTATTGAATTGACCAGCTGTAACTGTTAATTTATCGTTTACATTATAGTAAGCGTATAATTGATTGATAGCTCCTGCTAAGTTAGCATCGTCTGCTTTTGGACCAAATGCTAAATCTGCAACAACTCCTGCTTTTCCTTTTTCATAAGCAAATACAGTATTTGCAGAACCTAAACCAAATGCATTTGCATTTTCTGGGCTTGCAATTAAAATTCCTGGTGTTCCAGAACCTTCAGTAAAATTAGTAGTACCATATACGTCTACAGTTCCGCTAAGTGTAAATTCACCTTTTTCTTCTTCTTGTGCATTAAGTACTAAACTTGAAACGCATAATAATGATAGAATTAATTTTTTCATAATAAGAGTCTTTTAATTTTTATTTGTTAATTGTTTGTTAATGAACTCGGGTCAAAAGTATATTATTTTTTTTAACTGACAAGGGTTGTGCTTTTTAAACTACTGTTTTTGGAGGTGAACCCCTCAAAAAAATAGGGTTTATATTGAGATAAGTGTATTTTAGCATTTGTAAAAGGTATAAAATGTAGACTTCATAAAAAAGTGAACTCAAATTTTGAGATATTCATAAAAATGAAGGTTTTGTAAAAAAAAATGTAATTATTATATTATTGATCTTATGAAATATCAATTTTCTTACGTGATTTCCTTAGAATTCTTAGGGTTTCGCTTTTCAGGTTGGCAAAAACAGAAAAATGCAAAAACATTGCATGAAATGGTAGATAAATCTTTGTCTTATGTGTTTGAAGATGTTGAATTTAAGACAGTTGGAGTTGGGAGAACAGATGCAAAGGTGTCTGCAAGGTTTTATTATTTGCAATTATTTAGAAATGAAAAATTGAATTGTAACACTTTTTCAAATCAATTGAATGCCAATCTTTCTCCAGATTTTAGAGCTTTAGAAGTTAAGGAGGTGTCAACTTCATTTAACATTATTAATGCTCCTAAAATTAAAGAATATCATTATTATTTTTCTTTTGGAGAGAAAAATCATCCTTTTGCAGCACCTTTTTTAGTGAATATTTCAAAAAATTTAGATTTGGAATTGATGCAAGCTGGTGCAAAATTGTTTGAAGGAGTGCATTATTTTCATAAGTATTGTACCAAACCCTCTGAAAATGCAATTTTTAAAAGAACTATTACTTCTTGTGAAATTGTAAGGAATGAAATTTTAATCGCTAATTTTTTTCCAGAATACTCCTATATATTAAAGGTGAAAGGTAAAGGTTTTTTAAGGTATCAAATAAGGTTAATGATGGCTACTTTGTTTGAGTTAGGAAAGGGGAATTTAACGTTAGATTATATTGTAGCATCTCTAAAAGAAGATAATGATAGAAAATTTCTAAGAAACAATGCGCCTTCTTCTGGTTTGCAGTTGTTTCATATTGAATTGCTAGAAACTGAATGATTTTTAAATTATTTAATGATAGAATTGTCAAAAAAAAATACTGTTTCTTGGTTTTGCTATAGGTTTTTAAATAAGCCCGCGCAAAGGATTGAAGTATTTGTTTGAGCTCTTACGCTTTTTAGCGTAAAGCGAGTACTGAAAGCCTGACCTGAAAGGTTGCGCCCAAGAAATAAAAAAATCCACCTGAAATAAGATGGATTTTATACCTTAATATATAGGTCTAAGTTTTACCCTTTAATTATACCACGAGAAATAACTATTTTTTGAATCTCTGAGGTGCCTTCGTAAATTTGTGTAATTTTTGCATCACGCATTAAACGTTCTACATGATATTCTTTTACAAAACCATTGCCACCATGAATTTGAACGGCTTCTACCGTTTGTTCCATTGCAACTTTACTTGCGTATAATTTTGCCATTGCAGAAGACATGTCGTAATTATTGCCTTGATCTTTGTCCCATGCAGATTTCATAACTAATAATCTGGCAGCTTCTATTTCTGTGTGCATATCTGCTAATTTAAAAGCAATTGCTTGATGGTTGCAAATTTCTGTGCCAAAAGCTTTACGCTCTTTACTGTATTTTAAAGCGAGTTCATAAGCTCCAGAGGCAATGCCTAAAGCTTGTGCAGCAATACCAATTCTGCCACCAGAAAGGGTTTTCATGGCAAATTTAAAGCCAAAACCATCTGCTCCAATTCTGTTTTCTTTGGGTACTTTTACATCATTAAACTGCAAAGTGTGCGTATCTGAACCGCGAATTCCTAATTTGTCTTCTTTGGGACCTATATGGAAACCTTCCATACCTTTTTCTATAATAAAGGCATTAATTCCTTTATGTCCTTTATCTCTATCGGTTTGTGCAATTACTAAATAGATATTAGCTCTACCGCCGTTTGTGATCCAGTTTTTTGTGCCATTAATCATATAATGATCTCCTTTATCTTCTGCTGTGGTGGCTTGTGAAGTAGCATCAGATCCTGCCTCTGGTTCAGATAAACAAAATGCACCAATTTGTTCTCCTGTGGCTAGTTTTGTTAAATATTTTTCTTTTTGAGCTTCTGAGCCATAAGCTTCTAAACCATAACAAACCAGTGAGTTGTTTACAGAAACCATAACAGATGCAGAGGCGTCTATTTTAGATAATTCTTCCATTACTAAAACGTAAGAAATTGTGTCCATACCGCTTCCTCCATATTTTGGGTCTACCATAATGCCCATAAAACCTAAATCGCCCATTTTTTTTACGAGTTCTTGGGGAAACTCTTGTTTATTATCTCTTTCTATAACACCAGGTAGTAATTCTGTTTGCGCAAAATCTCTAGCGGCATCTCGAATCATGATGTGCTCTTCTGTTAGTGTGAAATTCATTTATTTTTAGTTTTTTTTTGTTGTATTCGAAATATTATATCTCAAATATATTGATTTCGTAATATATTATCTATATTCAAGTGTTAATTTTGTCTATATGAATACAAATACAATTTTTGCTATTGGTGTAATGTCTGGAACTTCTTTAGACGGGATTGATTTGGTGTATGTACATTTTGAAAAAAATAATTACACAAAGTTTACAATAGTTTGTGCTAAAACAATACCTTATAATAAGGAGTGGAAAAAGTTATTGCAAAATGCCATTCATTTTTCTTCTGCGGAATTAAAGAAATTAGATGTTTCTTACGGGAAACACTTGGCCTTAGTAATTCAAAATTTTATAAATAATCATAAAATAGAAAAAATAGATTTTATAGCTTCTCACGGCCATACTATTTTGCATGAACCTGAAAACGGAATTACATTACAAATTGGTAATGGAAAAGAAATTGCAAAAATTACAAAACAAAAAGTTGTTTGTGATTTTAGAACACAAGATGTTAAATTTGGAGGGCAAGGAGCGCCTTTAGTACCCATTGGTGATGAATTGTTATTTTCTAATTATCAATTTTGTTTAAACTTAGGTGGTTTTTCTAATATTTCTTTTCATAAGAATAACTTAAGGATAGCTTTTGATATTTGTCCCGTAAATATTGTCTTAAATTATTATGTAAATAAGTTAGGTTTTGCTTATGATGCTTCAGGTAAAATTGCATCTGAAGGAAAAATTAATCAAACACTTTTAAAAGCCCTAAATGCTTTGCCTTTTTATGAAAAAGAACCACCAAAATCTTTAGGTTTAGAGTGGGTGCAAAAAGAAGTTTTGCCCATTATAGACCGTTTAGAAAGTGATGTTTCAATTATTTTAAAAACTTTTGTGGAGCATATTGCTATTCAGATTGCTAAAGTTATAAAAAACTCAAACTCAATTTTAATAACTGGTGGAGGTGTTTTTAATGCTTTTTTAATGGAGAGGATTGCACAACATTCAAATATTACCATAACATTAACTTCAAAAGAAATTATTGAATTTAAAGAGGCGCTAATTTTTGCTTTTTTAGGATTGTTAAAGATTGATAATCAGGTGAATTGTTTAAAATCTGTAACAGGTGCAAGAAAAGATCATTCTTCTGGAGTTATTTTTTATACATAGTTTTTAATTTAATTATTTGGCTACTCATTTTTTTAATTTAAATTTGTTAGCAATAATTTTAATTCATAAAAATATTATGACACAGCTTTAACTTTTTTTGGACGATTTTTTTTGAAAAAATGTAAAAAAAATAAACAATAGTTTAAGGTCATAAAAACATAATATGAAAGAATTATTAAAAAAATACGAAGAAAAACAGCCAGAAATTGTTTTTCATTGGAAAGATAAAGAGACAGATGCAGAAGGTTGGGTGGTAATTAACTCATTAAGAGGAGGTGCTGCTGGTGGAGGTACAAGAATGCGTAAAGGATTAGATAAAAATGAAGTTTTATCTTTAGCCAAAACTATGGAGGTAAAGTTTACCGTTTCTGGACCCGCAATTGGTGGTGCAAAATCAGGTATTAATTTTGACCCCAATGACCCAAGAAAAAGACAAGTTTTAGAACGTTGGTACAAAGCTGTAACGCCACTTTTAAAACATTATTACGGCACAGGAGGAGATTTAAATGTAGATGCAGATAAAGATGTAATTCCTATAACAGAAGATTGTGGTGTTTGGCATCCACAAGAAGGTATTTTTAACGGGCATTTTAAACCCACAGAGGCAGATAAAATTAATAGAATTGGGCAATTGCGTTTAGGCGTAATTAAGGTCATTGAAAATAAATATTTTTCGCCAGATATTGCTAGAAAATATACCATAGCAGATATGTTAACAGGTTATGGTGTTTCAGAAGCCGTAAAGCATTATTATGCTATTTATGGTGGTAATATAGCTGGTAAAAGAGCAATTGTACAAGGTTTTGGTAATGTTGGTAGTGCAGCTGCCTATTACTTAACGCAATTAGGCGCCAAAGTTGTTGGAATTATAGATAGAGATGGTGGTTTAATAAATAACAAAGGTTTTTCTATGGAAGAAATAACCGCGCTATTTTTAAACAAAGACGGTAATAAACTGGTGTCTAAAAACATGATGCCTTTTGATGAGATAAATCAGAAAATATGGAGCTTACCTGCAGAAATATTTATTCCAGCGGCGGCATCAAGATTAGTTTCTAAAGACCAAGTGCAACAAATGATAGATACAGGTTTAGAAGTAATATCTCCAGGAGCAAACGTTCCTTTTGCAGACAAAGAAATTTTCTTTGGTCCTATTATGGAATATACAGATAATCATTTAAGTTTGTTGCCAGATTTTATTTCTAATTGTGGTATTGCAAGAGTTTTTGCATATTTAATGGAAGCTAGAGTAAAACTGCCAATGCAAGACAAGGCTATTTTTGATGACACTTCTAACGTGATTAAAAAAGCATTACAAAAGACGTTTAAAAAAAGCGCCTCAAAAACAAAAATATGTTCAACAGCGTTTGAAATAGCGCTAAAACAATTGATATAATTTAAATTTAATATATGGAATCAGTAATTATTATAGTATTTGTATTGGGGTATTTAGCCATTACATTAGAACACAATTTAAAGTTAGATAAATTAATACCCGCCTTAATAATGATGGCCGTTTGTTGGGCTATTGTAGCTTTAGGTGTAGATGGTTTTACAAATTGGTTTGATTCTGCAAATCATGGTTTGGTAGATGGTTTTGCGTCTATGGTACATGAAGATAAATTACATTTGGTAGAAGAAACATTATTGCATCATTTAGGAAAAACTGCAGAAATTTTGGTTTTTCTTTTAGGAGCCATGACAATTGTAGAAATAATCGATTATTTTGATGGTTTTTCTACTATTAAAGGTTACGTAAACTTTAAAAGCAAAAAGAAACTTTTATGGATGTTTTCTATCCTAGCTTTTATCTTATCTGCAATTATAGATAATTTAACAGCTACAATTGTATTGATTTCAATACTACAGAAAATTGTTAAAAATAGAGACGAAAGAATTTGGTTTGCAGGTTTAATTATTGTTGCTGCAAATGCAGGTGGTGCTTGGTCTCCTATTGGAGATGTTACTACAACCATGCTTTGGATTGGTAATAAAGTTACTACATTAAAACTGATAGAATATTTATTTATCCCATCTTTATTATGTATGGTAGTACCATCTTTTATAGCTTCTTTTTTACCCGCTTTTAAAGGTGATATAGATTTTGATGAAAATGAAGTAGAAAAGCCAAAAAGCAAATACAGTGCTAAAATGTTGTATTTAGGTTTAGGAGCCATTTTATTTGTACCTTTCTTTAAAACCATAACGCATTTACCACCTTATGTGGGCATGATGTTGTCTTTAGGTGTTGTGGCTACTTTTGCAGAAATATTTAGTAATTCTAAATTTTCTATTTCTAGTGTACAAGGAGAAGAGGCGCAAGAACATACAGAAGAAGCACACCATAGCCCTGTGCATACTTCTTTATCTAAAATAGAAATGCCAAGTATCTTATTTTTCTTAGGAATTTTAATGGCAGTTGCTGCTTTAGAATCTTTAGGTATTTTATTCAATTTTGCATCAACTTTAAAAGAATCTGTACCACAATTAGGTACAGAAATGCATGAAGGTGGCGTTTCTGATTTGGTAGTAATGTTATTAGGACTTGGTTCTGCAGTTATAGATAATGTACCATTAGTTGCTGCTAGTTTAGGTATGTTTTCAGAAGCATTAGATCATGAACTTTGGCATTTTATTGCATTTTCTGCAGGTACAGGAGGTTCTATGTTAATTATTGGTTCTGCAGCAGGTGTTGTTGCAATGGGAATGGAAAAGATAGATTTCTTTTGGTATTTAAAGAAAATATCTTGGCTAGCTTTAATTGGTTTTGTAGTAGGTTCTGCAGCATTTATGGTTACAAGAACACTGTTTTAAATCAAAAAAATAAAAAATATAAATGTCATTTCAATACGTAATTTGAAATGACATTTTTTTTGGTTTTCAGAAACCATACTCTTTTTAACGCTACAATTTAAAAAAAGAATAAGCGTTATACATACATAATTAAAATAAGTAATAAATGATTTCATTTTTTCAAGAAAATAAACAATTGCTAGAAGAAGCCGTTTCCGAAGAAAAAACACTTTCCATTTACAAGCTAATAATGGATGGTGGCTTAGGCGGACAAATTATAATAGCCATTCTTTTTGTGCTACTTGCCGTTGGTTTGTATATTTATTTTGAAAGATATTTTACAATAAAAGCAGCATCTAAAATAGATGATAATTTTATGAATCAAATAAAAGACCAAATTTCTAATGGTAAATTAGAGGCCGCCAAAGCATTATGCGAAAGTACAAAAACACCAACAGCACGTTTAATAGGTAAGGGAATAACAAGAATTGGCAAGCCGTTAGAAGACATAAATACAGCTATAGAAACTGCTGGTAAACTAGAAATTTATCAACTAGAAAAAAATGTAAGCGTTTTGGCAACTATTGCAGGTGCAGCACCAATGATTGGTTTTTTAGGAACCGTAATTGGTATGATCGTTGCCATACATGAAATAGCAAACGCTGGCGGGCAAATAGATATAAAAATGCTTTCAGACGGTTTATATACGGCCATGACAACTACTGTGGCAGGTTTAATAGTTGGTATTATAGCGTATATAACATACAATCATTTGGTGGTTAAAACAGACAAAGTAGTGTATCAAATGGAAGCAAAATCTGTAGAGTTTTTAGACTTATTAAACGAACCAGTATAACAAGGCATAACAAGGGGTTTAAGCCCCTTGCATAATACAATATGTAACCATGAATTTAAGAGGAAGAAATAAAGTAGATCCAACATTCAATATGTCATCCATGACAGATATTGTGTTTTTATTGCTCATATTTTTCATGCTAACATCAACCCTAGTTACAGTTAGCGCAATAGATGTTTTATTGCCAAAAGCGGGCGGAAAAACAGAAAACAGCAAATCTGTAGCAGTTTCAATTACAAATAAATCTATTTTTTACATAGACAAAACAAAAGTAAGTGCAGCTAATTTAGAAAGCGAAATTTTAAGAAAAATAGGCACCGACAAACAAAAAACCATAGTAATTCGTGGCGATAAAGACGTACCTTATAAAAATGTAATGCAAGTAATAGATATTGCCAATAAAAATAAACTAAAAATGATTTTAGCTGTAAAAGGAAATTAATATTTTGGGCGTTTTAACGGGCTTTACGCACTCGCTTTTTTTGTGAAAAACAAAAAAGAGCTCAAACAAATGCTACAATCCCTAACGCAATGGCAAGTTTAAAGAAGTAGTAGTTAACTTATTTTTATAAGACCTATTTAAAAACTAAAAGTGAAAATATTTAATACGAAACATCAACAAAAATCTGCAATAATAACAGCAATTATATTGTTATTATTAATTTTTGGAATACTAAACTATGGCATGCAATATTTAGATCCGCCAGAAGAATATGGAGTAGCTATAAATTTTGGAAACTCAAACAAAGGTTCAGGCAAACCTGTAGATACTTCAAAAAAAACAACGCCAAAAGAGGTTGTAAAAAAGAAAGAAGTTTTAGAAGAAGTAGTTAAAGAAACTCCAATAGAAAAACCTGTAGAAAAATTAATTACGAATAATGTTGCCAAAGATGTGCCAATTGTAGAAAAAGTAAAAGAACCCAAAAAAGCATCAGTTAAAAAAGTAGTTAAAGAAACTATAAAGCCAATAAAGAAAACCAAACCAAAACCATCTAAAGAAGCACAAGACGCTTTAAATAAATTATTAAGCAATAATGCAGATTCAGGCGCATCAAAAGGAGAAGGAGATGATGCTATTAAAGGTGTAAAGGGCAAGGTTAACGGAGATTCAAAATCTTCTAAATATTATGGAAACACAGGTACAGGCTCTGGTGGAAATTATAATTTAGCAGGTAGAAAGGCTTTGTCTAAACCAAAACAACAACCAGATTGTCAAGAAGAAGGCATTGTTGTGGTTCAAATAACAGTAAATAATAAAGGCGAGGTTGTTAAAGCAATTCCTGGTGTAAAAGGATCTACAAATACAGCACCTTGTTTGTTAAAGCCAGCTAAATTAGCTGCTTTAAGTACAAAATGGAATGTAGATTTAGAAGCACCAAAAACACAAACAGGCACCATTATTTATAAATTCTCTTTAACCAAATAATCATTTACATTTGTCTTTTTAACCCAATTGCTATTAAAATAGCATCTATTTTTTAGTATCATGACTTACAAAGAAACTACGCAGTGGATGTTTGCCCAATTACCTATGTACCAAAAAGAAGGTAAAACAGCATTCAAAAAAGATTTAACCAACATTTTAGCTTTCTCTAAAGAATTAAAGTTTCCAGAAAAGCAATTTAAATCGGTTCATGTAGGTGGTACAAATGGTAAAGGATCTACCAGCCATATGTTAGCTTCAATTTTACAAGAAGCAGGTTATAAAGTTGGTTTATACACTTCACCTCACTTAAAAAGTTTCACAGAAAGAATACGTGTAAACGGAGAAGAAATACCTAAAAGAAAAGTATCTTCCTTTATAGCAAAGCATAAAGCTTTTTTAGAAAAACAAAAATTATCTTTCTTTGAGATGACGGTTGGTTTGGCCTTTGATTATTTTGCAGCAAAAAAAGTAGATGTTGCTATTATAGAAGTAGGTTTAGGAGGTAGGTTAGATTCTACCAATATAATTACACCAGAATTATCTGTAATTACCAATATAGGTTTAGACCACACTCAGTTTTTAGGAGAAACACTGCCAGAAATTGCTTTTGAAAAAGCTGGAATTATTAAAAAAAATGTTCCCGTAGTTGTTGGAGAAAGGCAAGTAGAAACCATTAAAGTCTTTGCAGAAAAAGCACAAGAAACATTCTCAGAATTATTTTATGCCTCAGATTCTTTTATAGACTTTAAAACAGATTTATTGGGAGATTATCAACAAAAAAATGTAAAAACAGCTGTTGTAGCCATAGAGCATTTACATGGTTTTAAAGTTTCTGAAAAACATATAAAAAACGGTTTGCTAAATGTTGTAAAAAACACTAATTTAAAAGGTAGGTGGCAAATTTTGCAAGAAAAACCAAAGGTAATTTGCGATACCGCACATAATAAAGAAGGTTTAGAAATTGTTTTAAATCAACTAAAAAAAGAAACTCTTAAAAAAGTACATATTGTATTAGGTATGGTATCAGACAAAAAAATAGAAGCTATTTTGCCAATGTTTCCAAAAAATGCGAATTATTATTTTTGTAAACCAAATATACCAAGAGGGCTGTCAGAAACCATTTTACAAGAAAAAGCAAAAGAATTTGGTTTAATTGGAGAAAATTATTCATCAGTAAAAATTGCTTTAAAAAATGCGTTACTTAATGCAAATCAACAAGATATAATTTATGTTGGAGGCAGTACTTTTGTGGTTGCAGAAATTATTTAAATAAAAATCAATTTTTTGTTTGGTAGATTCAAAAAGCATGTTATATTTGCAACCGCTTAGGGCAATTAGCTCAGTTGGTTCAGAGCACCTCGTTTACACCGAGGGGGTCGGGGGTTCGAATCCCTCATTGCCCACCAAGTTTAAAATCCTTCACGTTGTGTGGAGGATTTTTTTGTTTTGATAACTGTTATTTTTAGAGATACAAGCTATTTTTTGTACTTTTGATTTCTTAAATATAAATTTGCTAAATAACGTATGAAAATACATTTATCTAAAAAGAAAATATTGATTACTGGAGGAGCTGGTTTTATTGGCTCTAATCTTTGTGAAGCTTTATTGCAGAGAGACAATCAAGTAATTTGTTTAGATAATTTTTCAACAGGAAAAAGAGAAAATATAACTCCTTTTCTTTCAAATGTAAATTTTACGCTAATTGAAGGTGATATTAGAAATCTAAAAGATTGCTTAAAGGCAACAAAAAATATCGATTTTGTTTTACATCAAGCAGCGCTAGGTTCTGTTCCAAGATCTATTTCAGATCCAATAACTACAAACGAAGTAAATATTTCTGGTTTTTTAAACATGTTAGTTGCTTCCAGAGAAAATAAAGTAAAACGATTTGTGTATGCTGCCAGTTCGTCTACTTATGGAGACTCTGTAGCACTTCCAAAAACCGAAGAAAATATAGGAGCGCCTTTATCTCCTTACGCTATTACAAAATATGTAAATGAACTTTATGCAAATATTTTTTCTAAGACCTATAGTTTAGAAGTTATTGGTTTGCGTTATTTTAATGTATTTGGCAAGCGTCAAGACGCTAATGGAGCTTATGCAGCAGTAATACCAAAGTTTATCAATTCTTTAATGAAATTAGAATCTCCAACAATTAATGGAGATGGAACAAATTCTAGAGATTTTACATTTATAGATAATATAATTCAAATAAACTTGTTAAGCTTATTAGCAGGTAAACATGCCGTAAATAAAGTGTACAATGCAGCATATGGCGATAGAAATACATTAAACGATTTAATGGCAATATTAAAACAAGAGTTGTCTAATTATAACCCAAAAATAAAAGAGGTTGCTGTTTTGTTTGGCGAAAATAGGTTGGGAGATATTCCACATTCACATGCAAGCATCAATAAAGCAAAAGAGTTGTTAAATTATAATCCTCAATTCTCTTTAAGAGAAGGGCTGCAAAAGTCTATAAAGTGGTATTGGGAAAATTTAAAATATGAATAAAATTAAAATAGCAGTAATTGGTTTAGGTTATGTTGGTTTGCCTTTGGCAAGACTTTTTTCAACAAAATATCCTGTAGTTGGTTTTGATATTAATGCAAAAAGAGTAAATGAATTAAAACAGGGTAACGATGTTACTTTAGAAGTAGAAAATCATATTTTAAAATCTTCGCTAAAAGTTGTTAATTCTATAGAAAATGGTTTGTTTTGCACTGATAGTTTAGAAGAAATAGCTAATTGTAATTACTACATAATAACAGTTCCTACTCCTGTAGATAAAAATAATAGACCTGTTTTAACTCCTTTAATTAAAGCAAGTGAAACGGTAGGGAAAGTTCTTAAAAAAGAAGATATCGTAATTTACGAATCTACAGTATATCCTGGAGCAACAGAAGATGATTGTATTCCTATTCTCGAAAAAATTTCTGGATTAAAGTATAATGTAGATTTTTTTGCAGGATATTCTCCAGAAAGAATAAATCCAGGCGACAAAAAACATACCGTAGAAAAAATATTAAAAGTTACTTCTGGCTCTACAAAAGAAGTAGGTAAAAAGGTAGATGAACTTTACAAATCTGTAATAACTGCAGGCACACATTTAGCGCCTACAATAAAAGTTGCAGAAGCTGCAAAAGTAATTGAAAACTCTCAACGAGATATTAATATTGCTTTTGTAAACGAGTTGGCAAAGATTTTTAATTTAATGGATATTAATACCCAAGATGTGTTAGAGGCTGCAGGTACAAAATGGAATTTTTTACCCTTTAAACCTGGTTTAGTGGGTGGGCATTGTATTGGCGTAGATCCTTATTATTTAGCACAAAAAGCACAAGAATATGGTTACCATCCTGAAATAATTTTAGCAGGAAGAAGGGTAAACGACGGAATGGGGAAATATGTAGCATCAGAAGTTGCTAAACTTATGATTAAAGAAAGTATTGAGGTTAAAGATGCAAATGTTTTAGTATTGGGAATTACTTTCAAAGAAAATTGCCCAGATGTAAGAAATACAAAAGCAGTAGATGTTGTAAATGAATTGTTAGATTTTGGAACTAATGTAACTGTTTTTGACCCTTGTGCAAATCCAGAAGAGGTAAAGAGAGAATACGGTTTAGACTCGCAAAATAAGGTTCCTGTTCAAAAATTTGATGCCATTGTTTTAGCAGTCGCTCACAAAGAATTTGTAAGTTTAGATTTAAACAAATTAAAGAAAGAAAAGGCAGTTGTATATGATGTTAAAAACTTTTTACCTGCTCAATTAATAGATAAAGCATTGTAATGAAAAACTTCGCATTAATGGGTGCAGCTGGTTATATTGCGCCTAGACATTTAAAAGCAATTAAGGATACTAATAATAATTTAATTGCAGCATTAGATAAGTTTGATTCTGTAGGCGTAATGGATAGTTATTTTCCAGATGCAGATTTTTTTGTAGAATTTGAACGTTTTGATAGGCATGTAGAAAAGTTAAAGAGAAATAAAAATATAAATCTAGATTTTGTTAGCATTTGTACACCCAATTACTTGCATGATTCTCATATAAGAATGGCGTTAAGAAGAGGTGCAGATGCCATCTGTGAAAAACCAATTGTGTTAAATCCATGGAATATAGATGCTTTAGAGGCAATAGAAAAAGAGTCTAATGCAAAAATAAATACGATTTTGCAATTAAGGTTGCATGAATCTATAATTGCATTAAAAAATAAAGTGTCAAAAGAAAAAAAAGAAGGTAAATATGATGTTGATTTAACATACATTACCTCTAGAGGAAAATGGTATGATATTTCTTGGAAGGGAGATGAATCTAAATCAGGAGGAATAGCCACAAATATAGGTGTGCATTTTTATGATATGTTGTCTTGGGTATTTGGAAATGTACAAGAAAATATTGTTCATTTAAGAGAACGAAATAAAGCTTCTGGTTATTTAGAATTTGAGAATGCGAGAGTGCGTTGGTTTTTATCTATTGATGAAAATGATTTACCTAACAATATCAAAGAAAAAGGTCAACGAACCTTTAGGTCTATAGATATTAATGGAGAAGAGTTAGAGTTTAGTAAAGGTTTTACAGAGTTGCATACAGATAGTTATAAGAAAATCCTAGTAGGAGAGGGGTTTGGTTTACAAGAGGTAAGAACTTCTATTGAAATTGTGCATCAAATTAGAAATGCTGAATTAGTGCATTTAGGAGAAAAACATATGTTTATAAAATAAATTATGAAGAAAAAAGCGATTATTGTATCGGGTTATTTTAATCCAATACATAAAGGACATTTAGAATACTTCAATAATGCTAAAGCCATGGCAGATGAACTTATTGTTATTGTTAATAGCGATATGCAAAGAGCCTTAAAAGGTTCTAAAGAGTTTCAAAAAGAAGATGAACGTCTGTTTATTGTGCAAAATATTAAGGCGGTTGATAAAGCAATAATTTCTATCGACAAAGATAGAACTGTTCGTCAGAGTATAGCACATTTGCATAAAACATACACTAAAGATTACGATTTAGCTTTCGCCAATGGAGGAGATCAAAATAATGATTCTATTCCGGAAGCGCCAATTTGTAAAGAATTAAATATAGATTTGATAGATGGTTTGGGCGATAAGGTGCAATCTTCTTCTTGGCTACTGGCAAAAAAATAAAACAGGAAAATACCTCTTTTACATTTTAATAAAAAAACTATATTTGTGTCCATGAAAATAGGAATAACTTTTAGTGCATTTGATTTGCTACACGCAGGTCATATTAAAATGTTGGAAGATGCAAAACGTCAGTGTGATTACTTAATTTGTGGCTTACAAACAGATCCAACCTTAGATAGGCCAGATAAAAATAGACCCGTACAATCTGTAGTAGAACGTTACATTCAACTAAAAGGATGTAAATATGTAGATGAGATAGTTCCTTATGCAACAGAGCAAGATTTAGAAGATGTTTTACGCTCTTTTAAAATTGATGTTAGAGTTATTGGAGATGAATATGCCAGTAAGCAATTTACAGGAAGGCAGTATTGTGAGGAGAAAGGCATTGATTTGTATTATAACAAAAGAGAACACCGCTTTTCTAGCAGTGGCTTAAGAAAAGAAGTGCAAGAAAAAGAAAATCTAAAAGCTAAAGATAAGTAGTTTTTATGAACATAGCAGTTATAGGCTCTGGTTATGTAGGTTTAGTGTCAGGAACTTGTTTTGCAGAAATGGGAAATAAAGTAACCTGTGTGGATATTGATCCAAATAAAATCCAAAAATTAGAACAAGGTGTAATTCCTATTTTTGAACCTGGGCTAGAGCAAATGGTTTTGAAAAATGTTAAAAAAAACAATTTATTTTTCACCACGAATTTAGAAGAAGCTATTAGCGATGCTCAAATTGTATTTATTGCTGTAGGGACACCAATGGGTGATGACGGTTCTGCAGATTTACAGTATGTTTTAGCAGTAGCTAAATCTATTGGAGAGACCATGAACAAAAGGCTAATTGTGGTAGATAAATCTACAGTGCCTATTGGAACAGCAGATAAAGTAAAGGCCACGATTCAAAATGAGTTAGATAAAAGAGGAAAAGACATTGATTTCCATGTAGTCTCTAATCCAGAATTTTTAAAAGAAGGAGCTGCAATAGACGATTTTATGAAACCAGATAGAGTGGTTATTGGAGCTGATTCTGACTATGCATTTGAGTTAATGAAACAACTGTATTCTCCATTTTTTAGAACGCATGACCGTTTCATAAGTATGGATATTCGTTCTGCAGAAATGACAAAGTATGCTGCAAACGCAATGTTAGCTACAAAAATTTCATTTATGAATGAAATTGCCAATATTTGTGAAAAAGTTGGTGCAGATGCTAACAAAGTAAGAATTGGTATTGGTTCAGATAAAAGAATAGGTTATAGTTTTATTTATCCAGGTGCTGGTTATGGAGGTTCTTGTTTTCCTAAAGACGTAAAAGCATTAAAGAAAATTGCAGAAGAACACGGTTACAAAGCAGACTTAATTGAATCTGTAGAAAACGTTAATGACGCTCAAAAATTAGTGATCGCAAAGAAAATTGTAAAACGCTTTGGTGAAGATTTAACAGGTTTAACTTTTGGTTTATGGGGTTTAGCCTTTAAACCAGGTACAGATGATATGCGTGAGGCACCAGCAATTTACGTAATAAAAGAGTTGGTAAAAAGAGGTGCTAAAATAAAAGCATACGATCCAAAAGCAATTGATGAGGCTAAAGAATTTTACTTAAAAGATATCGATGTACAATATTTTGAATCTAAATATGAAGTCTTAAAAGGTTCAGACGCATTAATTTTGTTAACGGAGTGGAAAGAATTTAGATCTCCAGATTTTGATGAAATTCAATCTCAATTGCAACATCCAGTTATTTTTGACGGTAGAAATCAATACAACGCATTTAATCTAGAATCAAAAGGATTCGAATACTTTCAAATAGGAAAATAAAAATCTAATAATTAACAGGTTTTTCATTTTTTATTTGTGCTAAACAATTCCTATTTCTGTTATAACCAATAGTTTTTATTTGATAATAGTCGGCTATTTGGTCTACTATGCTCTTCAAAAATTTAGTTATGTTGTCTTTAACTATATTTTTATTTTTTTAATAATGGTTTCAATTGTAAATGGAATTTTGATTCATGTTTTTATCTTTTTGCCATAAGTGCTTTTTTTTATAAATCATGCTTTTATAAAGGGCTTTCGTAAGTTTATTTTCTGAAAAGTTTGTTTTTTATTAGCTTGAAATCAGTTGGTTGTTTTCGGTTTTCTTAATTTGGCTAACTCGGTTCAATTAATGTATCATTTGATATCGAGTACCTCTACATCGCTAGAAAGGACATTTTTTAGCATATAAATACTTAATGCCTAAAAGTAGCGTTTGTTTTTTCTTTTACAAATCTATTAAAGAGTACCTATATTTTTACAAATAGGTTTTTTTTAATACAACAACAAAAACACGTTTTGTTTCAAGGAATCTTAGAAATATTTTGCTTCAGAAAAAGAGGGGAGTTTTTTTGTTAAAATCGTATGCAAGGAATTTTTAGAGATAAGGAAAAACCCCTTTTTTTAAACGGAAAAATAAATATATATTTGCAAGCGAAATTGATAAGGAAAAGTTATACCAGAATTACGAAATCTAATAAAGATTTTAATTGTCATTTATTTGGCTAGTTTTTTCTTGAAATGCCAATTTTTGATTAAAAATAATGAAAAAAGATTCTAAAATATACATTGCAGGCCATCGAGGTATGGTGGGGTCTGCTGTTTGGAGAGCTCTAGAAACAAAGGGATATACGAATTTGGTGGGTAAAACTAGTAAAGAGCTAGATTTAAAAAATCAAAAAGAAGTTTTAGATTTCTTGAAAATAGAAAAGCCAGAGGCCATTATAGACGCTGCAGCTAGAGTTGGAGGTATTTTAGCAAATAACGACTTTCCGTATCAGTTTTTAATGGAGAATATGCAAATTCAAAATAATTTAATTGATGGAGCATTAAAATCAGGAATAGATAAGTTTATTTTTTTAGGCAGTTCTTGTATTTATCCTAAATTGGCCCCACAACCTTTAAAAGAAGAATATTTGCTAACAGATTCATTGGAGTCAACAAATGAATGGTATGCAGTAGCTAAAATAACTGGTGTAAAAGCCTGTCAGGCAATTAGAAAGCAGTTTAATAAAGATTATGTAAATCTTATGCCGACTAATTTATATGGTTATTTTGATAATTTCGATTTAGAAACATCACACGTATTACCTGCTATGTTGCGTAAATTTCATGAAGCAAAAGTTAATGATCATGCAGCTGTTATTTTATGGGGAAGTGGAACTCCAATGAGAGAGTTTTTATTTGTAGATGATATGGCGGAAGCAACAGTGTATGCTTTAGAGAATAAGTTGCCAGAATATTTATACAATGTTGGTTCTGGAAAAGATATTACAATTAAGGAACTTGCAGAAACCATTCAAAAAGTTACCGGTCATAAAGGAGAAATAATTTGGGATGCTGAAAAACCAGATGGTACTCCAAGAAAGTTAATGGATGTATCTAAGTTAAAAGAATTAGGTTGGCAATATTCAACAGAACTAGAAGAAGGAATTCAAAAAACTTATAATTGGTTTCTGAAGAATATAGAGAATATTAAAGAAGTAAAAATATAGTATATAACTGTCATTGCGAAGAATGAAGCAATCTGTTAAAAATAATTTAAAATGGAAAACAAACCTAAAGTCGCATTAATTACTGGAATAACCGGACAAGACGGGTCTTATTTAGCAGAACTACTTTTGGAAAAAGGATATATGGTTCATGGTATTAAAAGAAGGGCATCTCTTTTTAATACCGATAGAATAGATCATTTATACCAAGATCCACACGATCCTAACCAAAGATTAAAATTGCATTATGGAGATTTAACAGATTCTATGAATCTAACTAGAATTATCCAAGAATGCCAACCAGATGAAATTTATAACTTAGGAGCCATGTCTCATGTAAAAGTATCATTTGATATGCCAGAATACGTTGGTAATGTTGATGGGTTAGGGACATTAAGAATTCTTGAAGCTGTAAGGATTCTTGGTTTAGAAAAAAAAACTAGAATTTATCAAGCATCAACTTCAGAATTGTTTGGTGGTATGCCAGAGAATAAAAATGAAAGAGGTTTTTACGATGAAAACTCACCATTATATCCGCGTTCACCCTATGGTGTAGCAAAAATATACGGTTTTTGGATTACAAAGAATTATCGTGAAGCTTACAACATGTTTGCTTGTAATGGATTGTTATTTAATCATGAATCTCCAAGAAGAGGAGAAACTTTTGTGACCAGGAAAATTACGCGCGCAGTAGCTAAAATAGCTTTAGGCCTGCAAGAAAAAGTGTATTTAGGTAATTTAGAGGCTAAACGTGATTGGGGGCATGCGAAAGATTATGTGCGCATGATGTGGATGATTTTGCAAGCGGAACAACCAGAGGATTGGGTAATTGCAACAGGGGAAACAACAACGGTAAGGGATTTTGTAAGAATGGCCTTTAATGAAGTTGGTATAGAAGTTGAGTTTAAAGGCAAAGGAGTAGATGAAAAAGGCTATATTAAGAATATTGATGAAGTAATATATCAGCGAACGACTGGTTTCAGTCCTGGCCAACAACCAACAACCAACAACCAACAACCAAAAGAAGGCCAAGAAGTTTTATCTGTAGACCCTACATATTTTAGACCTACAGAGGTAGATTTGTTAATTGGTGATCCAACAAAAGCAAAAGAAAAATTAGGCTGGGTTCCAGAACACGACCTGGCCTCATTAGTGAAAGATATGATGGCAAGTGATGTTAATTTAATGAAAAAAGATAAATATCTAAAAGAAGGAGATTATACTATTTTAAACTACTTTGAGTAAGTTGTTACTTGAAATTAACTGGAAATTAATTTTCTATATGTTTTTTAATAAGTTATAAATTTATAATGATTAAAAATAATCCCTTCATTTTTAGTAATGGTTTTTATAAATATTTTAAAAATACTTCTTGGTTATTTACAGAGATTCTGTTAAGAACTATAGTTACTTTATTTATTGGAGTATGGGTTGCTAGGTATCTAGGACCTAGCAGCTTTGGCTTGTTTTCTTACGCGCAAAGTTTTGTAGCTCTTTTTGCAGTTATTGCAACACTAGGTTTAAATAGTATAGTGGTTAGAGAATTGGTGGCAAATAAAATTGCTCCAGGTAAAATAATTGGTACTGCTTTTGTATTAAAATTAATTGGAGCAATTACCACCCTATTATTATTAGGGATTGCCATTATTTTTACAGAAAACAGTAAATCCACAAACCTTTTTATTTTTATTATAGCATCTGCAACTATATTTCAAAGTTTCAATGTAATAGATTTTTACTTTCAGTCAAAAGTTCTTAGTCGTTATGTTGTTTTTGCAAATATATTTTCTCTTCTAGTGTCTTCAATAATTAAAGTTTATCTGATATTAAGTAGTGCATCATTAATTTCTTTTGTTTGGGTTGTTTTATTTGATAGTATTGTTTTAGCTACAGGATATATATATATGTATAGTAAAAATAACTTGTATTTTAATGATTGGAAGTTTGATTCGCTTATTGCTAAAAATATGCTCAGAGATTCATATCCTTTAATCATAGCAGGTGTTATTAATTCTGTATATATGAAAATAGATCAAGTAATGATTAAAGATATTTTAAATGACATTGATGTAGGTTATTATTCAGCAGCGGTTAAATTAAGTGAAGCTTGGTTTGGTGTTGGTGTTATTATATGTAATTCACTCTTTCCAGCTATTCTTAATTCAAAAAAAATTTCAACAGATTTTTATTACAAACGAATACAAAAGCTGTTTGTTTTTTTAATCGTTATATCGTATTTGTTAAGTGTTTTTGTTTATGTCTTTTCAGACTACATAGTACTAAGTCTTTATGGTGAAGATTTTTATAAAACATCTAATGTGCTTTCAATTCATATTTTTTCAGCAATTTTTGTGTATTTAGGTGTTTCTAGTGGAAGATGGCTAATTAGTGAAAATAAAGCTTTTTTGAATTTAAGTAGAAATATAGCCGGCTTAATTGTTAATATAACTTTAAACTTTATACTTATAAAAGATTATGGTATTATAGGTGCTGCTTATGCTTCTTTAACTGCTTATATATTGGCTTTTTATGTATTTGATTTATTCCTTAAAGATACAAGAAAAATTTTTATATTAAAAAGTAAGGCGCTGTTACTCTTAAAACTGCAATTATTAATTACGGATGACAAAAAATGACTAAAAAATGAAGAATAAAATAAAAAATGTATTACAAAAAAATAATCAGTTATTTCAGCTTTTTAAAGGAGCAAGATTATTGCAAACATCATCTCTGTCTAAAGTAACAGGGGGTAAAAAGAAGTATCCAAAAGTTATACAATTGCCAATTACTTATAATTGTAACTCTAAGTGTGTAATGTGTAATGTTTGGCAAATGGATCATAGTGGAGAAGCAACTGTAGAAGAATTTGCAGGTTTTATGCAAGATGATGTTTTTAGTAAAGTAGAATCTGTAGGTATAAATGGGGGTGAGCCTTCTTTAGTTCCTAATTTAGACGAATATGCTGCGGAAATATTAAAACTTCCATCTTTGAAACACTTAAATATAATATCCCATGGATTTAGTCCTATACCTTTATTTAAAAGTGTAGAAAAAATATATAAATTGTGTAAAGAAAAGAATATTTCATTTCATATTTCAATATCTTTAGATGGTGTTGGGAAAATTCATAATACAGTAAGGGGTAAAAAAGTTTTTCATAAAACTACTTCAACTATTGATGAAATTATTAAGAATCAACACAAATACTGTGATACTTACAATATAGGTTGTACAGTAATTAATAGAAATGTTGATAATTTGGTAGAATTAGATACTTTTGCTGACAGGAAAAAATATGATATAAAATTTAGATTAGGTATTGATAATAAAAGAATAGAGAGTGATCAATTAAGGGATCAATACTCTGTATTATACAGTCCTCTTAGGCAAAGTGCTAAAGAGTTCTTTCATTATCAATTATCTAAATCAAAAGATTTATCAAGTAAGTTTAAATATTTTGCAATTTTTTATTGGTTAAACGCTAGTAAACCTAAAAGACTTCTCGGTTGTCTTTGGAAAGATGAAGGAGTAACATTGGATTCAAGAGGTGAGTTATATTATTGTGCAGTAGCAAGTGATAGTATTGGTTCGTTAAGAAAAGATAAAGGCACAAAAATATTTTTTGATGATAAAAATATTAATTACAGAAAATCAATTATAAATAATAGTTGTGATGGTTGTATACATGACTATTCTGGACAACCAGAAATTAAAGATTCTTTTAAATATATTGTTGACACAATAAAGGCAAAGTATACAATGAAAATGTATAAAATTAAATTAAAATTTATATAATGAAAATAGTAATTATAGGATGGTATGGAACTGAAACTATAGGAGATAGAGCTATATTAGCAGGTTTAATTTCTTTTTTTAATAAAGCGTTTAATAAGTTTGAAATACAGTTAGGTAGCTTGTATCCCTTTTTTAGTGAAAGAACAGTAAATGAAGATTATAGTTTTTTAAAAGAAATTATTAAAAAAGATTTGAGTATTAATATATTTAATACTCAAAATTCAAAAGAACTCATAGAGAATATAAAGGAATCCGATTTAGTTGTTATTGGAGGTGGACCTTTAATGGATTTAAATGAACTTTACATGTTAGAGTATTCCTTTAAAATAGCAAAAAAAAATAAAATAAAAACGGCAATACTTGGTTGTGGTATTGGTCCTCTCTTTAATAAAGGTTTTAGAAAATCAGTCTTAAATATTGTAAATAACAGTGATTTAGTTATCCTAAGAGACTCTAAGTCTAAAGATAATCTTTCCGAAATATTTAAAGAGTTTAAGGTTGACTTTGATCCTAATAATATTTTAACGAGTTTTGATCCAGCTGTCGAATGTACTTTAGAGTTCAATAAAATTCACAAAAAAAATAATGAAGATTATATTGCTGTTAATTTAAGAGAGTTTCCTTTAGAATATAATACAAGTAACAATATAAATAGTATAAATGAAGACCTTAAAATATTTATTAAGGATTTAGCTGTAAAATTTTCTGATAGAGAAATTCGACTCATTCCAATGCATTATTTTCATATTGGTGGTGATGACCGGGTTTTTTTAAATAAAATTTTATTAGATATAGAAAAAGAAAATGTTATAGTTCAGAATAGTAACTTAACTTTAAAAGAAACTATTTCTGTTTTTAGTAATTCCTATTTCAATGTAGGTATGAGGTTTCACTCTGTAGTTTTACAAACTATTGTTAGTGGTAAAAATTATGTTCTTGATTATACTGAACCTAAAAGAGGAAAAATATATGGTTTTATAAGAGATATTGATACTATTAATTATTATGATAAAAGATATATTTCATTACAAGAAGACGACATTAATATAGATATTATAAGGGATATCGATGATGAATTTCTCTTTAACACACAAGATGTTAAAATGAAATTAGATATTTATATTAATAACTTAAAGAAAATAAGCTAATGAAAATACTAATTGTAAATACTTTTGATACTAATGGAGGTGCTGCGAGAGCAGCATTTAGATTACATGAAGCATTACTTTCTCAAGGTGTTAATAGCACAATGTTAGTAACCCATAAAGAAGGAGACAATTTTAGAGTAATTCAACAGTTCAGTAGATTAGGAAAGGTATTTAATCAGATTCAGCTATTATTAACAAACATTCTTATAAACAGATATAAAAAAAGAAGTAAATCCCTTTTCAGTTCTTCATGGATTCCTTTTTCTAATTTTTCTTCAGTAATAAATCGATTAGATCCAGATATTGTTCACCTTCATTGGATTTCAGGAGGTATGCTTAATTTTAGTGAACTTTTAAAAATTAAAGCTCCAATTGTATGGAGTTTACACGATATGTGGAGTTTTACAGGTGGGTGTCATTATGATAAAAATTGTGGTAATTACCTTAAAGAGTGCGGTTATTGTCCAATTTTAGGAAGTAACACTGAAAATGATTTAAGTAGTAAAATATTTAAACATAAAAAAAGAATTTTATCTAAAGTAACTAACTTAACTATTGTTGGTTTAAGTAATTGGCTTAAAGATTGTGCCGAAAAAAGTAGCTTATTAAAGGATAGTACAGTTGTCAACCTACCAAACCCAATAAATACTAATCTTTATC
Source organism: uncultured Polaribacter sp. (assembly GCF_947495205.1). Classification (GTDB taxonomy): domain Bacteria; phylum Bacteroidota; class Bacteroidia; order Flavobacteriales; family Flavobacteriaceae; genus Polaribacter. Next base: position 153,879 of record NZ_CANLXV010000007.1, on the reverse strand, counting down.
GCCCTTTGGGAAGAGAACATTCCAGAAATTTATGGAGTTTGCCTAAAGATAAAAAACTTGTTTTATTTGGAGCTGTTGGTGCTATGAGCGATTCTAGAAAAGGCTTTAAACAGCTTTCGGAAGCTTTAAAAGTTTTACCCGACAAAAACATAGAGTTCGTTATATTTGGAAGTAGTAAACCAGAGTATGATGATGTATTTGACATAAAAACCCATTATGCTGGTGTTTTAAAGGATGATATGAGTTTAGTAACCCTTTACAATGCTGTAGATGTAATGGTCGTTCCAAGTTTACAAGAAAATTTATCAAATGCCATAATGGAGTCCCTTAGTTGCGGAACTCCTGTTGTTGGTTTTGATATTGGTGGTAATAAGGATATGATATTACATAAGGTTAATGGTTATCTTGCAAAACCTTTTAATAAACAAGATTTAGCAAATGGTATTTCTTGGGTGTTAAATTCTTCAAATTATGAAGAAATTAGGTGTAATTCGAGAAAGAAAGTTTTAAATGAATTTAGTAATGATGTTGTTGGAAAAAAATATATTAAACTTTATGAAGATATTATTAAATAAATAATTATGTATCTAAAAAAAAAATTACCACTAATAACAATAATTACTGTTGTTTATAATGGTGAAGAATATATAGAAAAAACAATACAAAGTATAATAAATCAAACTTATACTAATTTTGAGTTTATTGTTATTGATGGAGGTTCAACTGATAATACCTTAAATATAATTAAAAAATATGAAAACAAAATTTCTTATTTCATATCCGAACCTGATAAAGGAATCTTTGATGCTATGAATAAAGGGTTGCAAAAAGCAAATGGAGAATGGGTTAATTTTATGAATTCCGGTGATATGTTTTATGATTTTAATGTTTTAAAAAGCGTTTTCTGTTTTGATTATAACGATTTCGATATGATATATGGTGATGTAAACCTTTTTGATGATAAAGACTCATATTTTGTAAAAAGTAAAACAAATAAGATTAAAATTAACTTAAATGCTATTTGTCATCAATCTGTTTTTATTAAAACAAAAATGCACCCAGCTTTTTCTTTAAATTATAAATTATCTGCAGATCATCAAATTATTTACGGTTTTATAAAAAATAAAAAAGTGAAGTATTTAAATATTTTTATATCAAAGATATTAATAGGTGGGGTAAGCTCGAACTTAAAAGATACGAGAAAAGAAAAATTTAAAATAACTTTAAATAATGGTAATCATATAGATATATTGTTATCTTTTTTTCTTTATTTGTACGGGATGATTAAAGATTATTCTAAAAAAATTATTCTTAAGTTTCTTCCAATTAATTTCTTTTATTTTTTACGAGGTTTTAAAAATAAAATTGAACAAAGTTAATATGTTAAAAATAAAAAATCCGATCGTGTTTTTTTTTGTTCTTTGGTTGTTTGTATTGTATTTATATTCTAAACAATACAGCCTTCTTTTGACGGATTTAAATAATTTAACAATTATATATATCCTTTTAACAGGCTTATCTTTATTAATTTCATACTGTTTTGTAAGAATGCTTTTCACGCATAAATTTTTTGAAAAAAAAAAAGTTTATGATGTGAATTTTGGTGTAACAAATTTTAGATTAAAAAAAATATTTAAAATATGGTTGTTTTTCACATTAATAGAAGTCATTTATTTTAAGGGTTTACCGTTACTATCTCTCATTGGTATCGGCTCAGGACGGTATACAGAGTGGGGTATTCCTAGTTTACATGGCTTTTTAAATGCAATGGTAATAACATTTTCTAATTATCTATTTTATTTTTATCTTAAAAAGAAAGATAAAAAATACCTATATGGTTTTTTAGTTTGTATTCTTTGGCCAATTTTATTGATGACAAGACAAATGTTTATGAGTATGATTATAATGGCTACTATTATTTATATTTTAACAAATAAAATAAAATTAGCTGCTATGTTAAAAGTTGTTTTTTGTCTTTGTTTGGTTATTTATGTATTTGGTTGGGCTGGAGATTTAAGATCTGGAAGTTCGATAGCATTTATAAATCTTGTCCAACCATCTTCGGATTATCCTACTTGGCTACCATCTGGCTTTTTATGGGTATATGTATATATGGTATCACCATTAAATAATTTAAATTTTAATATTGATATATTTCCTAATTTACATTTTGACCCTTCTCCACTAATTTCAAGTTTTTTTCCTTCATTTTTAAGAAAAGAAATTTTTCCAAGTTCAAATCAATTTAATTTTCAATTAGTCAATGAGAATTTAAATGTTTCTTCTATGTTTCCTAAGTATTTAGATTCGTTTGGATATTTTGGCTCATTGTTATTTTATTTTTTTTTAGGTCTTTTTATTAGTTTCGTTTATTTTAAATTTAAATCTAAAAATACAAGTATAAAATGGTTATTTATTTTAGTGATTATATTTCACAACATAATATTATCAGTTTTTGTTGATTTTTTCTTCAATTTAGTATTTCTTTTTCAAATGTTTTTACACTTATATATAGCCAAATCACCTAAAAAAAAAACATATGTTAAAAATTAGTGTAGTAATTCCCGTTTTTAATGCTTCTAAGTCTATAAAAGACGCATTAAATTCAATTGTAAATCAAAGTTACCAACCCTATGAAATTATAATTATAAATGATTGCAGTACAGATGGGTCTAATGAGATAATTGAAAAATTTACATTAGGAAGTAGTAATATTTTTTTTATTGACTTGAAGGTTAATTCTGGTGTCTCTTTTTGTAGGAATTTGGGTTGGAATAAGAGTAGTGGAGATTATGTTGCTTTTTTAGATTCGGATGATATTTGGAACTTGAATAAATTAAGTATAATGGTTAAAGCTATAGAACTTAATTATCCAGATTTAATAGGCCATGCTTATAATGAAAAAAAAGAAAAAATAAATATTTCTCCTAATTTTAATGGAAAATATTTAAACGAAATTGGGTTTTATAAATTACTTCTTAGAAATCGATTTCAAACTTCTTGCGTGTTAATCAACTCTAAAATCAAAGAACGTTTTAATGAGACTATAAGTCATTCAGAGGATTACGAGCTTTTTCTTAGGATGGCAGCAAAAAAACAAAAAATTTATTACTACAAAGAACAATTAACAGATTTAGGGCGGCCCCAATTAACAGAAGGGGGCTTAAGTGGAAATAAATTAAAAATGCGTAAAGGAGAAATAAAAGCTTATAGATCTGCATTTAAAATAAGAAAATTAAGATTTTTGCTACCTTTTGGAATTTTTTTTTCTTTTTTAAAATATATCATTAAAATGTATCGTTAATTTCCTAAAGTTTAAAATCAATAATAAACGACTCAATTACCATTATTTATCCAAATGAAATATAAAATTACAAGTTGTATTGTTATGTATGAGAATAATGTGGATATGCTTCAGAAGTGCATAGACTCATTTTTAAATACGGATTACAGTGTTAAATTATTTTTAATAGACAACTCTCCAACAGATTATTTAAAAATACTCGCTACAGATAAACGTATAAAATATATACACAATCCTTCTAACCCTGGTTTTGGAGCTGCTCATAATATCGCAATTAAAGAAGCATTAGCATGCAAATCTGAATACCATATTGTGCTAAATCCAGATATTTATTTTGGGAAAGGGGCAATCGAAGGAATGATTGGTTTTATGGATAAGAATAAAGAGTTTGGTCAATTATTACCTAAGGTTACTTATCCGACAGGTGAACTTCAATTTTTATGTAAAAGAAATCCAACTTTTTTTGATTTATTTGCAAGGGGGTTTATGCCTAATTTTCTAAAAGAAAGATTTAAAAAAAGGTTAGATAAATATGAGTACAAAGACCATGATTATGACGAAATTATGTATGATATTCCGTATTTATCAGGTTGTTTTATGTTAATAAGAACTTCTGTTTTTAAGAAAGTGGGTTTCTTTGATGATAAAATTTTTATGTATTTAGAAGATGCAGATTTAACAAGAAGAATTTTAGAGGTTTCAAGAACAGTATATTATCCTAAAGAGAGAATTTATCATCATTTTGCTAAACTTACTCACAAAAAGCTTAAATTTAAATGGATAACAGTAGAAAGTGCTTTTATATATTTTAAAAAATGGGGCTGGTTTAAACATATTGTATAAATGGATAAAATTTTAATTTCTGGAGGGAATGGTTTTTTAGGTAAGTATTTTGTTTCTTTTTGGAACAAAAAAGGCTTCAATACGCATTCATTAGGTAGAGATAAGAGTAATAGTGTTGTTTGTAATCTAGCAGATAATGTGCCTAATTTAAAAGACAAATATAAGTATGCTATTCATTGCTCTGGTAAAGCTCATGTTGTTCCAAAAACACAGAATGAAATAGATTTATTTAATAAAGTAAATTATATTGGAACTAAGAACTTCTTAAAAGGTTTGGATTTATTAAAAGAGTTACCTAAAGCTATAATTTTAGTTAGTTCAGTTTCAGTTTATGGCTTGGAAAATGGTGAATTAATCAAGGAAAATTCACCTTTATTAGCACAAGACCCATATGGTAAAAGTAAAATTTTGGCTGAGGAATATTTTCTTAATTGGATTAAAAATAAAGATATAAAGGCAACTGTTATTAGATTACCCCTTATTGTTGGTAAAAAACCTTTGGGTAATTTACAGGCTATGATACATGGAATTAAATCTGGTAAGTATGCTAATTTATGTGGTGGTAAAGCCAGAAAATCAATGGTTTTAGCAAAAGATATTGCGGAATTTAGTCCTGTATTATTTGAAAATTCAGGAATTTATAATCTTACGGATGGTAATCATCCTAGTTTTAAAGAATTATCAATAACAATTTCAAAAAAACACGCTAATGTTAAAGTATTAAATTTAATTAAACCTTTAGCGATATCTGTAGCTATTTTTGGTGAATTAATTGAAAAAATGTTAGGCAAAGAATTTCCGATAAATTTAAGGAAGTATTCAAAAATGACAAAAAATCTTACATTTGACGATTCAAAAGCAAAAGGTATTGGTTGGAATCCCCAAAATATTCTTAGTTTTGAAGATTGGTAAATCAATTTTATTCAAATAAATAATTATGAAAGGAATTATATTAGCAGGAGGAAGTGGAACACGTTTGTATCCAATAACAAAAGGAGTTTCAAAACAATTGTTACCGGTTTATGATAAACCTATGATATATTACCCATTATCGGTGCTAATGTTAGCAGGGATTAAGGAAATATTAATTATTTCTACACCAGAAGACTTGCCTAATTTTGAGAAATTATTAGGTTCAGGAGAAGATTTAGGGATTAAGCTGAGTTACAAAATACAACCTAGTCCAGATGGTTTAGCTCAAGCTTTTATTATTGGTGAAGATTTTATTGGTAATGATAATGTATGTTTGGTATTAGGAGATAATATTTTTTATGGTCATGGTTTAACAGAAATGTTACAATCTGCAAGAAAAAATGTAGAAGAAGAAAATAAATCTACTGTTTTTGGCTATTATGTTAATGACCCTGAAAGGTATGGAGTAGCAGAGTTTGATAAAGAAGGAAATGTTACTTCTATTGAAGAAAAACCTAAAGAGCCAAAATCTAATTATGCAGTGGTAGGTTTGTATTTTTATACGAATGATGTAGTTCAAATCGCCAAAAAAATTAAACCTTCCCATAGAGGGGAACTAGAAATAACTACTGTAAATCAAGAATATCTTAACAAAAAAAGTTTAAAAGTACAATTAATGGGTAGAGGTTTTGCTTGGTTAGATACAGGTACACATGATTCTCTTATGGAAGCTGGACAATTTATAGAAACGATTGAAAAAAGACAAGGTTTAAAGGTTGCTTGTTTAGAAGAAATTGCATTTTTTATGAATTATATAGATAAAACTCAATTAAGAAAACTAGCAGAACCATTAAAAAAGAATGGTTATGGTCAATATTTATTAAATTTAGCTAAATAGAAGAATGAAATTTATTAAAACAGAAATTCCCGAAGTTTATATTATAGAGCCCTCTGTATTTGGAGATAGTCGAGGTTATTTTTTAGAATCGTTTAATTTAGAAAAGTTTGAAGAAAACGTTTGTAAAATAAAGTTTGTTCAAGATAATGAGTCTAAATCTTCAAAAGGTGTTTTAAGAGGATTGCATTTTCAAAAGCCACCTTTTAACCAAGCTAAATTAGTGCGTTGTGTCGAGGGGCGAGTTATGGATGTAGCTGTAGATGTGAGAAAAGGATCGCCAACTTATGGTAAACACGTCGCAGTAGAGTTAACGGGAGAAAATAAAAGACAGTTGTTTGTGCCAAGAGGCTTTGCACATGGTTTTTCTGTATTAAGTGAAACCGCAGTTTTTGCTTATAAAGTAGACAATACTTATGCTCCAGATTTCGATTTTGGAATAAAGTGGAACGATAAAGATTTAGCCATAAATTGGGGTTTATCAGAATTAGAAGTTAAGTTGTCTGAGAAAGACAAAAATCTTATCGCATTTTCGGACTTAGACTCACCTTTTGAATATTAAATGATGAATATATTAATTACTGGATCTAATGGTCAATTAGGTTCTGAGATTAAAGACATAGCAAATAATTACACAGATTTTAATTTTATTTTTAAAGATTTACCTGATTTAGATATCTGTAATTATAACGAATTAGAACGTTTTATTACAGAGGGTAAAATTAATACAATTATTAATTGTGCAGCATACACAGCAGTAGATAAAGCTGAAGAGGACAAAGAGATTTCTCAAAAAGTAAATGCAACAGGTGTTTTAAATTTGGTAAAAGCGCTAGAAAAGGTAAATGGAAAGCTAATTCATATTTCTACGGATTATGTTTTTAACGGAAATAGTTTTTTACCTTATCAAGAGTCTGATATTGTGAGCCCAATTGGGGTTTATGGGCAAACTAAAAGAGAAGGCGAACTTGCAGTATTAAATAGTAGTATTGATGCTATTGTAATTAGAACATCTTGGTTGTATTCTTCTTATGGTAATAATTTTGTTAAAACCATGTTGCGTCTTGGAGAAACAAAAGAAGAGTTAGGTGTTATTTTTGATCAAGTAGGTACACCAACTTATGCCAAAGATTTGGCGAGTACTTGTTTGGAAATTCTATCTTGTTGCAAAGAAAATAACATCAATTCAAACGGTAAAGTGTATCATTTCTCAAATGAAGGTGTGGCTTCTTGGTACGATTTTGCAATTGCCATTATGGCGCTAGGGAATTTAGATTGCAAGGTAAAACCTATTGAAACAAAAGACTATCCTACTTTAGCAAAAAGACCTCATTTTTCTGTTTTGAATAAATCTAAAATTAAAAATGATTTTAACATAAGTATTCCATTTTGGAAAGACTCTTTAGAAGCATGTATCTTTAAATTAAAAAATTAAAAAAAAGCAATGAAAAATATTTTAGTAACAGGAGGAGCAGGCTTTATTGGCTCACATTTGGTAAGGCTTTTGGTAAACAAATATCCAAATTACAACATAATTAATATGGATGTTTTAACTTATGCGGGTAATTTAGAGAATTTAAAGGATATTGAAGATAAAGAGAATTACAAATTTGTAAAATGTGACATTTGTGATTTTGAAAAAGTAAAAAAAGTTTTTGAAGAATATGAAATTGACAATGTAATACATTTGGCAGCAGAATCTCATGTAGACAGGTCTATTAAAGATCCATTTTCTTTTGCACAAACCAATGTAATGGGTACTTTAAGTTTGTTACAAGCAGCAAAAAATTATTGGCAAGATAATTTTGAAGGAAAATTATTTTATCATGTTTCTACAGACGAAGTTTATGGTTCTTTAGGTGAAGAAGGTTTCTTTTTAGAAACTACAGCCTACGATCCTCATTCGCCTTATTCAGCTTCAAAAGCATCTTCAGATCATTTTGTAAGAGCTTTTCAAGACACGTATCAATTCCCTACAGTAATTTCAAATTGTTCTAATAATTATGGTTCTTATCAATTTCCAGAAAAATTAATTCCGTTATTTATCAATAATATTTGTAATAACAAACCATTACCTGTGTATGGTAAAGGAGAAAATGTAAGAGATTGGTTGTTTGTAAACGATCATGCAAGAGCTATTGATGTTATTTTTCATAAAGGAAAACTAGGAGAAACGTATAATATTGGTGGTTTTAATGAGTGGAAGAATATAGACCTAATAAAAGTGATGATTAAAACTGCGGATAGATTACTCGGTAGAGCTCCAGGTACATCAGATAAATTAATTACGTATGTTACAGATAGAGCTGGCCATGATTTAAGATATGCAATAGATTCAACCAAATTAAAAGAAGAATTAGGTTGGGAGCCATCACTTCAATTTGAAGAGGGCATCGAAAAAACAATAAAATGGTATTTAGAAAACCAAGATTGGTTACATAACGTAACAAGCGGTGCTTATCAATCATATTACAAAGAAATGTATAAATAATATATAACTTATAATCATGTTAAAATACTTCGTCATTTTTGCAGTTTTAGCAATTATATCTTATTTATATTTAAAACTAGCCATTAAATTTAAAATTATAGACAAGCCTAATCAACGGAGTTCACATACAAAATCTACAATTAGAGGTGGTGGTATTCTTTTTACTATAGCTATAATATTGTTTTTCTTTTTCAATAATTTTGAATACCCTTATTTTTTTATTGGAGTTTTATCTATCGCTATTGTAAGTTTTTTAGATGATATATATACATTAAGTTCTAAGGTTCGATTTCCTTTTCAAATTTTAGCCATTGCACTAATCATGTATCAAATAAATATTCCTTTTTTTCCAATATATTTATTTGTGCTTTACTTTGTTATGGGTGTAGGTATCATTAATATGTTTAATTTTATGGACGGCATTAATGGAATTACTGGATTATATAGTTTGGCTACAATTTCTGGTTTTTATTTTATAAATGTAAATGAACAAATCATAAATTCAGAAATAGTAATTTACACCGTTTTATCCATTATAATTTTTGGTTTTTATAATTTTAGAAAAAAAGCCCTTTTTTTTGCGGGTGATATTGGTAGCATTTCTATTGGTATGTTAATATTCTTTGTGGGTTTGTATTTCACTGTAAAATTAAACTCACCATTAATTTTACTATTAGTTATTGTATATGGCGCAGATGCAGGGAATACATTATTATATAGAAAGTTTTATACAAAAGAAAGTGTTTTAGAACCGCATAGACATCATATTTATCAAAAATTAGTAGACAAAAAAAAGGTACCCCACTTACAAGTGTCTTTGATTTATACGTTGTTGCAATTAATTGTGAATTTTATTGTTTACAAGACATATAGGTTAGAGCTAACAATACAAATTTATGTATTTTTAGTGTTGGTAGCAGTTTTTATGTTTTTGTATATTTACGGATTCAAAAAGTTAAGAGCTTAATATTTAAACGAATGGAAAGGACAATTATATTTACAAAATCCGTTTTTAATATTTGTTTTACCGATATAAATATGAATGAAAATATTATGCTTTAATTTGAAGAAACTCTAGTTAAGTTTTTAAATGATAATAAACATATAGGAAGAGAAAATTCAATCAAATTGCAGTGTACTGAGTTTTTTTATAGGTTTTAGCCTAAAACAGATGATGCGATTTTCTGCCGGAAATTCACTTTGGTTGCTGCTTTAAACCATATTCTTTATAAGTGAGCAAAGCTTATTTTTATTACAAGCCAATAGTACTTGTAGCTAATTTTGTTAACTCTACTTTTAACGCAGAAATAATTAGTGAATATATTTAGAATATTGGTCTTAGGTCATCAGCAGATTATTACAATAAAAACAGAAGATTAAAAAAAAAACGGCTAGAATTAAGAAATTTTTGTAGATTTGACCATAAAGAGCAAACGTAATGATAAGAACATTATTTTTAAAAGCATTAAACAAATACGCCTCAAAATGGTTAGTACTACTTGTAGATATTTTACTGGTTTGTTTTTCTTTTTTAGTGGCGTACGCTGTTCGTTTTAATGTTAGTTTAAATTTTGATACTTCTAATCTTAAATATCAATTACCTGTAATTATTGTTTTATCTTTAATTAGTTTCTTAATAGTTGGTTCTTATAAAGGAGTTATAAGACACACAGGTACTAAAGATGCCTTTAATGTTTTTTTTGGAGTTACTATCTATAGTTTCTTTGTTAGTTTTTTGGTTGTTGTAAACCAATTTTTAGGCGTTTATAAAGGCTTTACCATTCCTAAATCAATTATACTAATTCATTATTTAGTTTCAGTATTTACACTTATTATAAGTAGGTATATTTTTAAAGCATTTTATGAGGTTATTTCTACAGACTTAAAAACAATAACAAATGTATTAATTTATGGAGCCGGTGATTCTGGAATCGTAACTTATGGGGCATTAAATAGAGAAAGAGGGAATAGTTACGATATCTTAGGTTTTATAGATGATGATTTGAATAAAATTAATAAGAAAATTGATAGAATTAAAATTTACAATTCTGCTAAAGTAAATAAAGCCTTTATAGAAAAGTATAACATTTCTGAAATTATTATTTCCATACAAAATATTAAGCCAAGTAGACTTTTACAAATCACTGATGATTTATTAAAACTAAATCTAAAAGTAAAAATAGTACCACCTTTAACACAATGGATTGATGGAGATTTAAAAGCGAATCAAATAAAACAAATAAATATTGATGACTTATTAGGGAGGCAACAAATCTTTATAGACAATCCCATAGTAAAAAGGCAAGTAAACAATAATGTGATATTTGTGACTGGTGCAGCAGGTTCTATTGGTAGCGAAATTTCCAGACAACTTGCGAATTGCGATTTAAAATTACTAGTGTTAATAGATCAAGCAGAATCTTCATTATATGATTTACAGCAAGAATTAATTAATAATTCTAAAAAGAATTTTACCCCTATTGTTGCAGATGTTAGAGATGTAAAGAGAATGAAAGAAATTTTTGAGCAGTATAGGCCAGAGAAAGTATTTCATGCAGCGGCATATAAACACGTACCTCTAATGGAACAAAGTCCTTACGAAGCGGTAAAAGTAAATGTTATTGGTACAAAGCATATTGCAGATTTATCTGTAGCGTATGGTGTAGATCGGTTTGTAATGGTTTCCACAGATAAAGCAGTAAACCCTACAAATGTTATGGGGGCTACAAAACGTGTTGCAGAGAAATACATCACTTGCTTAAGTAAAGAAAGCAGTAAAACAAAATTTACAATTACCCGTTTTGGTAATGTTTTAGGATCTAATGGCTCTGTAATACCGCTATTTAAAAAGCAAATTGAAAATGGAGGACCATTAACAGTAACGCATAAGGATATTACAAGATTTTTTATGACAATACCAGAGGCTTGTAGGCTAGTTTTAGAAGCAGGAACCATGGGTGAAGGAGGGGAAATCTATATATTTGATATGGGGAAATCTGTAAAGATTTTTGATATGGCAAAGCGAATGATTTCTCTTTCTGGTTTAAAATATCCTGACGATATTGATATAGAAATCACAGGCTTAAGACCGGGAGAAAAGTTGTACGAAGAACTTTTGTCTAACAAAGAAAATACAATGAAAACATATCATAAGAAAATTATGATTGCCAAAACAACAGAATTTGATTATTTGCAGGCAAAACAACAAATAGATTATGTTACAAATAATAATCATATTTTAACCAATAATGATATTGTATTAAATTTAAAACTACTTGTTCCTGAGTTTATTTCAAATAATTCCAAGTTCGAAAAATTAGATAACAAGAAAAAGATACTCTCTTCATAATTATAGTTAATTTCTAGTTTCTTTTTTGTGAGAAAAAAAATAAAGAAATAGTTATATTCCTGGTTACTATATAGAGTACTTTACTAATAAAATTATTACTTTTGCCCAAAAAATTAAATTATGTTCAAAACGAATAAAAAAGTAAAAATATTCTTTTTTTTTACTTTTTTAACATCACTAGTCCTCGCACAAGATTTAAGTTCTATTAAAAACGTAGATGTAAATGCTTTATCAGATGATCAAATAGCGTCCTATTGGTCAAGTATGCAGAAAAATGGGTACTCTTTAAATCAGCTAGAGGCAGTGGGTAAATTACAAGGTATACCTAGTGATAAAATTAGCCAATTTAAACAACGTGTAAAAAATTTAAGTACAATTAAGTCTGTTGAGAATAAGGTTTTAAAACAACAATCCGTTAAGGATGCAGCTACAGAACCTTATGGATTAAAAGATGGTCAAGTTATAAAAAAAAACAGTACTGGTTCTAATATTTTTGGCTACGATTTTTTTAATAATTCAAAAATTAGTTTTGAACCTAGTGTTAATATAGCAGTTCCACAAAATTACCAAATTGGTCCAGGAGATGAAATAATGGTGGATTTATGGGGCGCATCAGAAGTAACATACAGGGCAACGGTAAATAAAAGAGGGAGCATTAAAATAGCAGGTATTGGTTTTATCTACATTAATGGATTTAGTTTGGACGATGCCAGTAAAAAAATAGTGTCTAAATTAAAAAAGAAGCATGCAGGTATTGGTGTCTCTAGAAATAATTATAATAAAATTTATACCAATGTAACCGTGTCTAAAATTAGAACGGTTCAAGTAAACATTATTGGTGAGGTTAAAGTGCCTGGTACATATTCCTTAAACTCACTTTCTACAGTTTTAAATGCACTTTATAAATCAGGAGGTCCAACAAAATTGGGAACCTTTAGAAACATAAAGTTAATTAGAAAAGACAAGGTGGTAGCTGTTTTAGATATTTATAATTATTTACTTTACGGAACGCAAAAGAACAATTTAAAACTCCAAGATCAAGATGTTTTATTGGTAGAACCTTATAATAATTTAATTTCTGTAGAAGGAGCTGTGAAAAGACCTGGAATTTATGAACTAAAAGACAATCAAACCTTAAGTGATTTGGTGCTTTATTTTGGTGGATTTACGCCAAAGGCTTATACGGATTTGCTAGTTTTAGAACGTTTAAACGGCAGTCAAAAAGAAATTAAAGAGGTAGCTTTTGATAACTTGAATAACTTTTTAGTCAAGGCGGGAGATAAATTAATTGTACAAGAATCTTTAGATATTTTTAAAAACAAGATTACTATAGAAGGAGAAGTATATAGACCGGGTAATTTTGAACTTTTGGAAAATATGACGCTTAAACAGCTACTTTCAAAATCAGAGGGTGTAACTCCAGAGGCATTTTTACCAAGAGGTTTACTAGTGAGAACTATAGATAATACAGCTAAAGAGAATATCTCTTTTTCTATAGAGAATATTTTAACGGGAAAGACCACCATTTTACTGAAACCTAATGACCAAATAAAAATTTTTAATAAAAAAGAGTTAAGAGAAAAAAGACAAATTAGTATCTCTGGGGCTGTAAATAAGCCAGGAAATTTAGAGTATGTTGATAAATTAGAGATTGAAGATGTAATCGCATTATCTGGTGGTTTAAAAGAGGGAGCAGATCCTAATGTTATCAGCATATCTAGAAGGTTAAAAGATGGCAGTTTTTCTACTTTAAGTGATGTTTTTACAATTTCATCAGATACCAATTTGGCAATTAATAATGGAGAACCTTTTTATTTAGAGCCTTACGATCAAATAAACGTAAGGTATTTAAAAGGATACACTAAACAAAAAAAAGTAACCGTTTCTGGACAGGTAAATTATAGTGGAGGCTATGTCTTAAAAGACAAGAATGAACGAATATCTGATTTAGTTAATAGGGCAGGAGGACTCACAGATTATGCATATGTTAAAGGTGCTACTTTATTTAGACTTGTTGGCAGAACTGCGATACAAGATCTTATATATAATGTAGATGATGAAGATGTTTCTATTGATAAATTGAAACAATTTTCTAATAGTAAAACTACTTCTATTGGTATTGATTTAGAAGCAATTTTAAAAAAACCAGGTTCTGATATAGATTTAGTTTTAGAAGAGGGAGACAGGTTGTTGATTCCAGAAATTAAACCAACCGTGCAAGTTTCAGGAGAGGTATTAGTACCCTCCTTAGTGCAGTTTACTAAGAATAGTAAACTAAAACATTACGTAAATAATTCTGGAGGTTTTACAAATGCAGCCAAAAAATCGAAAGTATTTGTAAGGTATAGTAATGGAGAAATAAAAACGGTAAAAAAGTTCTTGTTTTTTAAATTTTATCCAAAATTAGAACCAGGTGCAGGCATTTTTGTACCTACCAAGGTAGAAAATAAAAATAAGTTATCTACCCAAGAAATTCTTGGAATTACTACTTCACTAGCTACCTTAGGCTTGCTTATTCAGGCTTTAACTAATTAATCAGAAAATAACTATAGTAATAATTTATCAAATCACACCACTAAAATGAATTCGGAAAATACCATTGATCAGTCATTAAATGAAGATTCTATAGATGTAATTGCATTACTAAAAGAGTTTTGGTTTGCACGTAAAACCATTGTAATGATTACTTTATGCTTTTTTCTTATAGGACTATTTGTAGCTATTTTTTCTGTAAATCAGTATACTGCTAGTACTACGATTGTCCCAGTTGGACAAGGTAAGTCAGCAGGTGGTAATTTAGGTGGCTTGGCTTCGCTCGCAGGAATCAATCTTGGGGGTAATGATGTTCGAACAGAGATTTCTCCAGAGTTGTATCCCCAAATTGTAAACAGTATTCCTTTTCAATTAGAGTTGCTTAATACAAAATTAAAACTTAAAGAATTAGATACATTAATTGCATACAGGGATTATTATTTAGAAATTCATAATCCTGGGGTGTTAGCTAGCATAAGGAAATATACTATTGGTTTACCTGGATTAGTTATTTCAGCATTAAAATCTGATACCGAAAAAGTTGCGATTCAAACTGATGATAAAAATCAAATCATAGAAATTAGCAAGAAGGATTATGATTTGATAAAAATTTTAGAAAGTCAAATTAATTTATTAGTAAATGCTAAGGAAGGTTTTATTTCTATTGATGTTACCATGTCAGACCCAGTAGCTAGTGCACAAATGACTTTGAGAGCTCAAGAACTTCTACAGGAATATGCCATAGCATTTAAAACTCAAAAATCTATTGAGCAATTGGAGTTTACGAAATCTAGATTTTTAGAAAAAGAAAAAGAGTTTAATGCTAAAAAAATAAAATTAGCGCTATTTCAAGATCAAAATAATGCTATAAATACTGCTTTAGCCAGAACAAAATTATTGGAATTACAGTCTGATTATAATTTATCTTTTACTATTTATTCAGAATTGGCAAAACAACTAGAATCTGAACGTTTGCAGGTTAAAAAAGACACTCCAATTTTTACCATACTAAAACCTGTTACGATTCCAAAAATTAAGTCAGCACCAAAAAGATTATTAATAATAATAGCATTTGTTTTTTTAGGTTTTATACTAAGTTTGGGGTACGTTAAGGGAAAGGAATGGTACAAAGATTTTAAAAAGAAATGGCATAGTGCATAACAATTACTTTTAAACTGTTTTGTATTAAGAATTTATTTCACTAAAAAATGTAAGTTCGAGTGATTTTGAGATTAGCGAAATTTAAATATATTTTGATTGAATGTAGCTAACGAAACTAAAAAAATGTATCGAAACTTTTATTGCTAAAATTCTCATTCTTCATACAAGTTTTACTCATTTCAATCGTAAATTTTACCTCGAATTTACAGAATCTTATTACAATGCACAACAGATTGCTTTTAGTAATTGCATTTTAAAATAATTTTAAGCGAAAACGATTGAAGTTTCCACACCTGCTGCCTATTGCATTTAGTTATTCTATCTTTGATAAAAACAATATTTAATATGATTTTAATTGCAGATGGTGGCTCTACAAAAGTAGATTGGATTGCCATAAATGAACATAAAGAAGAAGAATTTAGAGTGAGAACTTTAGGTTTAAACCCTGCAGTTGTTGCAGAAGAAGAACTACATCATAGGATTATGAATATGTTGCAGCTAATTCATATAAAAGATCAGGTAAAAGAAATTCATTTTTATGGTGCTGGTTGTGGTACTCCTAAACCTACGACTATTTTAAAAAATACTTTAGAAACTATTTTTATTAATGCAAATGTTTTTATTGCAGAAGACATGTTAGGCGCTGTTTATGCAGCTACTGGTAAAAAGCCTGCTGTTGTTTGTATTTTAGGTACAGGTTCTAACAGTTGTTATTATGATGGAAAAAATATGCAATCATTGGTGCCATCTTTAGGTTATCTATTAATGGATGAGGCAAGTGGTAATTATTTTGGCAAAAAATTAATTATTGACTATTACTATAAGGAAATGCCACAAAATATAGCCTTAAAATTCGATAAAGAATTTAATTTAGACGCAGATCACATTAAAAAGCAAATCTATAAAGAAGCAAATCCAAATATGTATTTAGCTTCTTTTGCGAAGTTCATGTTAGATTTTAAAGATGATAAATACGTTAAGAAATTAATCAAAAAAGGCTTTGAGAAATTTTTTAAGTACCGCGTTTTACCCTTTGATGCAACTAAAGATACGGCTATTTATTTTGTTGGTTCTATTGCACATTATTTTAGAGATATTTTAGAAGAAGTTGCTAAAAAGAATAACCTACAAATTACAGATGTAATACAAAGACCAATAGATAGGTTGGTAATATACCACAAGAAAAATTTTAATTTATAAGTTCTAAAACCCTTTCTAGTTGCATACCTCTAGAGCCTTTAATTAAAATAGATTGGTTATTTAAAGGTGCTTTAGTTAAATACACCTTTAAAGCTTCAAAATCTGTAAATTTTAAATTTTTTGTATTTGTTTTAGAAAAATGTTCGCCAACATAATAGGTAGCATTAAAGGCTCGTGAATCGGTTAGATTAGCTATTTCTTGATGTTCTTTAGCACTATCCTCTCCTAGCTCAAACATATCGCCTAAAATAATAGTTTTAGATTTTTCTGCTAATTGCGCAAAGTTGTGAATCGCAGCTGTCATACTAGAAGGATTAGCATTGTAAGCGTCTAAAATGATATGATTATTCCCTTTTTGTATAATTTGAGATCGATTGTTTTTGGGAACATAACTTTCAATAGCTTCCTTAATTTTATTATTTTCTACTTTAAAAAAATCTCCTATAGTAATGGCAATAGCTATATTGTTATAGTTGTATTCACCAATTAAATTACTTTTAATGATAGTTTTATGATAAGACAGCTCAACAAAAGGATTGGCACCTATAAATTTTATGTTTTCTTTCAATAAAATTGTTTTAGAATCTTTTGTTTTTTCTAATTGAATAGCATCATTAGGATTTATAAAAGCCGTTTTGTTATTTTGTTTTAGGTGTGTATATAGTTCACTCTTTCCTTTTATAACACCTTCTACACCTCCAAATCCTTCTAAATGTGCTTTTCCAAAGTTGGTAATATAGCCATAATCTGGATTTATAATGTTAGACAAAAAAGCAATTTCTTTTTGATGATTTGCACCCATTTCTATAATAGCAATTTCTTCTTTTGGAGTAATTGATAATAAAGTTAAAGGAACACCAATATGGTTATTTAAATTACCTTTTGTTGCCGCTGTTTTATACTTTTGTTGCAGTACTTTTTTTATCAACTCTTTTGTAGTAGTTTTACCATTACTACCAGTTAAAGCTATAACAGGTATGTTAAGTTGTTTTCTATGATATTTTGCTAAATCTTGAAGGGTTTTTAAAACATTATTTACAAGAATTGTTTTGCCTTTTATTTCGAATTCCTTTTCATCGATAATACAAAATTTAGCACCTTTTGCTATAGCTTCTGTAGCAAACTTATTGCCATTAAAATTATCCCCTTTTAATGCAAAAAACAAACAGTTTTTTCTTATTGTTCTAGTATCTGTATCTACTAAATAATTTACGATGTATAATTTATATAGCTCTTCAACTGTCATAATATTACGGGTAAAAAAAAGCCCTCATTATAAAATTGATATAATGAGGGTGAATTGTTTTGAAATTAAAATTATCTTCGAGTACCTCTCGCTTTTCTTTTCTTATATGTCATAGGACCCAATTGGTCTGTAACACATCTAAAGCCAATATAATTGGTGGCCATGTATTCTGGTAAATACCTTCTTTGTGCAGGATCTAGCCAGTATTCTCTATCTGCCCAAGAACCTCCTTTATAAACTCTAGTTTGGTTACTAATTAAAGTTCTTCGTTTTTTAGCATCAATATTTAAAATATCTCTACCAGTTATAGAGTCTCTTTTAATTCTTGGTTGTTTAGGAGAGTTATACATGCTAGGTCTAGAGGCAAACCTATCAGAATCATCTTCAAAAAATCTACTTGAATTTAAATCTCCATCACCAATATCTGCATTTTCTGATTTAGAAAAGTTGGTTCTAAATGCTGCATCACTTTTTGTAATTGGTACATATTTAATAGAACCAGGTAGTTGTTTAGGCACAACACTACCATTTGGTAAAGTATCATATTCTACAGCAACATCATTACCTACAATAACAACTTTACCTTCTTGGTCAATTAATTTTTTAGTAAATAAGTTTCCTCTAAAGTAATTAAAATCGTTAGCTTCATTGTCAATAATTGGTCTGTAAACATCAGCAACCCATTCTGCAACGTTTCCAGACATATCATATAAACCAAAAGCATTTGGTGGATATGCTTTAATACGAATTGGAATATCCGAACCATCTGAGCTCCAACCTGCTAAACCACTATAATCTCCTCTGCCTTGTTTAAAGTTTGCCAATTGGTTACCTCTATGTCTTTTTTGGGACTCTCTGGTATACTTGCCATCCCAAGCATATTTTTTTCTTCCTCGGATGTTGTTGTATTCTCTATTTTCAATTATAGCTTTTGCTGCATATTCCCATTCAGCTTCAGTAGGTAATCTAAATTTTTGTTGTAAAATACCATCTGCTTGTGTAATTTTTCTACCTTGAAAAGCATTTCTATCTGGTTTAGGATCTCCTTTAGACCGCGCAACTCTTGTTTTAACACCTCTTTTATAGATAGTAGAATCTCCTTCGAATAATCCATCAGAATCAGATAAAAATCTATCAGTATCAAAAAAGTTTCGAATAGAATCTGATTCAAAAATATTTTTAATGAATCCTCTATCTATTAATTTTTTTAAGTTCACAGCATTTGTTCTCCATTTACAGTATTGGTTTGCTTGCGTCCAAGTTACACCAACTACAGGGTAATTTGCATAAGCAGGATGTCTAAAGTAGTTTTCACTAAGAATGTCTGTATTTCCTAAACTTTTTCTCCAAACTAAAGTGTCTGGCAAAACAGCGTTGTAAATATGTTTGTATTCCTCTTGAGAAGGGGGAAAAACATCTTTCATGTATTGTACATATAAGAAATATTCTGCATTGGTTACTTCCGTTTCATCCATAAAGAAAGATCTCACATGAATTTTCTTTGGAGTTGTATTCCAATCAAACATTACATCATCTTGTACTTGGCCCATTGTAAAGGTTCCACCTTCTATAGATACCATACCTAAAGGCGATTCTTGGCCATCAAAAGAACTATTGCCAATATAATTGCCATCTTTTGGGTTGTTAAAAGATAAACCTGTTAATCTAGATTTACCTGTGGTAGATCTGTTACAGTTTGCCAAAAGCACTGTTATTAGTGCAACTAAAGTAATTTTAAAAATATTTTTCATTTTCTAATAGAAAATTATTTAGGGTTTTTATTAGTATTGCAATTTACGATAAATATAATTTTAGACAAGTAAAAAATTAAATTTAACGCATCCTTTTTTTTGTCACAACATTTAAAACGGTATCAATTTAAGTTTAGTATAATTTATATTTGCATTTATAAAATATCTTTTCTTATTTTTCGTTCATTAATTATTAATTCTATGAAACATTTTTTTTACATTTTTTCTGTTTTTTTTCTGCTGCAAACAAATTACGCGCAAACAGAAAACTCTGTTTTATCTACAGGAGACTGGTATAAGTTTGCGGTAGATACAACAGGTGTTTTTAAAATTGATAGAAATTTATTACAAAGAATAGGAATTTCCACTAATAATTTAAATCCAAGAAATATTAAAATATTTGGTAACGGTGGTAGCCTTTTACCTGTGGTAAATGGAGATTTTAGATATAAAGATTTGCAGGAAAATGCTATTTTTATAGAAGGTGAGCAAGATAATTCTTTTGATGCCAATGATTTTATTCTTTTTTACGCTAAAGGTCCTCATGATTGGGAGTATAGTAGTGCTCCTGAGAATGCAAATCACAGGCAGAATATTTATTCAGATAAGGCATATTATTTTATCACTGTGGGAGATTCTCCGGGTAAAAGAATACAAGCAAAACCTGTAATTCAAGAAGAAGCTACTTTAACAATAACCACTTTTGATGATTTCGTTTTTTATGAAAAAGAAGAATTGAATTTGTTTGGGGCAGGAACACAGTGGTTTTTTAATGATAATTTTAGTGTAGAAGACGTTCAGTCTTTTGTAATTCCGTTTGAAAACGCTGTATCTAATCAAAGTGTGGCAATAAAAACAAGAGCAGTTAGTACTTCTATAACAGCATCATCTATAGCTGTAAAAGTAGATAATCAAGATTTGTACACACTTAGTTTTTTTAATTTAAGTCCTGGTGGATTAACTAAAGCCAATGTTTCTGAGCGAGACGCAAGTGTTGTCAATACAAAAGAGGCAATTGTATTAGAATTAACCTACAACAATAATGGAAATCCGTCTGCAAATGCATATTTAGATTATATAGAGGTAATTGGGCAAAAAAATTTAAATGCTACAGGTAAACAATTTTCATTTAGAGCATACAACCAATTAAATAATACTGCAGCAGTAAATTTTCAAATTTCAAATGTAAATGCTATCGCTCAAGTTTGGGATGTAACTAACTTTTTATCACCTCAAGTAATTACTAATGAAAGTACTGCAAATACTTTTTCTTTTACAGATAATGGTGGCGAATTAAAAGAGTATATTGTTTTAAATGATTCAGATTATTTTATACCAGAGGTAATTAATAATGTAAAAATTAAAAATCAAAACTTACGGGCTTTAAGAGATATCAATTACTTAGTAATTACAAGTTCAGATCTTATACCACAGGCTCAAAGGTTGGCAGATTACCATCAAACAAATTCAAATTTAACCACTAAAGTTGTAGATGTAGATGAAATTTACAACGAGTTTGCCTCAGGTTCTAAAGATATTACAGGAATTAGAGACTTTATTAAACATTTATATGACACCAATACTACAGAACAAACAAAATTAAAGTTTGTTGCTTTTTTTGGTGATGCTTCTTATGATTATAAAGATAGAATTCCAAGCAACAATAATATTGTACCCGTAAAACTATCAACACTCAGTTTTAATTTAGCAAACTCTTTTGTAACAGATGACTTTTTTGTGATGTTAGATGATGATGAAGGTACCATGTTAAGAACACATACTATAGATGTTGTGTCTAGTAGAATACCAGTTACAGGCATAACGCAAGCAAAAGATGTAGTAGATAAAATTTTAAGTTATTATAGCACAGAAGCCATTGGAGATTGGCGAAATACCATAACATTATTAGCAGATGATATAGATGTTAGTGGAGAAGACGTAATACAAGGAGGTGTAGAATCTATTGCAGATGAAATTAAACAAAGTAAACCTGTTTTTAATGTTAATAAAATATATGTAGACGCATTTGTACAACAAAATTCTTCTGGTGGTGAGCGTTATCCAGACGTAAATAATGCTATAAATAATGCCATAGAAAAAGGTACTTTGGTTTTTGATTATTTTGGTCATGGTGGTGAAGATGGTTTTGCTTCTGAAAGAATACTAGAAAAGCCACAAATACAAGCTTTTAATAACGCCACAACTTTACCTTTACTAATTACTGTTACTTGTGATTTTTCTAGATTTGATAATCCCAACAGAATTACTGCAGGAGAATTAACATTTTGGAATAAAAATGGAGGTTCAGCAAGCATGATTACTACTACAAGAGAAGTGTTTATAAGTGTTGGTCAAAGTTTTAACGAACGTTTAATAAGATTGTTGTTAGAGTTTAATAATGAAGATTTTACCATAGCAGAATCTTTGATGGTGGCTAAAAATCGATTCTCTAACCCGCAAAAATTCTTTATTTACTCTTTTGGAGATCCTGCTATGAAATTGGCAGTACCAGAGCCAAATGTAAAAATTACAAAGATGAATGGTAAAGATATTACCCAAACATTAGATACCTTAAAAGCATTATCTAAAGTAAGTTTTGAAGGCGTAATTGTAGATAATACAGACGCTGTTTTAAACAATTTTAACGGTTCGCTATCTACCACAATTTTTGATAAACCCATAGACAAAACCACCTTAGATAACGATGGTTTTGGCGTAATTTTACCTTTTGACACTCAAGATAGTAAGCTGTTTAGAGGGCAATCTACCGTAGAAAATGGGAGTTTTAAGTTTGATTTTGTGGTGCCAAAAGATATAAAAATAGCATTTGGTAAAGCAAAATTAAGTTTTTACGCAGAAAATGGCAGCACAGAAAAAGCAGGCGCAAATTTTGATGTTGTTGTAGGAGGAATAGATGAAAACGCACCAGAAGACAATCAAGGTCCAGAACTAAACCTGTTTATGAATGATGAATCTTTTACAGACGGTGGCAATACAAATTCATCCCCAAATTTAATAGCCGTTTTATCAGACAGCAGTGGCATAAATACATCTATAACAGCAGTAGATCATGATATTGTGGGTATTTTAGATGGCGATACAGGAAACCCCATTATTTTAAATGATTTTTATCAAACCGAAGTAAACGATTTCACCAGAGGAAAAGTAACTTATAGATTAAGAGATTTAGAAGTAGGCCCACACACCCTAAAAATTAAAGCTTGGGACACTTATAATAATTCGTCAGAAACAACGTTAAATTTTGTAGTAGTTAGTGATACTGTTTTAAATTTAGAAAACGTATTAAACTATCCAAATCCGTTTGTAAACTATACAGAGTTTTGGTTTAATCACAACAAACCAAACGAAAACTTAGAAGTGCAAGTACAAATATTTACAGTTGCAGGTAAAATTATAAAAACAATAAACAGAAACGTGCAAACTGCAGGTAACTTATCTAGAAGTATCAGTTGGAATGGTTTAGATGATTTTGGCAACAAAATTGGTAAAGGTGTTTATGTTTATAAAATACGTGTAAAAGCAACTACAAGCAATTTAGTTTCAGAGAAGTACGAAAAATTAGTAATACTTCAATAAAAATTAGATATTTGTAAAAAAATAAAATAAGAAAAATATAAAATGAAAAAATTAGCAATCGGTTTACTTTTAGGTGTTTTAGCAGTGTTTAAGGTTTCCGCACAAAACGGGGGAATAACTACAGCAACACCTTTTCTATTAATAGTGCCAGATGCAAGAGCAGGAGGTATGGGAGATATTGGTGTAGCTACATCGTCAGACGCGTGGTCTTTATTTCATAACCCAGCAAAAATAGCTTTTAGCAACAGACAAATTAAAACAGGTATTACCTATTCACCTTGGCTACGTAATTTAACAGATGATATTTTTGTAGGTAGTGGTTCTTACATAAATAGATTTAGTGATAACGCCGCGTGGGGTGCAGATTTTAAATATTTCTCTTTAGGTCAAATAGATTTAACAGACAACCAAGGTATGTCAAATGGCTCTATAAATCCTAATGAATTTGTAGCAACAGGTAGTTATTCTTTAAAATTAAGCGAAACCTTTTCAATGGGAGTTTCCTTAAAATACATTCGCTCTAACCTTGCATTTAATGGTACAGCAGGTAATGCGTTGCAACCTATTAATTCTTTTGCAGTAGATGTTTCTGGATATTACCAATCTTTCGAAGAAAATTATGGTAATTTTAACGGGCGTTACAGATTAGGTTTTAATATTACCAATATTGGGCCAAAAGTAAATTATACAACAGACGCTAATAATGAAGATTTTATACCAACCAATTTAAAACTTGGTGGTGGTTTCGATTTTATTTTAGATGATTATAATACCATTACCACAACAGTAGAATTTACCAAATTATTAGTGCCATCACCACAACCAGATCAATCAGACCAGGACCAAGGTTTTTTAAGCGGTATTTTTAGTTCTTTTGGAGATGCTCCAGGTGGTTTTAGTGAAGAGTTGCAAGAAACAACCTATGCATTAGGTGCAGAATACCTATACAACAACGCATTTGCATTAAGAGGTGGTTATTTTCATGAAAGCGAAAACAAAGGAAATAGACAATACTTTACTTTAGGTGGTGGTTTTAAAACCAATGCATTAAACATAGATTTATCGTATTTAATCAACGCTTCAGATGTAAATAATCCATTAGAAAATTCTTTACGTTTCTCGTTATCGTTTGATTTAGGAGAGTTGTACGAAGACTATTAATTGCAAAACTATTTTTCGTAAATTACCCACACAAAAGCAGTTCTATACATAGGCTGCTTTTTTTTGACGCCCAAAAGTATGAAAGAAATAAAAATAGCAACAACCGTAAAAGTATTTGATACTTTAGAAGAAATGTTATTAGAAGATAAAAATCTAATGCTTAGTGCTATAAGTGCAAGAAAAAAAGCATACGCACCTTATTCTAAATTTAATGTAGGTGCAGCAATTTTGTTAGAAAATGGCGAAATTATTTTAGGAAACAACCAAGAAAATGCAGCATATCCTTCTGGTTTATGCGCAGAAAGAGTAGCAGTTTATTATGCAGGAGCACAATTTCCAGGAATAAAAATCCTAAAATTAGCCGTTTCAGCAAGCTCAAATATTACCAAAGTAAACAAACCAGTAGGTCCTTGTGGTGCCTGCAGACAAGCATTAGCAGAGTATGAAATTACTCAAAAACAACCTTTTCCTATTATTTTTATGGGAGAAATTGGGCAAATCATCAAAACAGATTCCTTAAGCGCATTATTGCCCTTTTCTTTTGATAGTAGCTATTTGTAATATTATTATTTGGGCGTTTTAACAGGCTTTCCACTATATCTTTTTGCGAAAAAGCAAAAAGGATGCCGTTGCAATCCTTAACGCATATTGCCATTTTAAAAGCACTTGTTAAAACACAAAAACATTTTTTAAGATCTAAGTTAAAAATATGAAACCAGACATTGCAAATCAAAAAGATATTTTAACCATCATCACCAATTTTTATAACTTATTGCTCGCAGACAAACAAATGTTTCCCTTTTTTAAAGATATTGTGCAAGCAAACCAATTACAAACACACTTAGAAATTATTTCAGATTTTTGGAACGATATTTTGTTTGATACTACTAGTTATCAAAACAATACAATGCAAAAGCATTTAGACAAAAATACATTTATAGCCTTTACAAAAGAACATTTCAGCATTTGGACATCGTATTTATTTCAAACCATAAATAAAGATTTTAATGGTGTAATTGCAGAACGTATGAAGAATAGAGCGCTTTCTATTGCTACAGTAATGCAATTAAAAATGAATTTATATAAAGATTAGCATTTTCAGTAAACTTTAACAAATTCCATTTTTTTAAGAAGTTGAATGTAACAATGCTATGCGCGCATAATAAATATCAAAAATAACTTTTTCTATATTTGAAATATAAAACCCAACAATATGATTTCTTCAAAAATTACAGGAACAGGAACATTTATTCCTTCAGTAAAAAAGGAAAATAGTGCTTTTTTAAACACCCATTTTTTAAATGAAGACGGTTCAGAATTTGCATCAGAAAACACAACTATAATTAGTAAGTTTAAAGATATTACGGGTATAGAAGAAAGGCGTTATGCAAAAGAAGACTTCAAAACATCTGATTTGGCATTTTTTGCCGCCCAAAAAGCAATAAAAGATGCAGCGATTAATGCAGAAGATTTAGATTATATAATTGTTGCACACAATTTTGGAGATGTAAAACAAGGCGCAATTCAAGGAGATACTTTGCCCAGTTTAGCAACAAGAGTAAAATATAGGTTAGGTATTGCAAACCCCAATTGTGTAGCATATGATTTACTTTTTGGTTGCCCAGGTTTTGTAGAAGGTGTTATACAAGCGCAAGCATTTATTAAAGCAGATATGGCAAAAAAATGCTTGGTTATTGGTGCAGAAACATTATCTAGAGTTGTAGATAAGCACGATAGAGATGCCATGATTTATAGTGATGGTGCAGGCGCTTGTATTGTAGAAAAAACAACCGAGCAAAATGTAGGTATTTTAAGTCATGCCTCACAAACTTTTGCAAAAGACGAAGCTTATTTTTTACACTTTGGCAATTCTTATAATACTACAGAAGATAAAAATGTACGTTACATAAAAATGAATGGTAGAAAGATTTATGAATTCGCCATTACAAATGTTCCTGCTGCCATGAAAGTTGCTTTAGACAAAAGTGGCGTTGCCATAACAGATGTAAAAAAAATATTTATACATCAAGCCAATGAAAAAATGGACGAAGCCATTATTAAACGTTTTTATAGGTTGTTTAAAATAAAAGCACCAGAAGGTGTTATGCCAATGAGCATTCATAAGCTTGGTAATAGTTCTGTAGCAACTGTACCAACTTTATTAGACTTGGTTTTAAAAGGTAAAATAGACAAACAAAGCATAACAAAAGGTGATGTTGCAATTTTAGCTTCTGTTGGTGCAGGAATGAATATTAATGCCATTGTCTATAAATTTTAGGTAATTTTTAATGCATTTAAGTAAATTAGAAATGCTAAAAATATTTCTAAAATTTTCTGGCATAACTTTGCTTTCAATTCCAAATCAAAATATTATTTTTGCGCATGCAACAAGACAAAGTACTTATTTTAGATTTCGGTTCGCAATACACCCAGTTAATTGCAAGAAGAGTTAGAGAATTAAACATTTATTGTGAAATTCACCCATATAACAATCCACCTAAAAATCAAGAAGATTTTAAAGCAGTTTTGCTTTCTGGTAGTCCAAACTCTGTAAGAGGAGAAAACGTTTTACACCCAGATTTATCAGAAATTAGAGGTAAAAAACCACTTTTAACGGTGTGTTATGGTGCGCAATATTTAGCACATTTTTCGGGCGGGCAAGTTGCACCATCCAATACAAGAGAATATGGTAGAGC
Source organism: uncultured Polaribacter sp. (assembly GCF_947495205.1). GTDB lineage: Bacteria > Bacteroidota > Bacteroidia > Flavobacteriales > Flavobacteriaceae > Polaribacter. The sequence goes on along the minus strand of NZ_CANLXV010000007.1, from coordinate 126,741 downwards.
CAATTTATCCTTTATAAAATCAAACGAAATATTCTTTTCCAAAATAGCAGAAGGTAGCCAAGTTTGGATGAGTCATTCAGATACCATAAAACAATTGCCAGAAAATGGGGTTTTATTAGCAAGTACAGCAGACGTTACCAATGCAGCTTACAAAATAGAAGGAGAAGAAACATACGGAATTCAATTTCACCCAGAAGTTTACCATTCAACAGACGGTAAACAATTATTAGAAAATTTTTTAGTAAAAATAGCAAAGGTTGCACAAACTTGGACACCAGATTCTTTTGTAGAAAGTACCGTAAAAGCTTTGCAAGATAAAGTTGGTAAAGATAAAGTAGTTTTGGGGCTTTCTGGAGGTGTAGATTCTACAGTAGCCGCTGTTTTATTAAATAAAGCTATTGGTAAAAACTTGTACTGCATTTTTGTAAACAACGGTTTGTTACGTAAAAATGAGTTTGAAAGTGTTCTAGAGCAATATAAAGGCATGGGCTTAAATGTAAAAGGAGTAGATGCTTCCAAACGTTTTTTAGATGCTTTAGCAGGCATTACAGATCCAGAGAAAAAGAGAAAAGCTATTGGTAATGCTTTTATTGAAGTTTTTGATGATGAAGCGCACCAAATAAAAGACGTAACTTGGTTGGCACAAGGAACCATTTATCCAGATGTTATAGAATCTGTTTCTGTAAACGGAGGTCCATCAGCAACTATTAAAAGTCATCATAATGTTGGTGGTTTACCAGATTATATGAAGTTAAAGATTGTAGAGCCATTAAGAATGATTTTTAAAGATGAGGTAAGAAGAGTAGGTGCCTCTATGGGAATTGATCCAGAATTGTTAGGTCGTCATCCTTTTCCTGGCCCTGGTTTAGGAATTCGTATATTGGGAGACATAACCGCAGAAAAAGTTAGAATATTACAAGAAGTAGACGCTGTATTTATAAACGGATTAAAAGAAGACGGTTTATACAATAGTGTTTGGCAAGCAGGAGCAATGCTATTGCCTGTAAATTCTGTTGGTGTAATGGGAGATGAGCGTACTTATGAAAAAGTAGTCGCTTTAAGAGCTGTAGAAAGTACAGATGGTATGACAGCAGATTGGGTAAATTTACCTTATGAATTTCTACAAAAAACATCAAATAAAATAATAAACCAAGTAAAAGGCGTTAATAGAGTAGTGTATGACATTAGTTCTAAACCACCAGCTACAATAGAATGGGAATAAAATATATGAAACATTTAAAGTTTTTTGTTTTTTTATGTATTCTTACGTTTACCGTTTCTTGCGGTCAACAAAAAAAGTATATAGAGTACAAAGTTAAAGAAGGAGAAAGTTTACGTTCTATTGCTAAGAAATTAGACATAAAAACAAAAGATTTACTTCGTTTAAATCCAGATATAGCGCGTAAACCCAAAGCGAACACGGTTATTATTATCCCGAATTTAAAAACCAAAACTGCAACATCTGTAGCCTCAGGTACTAAAAATGGAGCAATACCAAATAAAGCTTTAGATTCCGTAAATAATGGAAGTTTGCCTTCAGGGAAAGAAATTGAAAATGGGCTTTTATCTAACAATTTAGAAAACGAATTTCAATTGCATTCCGTAATTAAAGGAGATACGTTTTATAGCCTAACCCGTTTTTATAAGGTGTCTAGGGCTTCGCTTATTCAATTAAATCCAGAACTAGAATTGGGTTTAAAATTAGGGCAAACCATAAAAATTAAACGCTTACCCAAAGTCAACGTAAAGGAGAATGTAAATTTATCGAAATATTTTGTAGATAATATCAAGAAAGATGTTTCTTTAAAAGTTGCAGTTATGCTACCTTTTAGAGCACAAGAGTTAGATACATTATCTAAAAAACAAATTTTTGAGAACAGCAAGTTGGCAAATATTGTTTCAGATTTGTACTTAGGTTTAGAATTAGCGGTAGATTCACTAAGAAAACAAGGCGCAACAATAGATGTAAATGTTTTTGATACAGGTAGAAATAGTACTAGTATAAAGAATATTATTGCAGCTAATGATTTAAATAAGAACAATTTAATTATTGGGCCACTTTATTCAGAAGAAGTACAAATGTTAGCAAATCAGGTTAAGGTACCTATTGTATTTCCCGTTTATTCTAGAAAACAAACCAATTTTAAATCAAAATATATTATTAAAACAGCGCCAGAAAAAAAGTTATATAGAGATAAGTTAACAAGCTATGCAACTGAAAACTTTAAGGACGGTAATGTAATAATTGTTGGAGATGGTAGTGCTTTGTCTCAAAGGCATGCTCTAGCTTTAAAAACTGGCTTAGAAGAAAAAGATTCTATAAAAGGTGTAAACCTTATTACAGCTGAAAAGGGTTACATAAAAAGAGAGAAATTTACAGATGTACTTAAAGCAAATGAACAAAATAGAGTAATCTTAACAACAGAAGACCCAATAATTGTAGCGAGTGCTATAAATAGTTTAATTAGTTTAGAGGAAGACGTAACTGCAAGGGTTTTTACTTTTGATAAAAATAGTGCCTTAAATAAAATTGATAATTTAAAATTGGCTAAGTTAAATTTTACTTTTGTTAGTGATGCATATAGTAAAAGTGAAGCTGCTGAGGTAATTGATTTTAACTCTAAATACTTGTCTAAAAACGGAGTTTTACCAAGTTATTATGCTATCAAAGGATTTGATATAACCTATGATATCCTAATGCGATTAGCATCTGGAAAGGAGCTTAAGCATACTTTTAGTGAAGGTGTTTCTTACCGAGTGCAGAGTATGTTTGATTATGAAGGTAAATTGCTAAAAGCAACCGAGAATAAAGGTTTATTTATGGTAAAGTTTAATGCAGATTTAACCTTATCAACTTTAGATTAAAGTTGTAAATAAAGCGCACAAAAAAAACGGATAAATTAAATTTATCCGTTTTTTTTATATCTTATTTTCTAAACTTCTTGCGTTTAAATTTTCTTCATTTGCTGTTTCATCATTTGCATTTGCTCTTTTAGCATACCATGCTTATCTAACTTTTTAGCTTCTGCCATTAAATTGGTAGCTTCTCTTTTACGTCTTTTAGTCATTGCAATACCTGCTAATTGCAGTTTTGCCATAGCCAAATCATGATCCATAGATAAACCTAATTTTACTGCTTTTCTCAAAAATTTTTCAGATTGCGTAATATTTGTTTGGCTTAACATAATACCATGTAAATAATTAAAATAACCTTGTTGCTTTACAATTAAAGCGGCTTCAGGATTTTTAATATAACCCAACCACTTTTTAGTACCTTCAAAGTTTTGTTTTCTTAGTTGTAAAAAAGCCAATAAGATAAACTCATTTTTAAAATAAAACAGCACAAAAATTCCCGCTAAAAGTAGAATTGAAATTCCGTTCATGATATTTCCTTGGCTGAATTGATATACTGCCCAAACCGAAATTAAACCGGCTAAAATTAATTTAATATTTTTATGAAACATGTTGTTTGTTCTGTTAAAATTTAGAAAAGCAAAAATACATTTTCTTATGAATTATCATAAAAAACTTAGCGCTTAATTTTAAGTAAACGCTTAAAAACAATTCTTGACTTTTACCTGTATTTATTTTTTGAAATATTTTTTATATTTAAAGGAGGCTGCAATGGTTAAAATAATTAAAAAACCAATGTAAATATAGGCTTCTTTTGGCGTAACTACCCTGTCTCCACTAGCATAAGAATGCAAACCAGATAAGTAGAAATTTACACCAAAGTAAGTCATCATAATAGATAAATAGGTAAATGCCGATGCAAAATTAAAGGCAAGCCTACCTCTTAAACCAGGTATTAAACGCATATGTAAAACAAAAGCATACAACATAATAGAAATTAAAGCCCAAGTTTCTTTAGGATCCCAACCCCAATAACGTCCCCAACTTTCGTTGGCCCACATACCACCTAAAAAGTTACCAATAGTTAACATTACCAAACCAACGGTTATGGCTTGTTCATTTATGATAGTAAGTTCCTTAATATTTAAATCCATTTTTGTTCTATTCTTTTTAGTAGTAAACACCATTAAAAATAAAGCAACAATTCCTAAAATCATACCAAGAGAAAGTGGCCCGTAGCTGGCAACAATTATAGAAGTATGTACTAATAACCACCAAGAATTTAAAACGGGTTGTAAATTAGCAATTTCTGGATCTAACCAGTTTTGGTGTGCAAAACCTAAGGTAATTGCTACTAAAAATGCTGTTGCTGTAATGGTTAATGCAGAGTTTTTACCAATCCATAAACCAAAAAGCATGGTTGCCCAAGCTACAAAAATAATAGATTCATAAGCATTACTCCAAGGCGCATAGCCACTTATGTACCATCTTGCCAATAAACTTAATGTATGGGCAATAAATAGAGCAACTACAACAATTGAAAGTGTTTTTACAGAGATGTTTACCCATTTTTTAGCAGCAAAAATTTGCCAAATCACAAAAATAAGCATCAATAAACTTACATAGCCGTAATATTTTGCAAGGCTTTGAAAAGGTTGAATTTTATTATACGAGATTTCTAAGTCTATTTTATCTTTTTCTAAATTAACTTCAGCTCCAAATTTTTGCTGAAACTTTTTAATTCCATCTAAAATTTTGTTAGCATCTTTATAATCTCCTGTCTTTTTTGCTTTCTGCAAAAAGTTAATATATACAGGCAAAGACTGCTTTACAAAAACAGAATCTGTTCCTTTAAAACCTGCTTCAGAAGACTCTAGTCTAGAAACCCATTTATTGTTTTCATCTCCAGGAATAGGGTATATTTTTAAAATTCCGCCGCCAATTGCACTGTATAAAAGTCCAATTCTTTTATCAATATTAATTAAATCTTTTTCAAACTTATTTTTAATTTTATTTTTTTGTGCTTGTTCTACTTTTTCTTTAATTTTATATATACCAGTATCTGTAATAAAATTAGATAAACTTCCATGAGTGGCAGTTGGTGCCACTCCAATAAAATCTCTTATTTGGGTATTTCCTTTTTCTAGATAGATAATAGGTACTTCATACCATAAATATGGGTTTTCTATAATAGATAATAAAACCTGACTTGGTTCCATATCTTTAAATTTTTCTGTTTTACTCACCTTTCTAACCAATTCAGAAGCAAAGGTGTGTGCAGGTTTCATTCTACCATTATCTTGTATTACAAGTCTATTAAAGCTGTTGGCATGTTTGGCATCTACCATGTTTGCTTGTAAAATAGAATCTATTTGTTGGTTGGTTATCTTTTTAGTTTGATGCCCTTCTGAATGCTGTGCAAAAGTTAAACTAGATACCAGTAAAATTGTTATTGTAGCTAAACTTTTTTTCTTTTTTCTAATTTTTTCTAACCTTTTTTTCAAATCGTCAAAACGTGTATTTTTTACAAATAATGCCATAGTTAAACCAAAATAGAGTAAAAAATATCCCAAATACGTTACAAATGTTCCTAAAAAATCATGATTTACAGATAGGTGTGTTTCTTCTTTCTCTCCAGATAAATCATAACTAGCTTGAAAGAATTTATATCCTTTATGATCTAAAATATGATTCATAAATATGCGGTAATTAAAAGTTTCTTTAGGATCGATAACTGTAACTTCACTAGCATAAGATGCAGCACTTTCTGAACCTGGATATTTTTCTAACTGAAAATCATTTAATTTAATAGAAAAAGGCGTTTCTAATATTTTAGCTCCATATAGCATTCTAAAATTTAAACCGCCAACTTCTAATGTTTTAGAACCATCTGCATTAAATTTACTACCTCTTAATTCTACCCTTTTGGTTTCGTTATTAGCGGTAACGTCTAAAACAATAATATCTTGTACTTTATCACTTTTAGGACCTCTAACCGTTTGCATAATTCCTTTTGTAGGTGGTTCTGGTATTACAAATTGCAATTCGCCAATGTTGTGTAAAGACAAATAATTAAATGCGGCTAAAGAGTCTTTTACTACACGTCCTCTTTTTTGATCTGCCATTCTAAACCAATCACCATCGGCTTTAGAAATCATTTTTAAATTATTATTTTCTTTGATAAAATTTACGGTGTAATCTGCAGTTTTAGCATCAAAACCTACTAGGATACCATGAATATTTTGTACAGTAAACCTGGGTATATAGTGTTCATGTCTTGTACCGTCAGAAGATTCAACAAAAAACAAGTGTTCTACTCCGTTTTCATCTTCAACTAATTTTTTTTCTGCCCATGGAATATAATCAACCAGTTCAAATTTGAAATCTATACTTTTTCCTTTATCTGCAAAGGTGTCTGAATAGGACCAATTGTTATTGCCCCAAGCAGATAGTAATATGGGTTCATTAATTTCTGGTTTTTGTGAAATACCGTCATCTACAATAGCATTTACATAAGTAGTTTCCGAAAGAAATTTGTTGGTGGTTTCTCCTTCTTCAATTAACATAATACCTTCATAGCCAATATATCTTGTGATACCTGCACCTACAAGAATTAACAAAAATGAAGTATGAAATAATAAAACAGCCCATTTCTCTTTTTTGTACAACTTGTATCTAAAAATATTTCCAAAGAAATTTACTACAAATAATGCCATAATTAACTCAAACCACCAAGCGTTGTATACGAGTGCTTTTGAGGTTTGCGTGCCATAATCATTTTCTATAAATGTGGCAACACCCATTGCTGTTGCATACATTATAAATAAAATGGCCATTAAACGTGTAGAATATAGAAAATCGAATACTTTTTTCATCCTTTTGAAATGCTTTAAATGTGCGATAATTATGAAATGCAAATTTAAGCATAAAACAATAAAAAGCTGCTTAACAATAGGTATTTAATACTGTTAAATATTGTAAAATAAAACAGGTGAGAGCTTTTTTTTAAGCATAAAAAAATTAGGAAACCTACTCAGCGATACTTTCTATTAAAATAGTGATTAAATCAATTGCGGCTTGTGCAATTTTTGTTCCAGGTCCAAAAATACCAACGGCGCCAGCATCAAATAAAAATTGATAATCTTGAGCAGGAATTACCCCACCAACAATTACCATAATATCTGCTCTGTCATATTTTTTTAACCCTTCAATAACCTGTGGAACTAAAGTTTTATGGCCTGCCGCTAAAGATGATATTCCTAAAATATGTACATCATTTTCTACAGCTTGTTTTACAGCTTCTTCTGGTGTTTGAAATAATGGGCCAATATCTACATCAAAACCTAAATCTGCATAACCAGTGGCAACTACTTTTGCACCTCTATCGTGGCCATCTTGCCCTAGTTTTGCAATCATAATTCTTGGTCTTCTACCTTCTAATACTGCAAATTTATCTGCTAGTTCAGTTGCTTTTTTAAATAATTTATCGTCTTTTATTTCTTTACTATACACACCAGAAATAGATTTAGTTACCGCTTTATGTCTTTTAAAAACAATTTCTAAAGCATCAGAAATTTCTCCTAAAGTAGCTCTTTTTCTGGCAGCTTCAACAGCTAATGCTAGCAAATTTTCTTTACCAGATTTAGCGCCGTTAGTTAAATTCTGCAAACAATTTTTTACAGCGTTTGTGTTCCTAGTTTTTTTTACGTTTTTCAATCTTATCAATTGAGATTTTCTTACCGCTTCATTATCAATCTCTAAAATATGTAAAGGTTCTTCTTTTTCTAGTTGATATTTATTAACGCCAACAATTATATCTGTTCCACTGTCTATTTTAGCCTGTTTAATTGCAGCGGCTTCTTCAATTCTTAATTTCGGAATTCCTTTTTCGATTGCTTTGGTCATTCCGCCTAAATCCTCAACTTCTTCAATTAATAACCAAGCTTTTTTAGCTATGTTTTCTGTAAGTTGTTCTAAAGCATAGCTTCCTGCCCAAGGATCTACTGTTTTAGTAATATGTGTTTCTTGCTGCAGGTAAATTTGTGTGTTTCTAGCAATTCTTGCAGAAAAATCTGTAGGTAAAGCAATGGCTTCATCTAAAGCATTGGTATGTAAGCTTTGTGTGCCACCAAAAACAGCAGCCATGGCTTCAATAGTTGTTCTTGCTACATTATTAAAAGGATCTTGCTCAGTTAAAGACCAGCCACTGGTTTGACAATGGGTTCTTAGTGCCAAAGATTTTGGATTTTTAGGGTTGAATTTTTTTACAATTTTAGCCCACAACATTCTGGCAGCTCTTAGTTTGGCAATTTCTGTAAAATGATTCATACCAATAGCCCAAAAGAAAGACAATCTTGGGGCAAAATCATCAATATCCATGCCTGTTTCTAAACCTTTTCTAATGTATTCTAATCCATCTGCTAAAGTGTATGCCAATTCTATTTCTGCAGTTGCACCTGCTTCTTGCATGTGGTAGCCAGAGATAGAAATTGAATTGAATTTGGGCATGTTTTTACTCGTATATTCAAAAATATCGGCAATAATTTTCATAGATGGTGAAGGCGGATAGATGTAGGTATTCCTCACCATAAATTCTTTTAGAATATCGTTTTGTATGGTGCCAGATAATAATTCTGGAGCAACACTCTGTTCTTCTGCAGCCACAATATAAAATGCCAAAATAGGCAAAACGGCACCATTCATGGTCATAGAAACAGACATTTTATCTAACGGAATTTGGTCAAACAAAATCTTCATATCTTCTACAGAGTCTATGGCTACACCAGCTTTACCAACATCTCCTTGAACGCGGTCATGATCAGAATCATAGCCTCTATGTGTGGCCAAATCAAATGCTACAGATAGTCCTTTTTGGCCAGCAGCTAAATTTCTTCTATAGAATGCATTACTTTCTTCTGCTGTAGAAAAACCAGCGTATTGTCTAATTGTCCAAGGTCTTCTTACGTACATTGTACTATATGGACCTCTTAAATTAGGTGCAATACCAGCAACAAAATCTTCATGTTTAAAAGTAGCCTTAACTGCTTTTAAATCTTTAGAAATCGATATATTTTCCACTGATTTTCTACTCATTTTCTAATTTCATTAACCGATATAAATTACTGCCAATTGCCTTAGATAATTTTTGTTTTTCTTTAATTTTTTTTCTTTGAAAACTAACAAGAAAAAAAGATAAAAGTATGATTAGACATAAAGCAAATGCTATAAAATTAAAAATTCCGTTAAAAAAAGGGTACACCTTATCTTCAATATAAAAAACAATTAAGAACATAATAAAAACAAAGCTTATCAAATAAATAGGAATTGCTTTCTCTATCTTTTTAATTTCTTTTTTTAATTGTTTTTGTTCTCTTTGTAGGGCCTGTATTTCTTTATTTTTATTCAATTGTATTTAAATTTTGTTCTCCTTTTTTAATTGATTTTTTTCAAACGCTTCCGATAATCTTTTTCGATTTATTGGGATTATTAAGGTTTTAATATTCCTTTTTTTTGCAAATATTTCTTTTTTGATATTATTAAACATCAGATCGTTTTTGTTGGGCTGAAAATTAGTGCCTAATAAAACCAACTCTTTGGTGCGAAATTGTTCTTGTTCACTTGAGGCGCTATCTTTAATTTTTCGTTGAATATTGCCTTCTTTCAATTGTTTTAGAAAGCCACCACCTTTTTCTATTTGTTTAAATATAACAAGTGCTTTCTCTGCAAATTGGTGTGTTAGATTTTCGATATAATAACTGCCATCTGCCAAATTTTGAGCATTTGTAAAACTACTTTCTTCTTGTAATATTAAAAGTTGATTTTTAGAAATGCGTTCACCAAATTCTGTACTGTCTTCAAAAATTGTATTGTAAGCTAAGTTGCTTACAGAGTTGCTTCCTCCTAAAACTGCACTCATGCATTCTGTAGCAGTTCTTAGCATGTTTGTATTATAATCGTAAATGGTTTTATTTCTGGTGGATGGTTTTGTAAAAATATGAGTATTTGTTTCTTTAATTTTATACTCGTTTAACAAAGATTTCCATAGCAAGCGAAATGCTCTTAATTTTGCAATTTCATGAAAATAATTGCTGCCCACAGCAAATTCAAAATGAATAGAACTTGCGCTTTTTTTATTTAAAATATTTAAATATTCGTTTGCATGCGCTAAAGTGTATGCCAATTGCTGCACTATGTTTGCACCTGCGTTTTGATATAAATCTCCAGAAATACTAATACCGTTTTCTACGGAATTAAAAATTGTATTTAAATGATTTAGGTCTTCTTTTAAATTGAAAAACCAATTGCCAGATTCAGCAAGGTTACCAACAGGGTCTATTTGAAAAAATGTATTTTTAGGTGCTGTAAGTTGGTTAATTTCTTGAATAAATGCCGCGTCTAAAAATAGTAGTTTGAAGTAAAGAATAGTTTTATTTACATCAATACCAGATAATAAAATTTTATAATCGAACTTTTTATGAGCAATAAACTGAATGGCAGAAACACCGGTTTTTAAACTTTTTTTAGCAAAAGCATTTGCAGTTGCCTCTTCTGTTATAACAATTGTTTGGCAAATGTTAAACGCTTTTTTTGGTAATTTAATTTCATTATTTTTTCTATCTTCTTTTGTGTAAAAAGGTTTTACAGTAATACCATCATTGGTTTTCCAAAGCAAAGTTTTATTGTAATCTGCACCTTTTAAATCTACTTGAATTTTTTGTTTCCAAGCATTAGGTGTAGTTCCTTCAAATTCATCGAATAGAAAATTACTCATGTTTATCTACTGTATCAAATTCAATAATATAAATGTCTTCGTTTTCTTTTTTCATTAAATATTTTTCTCTGGCAAAACGTTCTAGCTGTAAAGAATCTTCTAGTTTTTTAATAATGGCTTTGTCTTCTGCAATTTTAGTTTTATAGTAAGAAATGGTGTTTTCTAGGTCTTCTATTTCTTTATCAAATTTACGATGTATTAGATAACTGTTGTCGTCAAAAAACAACATCCATATTAAAAACGGAATAAAGATTAACACAAATGTATTGGTTAAAATTTTAAAGATTTTTTTGTTTTTAAAATTTTCCGTTAACATTTTATAAGCGTTCGTTTATTACAGATCTTACAATATCAATTGCAACGGTATTATATCTGTCATTAGGAATAATGATGTCTGCAAAGTTTTTTGTAGGTTCTATAAATTGGTTGTGCATTGGTTTTAAAGTAGTTTGGTATCTATTTAAAACTTCGTCTATATCTCTTCCTCTTTCAGAAATATCTCTTTTTAATCTCCTTATTAAGCGTTCGTCTGTTTCTGCGTGTACAAAAATTTTAATGTCAAATAAAGCTCTTAATTCTGTGCTGTTAAAAATTAAAATTCCTTCTACAATAACTACCTTTCTGGGGTGTGTTTTTATGGTGTCTTTTGTTCTGTTATGAGTTACAAAAGAATAAATGGGCTGGTTTATGTTTTTACCAGCTTTTAAAGCTTTTAGGTGCTTAATTAGTAATTCAAAATCAATTGCTCTGGGATGATCAAAATTTATTTTTGTTCTTTCTTGATACGATAAATTATCGGTAGCATTATAGTAAGAGTCTTGTGATATTACGCAAACTTCATCTGTTGGTAGTTCTTTAATAATTTGGTTTACAACAGTGGTTTTACCACTTCCTGTACCACCAGCAATTCCAATAATTAGCATACGAGATTTTATGGTTTTAGAATATAAAATTATATAGGTAAATATATAAATTTTATAGATATTAGTTTTAGTTTTAAGAATTTACTTTTTTTTATCAATATAAACTTTTAAATTTTGACGAAAAAAAAAGTCTCAAAAAAATTGAGACTTTGTTTAAGAGAGCCGATGAAGGGACTCGAACCCCCGACCTGCTGATTACAAATCAGCTGCTCTAGCCAGCTGAGCTACATCGGCATTAAAAATGTAAAATTCATTTTAACGAGCGCAAATTAAAGATAATATTTAGTTTCTACCAAAAGAAAAATTACTTTTTTTTACTAAAAAAAGCCTCAATAAAAATTGAAGCTTTTCATAAGAAATAATAATAATTCAATACAACTAAAGGTATGTTTTTGCATCCTTTTGATTGCGCAGTATATAAAACGATAATATTTTTAAATTGTTGTTTTTACGTTTAAGATTATACAATCTATTTTAATTAAGCGCTTTTTTATAAGTAGCTAAACAACGTTCTCTAGCCATTTTATGATCAACAATTTCTTTTGCGTAAGTTAGTTCTTGAAATTCTGGAACCCATTTTTTGATGTATTCCAAATCTTTATCAAACTTTTTTATTTGTGTGGTAGGATTAAAAATTCTAAAATAAGGCGCTGCATCTACGCCAGAACCTGCAACCCATTGCCAATTACCAACATTACTTGCCATTTCATAATCATGTAGTTTTTCTGCAAAATAAGCTTCGCCCCAGCGCCAATCTATTAATAAATGTTTGCATAAAAAACTACCTACTAGCATTCTTACGCGGTTGTGCATAAAACCTGTTTGGTTTAATTGACGCATACCAGCATCTACAAAAGGGTATCCCGTTTGGCCGTTGCACCACTTTTTAAATTCTTCCTCATTGTTTCTCCACTCAATTCTATCATATTTAGACTTAAATGCTTGTTTAGAGGTGTTTGGGAAATGCCATAAAATTTGCATAAAAAATTCACGCCAAATTAATTCTTGCCAGAAAATTTCATTTTCTTCAGCTACCGCTTTTTTTACCATTTGCCTAACAGAAACGGTTCCAAATCTTAGATGTGGTCCTAGTTTAGAAGTGTTGTCTTGCGCGGGAAAGTTCCTAGTGTCTTCATATTCTTGAATTAGCTTAGGCGTAACTTTGTAATCTTCTATTTTTTGTGAGGTTTTTGCAAACCCCATATCGCCCAGTGTAATATTAGGTAATTCTTTGTTTTGTATTGTATTTTGTAAAAAGGAATTGGTGTAGTAGCTGTCTAAATTATACGTTTTAAAATGCTCTTTCCAAACTTTCATGTAAGGAGTGTAAACTACATATGGATTTCCATCTTTTTTAACAACTTCGTTTTTTTCAAAAATCACTTGATCTTTAAAAGTTTCAAATTTTATGTTGTTTTCTTTTAAAAGATTTTCAATTTTTGCGTCTCTTTGTGTAGCATAGGGTTCGTAATCTCTATTGGTAAAAACAGTATCAATTTCGTATGCTTTAATTAGGTTTTTATAAATTTCTGCAGGATTGCCATAATACATTGCCAAACTGCTATTGTGTTTGTTTTGTAAGATGGTTCTCATGGCTTGTAAAGTGTTAAAAATAAAATTTACACGTGCATCTTCTTTTGGGAGTTTGTCTAAAATTTCCCGATCAAATATAAAAATTGGCAGCACAGGTTTATCACCTTTTAAGGCATTGTAAAAACCTAAATTATCATCTAACCTTAAATCTCTTCTAAACCAAAAAATATTTACTTTTTTACTCATATTTATTTAAATTCGCCAAAAAGCGCTACTAACTTTTTACTTCTAAATTCGAATATTTTTTCTAACTGTGGTTTTAAAATAATAGGGTGTACCAATCTTCCTAAGAAACCAAAAGGAACTTTATAATAAATTAAATCTTCCATAATTACACCGCCATCAATTTCTTTTAGAAAATGTGTATGATGCCAAAAAGCATATGGTCCAGATAATTGCTCATCTGTGAAATGACTTAAATGTTGTACTTGTGTAATTTTAGAAACCCATTTTGTTTTTATGCCTAAAAGTGGTGTAACTTCATAGGTAATTAGTTGACCTGCATAGGTTTCTCTATCTGCACCATCTATAATTTTAAATCCCATTTCTTTCGGGGTCATTTTTTCTAAATTTTTGGGGCTTTTTAAAAAATCCCAAGCTTCTTGCAAAGAAATGGGTACTTTTTGTGTTTTATGAAGTTTATACATAATATTAATTGTAGATAAAAATATAAAGATTTAATGAGGTTGCTATACAAAGCCAAACCATATAAGGTACTAATAGATATTTGTAGTTTTTAAGTTGTTTACTAAATTTAAAAAAATAGAGAAAAAGTAAAACAGTTAATAAACTAATGCATACAAGGCCTAAAAATACTTGTTGCTGATTGAAAAAAATAAAATTCCAACTTACGTTTAGTGTAAATTGGAAGTAGAATAAGATTCTATTTTTAGCGGTATTTTTTTGAGTAAATAATTTGCCTAGATAAAAAGAAAAACAAATCATTATTAAGCTCCAAGCAATACCAAAAACAATTCCTGGAGGTGTCCAAGGAGCTTTGTTTAAAGCTACATGCCAATTAGAAATTGGTCCGTTTTGCATGAACCAATTTCCAATAGCCAAACTACTAAAATTAATAATTAAAAATAGTATTGTTAATTTTAGTTGTTTCATTTTAAGATTTTCCTTGAATTGCTTCAATTTTCTTTAAAATGTCGTCTGCTTCTTTGTATTTTGTATCACTATCTGTTCTGTTAATAGATTGTAACTTATAAGCGTCCTCCATTAACTTTTTGTACTTGTCTTGTAACTTATCAACTTCAGACTTTTTTTTGAATAGACCAAACATAATTTTTAGATTAAGTGTTTTGTTATTTTAGAACTCATGGGTTTTGTAATAGAAAAATAATAATCTACTAATTGCCCATTTGGTGCTACTAGGTATTTTTGAAAGTTCCATTTTACAGAAGAACTTTTTGTACCATTTTTACTTTTATCTGTTAACCAACTATACAATGGATGTTGCTTAGAACCTTTAACATCAATTTTTTCTGTCATTAAAAAAGAAACACCAAAATTAACTTTACAAAAAGCAGCAATGTCTTCTGAAGTTCCTGGTTCTTGGCTGCCAAATTGATTGCAAGGAGAGCCGATAATTATTAAATTGTTTTTATGTTTTTGGTACAATTCCTCTAACTCTTTATATTGTGATGTAAAGCCACACTTAGAAGCTACATTTACAAATAGTATATATTTATTCTTGTACTCGGATAAGTCAATAGCTTTATTTTGTAAGCTATTGATGTTTATATCGTAGATATTTGTCATGTTTTTAAATTTTGAAATTTACGATACCACAGTCTAATTCGAAAATTTGACCTGAAATTGATTTCGCTTTATCGGAAATTAAGAAAGTAGCTAAATCTGAAACTTCTTCTGGTTTTAAATATTTTTTAAGTGGATGACGTTCTGTGATATTCTCTATCATACGTTCATTTCTTAATAATTTAGAAGCTAAATCTGTATCTGTAACAGTTGGTGCAATTGCGTTTACACGTATTGTTGGTGCTAATTCTGCACCTAAAGACTTTGTAATACCTTCTACACCAGATTTTGCTGCAGCTACACTTGCGTGAAATGGCATACCTAATTTGGTTGCAACAGTACTAAACAATAAAATGGAAGGATTGTTACCGTTTTTGAGTTTTGTAAGAAAGTGTTGAATAACTTTAACAGCACCAATTACGTTTATTTCAAAATCATTTCTAAAATCTTCTAGTTTTAATCTAGAAATTGGTTTTAAGTTGATGCTACCTGGGCAATAAATTAAAGTGTCTATCGCATCTATTTCTGGTAATTCATCATTTATAACATCACAAGAAATGTGTGTTAAGTTCGTATGAGAAAGTGAAGGCTCAGACCTACTAATGTTTATAATTTTGTTGTTTTCTACTAAAGAATTTACAATTGCTTGTCCTATTCCTTTACTTCCTCCTACGATTACTATATTTTTCATGTGCTTTTAAGGTCTTCCTTTCAAGCGCTTTTCAATTTTCTGTTTAACAGCTGTTAAGCGCTTCATTTGATCCATAATTTCTGGATCTTTTTCTTGTTTATATACTTCGTTTAACTCTAAAATAAGTGCTTTTACTTCTCTAGATGCTAAAATTCTATCACTTGTGGTTTTAAATGAAAATTTTCTATTTTCAAATTCAACAGCTCTTTCTAATAAATTCATTCTAATTACTTGTCTAATTTTATAATTTTTCCAATATAGATATAAAAGTTAAACTAGCAATAAAAAACTGAATTATTTATGCTTTAAGCTGTTAGTGGTTTTCCTTTTAAACGTTTTTCTATACGTTGTTTTATTGCGGTTAACCTTTTCATAATATCCATAAGTTTTGCATCTTTAGTTTTCTTATAGATTTCGTTTAAACTTAAAATTAACTCTTTTGCTTCTCTAGCGGCTAAAATACGGTCGCTAGTTGTTGGAAACCTCATTTTTCTAGTCTCAAACTCTTGTGCTCTTTTAATTAGTTCCATAATTAGTATTTTAAAGTGTTTTGTAATTCTGCAATTTTCTCTTGTGTATTAAATTTTCCTCCAAAATAAGATGTTACTGTAGCAGAAGTTTCATCTTTTATACCTCTAGAGGATACACATAAATGTTTAGCGTCTATAATTACAGCTACATCTTCTGTGTTTAATATTGCTTTTAATTCTTCTGCAATTTGGTTGGTTAATCTTTCTTGAACCTGTGGCCTTTTGGCATAATATTGTACAATTCTATTCAATTTAGATAAGCCAATTACTTTACCAGAAGAAATGTACGCAACATGTGCTTTACCAATAATTGGCACAAAATGATGTTCGCAATTGGAGTAAAACGTAATATTTTTTTCTACCAACATTTGGTTGTACTGGTACTTGTTATCAAACAATGCAACTTTTGGTTTGTTTTTAGGGTTTAGACCAGAAAAGATTTCATCAATATACATTTTAGCAACTCTTTTAGGTGTGCCTTTTAGTGAATCATCTGTTAAATCTAAGCCCATTACATTCATGATTTCAGAGAATAAACCAGCTATTTTTTCTTTCTTTTCATCATCAGAAATTTCAAAAGCGTCTGGTTTCATTGGGGTTTCTATGCCAGTAAACAAATGGTCATCTCCAACCTCATCGTGAGAAAAGCCACTTAATTTACTTTCTATTTGTTTTTCTTTTAATACTACGTCTGTAATCATTTTTTGTCTTTTTAATGTGCTGTTTTCAGGTACCCAAAACCTGAATCAAAGCACGGTTTTTATCTTTTTGCTATAGAGTTATTTGATATTGTTTTTTGTCTAGAACATTTAAATCTTCCTTTTTCAAACGTTCTTAGTTTTTCATGTTTTGTTTTTCTTCCTTGTACTCTTTTTCTCCACATTTTGAAGCTTTTTGGCTTCATTTCTTTTCTCATAAGGTTTATAACCTCTTGTTCTTTTAAACCAAATTGAAACTGTATTGCCTCAAAAGTTGTTCTGTCTTCCCAAGCCATTTCTATTATTCTATCAATAGATATGCCATTTAATTGTTTTGTTTTAGTGGAACTCAAATTGTTTGTCGTATTCAATTTTAATATCTATTAATTTCTCTATAAACTTTTTATTCTCTTGCAGTAATTTGTTGTTTTTAAAGCGTACAAAATTACCTTGTGCATGTATGCTAAAACCATCTGTTTTGTAAGTGTGAAGTTGGTAGTAAGGTATAGCCCAACTAAAGTTTTGCAAACCTTTAGTAATGTGCAATAAAATACCTTTATCTCTTAACTCTATATTACCGTAGTTGGCATCAGAAACCGTGTTCATAAATTTCATAAAACCAGGACTAACAGCACTTATTATCATTCGTTTAGAACCTGTGCCACCTAGCTTTATAGCTTTAAAGAAGGAATAAGAAGCACCCAACATTTCTGTTATAGTTGCTTCTGCGTCTTTGTTTTTATTTGTAGTATTAAATATCATTACTCAAATATACAAAAAATACATTTTGTTTAATGATTACGATATTAAGTTAAACAACAATTAACAAATAATTATCATTTTATAATCAATCGTTTAAATCGCTATTCATCAACCGATTTCTATCAGAAAGTGTGTGTTTAAAAAGAATTCTTTTACTTTCATTAAAAACATCTGGATCATTTTTCATTTTCCAAAGAATGTCACTTGCTTTTTTACGAGCTATTTTAATGTCTACAATTGGTTTTGGATAATTTACACCCAACTCAAAATTATTAAATTGTTGGTCTAAGGGAGTCATTAAGTAAGGTTCATGAATAAAAGCAGTTGGTAAATGTGCTAATTCTGGACACCATTTTTTTATAAAAGTAGCATCTGCATCATGAGCTAAGCTATTTTTTATAGGATTGTAAATACGCACTAAATTTATACCAGTTTCTCCTGCGTTCATTTGCAATTGAGGAAAATGAATACCAGGTTCAAAATCTAAAAATAGTTTTGATAAATGTTGAGAGGAAGCTTGCCAAGGCTGCCATAAAATATGCGTAAAAAAGGATACCAACATGGCGCGCATTCTAAAATTTAAATAACCAGTTTCTGCCAAACAACGCATACTTGCATCAATTAAAGGGTAACCTGTTTGGCCATCTTTCCAAGCTTTTTGATATTCTTCAGAAATACTTTTTTTCAATTTTTGAAAACCTTTATTAATACTTGCGTTTTCCATGGTATGTTCCATTTCAAATTTCTGAATAAAATGCGCTTGCCATCGCAAACGAGATACAAAAGCACCCAAATGCTTTTTATTTTGTTCGGTTTTACAAGCGTGTGCTTTTTGAAATATTTGACGAATGGACACATTACCCCAAGCAATATAAGGAGACAATCTGCTACAACTTTCTCTTGCCAATGCTGGTTTAGAAATGTGAGACATGTATTTTTTATGCCTTTCATCAAAAAAAGAATTCGCATATCTCCAAGCCAATTTAGCGCCTCCTTTTTGAAAAGGTGTTTCTTTATCTGTTTCTAAATTAACGGTAATAAAGTAATTTTCTAGTTTATTTATTTCTGCTATAGAAACTAGTTTTTCTGCGTGTAGTTGTGTTTTAAATTGTGGTGCACACATGTAATCTTCCCACTTATCAAACCAATCTGTTCTATTTAGTAAACCTCTTAAAACACCATTATTGTTGTTCTCTGTCCAATTTATAGAGTTGTTTCTGCAATATCTAGCAAATTCCTTATCTCTATTGAAAGTAATTAATAAACCCGTTTCTTGATGCGAAAAAACTGTATGTACTTTATATTGGTTTAGTAATTGATTAAAGGCAGATACTACTTCTGTCTGTACGCACAATACTTTACTGTTGTAATTTTTTAAATCTGTATTTAAATCTTGTAAAGATTGTTTTATAAAATCCCAATGTCTTTTGTCATAATGTGGGTCTTTTAATAAAGAGTTTTCAAAAACATAAATAAAAAGTATGCGCTTGCCAGTTTTAAAAGCATTGTAAATTGCCTCATTATCTTGTAAACGTAAATCGCGTTTTAGCCAAACAACATGTATTTCTTCTTTTTTAGTAGGCATCTAGATTTTCTAATATGTGATTTGCTTTTTCTTTTATTTTACTTCTATCTTCTGCAGACATTTTGTTTAAAACGCTATACATCATTCTCATTCTAAAATTAGAACTTAGTTTTTCTTGTTTATCGTCTAAAAAGTTCCAGTAAAGTGAGTTAAACGGGCAAGCATCATCTTCAAACTTTTTAGTTTTTTTATAATGACAATTATCGCAATAATTTCCCATTTTACTAATGTAACTTCCGCTAGAAACATACGGTTTTGTAGCAATTTTACCACCATCTGCAAACTGGCTCATACCTCTTGTATTAGGTAACTGCACCCATTCTATAGCATCTGCATAAATGCCCAAGTACCAAGCATCTATTTCATCTGGATTTACTTGTGCTAAAAGTGCAAAATTACCAGTTACCATTAACCTTTGAATGTGATGCGCATAACCGTTGTCTAAAGAATTATTTACTGCATTTTTAAGACAATTCATTTTGGTTTTACCTGTCCAAAAAAAGTCTGGTAATTGATTTTTATTTTCTAAGAAGTTGCTCTTTTTGTAATCTGGCATTAACATCCAATACATGCCACGCATATACTCTCGCCAACCTAAAATTTGCCTTATAAAACCTTCTACTTGAGAAATATCTATTTCATCTTTTCTTTCTCTATACGTTGCTAGTGTTTTGTTGATGATTTCTTTTGGAGCAATCATTTTTGTATTCATTGCAAAAGAAATTCTACTGTGAAATAAGTAGATTTTATCGGTATGCATGGCATCTTGATAATCGCCAAAATGCACCAATAAATGTTCGCAGAAATAATTGAGTTGCTCTAAAGCTTGTGCTCTAGAAATGGGATATTCAAAATATTTCGCATTTATTTTTCCTATGGATTTGATATCGGCTTTTTCAATAGCATTTAATATCTCAGTAACATCATTATCAAAATTAATTTCTGGCGGAATCAAAACATCGCCTTTCCATTTTTTTCTATTGCTAGCATCATAATTCCATTTGCCACCTTCTGGTTGTTGATCTACCATTAAAATTTGATGTTTTTTACGCATATTACGATAAAAATTTTCCATCAAAAATTGTTTTTTTCCTTTGAAGAAAGTGGCTAATTCTTCTTTTTCAGTATAAAAATGTTCAGTAGAAAATTGTGCTACTTCAATTGATAAGTTTTTAGAAAAATCTTTTAATTGTTGGTCTAAACGATGTTCATCTGGCGCTAAATATTCAAATTTTTCGATTCCGTTTTCTTCAATTAAAAGCTGAATGTTTTTGATTAGGTTTTGTGTATTTCTGTCATCATCTATATTAAAATATACAACCTTATGATTTTCTTTTTGAAGTGCAGCTGCAAAATTTCGCATTGCAGCAAAAAAGCCTACAATTTTTTGAATATGATGCGTAACATAATCTGTTTCTTGGCGCATTTCAAACAAACAATATAAAATATTGCTGTTTTGTTCTGCAAACCAAGAGTGTTTGCTATTGAGTTGATCTCCTAAAACTAATCGTAATGTTTTCATTTTAAAACAATGTTTTTTCTAGCCACATTTTTCTAAATTTATGATTTGCATCATAACGTTCTGCTTGCATTTTTGTATTGAATTTTCGGTCTCTAGGATCATTACCAACACCAGCAACATACATCCAATTTCCATAATTACTATGTACATCATAATCTATTAATTGCGACTCAAAATAAGCGGCACCAATTCTCCAATCTAATAACAGTTCTTTTGCCAAATAAGAGGCTACGTTTTGTCTTCCTCTATTGCTCATCCAACCTGTTTTTTGTAATTCTATCATATTGGCATTTACAAAATCGTCTTTTGTTTCACCATTTATCCATTTATTAATGTCTTTTTGATAGTAATTCCACTGATAATCTTTATCTAAAATACCGCCAATTTTAAATATTTTATTGTTGTATTTTAAAGAAATATATTTGAAATAATCTCTCCAAATCAATTCAAAAATTACCCAATATGTAGATTGATTTGCTTTGTGTTTTGCTTCATATTCTTTTATTTTCCAATAAATGGTTTTTGCAGAAATACTGCCATTTGCCAACCAAGCAGAAAATTTTGTGCTGTAATCTGTACCTATTAAACCATTTCTTGTTTTTTTGTAAAAACCTACTTTTTTAGTTTCAAAAAAATAGTTTTCTAAACGTTTTAAAGCTTCATTTTCTCCACCTTTAAAAGGAAAAGCGGTTTTTGCTGGAACTTCAAAATCTGTGAAACCTAAATCTTGTAAGGTTGGTACTTTAGTTTGGTTTTCAATAATGTTTTCTTCATGCACAGCAGTAACATTTATGGCTGCTTCTATAGAAACCGTTTTTTCTAATTTCTTTCGAAATACAGTAAACACGTTTGGTATGTTTTCAAAATCTTTAGAAACTAGCTTAGGATGATACAAAAACTGATCATAATCTTCAATAAAACCAACTGTTTTAGGTAGTTTATCAGCTATTAATTTATTGGTTTCAACTTCGTCTCTAGTCCATTCTTTTTGGGTATAAATTGTGTTTACATTGTATTGCTTTACAATTTCAGTTATTTTATGCGCTGGATTTTCAAAAAAAGTGAGTAGTGTTATGTTTAAATCCGCTAAATTTTTTTGCAATTCTTCAATTGTTTCAATTAGAAATTTTGCTCTAAATTTTGCGGTTTTTTGAAAGCCAAATTTGTCTGTTGCCAATTGCTTTGGGTCAAAACAATAAATGGCAATAATCTTTGTATTTTCAATTACTGCTTTTTTTAAAGAAATATTATCGTTTACTCGCAAATTATTGCGAAACCAAACTAACCCTGTTTTTTCTTGTTGCTGCTGCATTTTTTACTACAATATTTTACGTTTTCCCAATTTTTCTCCCATTTTTTTCTCCACGTGAAAGGTCTTTCGCAAACCACACATATTTTTTGAGGTAGGTGTTGTTTTTTCATCTTTACAACAAAATTGTTTTTGTTATTTGTTGATGTTATTAATCATACCATTAAATACAAACCAATGAAATGGCATTACAGCATACCAATACAATCTGCCAGCTAAACCATGTGGTCTAAAAGTTGCGGTTTGGTATAATTGGTTGCCTTCTATTTTAAATTCTAGCCATGCTTCACCAGGTAAAATCATTTCTGCATAGAGTAGGAGTTTACCTTTTTCTTTATCTGCATAAATTACACGCCAAAAGTCTAAAGCGTCGCCTGCATTTAGTTCTGTTGGGTGTCTTCTACCTCTTCTTAAACCTGCACCACCAAAAAACTGATCTAAAAAACCACGAATTTTCCAAAGAAAAGTGCCATAATACCAACCAGTTTCTCCGCCAATTGCCCAAATTCTATTTAGTGCGTTTTCTTTGTTTTTTACTGTTCTTTTTTTAAAATCTTTGAAACAACCAAATTCTGGAACATTTATAAATTCATGAACGTAATTTTTTAGTTTTCCACTACTTATGTAAGAGTCTTTCCAACTAGAGATAATACTATTTTGCTCAATTTTTTTAAATGCAAATTCCACAGCTTTTTTATAAGTCATGGGATTTACTTTTAATATTTTATTAATATCACTTTTTTGTCCAATAACCTCAACACCCATAGAGTTTACCAAAGAGCTTGCTAACTTGTAAGAAGTAGAGGTAACAAAGTATAGCCAGTAAGAAGATAATTTGGGCGTCATTACAGGCACTGTTAAAATATATCTTTTTAGCTTTCTAACTGCAGCAAATTGATACAGCATTTCTTTGTAAGTAAGCACTTCTGGACCAAACACATCAAAAGATTTGTTGTATAATTCTTTTTTACCAATAGCGCTATGTAAAAAAGCTAAAACATCTCTTATACCTAAAGGTTGTGTTTTTGTATTTAGCCATTTTGGGGCAATCATAAAAGGCAGTTTTTCTACAATATCTCTTATAATTTCAAAAGAAGAACTACCAGAACCAACTATGATGCCTGCTTTAAAAGTGGTAAGTGCATATTTTTGAGATGCTAACGTTTTTTCTACATTTTTACGAGACAATAAATGTTTTGATAATTTGGTGTCGTTAGTTATTCCACTTAAATAAATAACTTGTTTTATTTGAGAATCTTCTGCAAATCGTTTAAAATTAAAAGCACATTTTTCTTCTAAAACATGAAATTCTTTTGCAGAATTAGACATGGAATGTATTAAGTAATACGCTATATCTAAATTCTTTGGTATGTTTTTTAAGGAATCTGCATTTAAAAAATCAGCTTCTACCAACTCAATATTTGCGCTATCTTTAAAATAATTTTTTGCCCTAGCTTTATCACGAACAGCACAAACTACGGTATGTCCATCATTTAGTAACAGCGGTATTAATCGCTTGCCAATATAACCAGTTGCACCTGTTACTAAAATTCTCATACACTTTTTTACATTTTTTTAGGTCTTTGGTAAGACAGTTGTTGTTTAAATTTAGGAATGGCATAAGTATCTAAACCATTAATAGTGGCAATATTTCCTTCAGCAAGATTAATTAAACCATCTTCTTTTAAAATTTTGTCATCTACATATAGTTCTTCAATTTGCGCTACAATTAACCAAACATTGTTAGAAGCAACATGAATTTCTTCTACAAACTTCATTGCCATTTGTACGGGCGCACCTTTAACAAAAGGAGCTTTAAAATTGCCTTTATATTCTTCTTCTAAATTGGTAACTTTAAATTCAGAAATATGTTCTGGGTAAGAAGCAGAAGTGTGGTGTGCGTCTTCAATAACATCTTCCCAAATATGATTTATTGTAAAAACTCCAGTTTCTTTTAGGTTTTTATGCGTATTTCTAGGCACAGTTGTAGGTCTTAAAATAAAGCCTAAAGTTGGTGGTTTAGAGCCCAAATGTGTTACAGAGCTAAAAACAGCAACATTGGTATTGCCTTCTTTAGAAATGGAACCTAATAAATTTGCAGATTTAAAACCAGAGCAGCTATTGATTAGATTTATTTTATAATATTTTTCTAATTCGTCGATATCTTTTCGGTTGAAAAATGCCATTTATAAAGAATTAAAATTATTAATTTTTACATCTTTTGCTTTTAAATCATGCATTAAATTGTACAAACCAAAGAAAGTTCGGTTTATGTAAATAAAATGTTTAGATCCTCTATTTCCATTCATACTCTTCAACTCCGTACTTTTTGCATATTTCTGACCTAAATCAGAGATTTTGCCAAAAAATTCTTCACTAGAAAAATCGAAAACCTCATTATTAAAAGGTTGTGTAAATAAACTTAATAATTCATGAAAAATAGCTCTAAAAAAGTCCAATTCTTCTTTAGAATCATCTTCTCTTAAGATTTCTAATTCGTATAATTTTTTCTCAAAAAATACGGGG
Organism: uncultured Polaribacter sp.; assembly: GCF_947495205.1. Taxonomy (GTDB): domain Bacteria; phylum Bacteroidota; class Bacteroidia; order Flavobacteriales; family Flavobacteriaceae; genus Polaribacter. The sequence goes on along the minus strand of NZ_CANLXV010000007.1, from coordinate 102,214 downwards.
TCTTTTAAGTTTTCTGAGTTTGCTAACTCAAAATAAGGTACATAAAATTCTTCAGGAATTGTTTTCATACAACCAAAATCGATAACAATTAACTCGTTATCTGGAGAAATCATAAAATTTCCTGGATGAGGATCTGCATGTACTTTTTTTAGTTTATGAATTTGAAACATATAAAAGTCCCAAAGTGCTTGTCCTAATTTGTTTCTAGTTTCTTGATCTAAGGTTTCAAATTCAGATAAATGTACGCCATTCATCCAATCCATGGTTATAATTCTTTCTGAAGAATATTCTGGGTAATAATTAGGGAAACTTAAGTTAGGAATATGTTTGCAAGCTTGCACAATTGCCTGACTTTGTTCTACTTCTAAAATATAATTGGTTTCTTCTGCTAACTTGTTTTCTACTTCTTTAAAATATTTGTCAGAATCTTTACCTCTAATATTAAACATTTTAATGGCAATTGGTTTCACTAAAGATAAATCTGATGCAATGCTATCTGCAACACCAGGATATTGAATTTTTACTGCCAATTTTTGGCCATCTTTTTCAGCTTTATGCACTTGCCCAATACTTGCTGCATTTACAGAAACCAAATCGAATTTATCATAAATTTCATTTGGGTTTTTGCCAAAATAATTTTTAAAAGTTTTACTTACCAAAGCAGGAGATAATGGTGGTACAGAAAACTGTGATAACGAAAACTTTTCTACATAAGCTGCTGGTAAAATGTTTTTTTCCATACTTAACATTTGCGCAACTTTTAAAGCACTTCCTTTCAATTGCTTTAAGCCATCGTAAATATCTTCAGCATTATTTTCATTCAATCTTGCTTTTGCTTCATCTTCTGTTTTGGTAATTTTATCACCATAATATTTAAGGTAATTAACGCCAATTTTAGCTCCTGTAGTTACCAGTTTGGTAGCACGTTGCATTTTAGATGTTGGTATAGAGTCTATGGTTTTCATATGGTTATCAGGAAAAATTATTAATTAAAGTTTACTTTTTCTTTTAAAATAAACTTCCCAAAATCTATAATTGATTTTAATGGTTTAATGTCCATTAAATCAAAACGTGCATTAATGGATTTTTCTATAAAAATGTCTGTTTTTTCAAATGATGCAGAGGTGTCATCTAACCAAAATTTCATTGTTATTAATAAATGCAACCAAGAAGATTCTTCTATGCCTTTATCTTGAATTTTTTCTAAACGTTCTTCTTTTAAATCTATTTTTTCTATGCCAATATTTTTAACATAGGTTTTAAAATCTTTACCAAGGTGTTTTAAATTCTTTAACTTTTTAAGGTCTTTACCTTTTAATGCGTAAACTACATAACTTCTATTTGCAGTTAACATTTCAAAGAAAGTAAAATAGAAACTTAACAACTTATTTCTGGCATCATAATCAGGATATTCTTCACTTTTAGCCAAAACTTTAATGGTATTGTTAAAAAATTCAGAGAAAATAGATTCTTCTATTGCTTCAAAAGAGCCATAAGATTTATAAAAATCGCTTTCTTCAAAATTGTTTTCTTTCGCAAAACTGAAGACCGATTTAGGTTGATGATTGTTTTCTAGTACAAACTCCATGTACCAAGAAATTAGATTGTCTTTCGTAATGTTTTTCTTGCGTGCCATAATAAATAAAATTTTACGTAAAGATACGAATGTTTAACAAAGTTAACGTTTCATTAAACAATAATCTTTTGTTAAAAGCTAGTAGTTTTTATTGCGTAAAAAATCTGAGTCAAAAAATATTTGATAGTGCAATAATTACCTATTTTTGTGTAAACATTTCATCTATAAATATTTAAAAATGAATTCTAAATTTTTACTTTTTACCATTGTGTTTTATTGTTTGTTTAGTGCTTGTAATTCAAGTAAAAAAGAGAATAAAAAGCTTTTAGATGATCAATTAATTACTTTTAAAGAAAAAATTAAGAGTCCAAAAGATATGATTTGGGTAGCCTCTAAAACTTTTTTAATGGGAGCAAAAGAGGGAGATAATTTAGCAATGCCAAGAGAAAAACCAGCGCATAATGTTTATGTAGATGGTTTTTATATTGATACGCATGAAGTTACTAATGCACAATTTAAAGCATTTGTAGCTGCTACAAACTATGTTACCACTGCAGAAAGACCAATAAATTGGGACGAAATAAAAAAGGATTTACCACTCAATACACCAAAACCAGATGCGTCTGTTTTACAACCTGGAAGTTTAATTTTTAATAAAAAAGCAACAGGAGTTGTATCTATGGCGAATTACCAGCAATGGTGGATTTGGAAGGTTGGCGCCAACTGGAAACAACCTGCAGGACCTGGCAGTTCTATAGAAGGGAAAGATAATTTCCCAGTAGTTCATGTTGGTTTAGAAGATGCTTTAGCTTACTGCAAATGGGCAAATAGAAGATTGCCAACAGAGGCAGAGTGGGAATCTGCAGCCCAAGGAAATAATACGAATAATATTTTTGTTTGGGGTAATAATAAACAAGATTTAAATACAAATGCAAATACATGGCAAGGGCAGTTTCCTACAACAAATAATTCTGAAGATGGTTATGACTATATTTCTCCTGTAAAATCATATCCGTCAAATGAGATTGGTTTGTATGATATGGCAGGTAATGTTTGGGAGATAACTACAGATTTGTTTAACGTAAATTATTATAAAATGTTAAATATTAATGAAGTTTTAAAGAACCCAATAGGAGCAAAAACATCTTATTCACCTTCAAACCCATATCAATTAGAGCATGTTATAAAAGGCGGATCTTTTTTATGCCACGAGTCTTACTGTGCAAGTTTTAGAATTTCTGCAAGAATGGGTATGGAGCCAAGTTCTAGCTCAGATCATATTGGTTTTAGAACTGTAGTTACAAAAGAAATGCTATCAAAAACAAAATAGCATTAATTTATTTATAAATAAAAAACCTCATTTATTACTAAATGAGGTTTTTAACTTTTGCTTTATTCTAGCAATTTCATAAATTCAAAAACTATGTTACAAATTTAACCAAAACCGCTGTTTTAAATACCCGTATAAACACCTGTTTTTATCTTCTATTTCGTGTTCTTTCTATTTTAGAATTGGTGGTGTTTCTGTTTTTAGAAATCCTTTTGCTTTCTACTTTACGCGTTTCTCGTTTTATCTGGTTGCTATTTACAGATCTTGAATTGCGTATGGTTCTGTTAGAGTCAACAGTTGCTGGTTTTCTTACAGCATTACGTGTTTTATTTACAGCATTATTTCTTTTGAAATTGGTACTTCTATTTGGTGTTATATTTCTTCTAGAAGTAGTTGCATTGTTATTTACACTTCTTTTAGAATTGCTTACGGGTCTTCTGTAAGTATTATTGTTATTTCTAACAATTCTATTGCTACTGTTTTTGAAACTTGTTGGTTTTCTTCTTCTTATAATTTCACCTCTATTTCCTGCGGCACCTCTTTTATTAGCTTTGTAGTAAAAGTATCTATTATCTTCTCTAATTTGCGTGTAGTTTCTTCTAAAATTTGGTCTATAAAAGTAAGCATCATTAAAATTACAAATTCTACCTACGTTTACATTAATATTTACACCATTATAGTTGTAAAAGTTATTTCTAACATTTCCGTTAAAAAAAGGATTTCCCCAACCATCATAATTTACAAATAGATCGCCAACATTTGTTAGTCTGTTTCTAAAATAAGTCATGCGTACATTTCCAATTCTAGCTACATTTCCTCTGAAATCATAGCGAATAGAAATATTACCAATTCTATTAATTCTACCTCTATAATCTCTAAAAATTCTAGTATTATTGTGTGCAATTCTTATTCCGTTTCTAGAATAAAAAGAATTGTTTAAACGAGTGTCAAAATCAAAATCTCCGTTAGTAAAAACAAAAAATTCCACACCGTTTTCAACAAAGTTTACTGCATTTTCATACGCATAAATCCTGTTATTGTTGTTTGGTAAATAATTGCCATTTTTGGCTTCAACAGTAGAAACCATCATGAACATTGCTAATAATATAAGTATACCTTTTTTCATAATATATGGTTTTAAGGATTTTGTTTACTCTGTGTGCTTTTCAACTTCCGCATTTGTTATTGTAATTTCAAACAGCGTGCCAAAATTAAAAATAGTAGGTTTAAAAGTGGTGCTGGTGTTTTATTTGCCTAATTATTAGTGTGTTAATAAAATAAAAAAAAATATTTAAAAAACGAACAACTTTTAGTAAATTGTTGCAAATTTTAACGACTGATAGGTTTTACAAATACCATTATGATTGAAGCTATTGAAAAAAACTTAAGAAAAGGAACAAACTTATTAAATCAAATTTCAAATGAACAATATTCAGATTGTTCAGTAGCGCCTTATTACTCTAGTATAGGTTGTCATTTGCGTCATATGTTAGATGTGTTTTCTTGTATTTTTGAAGGTTTAGAAGACCATGAAATCTTTTTAAACAAACGCAATAGAGATAAATGTGCAGAAACAGAAATTAAGCTTGGTTTGCAATATATAGAGCGCATTATTGTACAGCTTAATTTATTAAAAAATAACGATTTAGATAAAAAAGTACAAGTTAAAGATGATATGGGTTTAGGCGTAGTAAATGCAAATTACACACTTGGTGCTATTTTAATGCAAGCAAATAGTCATGCCATACATCACTTTGCTAGTATAGGTTATATTATTTATCAATTGGGTATCGCACTTCCAGATGCTAGTTTTGGTTTTAATCCTACCACGCCCAAAAAGGTTAAAGTTTAGTGTTTTTTAAATAATATTTTTTATTTTTTTGATAAATGTACATTTCTTCGCAATTAGAAGGATATTCAAAATGATACGGTTGTTCTATTGCTAAGTCTTTAAGATTACTTTTAAAGATGCCTTCAAAATCTTTTTTTCCAGAAGAGGTATATCTAGAAATTTTAAACAGATTTTCATCTAGTTTTTCTTCAAGATGAAACCAAGCTCCACTACCAATTCCTCCAAGCCAAGTTGCTTTTTTAATATTAAATTTAGATAAATTTGGTTCTTCCGTACCAATTATATTTAGCTCGTCATTAAACTTATTAAAAAAAGAAGCTTTATATTCTTTTAAAATAGATCTGTTTTTGTAAAGCGTAACTTTTTGCTTATAAACGCTATAAATAATATTCGTAGAAGTACCTTTAATTACATTGCCAATAGGGCTAGGTGTAAGATAATTAGATTGTTTTAAGCTTTTTTTAATTTTTTTGTGGTTTGTACTCTTAATAATGGTATCTGTTACAAACCTTGCACAATTGCTACCATTTTTTAAAAAAGTGCCATAAGGTATTTCCTTACGTTTTATTATACTATTAATATATTTTTGAGCTTTTTTATAATCTATTTCATCATTAATGGTCGCAATCATTCTACCATCACCATGCGTTTTTTCCGGATGTTTTTCTAACCACAATAAAATTTCTTTAATGTTAGTTAATTGGTTGTTTTTAAAGGTAGCTTGCAACGTTATTTCTAATTCGGCATCGGTTTTTTTATTTCTTACGCGTCCATTGCCATAGGTAGTTATGTATCTACCAAAATCATAATAATTAATTTCGGGGCAATTTTTTTTCAATAATAATAAAGCTGCATGTCCCGCTTGCACTGCGTGTTTACTACCAATACCAATTTTAGGCCAAAAACTACTTAAAGTTTCCCAATAAGCAGGTCTTACAACAGTATCAGGATAAGAAAGCACTATAATTATTCCGTCTGAATTTTGCATTGTTAATTATTAAAAATGGCCTTTAATAAAACTTGAAATGTTTTAAAAGCAAAATAAATTGTAAAAATAATTAATAAGCCGGCAACAGCTAAAAGCATATAAGAAATGTATTCTTTAGGCGTATTTTCAAACTTTTTTAAAGCTTTAAAAGCCATGGTAAGCGTTAATGGAGCAGCTATAAAAAGCCCCACTAAAATGGCTAAGTTCTTTAAACCTTTTGCCAGCAAATTAGTGTTTGTACTCATTATTTAAAGTTTTTTATCGCGTTTCTTACGTTGCCATGTTTTTCTAATAAAATACTGGCAGTTTCTAAGTCTATATTTAAAGCGGTAACTAACATTTTTTCACCTCTTTCTACAAGTTTTTTGTTAGAAAGTTGCATGTCTACCATTTTATTGCCCTTTATTTTTCCAAGTTGAATCATAGCACTTGTAGACAACATGTTTAAAATTAATTTTTGTGCAGTTCCTGCTTTCATTCTAGAGCTGCCTGTAACAAATTCAGGACCTACCACAACTTCTACAGGAAATTTTGCCACAGCACCTAAAGGACTATTTTTATTGCAAGCAATACATCCTGTTGTTATTTCATTGGCATTACAATTTTCTAAAGCAGCAATTACATAAGGCGTTGTGCCAGAAGCAGCAATACCCACAACAATATCTTTACTAGAAATGTTAAAGTTTAGTAAATCTAACCAACCTTGGTTTTTAGAATCTTCTGCATTTTCTACAGCTTTTCTTATGGCAACATCGCCACCAGCAATTAAGCCAACTACTAGTTCATGTGGTACACCAAAAGTTGGCGGGCATTCAGACGCATCTAAAATTCCTAATCTGCCAGAAGTGCCAGCACCAATGTAAAATAAACGACCACCATTTTTTAGCTTTTCTGTAATAGCAATAGTTAACTTTTCTATTTCTGGAAGCACTTTTTCTACGGCAAGTGGTACAGATTTGTCTTCTGTATTTATATTGGTTAAGAGCTCTTTTACCGTCATTTTTTCTAAATGATTGTAATGCGAGTCTTGTTCTGTAGTTTTTGTAAAATTCATGTGTCAAAAATACTGAATTCTACACTAAAATAAGACTAATTTTTTGGGCGTTTTAACGGGCTTTACACTACAATCTTTTGCCCGAAAAAAGGCAAAAGGATTTCCATTGCAATCCCTAACGCGAGCTACTTAAGGTAATTTTTGTAGAGATTTAGTTACGTTTTTTAATAGTAAATAACGTTTAGTGTGTTAAAAATAAGGTAGTTATAAGTAATTTCTCGAATTGATCTAAAGCCGAATTTTAAAATATAGTTAAATAATTTTTCTTACTTTTATTACACCAAATTTAAAGATTTGAAGACTTGGTAAATGTCAACAAACCTTGTAGTTAAGCTCTTTTTTGCTCTAATTTTTATATACATTTTTAGGCACTTGGCTTTCCTTGTTTAATTCAAAATATTTTTCTAAAGTATTGAAAGTATATAAAGTTTTAACGAATATTCCCTCCATAACCTTAACATAATTATCATTTTCAATTCCAAAATATTTAATTGCTTTTTTACAATCCTTATTTGATTCACTAAATGTGTGAGCAATTAATCCAGACCTCAAATTTTGAAGATTTCTTAAAAACTCAAACATATCGGGAGTATTCATTCCTTGTGATTCTAAAAATTTTTCCAATTTCGTAATACTACCTTTAACTTTTGCATCTAAATCTTTGGTTAGCTCTTTTTCATTTAATCTGTCAACTGTTAGTTTTACAATAGTCAATGTTTGCTCACAAAATGCTTTGACATTGTTGGATGTTATTTTGTGTAATGCTGTAAATAGATATTCATCAGTTTTCGATAAAGATTTATATAGTTTCCAACCAAATTTATCTTCCCACTTTTTATTAAAACTCTTATATTTTGATTTAAAAAATAAATCAACCGTTTCAGGTTGCTCCGCCCATTCTCCTTCTATCATTGTCCTATAATAAGTTTGGCTGATATTCATTCCTTCTTTTGGCGGAATATTGTATTGTTTCCAATGAAGTTGTTCTAATTCTGGAAGCATCCTTAAATTAGTAAGAAATACCGGAATATACTCATCTACATTATTATCTATTTTTAATCTAAAAAATTTTGAACCAACGCTAAATCCATCAACTTGATATTTGTTTGGTTCATTGTAATATTTGTTTAAAACTTCTTTTTTGAAATAGGTAACTTTAAAATGATTTCCGTCCTTTTCTCCGCAATCTTTATAAATTAATTCCCCCTCATCGTCGATTTCAGTTATGAAACTTTCGTTTTTCGATTCTCCTAAGTCAAAATGCGATTTTTTTATTTCATTTGGTTTAATGAATACTTTTCCCATTACCCAACTTTGAGTTTTTTCGGATACATTTCTAATTAAATGACTGTAAATAAGGTCGTTTTCTTTTATTAGTTCATCCTTGTGTTTGATGTTCCAATCTGAAGGAATTTCTTTTTGCAATCTCATAAAATCATAGCAAACCACAAAGTTCATATCTCTCATTGTTATATATTCCCTCAAATACTTGATTTTAACTTTAATCAATTTTGGCTCAATAGTAAGTACTTCGTCCAATTCACCATAATCGCTAACATAATAAAATGTGCGGTTTTGTTTGTCATTTCCTTTTTCGTAAAGGCGAAAGTAAAGAACAAATTCTTCCGCTACATCTATATACTTTATAGAAGATTCCTGTAATGAAAAACTTTTGTAAAGTAAAAAAGGTTCTAAACCTTCTTCGTCATTTGATTTATATGTGTTATCTTCATAAACAGATGGTTTTCCTTCACTTCCCATAGAAAGTGGCCAATTATAGTCCTCGCTGTATTTCTCAACTTTGTCGTTTGATATAAGACAACAATATATTCCAGCGAAGTCGTCAATGTCTTTTGAGTCATCTTCATATATTTTTAGCCAACCGTTTTTGATTGAAAACTTGGATTTAATTTCTTTTTTCTTGTCCTCTAAAAGAAAATAATCTTTCTCCATTTTTATTTGTTCAGATTGGTTTTCGTTTTAAACACATAGGATTTTGTGAAATAACAAAATTTAATTTTCAATTTCATTTAAAGTTACAGCAACCGTATTTGTTTCAGATATATGAAAATAACCTAAAGGAAAATTAGTATCTGTTGTATTATTAATAATATTTCCTAAAAGGGTAGAAGGTACTGTTTCAAAAGGGCCACCACCGCCAGTGCCACCTTGGCTAGATAAAATTCTAAAATAATTAAAATAAGCTCTATCAATACCAGATAATTTTATTTCAATTGTTTCTGGAAGTTCAAAATCTTCTGGGTCAAAAAACTCTGATGTTGTAATTACAGCACCATCTGTAAATAAACGATCTGACACCAATGAAAACTCATTTTTAGATAAATTGAATAAGTAAAAGTTTTCTTCATCTGCAAGGTCTAAAAAACTAAGTTGTAATTCAATAACTTCATCTACAAAAAACAACCTGCTTGTTTGCACAATGTTGGTTATCGGATTCGATTTTATTTTTTTTGTAGGAATACTTTTATAGGTTTCATTATTGTAAATAATGGTGAGTTCATAAGCAACATCATCTTCTGGTATAAAATTAGAATCTGCACTATAAAAACCTTCATCATTTTTATTAGAATAATTAATTATAGTGTTGTCTGTTAAATTGGTTACAAAAACAGTAGCACTATTTAATGGTGGTATATTTTCATCAAAAAAATCTGTAGTTAAGGTTAATTTTACATCTGTATCTGCTGTTACAGGACTTTCATTAAAATAAACTTCAAAAGTTGCATCTACCACTAATTTTGGTTCAATAGAAGGTAAATTTACATCTACTACTTTTTCGCAACTGCTTAAAAAAAGTAATAATCCTGCAAGTATATAATATGTTTTTTTCATTTTGTTTTTATGTTATTGTAGACAAAAAGTTAAAACTCTTTGTTAAAAATTAAAGTTATAGGTTACAGAAGGTACAATACCAAAAATAGAAGTTTGTACAGCTTCACTTCTTCTGGTGTCTTCATTTTGTCTAAAAACTATAGAAGCTGCGTTTTGTCTGTTGTATAAATTATAGATTCCAAAAACCCATTCTCCTTGCCATTTTCTATCCTTATTTTTTCTAGGTGTTAAAATAGCAGAAACATCTAGTCTATGAAAAGATGGTAATCTGTCTGCATTTCTTCTATCACTGTCAAACAAAGGAACTTCAATTCCTTCTGGGCCTTCATACAATGCAACTGGGTAATTTGTAGGTTGCCCAGTTTGGTACGTTAAATTGGCATTAAAACGCCATTTTTCATTTAAACGATAACTTGCGTTTACAGAAACGTCATGTGTTTTGTCAAAAGGAGTACTATACCATTCTCCTGAATTTATACCAGGTTCATTTGCGGTTCTTCCTAAGGTTTGTTGTTCAGATCTAGACATAGTGTATGCCAGCCAACCTGTAAAATCTCCTTTATTTTTTTTAAACAATACCTCTAAACCATAAGCTCTTGCTTGCCCGTTTAAAATTACAGTTTCAATGGCATCATTGGCAACTAAATCTGCGCCGTTTATGTAGTCTATTCTATTTTGAATGTCTTTATAAAACGCTTCTGCTTCAATAGTAAACATTCCGTTTTCTATAGTTTTAAAATATCCTACAGCAAATTGGTCTAACAATTGAGGTTTAATATACTTGCCACTTGGTGCCCAAATATCTAGTGGAGTAGGAGAGGCTGTATTGGTTAATAAGTGTAAATATTGTGCCATTCTGTTGTAGCTTAATTTTACAGAACTATCATCATCAATTAAATAAGAAAGCGCAAATCTTGGTTCAAAATTATTAAAAGAGGTAATTACATCATTTCTATCAAATGTTAAGGTTTCCTCTTCTAATCTACTTGCAGATTCATAGGTTTTTGTAGTTTCATTATAAATAACGGCTTGGTCATTGGCGTAAACGTTTAATTCATCTTGTCCTAAGCGGGCAAAGTTGCTAAAACGAATACCATATTGCAGTCTTAGTTTATCTGAAATGGTATGTTCTGCATCTATATATGCTGCAAATTCATTAGAATATTTCTGAATTAATTGTGTGTTTTCAATCGTAGAATCTGGTCTATTTGGGCCAATTTCACCTGGATTAAACTGGCTATAAATGTTGTTTATTCCGTAAGATAGTTTCAGGTCGTTGTTTATAAAGTGATTAATATCATACTTAATATTGTAGTTTGTTATACCAGAATCCCATTCAAAACCAACAAAATCTAGGGTTAATCCATAAAAATAATCGGAGTAAATTAAAGATAAATTAGAGAATATTTTATCAGAGAAAAGATGATTCCATCGCAAATTAGCAACTTGGTTTCCATAAGTATTTACAAAGCTATCATTAATTCCAAATAGATCTTTACCAAAATAACCAGAAAAGAAAAGATTATTTCTATCATTTATTCTGTAGTTAATTTTGGTGTTTAAATCGTAAAAATAGGCTGTATTTTCATTATCGATTAACGGTAAAAATAAATGTGCATAAGAAGATCTACCACCAATTAAAAAAGATATTTTTTCCTTTTTAATTGGACCTTCAATTAACAATCTAGAAGAAATTAATCCAATACCGCCAGTTGCTTTAAACTCTTTACTGTTTCCTTCTTTTTGATAAATATCTAGTACAGAAGATAATCTACCACCATATTTAGCAGGAATACCGCCTTTGTATAACTTAACGTCTTTAATAACGTCTGGATTAAATACAGAGAAAAAGCCAAATAAGTGAGACGAGTTAAAAACAATGGACTCATCTAATAAAATTAAGTTTTGATCTGCTGCACCACCTCTAACATTAAAGCCAGAAGCGCCTTCACCTGCACTTGTTACACCAGGTAAAAGTAAAAGTGCTTTTATAACATCTGCTTCACCTAAAACAACAGGAATTTGTTTAATACTTGCAGAGGTTAATTTGTTAACACTCATTTGTGGTGTTCTAATGTTTAGATTTTCTATGTTACTTTCTATAACAATTTCATCTAAACTTTGTGAGGCTTCTTTTAATTTAAAACTTTTAGTAGTTTTTTCTGAAAGAATAATTTCTTCTGTAATAGTTGTAAAACCTAAATAGCTAATTTGTATTTTATAGGTACCTGTTGGTATGGTAATGGAGTAAAAACCATACTCATTTGTGGTGGTTCCAGCGTTTAACTCGGGGAAATAAACAGAAACTCCTATTAAAGTTTCGTTATTGGCATCGTCATAAATTGTTCCGCTTAAAGTAACTTTTTCTTGACTAAAACTTAAAGAAGAAATTAAAAAAAATAGGAAGAGTAATCTTTTGGGTTGCAACATTTTTGTTTAATTGTTGTTTTAATTTGTAAAACAAAAGTACAACAACAGTATGGTAAGAAAACGTTAAAATAAAAGATTATTGCAAAATTTTAATCGTAAAGTATGTCGTTTACTTCTATTTTTTTGTTCTTCACAAAATCATATAAAGTTAACCTTCTTAAGGTGTAATAGTCTGTCCAAAATTTTTCTAAAGCGTTTAGGTAAGTTAATACAGATCTATCTTGTTCTTGTAGCGCAATATTTAAATCTGTAATGGTAATTTTACCAAGAATAAAACGCTTTTTAGCGATTTCATATCTTTTTAATGCAATTTCTTGTGCTTTTTTAGCGGTTTTTAAAAAATTACGCTGATTTTGCCAATTTAAAACATGCAAATATATTTCTTGTTCAAACTCTTGTTGCTCTATTTTAATGTTGGTTTCTACTAAATCTTTATTTGCTTCTACTATTTTTCTTCTAGACTTAGAAACGCCCCAATCTAAAATTGGTATGCCTAAAGATAAAACAACACTTTGTTGCTGGTTAAAATCGTTAAATAAATTATCAAATTGATTGCCTTGTTGTGCAATACCAAAATTTGCTCTTAGGCTCATTTGTAATCTATTATTTCCTTTTACTTCTGCTACATTTTGTTCTGCTTGTAAACGTCTTCTTCTAAATTCTATAACAGCTTTTCTATTAGATTTAGCTTCTTCTAAAGCTTTTTCTACAGTTGCTGTAAATGTGGTAAGTTCTTTTGGTGTTGCTAATAAAATGTTTTCTGTATCTAAAACAAGGTATCTAGATAAATTTTGTGAAGCTTGTTTTACATTGATTTCATTAGTAATTACTTCGTTTTCTGAGTTTAAGACAGATAATTCTATTTGCAATAAATCGTTTTCTGCAATTTTACCCATTTTAAATCTTCCTTTAGAAATTTGAAAAAGTGTATCTTGATTAGATAAATTTGATTTTGCAATTTTTTCTTGAATTTGTGCTTTTAGCAAGGCAAAATATCTTCTACTTGTATTAAAAGATATTCTTTCCATACGTTCAATAAATTCTCTTTTTGCTTCTTCATAAATTAAGGGTTCTATTTGTTTTTCCCATTTAAAAGGATTGTATAATAAAGAGTTTTGGTTGTAGTTTAAAGAAAACGGAATTACTGCAAAGCCAATTGATTCATTAGGTTCAAACCTATCTATTCTTTCCAAACGAGAACTTACAGAGATTGTTCCGCCGGTTAATGCAATATTCTGATTTAAAGAAAGACTACCATCAAAACTAACTTGGTTAGAACGTCTAAAATCATCAGAACCATCATCTAATAAAATTCGATTAATAGAATTTCTAAATTGTGGTAATGTTGCATCTAAACGCAACTGTGGCAAAAATCTGGCTTTGTAATTTCTGTAGCGCCAATAACTTGCTTGGTTTTGATTTACCAATGCTTTGTATTCTGGAGATGCTACTTGCGCTATTTTTATAGCTTCATCTAAAGTAATAAAGCGTTTTTGTTGACTGTAGATCAAACTAGTAAAAAGAAATAAGCAATATATAAATGTTTTTTTCATAATGTTATTCATGTCTAATAGCTTCTATAGGACTTTTACTTGCTGCAGATTTTGCTGGAGCAATACCAAAAATTAAACCAATTAATGTAGCTACAAAAAAGGAAAGTAAAATAGAACTTAATGATAAAATAGTTTCTATACCTGTAGTTATTTGTAAAATGTAGGATGATAAAACGCCTAAAATAATACCTATAATTCCGCCACCAATACTAACCAAAACAGATTCTGTTAAAAATTGAAGAATAACATCTTCTTGTGTAGCACCAATGGCTCTTATAATACCAATTTCTTTGGTTCTCTCTAAAACAGAAGCCAACATAATATTCATTATACCAATACCACCAATTAAAAGAGAAATACCTGCAATAATGCTTAGTACGATATTAAAAATTTGCTTTGTTTTTTGCTGTTGTTTTAAGAGTTGAATTGGAATAGAAATTTCAAAATCTAACACATCATTATGCCTTCTTTTTAACATTCTACTTAAAACGTCTGCCGTGGCGTTAAGTTGGTTAGAATTATTTACTTGAACAACCAACTTGTCTAATTGATGATAATTACCTCTAGGAATTCTTTTTTTAGGACCTTGATTGTTTCCGCTGATAAATATCATGCTACCACCACCGCCAAAGTTTAAAGGTTTGTCTATAATGTTTTTGCGATCTTTAAATCTTACTAAAAAAGTTTTTAAAGGAATATATACATCTTGATTTAAGTCTCTAATGCCTAGGTTTTCTTGTGCAGAATCTGATATAAATTTTTCTTCAATAACACCAACCACTTGTAACCAAACATCTTTTACTTTAATTCTTTTGCCAATAGCGCTCTCTCCTGTGAATAATTTTTTTTCTATTTTTTTACCAATAATGCATACGGGTAATGCATTTTCTTCTTGTATGGCAGAAAAGTTTTTTCCAATTTCTATATTAATGTTTGATGTTTTAAAATAGGTTTTAGAAACACCAATAAGTTTTACAGGGTTTTGTCTTCCTTTTTTTATTACATAAGTTTCTAATATAATTTCTGGACTAACAGTTTTTATAGAAGGAATGGTTTTTTGTATGCTGTGCACATCTAATAAATCTAAACCTTTAGAAAAACGCTTTGCTTCTGTTGCGTTGCCATCGTTTTCCTCTTCAGAATTATCATCTTTTTCATCTGATATAGGCGTAATTACAATATTATTTACGCCAACCAGTTCTAACTGCGCTAAAATTTCTTTTTCGGCGCCATTACCAATTGCCAGCATTGTAATTACTGCAGCTACACCAAAAATAATACCTAGAGAAGTTAACAGCGTTCTAACTTTATTGGTTAAAATTACGCGCACAGCCTCACTAAAATTAGACTTTAATTTTTCTATATAGATTTTATTGAACATAGAAAAACTAGTTTAATTTAGCAATTTCAGTTTTTTCTAATCCTTCTGGTTTATTTAAATAAATTTCATCTCCTTCAGACAAACCATTGGTTATAATTACAGCATCGTTATTAGAATCTCCTAATTCAACCTCTTTTTTATCGATTGAAAATCCAGACTTTTTATAAACATAAGTCGTTTCATGTTCAGTAAAAATAGCTTCTAAAGGTACGCTTAAAACATCTTTACGTTCAAAAGTTAAAATTTTATTAGAAGTAGTCATTCCAGGTCTTATATTTTCATTCGTTTCCGATAGTTTTATCAATACTTGAAAAACTTTTATATCAGAACCTCTTTTGTTTTCGCCAACATTAGCTACATCTGTAACAATACCTTTTAATTCTACATCTGGAAAAGCATCAAAACCAACCTTTACAGGTAGTCCTTTTTTTACCTTTCTTATATCTACCTCATTTGCATAAGTTTTAGATTCCATTTTAGTTAAATCTGGCAATGTGGCAATAGAAGTTTGCCAAGGACTTATAGAAGAGCCTACTTTTTTCTTAGAACCGTCCCAATTTTTATCATAAGTAATCATACCATTACCATCAGAATAAATGGTAAAAGATTTTAATAGATTTAGTAAATCGTTTAATTCTTTTCTTATTTTAGAAACTCTGGTGCCAACTACAACCATTTTAGCGTTGGCTTGTCTTTTTTTAATTTTATAGTTTTCTTGTTTTTCTCTAAAATCGCGCTCTAATTTTTCTAATTGATTTTCTAACTTTTTGATGGTAGCTGGTGGCTCGTATATAGATTGTTTTAGTTCTAACTTGGTTTCTTCCATATTAAAACGTAAATCTTTAAGCGCGTTTCTTTCTTGTTTTAAAGAAAGTGTAGTGTCTAATTGTTGTTGAGTGTATTTAGATTCTTCTGCCTCTAAATTTAACCTTGCATCTAAAATAAGTTCGTTTACGCCAGAAGGATCTAATTTACCTACATAATCTCCTGCCTTTACAACAGTACCTTCTGGCACTAAATCTTGTATTTTGATTTCTCTAAGTCTAAATTTTCTTAGATTTGAAGGTCCTGTAATTTTTTTAAGACTTGTAGATTGTGCTTCACCAGAAGTAACTACTTCACTTAGAAAATTGCCTTTTTTTACTTTTGATGTTAAATAAATGGCATCACTAGAAGATGGTGAAAAGTAGCTATAAGCAACAAATACAATAATAGCAATACAGGCTATAATTATAGCAATTTTCTTCTTACTCATTATACGTTTGGTTTAGTTAAAACCAAATCTAACCAAAAATGAGAGCCAATTGGCTCTCATTAATGTTAATATCTTTATAAAGTTATAAAAACTAGTTGCTTAAAATGCCATTTAATAATGTATTAGGACGCATTGCATTGTTCGCCAATTCATCATTTGGTTGATAATAACCTTTAATGTCTACGGCAGATCCTTGAATTTTGTTCAATTCTGCAACAATACTTGCTTCATTTGCTATTAATTCTTTATAAATTATAGAAAATTCTGCTTGTAAATCTGTGTTTTTAGATTGATTTGCCAATGCTTCTGCCCAGTATAATGCCAAATAAAAGTGGCTACCTCTGTTGTCTAATTCGCCAACTTTTCTTGATGGAGATTTTTTATTATCTAAAAATTTATCAGTGGCATCATCTAATGTTTCTGCTAAGATTAAAGCTTTATCATTATTTGTAGAATTACCTAAATGTTCTAGAGAGACAGCTAGTGCTAAAAATTCTCCTAAAGAATCCCATCTTAAATGGTTTTCTCCTAAAAACTGCTCTACGTGTTTAGGCGCAGAACCACCAGCACCAGTTTCAAACAAACCACCACCATTCATTAAAGGAACAATAGATAACATTTTTGCAGAAGTACCTAATTCTAAAATAGGAAATAAGTCTGTTAAATAATCTCTTAATACGTTTCCAGAAACAGAAATCGTATCCTCACCTTTTTTAATTCTTTCTAAAGTAAAGTGAGTTGCTTCAATTGGAGATAAAATACGAAGATCTAAACCTTCTGTATTGTGGTCTTTTAAATATGTATTTACTTTTTTAATAATTTCAGCATCATGCGCTCTATTTTCATCTAACCAAAAAACTGCAGGTGTTTCAGAAGCTCTAGCTCTTGTTACTGCTAGCTTTACCCAATCTTGTATTGGAGCGTCTTTAACTTGACACATTCTCCAGATGTCTCCTTGTTCCACTTCATGAGAAATTAAGGTAGATCCGTTTGCGTCAATTACATTTACAGTTCCGTTAGCAGCAATTTCAAAAGTTTTATCATGAGAACCATATTCTTCTGCTTTTTGCGCCATTAAACCAACATTTGGCACAGTTCCCATTGTTGTTGGGTCAAAAGCACCATGTTCTTTACAAAAATCTATAGTTGCAGTATAAATACCTGCATAAGAACTATCTGGTATTATCGCTTTTGTGTCTTGTAATTTTCCTGCTTTATTCCACATTTGACCAGAAGTTCTAATCATTGCTGGCATAGAAGCATCTATAATAACGTCAGAAGGTACATGTAAATTGGTAATTCCTTTGTCTGAATTTACCATAGCCAAATCTGGTCTATTGTTGTAAATTTCTTGAATATCTGCTAAAATTTCTGCTTTTTTATCTGCAGTAACTTCTTCTAAGTTTCTTAATAAGTTACCAAACCCATTATTTACATCAACACCAATTTCGTTAAAGGTTTCGCTATGTTTTGCAAATAGATCTTTAAAGAAAATACGCACTGCATGACCAAAGATGATTGGGTCAGAAACCTTCATCATAGTTGCTTTCATGTGTAAAGAAAGTAAAATTCCTTTTTCATGTGCATCGTTAATTTCTGTTTCTAAGAAATTTAGCAATGCTTTTTTACTCATTACAGTAGCATCTATAATTTCTCCATCTAAAAGGGCTACATTTTCTTTTAAAACGGTAGTTTTTCCGTTGGTGTCTGTATGTTGTATGCTTATAGAAGTTGCGTTAGAAATGGTAACAGATTTTTCGTTATGCGCAAAATCTCCAGCTTCCATAGTAGCCACGTGTGTTTTAGAGTCAGAAGACCAAGCACCCATAGAATGTGGGTTTTTACGAGCGTAATTTTTAACAGCCTTTGGTGCTCTTCTGTCAGAATTTCCTTCTCTTAAAACAGGATTTACTGCAGAACCTTTTACTTTGTTAAACAAAGCTAAAACTGCTTTTTCTTCTTCTGTTTTTGCTTCTTCAGGATAATCTGGTATGGCATAACCTAGCGCTTGCAACTCTTTAACGGCTGCGTTTATCTGTGGTACAGATGCACTAATATTAGGTAGTTTAATAATATTTGCTTCTGGTTTTTTTGCCAGTTCACCCAATTCAGCTAAAGCATCTTCTACTTTTTGATCTGCTGTTAAGTATTCAGAAAAGTTTGCTAAAATTCTTCCAGCTAAAGAAATGTCTTTTACTTCAATTGCAATATTAGAAGATTTTGTAAATGCTTCTACAATTGGTAAAAAAGAACGGGTAGCTAAGGCAGGTGCCTCATCTGTTTTTGTATATATTATTTTAGCTAATTTGCTCATATAACTTGTGTTTTTAAACGTTGTAAATTGTAATGAGCTTTCAAAAAAAGGATTGCAATTATTTGAAAGCGAGCAAATTTAAGAATTTTTGTTGATTTTAATGTTGGTAAAATCCTATTAATAAGGTAGTTTTATTACAATATTAACAATATTTGAAAGCTATTTTACACGAAGTTTAAAATAAGATTGTTTTGTAGTAGATTATTAAATTATTTCCTTTAAAAGCAAAAAATAACTTTAGTTAATAATATAATAGAAAGTGTGTGGCATAATAAAAAAAAGCGTTGTGATTATTCACAACGCTTTTAAATATTATAGAAATTGAAGTATTATCTTCTTTTTTCAGTAATTCTAGCTTTTTTACCAGTAAGACCTCTAAAGTAAAAGATTCTAGCTCTACGAACTTTACCTCTTTTATTAACTTCAATTTTTTGAATAGAAGGTAAGTTCACTGGAAAAATTCTTTCTACACCTACAGTACCAGACATTTTTCTGATTGTAAACGTTTCTGAAAGACCAGCGCCTCTTCTTTGAATTACAACACCTCTAAAAAACTGAGTTCTAGATTTGTCTCCTTCTTTAATTTCATAATAAACAGTGATAGTATCACCAGCAGCAAATTCTGCAAATTCTTTTTTTGTTACAAATTCGTCTTGTACAAATTTTATTAAAGATTCCATATCTTTTAATTTAAATAATTTTGTAAAACAACATTCACGATTTCTTCGTCAGAGGTTAATTTAGCGGTTGCAAAAGTAGTACTTTTTTTTAGTTGATAAAATTTTTAGCTAACTATTTTTTATTTAACTAAAATGCTTCTTTATAGTAAATTAACTGTATTTTTTACAGAAAGAAATAATAGGATTATTACTCCTTTAATAAATCTGGTCTAATTTCTTCGGTTCTTTTATAAGCTTGTTCGCTTCTCCAATCATCAATTTTAGGAAAATTACCGCTTAATAAAATTTCAGGCACTTTGTTTCCTTCAAAATCTGCAGGTCTTGTGTAAACAGGTGGCGATAATAAATTGTCTTGAAAAGAATCTGTTAATGCAGATTGTTCATCACCAATAACACCAGGAATTAAACGCACAACTGCATCTACCAAAACTGCAGCTGCTAATTCGCCACCAGTTAGCACATAATCTCCAATAGAAATTTCTTTAGTAATATACAAATCTCTAATTCTTTGATCTACACCTTTATAATGTCCTGTTAAAATTAAAATGTTTTTTTGTAAAGAAAGTGTGTTTGCTGTAGATTGATTTAGTGTTTTCGCATCTGGAGTCATGTAGATAATTTCATCATAAACACGTTCTGCTTGTAGTTTTTTTATACAGTTTGATATGGGTTCTATCATTAAAACCATGCCAGCGCCGCCACCAAATTGGGTGTCGTCTATTTGTTTGTAATTTCCTAAACCAAATTTTCGTAAATCATGAATTACAATTTCTGCCAAACCTTTTTCTTTGGCACGCTTTACTATAGAGTGGTTAAACGGACTTTCTAATAAATCTGGAGCAACTGAAATGATATCTATTCGCATAACGCAAAAGTATATTTTAAAAACTGAATTTTAGAGATAAAAAGTAAAGTGTTTTAAAAACTAAAAACTAAAAACTAAAAACTAAAAACTAAAACTTATTGTGGGTACCAATTCCATTGCACAACTTCTAAAGCTGGGTTTTTAGCATTTACCAGTTCTTTAAATTTTGCAACATCGCTTAAACCAGCTGTTCCTCTATAGTGGTAAGGATATACTTGTTTTGGAGAAAACGCTAAAACAGCATCAATAGCACTGTTAACTGTCATTGTGTAAGGTAAATTCATGCAAACAAACGCTTTGTCTATATTTTTAAGATTACGCATTTCTGGTATATCTTCTGTATCGCCAGAAAAGTAAATGCGCTCATTATTAATGGTAAAAACATAACCATTTCCTCTTCCTTTATTATGGAATTTTAAGGCCTCTTTTCTTAAATTATACATGGGTATAGCCTCCAAACTAAAAGTTGTAAAATCTTTTTCTTCACCATTATTAAGCACAATAATTTCTTTTGCTTTTACTTGATTAATTTTATCAGCAACCGCCTTTGGAGCTATAATTTTGGTTTCCATTAAATCTAAAGCGTTTAACGTTTTTAAATCCATATGATCTCCATGAATATCTGTAATTACAACAAATGTTGGTTTTTGAAACCTTTTAAATGCTGCTGCACCTCCTGTTGGGTCTAGGTAAACTACTTCATCATTAAAAGTTAATACAGCTGTTGCGTGCGAAATAGGAATTATTTGTAAATCTGATGTTATTGATTTTTGGTTTACGCCAGCTGTTTCTAATGCTTTAGATGTTGTTTTTACGCTGTCTTTTTTACATGAAAAAAATAAAACAGTAAAAAAGCATACAATAAATAGGTTTTTAATCATTTTAAATGTTTTTTAGTTTTCAAAGGTAAAAATATTAACAATAAACGGGTGAAATACTGTTAAAATGTTTTGTTAAACAATTAAGAATAATGCTTGTGAAAATTATATTTTTTCTATCTTTAAAGTTCAATAAAAATCAGATGAATTTAGAAAAATATAAAGCTTTAAAACCCTTAAAGTTATCCAATATTGAGACCAAAATAGTTATTGATAATGCTGATAAAAAATTAAAAAAGCTTCGAAAAAAGTTAAGTAAACTGCAAAATGAAATGTATGCAGAAGGCAAAACAGGTGTTTTAATTTGTTTGCAAGGTATGGATACTGCAGGTAAAGACAGCTTAATTAGAGAGGTTTTTAAAGATATTAATGCCAGTGGTGTTGCTGTAAAAAGTTTTAAAGTACCAACAGAGTTAGAATTAAAACACGATTTTTTGTGGAGACATTATATTGCTTTACCGCCAAAAGGTAAAATTGGTATTTTTAATAGAACGCATTATGAGAATGTATTGGTAACAAGAGTACATCCCAATTATATTTTAGGAGAAAATATACCTGCAATAAAAAGTGTAGCTGATGTAGATGATGCTTTTTTTGAAAATAGAATGGAACGCATCAATCATTTTGAAAATCATTTAGCAGAAAACGGAACTGTAGTTTTAAAATTCTTTTTAAATATTTCTAAAGACGAACAAAAAAATAGGTTGCTAAGAAGGTTAAACAGACCAGATAAAAACTGGAAATTTTCTGAAGCCGATTTAAAAGAACGCAAACTTTGGGACAAATACATGTTTTGTTATGAAGATTTATTAAACAGAACTTCTAAAGAAAATGCACCTTGGTTTGTAATACCTTCTGATGATAAACCGACTGCAAGATTAATATTGGCAGAAATTTTATTAGATACGTTAGAAAAACAAAATTTTAAAGCACCAATTTTACCGAAAAAAATTTCGGAAAATATTGAGAATTTTAAAGCACAATTAAATAAAGAATAAACACGGTTGTATTTCCTATACAAACAGGAAAAACAAAATAATTTTAATTAAAAAGAAAAAAAAAGCCTGCTTAGGTAGGAAATACAAATATAAAATGAACTTAAAACTAGAAAAGCCAATTGTATTTTTTGATTTAGAAACTACAGGCGTAAACATAGCAACAGACAGAATTGTAGAAATTTCTATTTTAAAAGTGTTTCCTAACGGAAATAAAGAAAGTAAAACTTGGTTGGTAAATCCAGAAATTGAAATTCCACAAGGAGCAACAGATGTGCATGGCATAACTAACGAGAAAGTTGTTGTAGAACCAACTTTTAAAGAATTGGCACCAACTGTAAGTAAAATGATAGCCGGTTGCGATTTGGCAGGTTTTAACTCTAACCGATTTGATATTCCGCTTTTAGCGGAAGAATTAATGCGTGCAGGCATAGATTTTGACATGAAAGATAGAAAAGCCATAGATGTGCAAGTAATTTTTCATAAAAAAGAACAAAGAACTTTAGGTGCTGGTTATCAATTTTATTGTGGTAAAGAGTTGGAAGGCGCACATGGTGCAGAAGCAGATACTAATGCAACTTTTGAAATTTTACTAGCACAAGTAGAAAAATACGATGATATTGGAAATTCTGTAGAAAGTTTAAGTGAATTTTCTACACATGGTGTAAGAGCAGATTTTGCTGGTTTTATTTTGATGAATGAAGAAAACCAAGAAATATTTTCTTTTGGAAAATACAAAGGTAGAACTGTAGAAGAGGTTTTTAAAGAAAACCCAGGTTATAACAATTGGATGCAAAATGCAGATTTTCCTTTATACACTAAAAAAGTATTAAGAGAAATTAAAGAGCGTATGTCTGCACCAAAAGACACCATGTCTGATGCAGATAAATTACAAGCTTTGCAACAAAAATTTAATTTAAGGTAAAATACACATGTTGTTATTTCGAGTAAAATTCTTTTATTGAGAATTTTTTATCGAGAAGTTTTTTTTAATAATTACAAATTAACGGTTTAAAATGTTTACAGAATATACAAATTTACCAGATAATTCTAGAGTTTGGATTTACCAAGCAGATAGAGCTTTTACAGCAAATGAAATAGAAAAAATTACAGAAAAAGCAATTGATTTTATAAACCAATGGACACGTCATGGAGATGATTTAAAAGGCTCTTTTACCATTAAATACAATCAGTTTTTAGTGTTGGCTGTAGATGAGAGTTTTAATAATGTTTCTGGTTGTTCTATAGATAGTTCTGTGCGTTTTGTACAAGCTTTAGAAAAAGAATTGAAAGTAGATTTAATGGATAAAATGAATGTTACTTTTAAAGATAATGAAAACATAAATTTGGTAAAATTATCAGATTTTCAGCGTTTTGCAAAAGAACAAAAAGTAACTTCACAAACCATTGTTTTTAACAATATGGTGCAAACCAAAAAAGAATTAGAAAATAATTGGGAAATACCTGCTAAAGAAAGTTGGCACAAACGCTTTTTGGTATAAAAATTGATTTTGATTATGTAATAAGCTCGCAAACAAGCTGCGCTAAGGATTGAGCGCATGTTTGAGCTCTTGCACTTTTTTGTGCAAAGCGAGTAGCGAAAGCCTGTTAAAGCGCCCAAAAAATATTCTGAAAAAATTGAAATGAAAAAAAAAATATTCTCCTTTTTATTAGTTGCATTTGCCTTATCATCTTTGGCACAAAGACCAGATCCTTTAAGAACTAAAGATTTTGAAGCGCAAGAAATTTGGGTAGATTCCATCTTAAATCAAATGTCTGTAGATGAGAAATTAGGGCAACTTTTTATGGTACAAGCCTATTCTAATAAAGACAAAAAACACCAAGATTTTATTACAGAAATGATTACCAAATACCATGTTGGTGGTTTAATTTTTATGCAAGGTACGCCAGAGAAACAGGCAAGGTTAAATAACACGTATCAAACGGTGGCAAAAGTACCTTTGTTAATTGGTTTTGATGGTGAATGGGGTTTAGATATGCGTTTGAAAAATACGTATCGTTTTCCTTGGAATATGACTTTGGGAGCCATTAGAAATGATTCTTTGGTTATGGAATTTGGGAAACATTTGGGGCAACATGCTAAAAGAATGGGAATTCATGTAAATTTTGCTCCGGTTTTAGATGTTAACGTAAATCCAGAAAACCCAATTATTGGAAATCGTTCTTTTGGAGAAAATAAAGAAAATGTAACCAGAAAAGCAATTGCCTTTATTAAAGGGATGCAAGGTGAAGGTGTTTTAGCAAACGGTAAACATTTTCCTGGTCATGGAGATACAGCAACAGATTCTCACCACACTTTACCCGTATTAAACTTTAATAAAGCACGTTTAGATTCTATAGAATTGTACCCGTATGCAAGAACTTTTGATGCTGGTTTGGGAAGCGTAATGACGGCTCATTTAAATATACCAAGTTTAGAGTCTCAAGCAAATTTGCCAACATCTTTATCTAAAAATGTTGTTACCAATTTGTTGCAAGAACAATTGGGTTTTGAGGGTTTGGTTATTACAGATGGTTTAAATATGAAAGGTGCTGCAAATTATGCAACTTCTGCTGCAATTAATTTGGCAGCAATACAAGCAGGAAATGATGTTTTATTAATTCCGCAAGAAATACCAGCATCTATAGCTTTATTAAAAAAAGCTTTAGAAACCCATACTTTAACTGAAGAAAGAATTAATTTTTCTGTAAAAAAAATATTAAAAGCAAAGTATTGGGCAGGTTTGCAAAAATTAAAACCTATAGTTTTAGAACGTTTACAAGAAGATCTTAATAGGGTTCAGGACGATTTATTGCATAGAAAATTAGTGAAAAATGCAATTACTTTAGTTAAAAATAACAACCAAAATTTACCCATTAAAAATTTAGATAAAAAGAAAATTGCTTACGTAAAACTTGGTGATGCAAGTAATAAGGCTTTTGTAAGTATGTTGAAAAATTATACAGAGATAACTGAAATTGCTGATCCTAATTTAGATGGTTTGGCTAAAAAATTAAAACCTTTTAATTATGTAATTATCGGTTTTCATAAATCTAATAAAAACCCTTGGAAGAGTTATAAATTTACGAATAAAGAGTTGGTTTGGTTGCAAGAAATAGCAAGACAAAAAAAAGTGGTTTTAGATGTTTTTGCGAGTCCGTATAGTTTGTTGCAGCTTAAAAGTTTTACAAATATAGAGGGTGTTGTGGTTTCTTACCAAAACAGTAAAATTTCGCAAGAATTGTCTGCACAAATGTTATTTGGTGCATTTAATGCAAAAGGGAAACTACCTGTTTCTATTGGTAATTATTTTAGTGAAGGTAGAGGTTTATTAACAACAAAATTAAATAGATTAGAATACACCATACCAGAAGCTGCGGGTTTAAACGCTAAAAAATTAAGAATTATAGATCAAATGGCAGATACTATTATTAAAGAAAAAATGGCGCCAGGTTTACAAATTTTTGTGGCTAGAAATGGTAAAGTTGTTTTAAATAAAAGTTATGGTTACCATACTTTTGAGAAACGCTTGCCTGTAAAAAATTCTGATATTTATGATTTGGCTTCATTAACTAAAATTTTAGCATCGTTACCTTTATTAATGAAGGCAGAAGAAGAACATAAAATACCTTTAAAAGCAACTTTAAAAGAAGTGTTACCAGATTTTAAAAACACCAATAAAGCAAATGTAACTGTACAAGCCATACTTTCTCACAATGCACAATTAAAAGCATGGATTCCGTTTTATTTAAAAACGAAAGACAGTCTTACAGGCGAAAATGATACTAAAATATATAGCCATAAAAAATCCAAACAATTTAAAGTAAAAGTTGCCGAAGATTTATTTATAACTGCTAGTTATAAAGATAGTATTTATAAGTATATTAAAGAAGCAGACCAAAGAACACGCAAAGGTTATAAATATAGCGATTTAGGCTATTATATCTTAAAGCTAGCTTTAGAAAAGAAATATAAAAAACCATTAGATCAATTGGCAGGAAATGAATTTTATAAGCCTTTAGGCGCAAACAGAACTCGTTTTTTACCTTTAAAGAAATTTGCTAAGAAAGAAATAATTCCTACAGAAAAAGATACGTATTATAGAAACCAATTACTGCAAGGTTACGTGCATGATATGGGTGCTGCCATGTTAGGTGGTGTTGGCGGGCATGCAGGTTTGTTTGCAAATGCAAATGATGTTGGTAAAATAATGCAAATGTATTTACAAAAAGGTGCTTATGGAGGTAAACGTTATTTAAAATCTGAAACTGTAGATAAATTTAACCATAGGTATTATTTAGACGAAAAAGTAAGAAGAGGTGTAGGTTTTGATAAACCACAGTTAAAAGAAAAAGTAAAAGCAACTTGTGGTTGTGTTTCTCAAGAGAGTTTTGGACATTCTGGTTTTACAGGCACTTACACTTGGGCAGATCCTGAAAGCGGTTTGGTTTATGTTTTTCTGTCAAATAGAGTATACCCAACAATGGAGAATAGAGCTTTGGTAAGAAGTAATATGCGAACTAAAATACAACAGGTAATTCAAGATGCCATTATAAATTAAGTTTTTTATGCAAAATTACTTTACGCTAAAAAAAAGAAGGAAAATTTAAATAGCTTAATAGTTTTTATTTCTAATGCTTAGTTGTTTTTTGTGTTTGTAGGAGCCAATTTGGTATAGAGTAATACTAATAAAATTGAAATTGCTAAATAACTTATACCAACAATATTGCCAAAAAATAACTTTATTACATGACCTTGAATCAAAAGAAATATAGGGAAAGTTATTGCGTTAATTCCAAATCTAAAAGTATCTATAAACTCGAATTCATCTATTTTTTTAGAAACAACTTTCCATATTAAAAACGGAACAAAAAAGTTAATTTTTATAAGCAGTAGCAACCACTTGTAATTGTTTTTTTGAGGTTTTTTTTCTATAAGAAAAATATCTTCTTCTATGAATTTATTTATTTTTTGAACCTCTGTAAAATCTATTTGAGCTTTATTTAAATGCTTTAATTTTGTGTTATAATTATCATCATTTTTAAGATGTACGCACAATTGTTTTAATTGGTAGCTAACTTCATTTTTTAATTTTATGGCAGCTACAGGTAAATTATCTTTATGTAAAAATGAATTTGCAAGAATTGGCTTGCCAAAATTTATGGCAACTTTACTGGGATAAGCAGCTGCGTTTTGATAGGTAATACCCACAGGTATTATTGTAATTTTGATTTCAGGATATTTTTCAATTGCCCCAAATACAATGCGTGTAAACCCTTTACTTAAAGTTCTTACAGTTCTTTTGCTGTCATGGCTTCCTTCTGGAAAAATCATTAAAGTTTTGCCGTTTTTAAAAATATTAAAGCAATCTTCAAAGATGGCTTTGTTTTTTCCAAGATTACTTGCACCATCTCTAATTCTATAAATGGGCATTAAATTTAAAGTACCTAAAAACCATTTTACTAAGGGCTTTTTAAATACTGCAGCTCTAACTAAAAAATGATTTACTCTAGAAATATTGGTAGTCACCAAAAGTGGATCAATTAATCCGTTTGGATGATTTACTGCAAACAAAACGGCTCCTTTTTTTGGGATATTTTCTTTCCCTGAAACTTTTATTTTTTTGGTGTAGAAAAACAACCCTGTTTTTAGGAAAAGTTTAAATAAAAAATACCAAAGTGTTCTCAAGTTTTTATCTCTTAATTTGTAATTATACTTGTAGTTTTATGCTTTGTTTTTCTACCCCCAATAAATGGCTAAAAGTAAACCAGAAAAAATATCCCAAACGCCCCAAAAAGCAGCTAATAAAGTCATAACACCTAAACCATCAAAAAAATCAATTACCAAAAACCAAAACTAATTTTTAAATGCAAATTCAATAATATTAGCGCCCATTTTTAGCGCTTTTTCTCTTACGCTTTTTGGGTTGTTGTGTATGATTTCATCTTCCCAACCATCACTTAAATCGGTTTCATAATCATAAAAAACAACCAATCTGCCTTCATAAAAAATACCAAAACCTTGTGCTGGTTTTTTATTATGCTCATGTATTTTAGGAATTCCGTTTGGAAATTTAAAAGTTTGGTTATAAACAGGGTGATTGCTAGGAATTTCTTGAAACTCTAATTTTGGAAACACTTTCTGTATCTCTTTTCTAATGAATTTATCCAATCCGTAATTATCAGAAATGTGTAAAAAACCACCAGAAATTAAATAGTTTCTTAGATTGTTAGCTTCATCATCAGAAAAAAAAACGTTTCCATGTCCTGTCATAAATACAATTGGGAAATTGTAAATTTCTTCACTAGAAACTGTAACTGTTTGTGGGTTTTTAGAAATATTAGTTTTAATAGTTGTGTTTGTAAATTCAACTAAATTAGGTATTGCAGTTGGGTTGCTATACCAATCTCCACCACCATTGTACTTTAAAATAGCAACGTCTTGTGCTGTAATTGTAATGTATAAAATTAGAGAAAAGAGTGTAATTGTTTTTTTCATTAATACTATTTTATAAGCAAGATAAGCAAAAACTACTGATTGATAAAAGAAACTAAATTTACAGCCACCAAACCTGCAGTTTCTGTTCTAAGTCTGCTTTCGCCTAAAGAAATCGGTGTAAAATTAAGCGCTATAGCTTTTTCTATTTCTTTAGTAGAAAAATCGCCTTCTGGCCCAATAAGAATGGTTGTTTTTTCTGAAGGTTTTAAAATTTCTTTTAGCTTGTTTTTAGGTTGATTTTCGCAATGTGCGATACAAACTTTACCTTTAAAATCTTGATTTAGGAACTCGTTAAATTTTAGCGGTGCATTTAATTTTGGTAAAGTAAATTTTAAGGACTGCTTCATAGCAGATTGAACAATTTTCTCTAGCCTTTCTGTTTTTACAACTCTGCGTTCTGAGTTTGTACAAATAATGGGCGTAATTTCATCAATGCCTATTTCTGTTGCTTTCTCTAAAAACCATGCCAACCTATCGTTATTTTTAGTTGGTGCTATGGCTATGTGTAAGTAATAGCTCCAAGGTTTTGGTTTTTCTTCAATTTTAATAATATGGGCAGCACATCTTTTATCGTTTGCAAAATTAATTTCTGCATCAAACAAAAAACCTTTACCGTTGGTAATTTTTAAAATATCGCCTTCTTTTTTACGCAAAACGCGCACAATGTGCTTGCTTTCAATCTTATCAAAAGTAATTTGCTTGGTTTCTTTAGAAATGTCTGAATTGAAAAAGAGTTGCACTAGAGGTTTAAAGTTTTAGAATTAGCATTCAAATTTAAGGATTTAAAATGATTTTTAAATTTAAGTTTTAAAGTTGTGTGCGATACAATTTTGATGAGAAATTAAAATTCCTTGAACTAATAGTTTTTAAATTAAAGTCACTTTAGATTAAATTTTTTTCGAATAACTGTAATTACGATTATCTAAAGATTTACAAAATATTTTTTCGATATGTTCTTCTGCGTTTATGAACTCTTGGGTTAAAATCTTTCCAAAGTTTTTCAATGGCTTTGTTGTCTTCTAACTCTGGAGTTCTAATACAATTCTCTATACCTAAAGGTGTAAATGTTTTGGTGTATTGATCAAAAATTATGGCGGTAACTCCTTTGTTTTGATACTCTGGTGCTACACCAATTAAGTAAAATATAACGTCTTTAGATTGTTTTTTTGCTTTTAATAAATGAAACAAACCAAACGGAAATAATTTACCTTTTGATTTTTGCAATGCTTTTGAAAAAGAAGGCATTACAATAGCAAAGGCTACTAATTTATTATTTTTATCAATTACAAATTTTATATATTCAGGATTTATAAAAGAAATGTATTTTTTCTTAAAAAAAGCAATTTGTGCATCAGAAATTGGAACGTATGTAGAGAGTTTCGCATAAGATTTATTAAATACTTCAAACATTTCATCTACATAAGGTAAAATGTCTTTGGTTTTGGTGAAATCTAAAGGTTTTAATTCAAAACGTTTTTGAATTATTTTACTAATTCTATTAAAATAAACAGCATCTACATTTTTAAATTTAAAAGTACTTTCTAGGTATTCTTTTTCTTTTACAAAGCCTAATTCTTCTAAATGATCTTTGTAATATGGGTGATTATACCAAGTAATCATTGTGCCTATATGGTCAAAACCTTCTATTAAGACACCCGTTTTGTCTAAATTATTAAAACCAACAGGCCCTTCTATATATTCTAAATTATTTTCTAGACCTATAGCTTTTATTTTGTTTAGTAGTGTTTTGCTTACTTCAATATCATCTATAACATCAAACCAACCAAAACGCATTTTTTTAATTTGTTGTTTTTCTACTTCAAACCAGTTGATAATAGCTGCAATTCTACCAACAATTTTGCCGTTTTTAACAGCTATAAAAAATTGAGCATCAGCATTTTGAAATACAGGGTTTATGGCTGGATTAAAATTGGCTATTTCGTCTTTTACAATAGGAGGTACCCAATATTTATTATGTTTGTATAAAGAAAAAGGAAATGTAACAAATTGCTTCATTTCCTTTGCAGATTCTATTTTTTTTATGGTAATCATCTGTTAAATAAATCTATGATTAGTTGTTGTTTTTCTTCTTTTTCTTAGATTTTTTTTCTTCCTTCTTCATTTCTTCTTCTAGCTCTTTAATTTCTCTTTCTAATTTTTCTATTTCAGTTTCCTCTTTTTTAGGTTTTACTTTTCGTTCTCTTTTTTTGCGTACTTTTTTTTCTCTGTTTTCTGTTTTTTTTCCAAAAACACCTAAAAACCGTCCACTCTTCTTTTTACTCTCCTGTATTCTTGTTCGTGTTGGTCTACTGTTATTTTTATCTTTCTTTTTAAAGATTCTTAGAAACTTGTAAAAAATATTATTCTGTTTTTTATCATATCTAGAAATTGGAGTATCTTTAATAGGTTCTCCTTTTTCGCCTAATTCTTTGAAGGCGTCTTTATGTTTGTCAATTCTGTAAGAAACACCTAAACCTGCATAAAAACCCTGTGCTTTTCCTTCAAAAAGCATTCTTGCAGACGTGTTTAGTTGCAAGTTTCTGTTGTACAGATAAGCAAATCCTAATCCTAAATTAATATTATTTTGCAATTCTTGAAAAATAACTTGATTTTCGAAAAATGCAGACCATCTATTGCTAAAGTTTTGGGTTGCAGTTATAATATAAGACCATTCAGCAAAATCACTTCCAATATTGTCATAAAATAAGTTGGTAATCACATTAAAGTCACTTGTTAAATTATGCTGAAGTAAAATACCTGCTTTTGGTGTTATTTGTCCCGTTTGATGAATTTCGTTTACGTAATCTGTGTTCACTCCTAAATATACAGCTACAGAAGGTATAAAGCGTTTAAAGTCAAATGCATTTCTACGTTTCCAACTTCTAACTTCTTTAGATTTATCTGTGTATTCTGGTTCGTATACCAAATATTTAGCCCCAATTGTAATTCTACTAAAACCAGAAGAAAAGTAATGAGAAGTAAAAATATTTTTAAACGCAACTTTATCTCTTTGGTAAGTAAATTGCGCATTTAGTTCTAGTTTTTCTAGTAAAAAACTTGTTCTAAAAAGCAAATCGATTCCTAGAGATTGTGGTTTAGAAAACGTAGGTTCTATGCTAATATCTCTTAAAAACAAATTACTTTCAAATTGATAAACACCAGTACCAACACTATAAGGACTTTCAGAAAAACCAGGTTTGTTAGAGTTAATTACTTCTGTATATTGCGCAAAAAACAATTTAGGAATTAGCATAACCAATCCTAAAAAAACTATTTTTTTAAAGGAGCTTTTATGGCCGAAAAATTTTTTATCATCTACAAAAATCATACTTCACAAACATAGGATAAAAAAGCAAATTTTTAAAGGCAAACCCTACTTTTTTAGGTTTAAGAAAGTTTTATAGAAAGTAAACGTATCAATTGTTTACAAATTGTTATTTTTGGTTGATTTTTTAAAACAAATTATGTTACCTGGATTATTAAAAACCCTTTTTTGGATTCTTGTTTTTTACTATGGTTTTAAGTTTTTAGCACGTCTTTTTGCTCCTTTTTTAATAAAAAAAGCAACAGAAACTATGCAGAAAAAGGCAGCGCAACAGTTTGGTGGTCAGAGACAAGGCCAACAGAATGCAAATGTAAGAGAAGGAGAAACCATTATAGATAAAAAACCAAACCAAGGCCAACAAAGTAAAAACTCTGTAGGCGAATATGTAGATTTTGAAGAAATTGAGTAACCTCGCTCTTTAAAAACATCAATCAATCAAAACCAAATCTTAAAGTGAAAATTCCTAAAATTATTCCTTACTTAGTTGCTGTACTTATTTTTGTTTTAGCTTCATTAATTTATTTTCATCCCGTTTTAAAAGGCCAAAAATTAAATCAATCAGACATTACTCAGTTTAGAGGAATGGTAAAAGATATTAATGATTTTAGAGCAGAAAATAATACAGAACCGTATTGGACAGGTGCCTCTTTTAGTGGAATGCCTGCTTATTCTGTAAGTGCATATTATCCTAATGATTTTGTAAGAAGTATAGATCAATTACTGCGTTTTTTGCCAAGACCAGCAGATTATACGTTTCTTTATTTTTTAAGCTTTTTTGTTTTGATGTTGGCGCTAAAAGTAGAGTATAGACTTGCAATTTTAGGTGCTTTGGATTTTGGTTTTTCTACCTATTTAATTATTATTTTTGGAGCAGGACATAATGCAAAAGCACACGCAATTGCATATATGCCATTGGTACTTGCAGGTTTTATATGGATTTTTAGAAAAAAATATGTACTTGGTTTTATGGTTACAGGTTTTGCAATGGCATTAGAAATTTATGCAAACCATATACAAATGACTTATTACCTTGGTTTTTGTTTATTGATTTTAGGAATAGTAGAGTTTATTAATGCCATAAAAGAGAAAAAGATACCTGTATTTCTTAAACAAGTTGCTGTTATCATTGCTGCTGTTATTTTAGGTATTGGTGCCAACGCGCCACGTTTAATGGCAATGAAAGAATATTCAGAATTTAGTACAAGAGGTAAATCTGAATTGACTATAAATGTAGATGGTTCTAAAAAAGCAGCTACCAAAGGTTTAGATAAAGCTTATATAACCCAGTATAGTTATGCCAAATTAGAAACTTTTAATTTGTTTATTCCTAGATTTATGGGTGGTGGAACTGTAGAGGCTTTAGGAGAAAATTCTAATTTTTATCAATTTATAGAAAAAAAAGCAGGTAAAAAAGTAGCAAAAGAATATTCAGAACAGGTTTTAACCTATTGGGGAGATCAACCTATTGTAGAAGCGCCAGCATATATTGGAGCAGTTATTTTCTTTCTGTTTTTCTTGGGAATTTTCTTGGTAAAAGGAAGGTTAAAACAATGGTTAGTTTCAGCTACATTATTCGCTATAATTTTAAGTTGGGGAAGAAATTTAGAGGTTGTAACCAACTTTTTTATAGACTATATTCCTTTATATAACAAATTTAGAGCAGTTTCTTCAATACAAGTTATCGCAGAATTATGTGTGCCTATTTTAGCAGTCTTAGGTTTAAAAGAGTTTTTTGGGGCTAACTTGTCTGCTGAAACAAAAAGGGAAGGTTTAAAAAAAGCTGTATTTAGTTTTGTAGGTTTACTCTTATTTGGTTTTCTATGCGCACACGTTTTTGGTACTTTTGAAGGTTTAAGAGATGCACAACAATATGGCGAAGTGCCTGGTTTTTTAGATGCTGTAATTGCAGATAGAAAAGCAATGTTGTTAACAGATACTTTACGTTCTTTAATTTTAGTAATAATTACCGGCGGATTGTTATGGTTTTTATTAAAGAAAAAAATAAAGCAGTTGCCTGTAATATTCGCAATTTTAGTTTTGGTGCTTATCGATTTGATAACCGTAAATAAAAAGTATGTAAATTCAGATGATTTTAAAGCAGCTAGAAAAATTGAAAAACCTTTTGTAGCCTCTAAAGTAGATAAAAAAATATTAAAAGACACAGGCCATTACAGGGTTGCAAATTTTGCTATTGATGTAATGAATGATGGGAGTACATCTTACTTTCATAATTCTATTGGTGGTTATCACGCTGCTAAATTAGGTAGGTATAATGAGTTGTTTGAATATCAAATAGCCAATAATAATATGCCTATTTTAAATATGTTAAATACTAAATATTTAATTATTCCTAATAAAGAAGGTAAGTTAGAGGCACAACAAAATATAGAAGCAAACGGCAATGTTTGGTTTGTAGAAAATTTATTGGGCGTAGCTAATGCAAACGAAGAAATGCAGGCGTTAGATGATTTAGATACTAAAACAACCGCCGTTCTTTTAAATAACGATTTAAAAAAATCTGGATTAAATTTACCAATAAAAAAGGATAGTTTAGCTACCATTTCTTTAAAAGCAAATAGTTTAAATAAATTGGTGTATGCTTCCAATACAAACTCAGACCAGTTTGCTGTTTTCTCAGAAATTTATTACAAGAATGGCTGGAATGCTTATTTAGATGGAAAG
The DNA here is from genome assembly GCF_947495205.1 of uncultured Polaribacter sp. GTDB lineage: Bacteria > Bacteroidota > Bacteroidia > Flavobacteriales > Flavobacteriaceae > Polaribacter. The sequence goes on along the minus strand of NZ_CANLXV010000007.1, from coordinate 67,704 downwards.
TTACAACCACATTATCGTGTAAATTATGTGTTAAGAGGAATGAAAATTCCTGCAGGAACCCACGAAATTGTATTTAAATTTGAGCCAAAAGTTATTGCAGAAGGAAAAATATATTCACTAACTTCATATGCCTTATTGCTATTTGTTTCTGTTGGATGGTTTTTTTATGATGAGAAAAAGAAACGAAACTCATGAAAATCGGTATGATTTTAGATGCATCTTTTCCACCAGATCCTAGGGTAGAAAATGAAGCAGTTTCTTTAGTAAATCATGGGCACGAAGTTTTTTTATTTTGTTTAAAATATAAAAATGAAAAAACATCTGAAGTTATTAATGGTATTCACGTAAAAAGATATCAATCTAATACTTTAGAATATAAATTATCTGCGTTAGCTTATACATTGCCACTTTATAGGTTTTTGATGCAAAAAAAAATCACTAAATTTATAGACGAAACAAAAATAGAGGCGTTGCATATTCATGATATTAGAATAGCAGAAGCGGTTTATAAAACGAATAAAAAGTATAATTTACCCACCGTTTTAGATTTACATGATAATATGCCAGAGGTAATGAAATTGTATCCACATTTACAGAAATTCCCTGGAAAATATATCATTTCTCCCAAAAAATGGAAAGAAAAGGAACATGAATTTATAGAAAAAGCAGCTAAAGTAATTACTGTTTCTCCAGAATTTATAACAAACCTATCTGATAGAATTCCAACGGCAAAAGAAAAATTAGTTTTAGTGCCAAATACCATTAGAAAGTCTTTTTTTACGGATTATAAGGTAGAAGAATCCATAATCAAAAAATACAAAAATAAGTTTGTAATTTTATATTTAGGAGATACCAATATAAGACGTGGTTTACAAACTGCTATTGCTTCTTTAGTGGAATTAAAACAAACCATACCTAATGTAAAATTGGTAATTGTGGGTAAAAACACAACGGATGCTGTTTTAAAGCAACAAGTAAAAGATTTAAATGTAAGTAAATATGTAGATTTTGAAGGTTGGCAAGATGTAAGTTTATTTCAATCTTATATACTGTCTAGCGCAATTTGTATTTCTCCTTTACACAGAAATTTGCAGCATGATGTGGCTTACGCGAATAAAATTTTTCAATACATGAGTTTTGCAAAACCAGTATTAGTAAGTAATGCAATTGCTCAGAAAAATTTAATTGAAAAGGTTAAGGCAGGTTTAGTGCATCAAGAAAAAGATGTTATAGATTTTTCTGATAAGGTATTGCAGCTGCATCAAAATGAAAATTTAAGAAAAACACTAGGAGCAAACGGAAAGCATTTTATAGAAAGTGAATTTTGTTGGGCACAAACGTCAAAAAAATTACTCAAATTATATGATACTTTAGCGCATTGAAAGTTTTAATAATAACATATTATTGGCCGCCTGCAGGTGGTTCTGGCGTACAACGTTGGTTAAAATTCGCTAAATATTTACCAGATTTTGATATAGAACCAATTATTTATACGGCAGATAATGCCAATTATCCAAAAGAAGACACAACACTTTTAAAAGAAGTATCTAAAAATTTAAGGGTGCTAAAGCAACCCGTTTGGGAACCCACCAATATTTTATTCTGGAAAAAGAAAAAATCTACAGGAGTTTCTAATTTAAGTAAAGGTGGATTTTTATCTTTTATAAGAGGTAATTTTTTTATACCAGATCCCAAGATATTTTGGGTAAAGAAATCTGTTACTTATCTAGAAAAATATATAACCAATAATGCTGTTGATGTAATAATCTCAACAGGACCACCGCACAGTTTGCATTTGATTGCACAAAAATTAAAACAAAAATTAGGTGTAAAATGGTTGGCAGATTTTAGAGATCCTTGGTCAGATTTATATTATAATAAAGATTTTAAGCAATTAGCATTTGCTAAAAATAGAAATTTAAAATTAGAAAAACTAGTTTTAAAACAAGCCAATTGTGTGGTTACAGTTAGTGAGAATTTAAAAAAAGAGTTTTTAAAATTTGCAAATAAAGTACATGTAGTTACCAATGGTTTTGATGACGAAATTAACCAAGAAGAAGAAACGAAATTAGATTCAAAATTTACCATTTCTTACATTGGCTTATTGCCAATACAAAGTAACCCTAAAGTGCTATTTGCTGTTTTACAAGAACTTTGTAAAGGAGATGCTAAGTTTAAAGAAGATTTACAACTCAATTTTATAGGAGATATAGCTGCAGCAATAAAGCATGAAATTACAGATTGTAACCTTACTAAAAACACTAATTTTATAGGTTATGTTGCGCATGAAAAGGCCATAGAATTTCAAAATAAAAGTCAAGTTTTACTATTGTTAATTCCAGACGTGCCAAATAATAAAGGTATTGTAACCGGCAAATTGTTTGAGTATTTAAAGGCAAAAAGACCTATTTTAGCCATTGGGCCAGAAAATGGAGATTTATCGGAAATTTTAAAAGATACAAATGCAGGTGTTGTTTTAGATTTTAGTAATGAAGCTAAATTAAAATTTGAAATTTTACAATTATATCAACAATATAAAAAAGGAAATTTAGTTGTAACTTCTAAGAATACTAAAAAGTACCATAGAAAAGAGCTTACAAAACAGTTGGCAGAAATTATAAAAAAGATATAAGATTATATGGGAATTGTTTTAAAGCAATCTTTTAGAAATACAATAATTATTTACGGAGCTTTTTTAGTAGGAGGTATAAATACCATTGTTTTTTATCCCAGGTTTTTAGAATCTGAATTTTACGGAATGGTTACTTTTTTACTATCTGCCTCTAATTTAATAATGCCGTTAACAGCATTTGGAATTCAATATACAATTGTAAAATTTTATTCTTCTTATAGCACAAAAGTAGAAAAAGATAAATTTTTATGGTCTGTAATATTTTTACCCTTCTTTATAGCTTTACCATTAGGTTTTTTTTGGGATTATGCACATACATGGATTATGAGTAGAGTTACAGAAGAAAATGAAATTATAGAAAATTATACTTTTTATATTTATGCAGTTGCTGTAGCCTGTGCCTATTTTGAACTTTTTTATTCTTGGACAAAAGTACAATTACAAACTGTTTTTGGTAATATTTTAAAAGAACTATGGAATAGAGTAGTAGTTTGTATTTTATTAATAGCTGTTTTTTGTGAATTTATAACCAAACCAGAGTTTATTTACTTTTTAACAGGAGCTTATGTTTTAAGAGCTTTTGTAATGATGTTTTATGCATTTTCTATGTATTTTCCTAAGTTTTATTTTAAGCTACCAGATAATTATTTAGAAGTTTTAAAATATTCTTTATATATAATTCTTGCAGGTTCTGCGGGTGCTATATTACTAGATATAGATAAAATAATGATTCCAGGAAAAGACACTATAGAAAAGGCAGCGTATTATTCTGTAGCCGTATTTATTGGCTCTTTTATAGAGGCTCCTAGTAGAGCTATGACACAGATTTTACAACCTTTAACATCAAAATCTTTAAATGAATTTAATACAAAAGAAGTAGAAAATTTATACAAAAAGAGTTCTATAAATTTGCTTTTAGTGGGCGGACTCTTTTTTATTCTAGTAAACTGTGGCGTTAGAGAATTATTTAAATTAATGCCAGAAAAAGGTTATGCTGGTGGAGAATTGGTGGTTTTAATGATTTCTGCGGCAAAACTTTTTACTATGTTTTTAGGAAGTAATGGAGCTATTATAAATAATTCTAAATTTTACAAAATTGCATTACCAATTGCTGTTGGTATGTCTTTATGTGTGTATTTTTTAAATAAATTGTTTTATTTTAATTTACAAATAGGTACAGATGGTCTTGCATTATCAACTCTAATAACCTTATTACTATTTAATTCTTTTAAGTTATGGTTTGTACATTATAAATTTTCTATAACACCTTTTACTCCGAAATCTTTAAAAATGCTAACAATAATAATGGTACTGTTTTCTGCATTTTATTTTTGGGATTTTTCCATAGGAGAGATAGTAATTTTAGATTTTACAGTATCACCAATCATTAATATTGCTCTAAAAAGTATTTTAATTACAATTCTTTATATTTTTTTAGTAATTAAATTAAAAATTTCTAATGAATTTGATGCACTTTTAAACAAGTTTTATAAAAGACAATCTAAATAGTCTGTAAACATATGAAATAGCAGTGCAATACAAAGTATTCTTACTTTTTTAAAGTACAAGCCAGCCGTATAAAAACCAATAGCAATATAAGAATGTAGCGGATGAAAATTTATACTACATCGTTCTTCAACAAAAATTGGTGTAGCCAGTAAATGGTCTAAATCTACTAACATAGAGGCTAAAAATATCAAATATACCATCTTCCATTTTTTTCTAAAAAATAGTAACGAAATTCCTAGAGGTGCAATAAAATGCAAGCCATAATGTAGTATAGTCAAATATTAAAAGTTATTTATTAGGCTAATGTTGAAGATTTTTCTATTAAACTACGTCTTATTCGGCTTAATTGTACAGGAGTAATGTTTAAGAATGAAGCAATGTGATATTGCTTTACAGCATTTTCAATTTCAGGTGTTTGCTTAATTAATTTCAAATACCTTTCTGTAGAATTTAAGTTAGATAGTTCAATGACCTTAGATTCTACCTCTAAAAATACAAGCTCTAAAATTTTCGCATATAAATGCCCAATTGCGTTGTTTTTTTTGGCCAGTTTTTTAAACTTTTTAAAGTGTATGGCAAAAAGAGTACAGTCTGTAGAGCAGATGTAACTAAATTTTGCGGGCTTATCTAAAATCAATGCATCTAAAGCACCTACAGCTCTATTGCCCATAAAGATATTCCTAGTTTGTTCTTTTCCTTTATTGTTTATAAAAGTAGAACGCACTATACCCGTATCTAAAATGTAAATGAATTTGTGCTTTTCTCCTAGCTTACCTAAAAACTCTCCTTTTTTGAAAGATACAGGTTTTGCTAGTTTAAACAACTTTTTTTTTGATTCGTCTGATATAGTTTCAAACGCATCTAAGTAATGTAATAAGTTTTCCATTAGAAATGTTTTTATTTCTTATGGGGGAAAGTTTGGTTAGGCAAAGTTAATCATAATTTCACAATAAACAAGTACTATTTGGTCCTTCCATAAATAATAAATCTAAGATGGATAAATTTGGAAGAAAACCATGCTTTAAGTCAAACATTTGTATGTATTTTTTGGCTTGTATCTCTGGTTTGTTTTTGGAGTCGGCCAAGTCTCTGAAATCCAATACATTATTGTTAGTTATGTAGGTATTAGATTTTTTAAAGTTAATATCCAATTGCAGAGCATCATTTATAAAAAGAAAAGTATCTATATTTAAATCTTGCAAAAAGGTGTATTTTTTTTCAAAAATTGGTAAAAGATCGTCTACATAAAACTCAAAAAAAGGAGAGTTTCTGTAGGCTGTTTTTAAACTCTTAAAATGTTGATCTTGCCAATTTTCATCATTTTCTATGCGTGTATCTTTTGTTTTTTTTCTATCCGAGTTTTTTGGATGTTTTACAGGTATGTTTAATAGTTGTTTGCCATTTGTATTGTATATGTAACAACGGTTTCTATAGCTTTGTTTCTGAAAATTATCTTCTACTTCAAATACAATATCCTTATATTTTATAATTTCTTGATATTGAATTATAGGAGAGAAGTACGTGGGTATAAACAGCGCCATGATGTTGTTTCAAAAAGAATAAAGTTATTTAGTTTTTTTCTTTTTAGATTTTAAAAAGCTATAACCAATATATAAGGCAATTAAACCAAATGCTATATATCTATAGGACACTGGTGCGCCGTCTCCACCAACAGTAGTAAACATTCTATCCCAACGTATCGATTTTATTTTCTCGCCAAAAGAGCCTGCATTTGCATCCCAACTAAACCATATTAATACAGGTTTTCCTAAAACATGATCAAAAGGCACATAACCCCAATAACGTGCATCTAAAGAATTATGACGGTTATCACCCATTAACCAATAATAGTCCTGTTTAAAGGTGTAGGTATCTGCTTTTTCACCATTAATATAAATATCATCACCAACAAAAGTTAAATCATTATTTTCATAATTCTTAATAATTTGCTCGTAATATGGTAAAGACTTTGTGTCTAATTTAACGGTAGCTCCTGCTTTTGGTATGTATATTGGGCCAAAATTATCTTGACTCCAATGATTGCTTTCTATATGAGGAAAAATAGCATTATCTGCACCATAATTTAATTTAGTTACAGAAATTGTGTTTGGCTGTTTTCTTAAACGAATTACTTCTTCCTCAGTTAAATTAATATTTATTTTATTCGCAACGTTTTCCATTTTTAAACGAGTTGCTAAATTTTGCGCAACACCACCTGCTACTTCTGTATACAAAGAGTCAGCACCAATTTTGGTTAAATTTGCACTTTGTTTAAATGCATCTTGCACTCTAGAATCGTTCCAGTATTCATTAGAAATTCTATAAACACCTGTTCTTTCTTTTTCTATTAAAAACTTTGGAAAACTATTTCTATCTATAGGTTTTTTAGCTTCATAGGTGTAATAAAATTGAATTTTAGCTCTGTATGGCAACTCATTTTTCTTACCATTTATGTAAACATAACCATTTTTAATTTCTAAAGAATCTCCTGCAATACCCACACAACGTTTTACATAATTTGTTTTTTTGTCAACAGGTTTGTAAGTGAATTTTCCAGAATTATCGCCCCACATGGTTGCTAAAGAATCTGCAGGCCAATTAAAACAAACAATATCATTGTTTTTTATTTTTTGTAATCCTGGTAACCTTGTGTACGGTAATTGTGGTTTTTTTAAATAGGAAGCTGTTCCTGTAAAAGGCAAAGAATCGTGCACCATTGGTGCTGCAATTACTGTTGAAGGAACTCTGGCGCCATAATGAAATTTACTAACAAATAAATAGTCTCCTATTAATAGCGATTTTTCTAGGGAAGAAGTTGGTATGGTAAAAGGTTGCATAAAATAAGTATGCACTAGCGTTGCTGCTATAATAGCAAAAGTAATAGAACTAACCCATTCCCCAAGTTCAGAGCGCGGTTTTAAACTTCTTTCTGCATTGTATTTAGCATCTTCTTTATAATTGATGTAAAAAATATATAAGCCTAAAGTTAAGATTACTAAAAGAGAGTCTATTTTTTTATAATAGCCAAAAGTTCTTATGGTTTCTATCCAAATTACAGGAAACATTAAAAGGTTTACAATGGGTATAAATAGTAGAATAATCCACCATTTTGGTCTATTTATAATTTGCATTAATACAATGCCGTTATAAACGGGTATTGCTGCTTCCCACGCTTTTCTACCTGCTTTAACATACAACTTCCAAGTACCTAAAAAGTGAATTATCTGTACAATTAAAAAGAAGATAAACCATTCTGTAAATGTCATAATTTTTTATTTTGATGTCTGTTTAAGCGCAGTAAAGCAATATTATTTAAAAATTAAAAATAAATGGTTAAACTGCGCTCAAGAAGTCAATTTATTATTTAATTAGTGTTTTTTTATAAAAAAAGTTACAGTTTATTTTAAACTTAACACATCTTTCATATTAAAAACGCCTGTTTTTCCTAGAATCCATTCTGCAGCTACCACAGCTCCTAATGCAAAACCTTGTCTGTTATGTGCAGTGTGTTTAATTTCTATAGAATCTACCTTAGAGTCGTACCAAACTGTGTGCGTACCAGGAACTTCAGGAATTCTTTTTGCTACTATAGGTATATTTTCTTCGGATGTTTTTTCGTCTAAATCCCAATTCTTTTTTGCTGAATTTTCTATAATTCCTTCCGCTAAAGTAATTGCAGTTCCACTTGGTGCGTCTAATTTTTTGGTGTGATGAATCTCTTCCAAAGAAATGTTGTAATCTTCTAAATTACGCATCATTTTTGCCAACTGCTTGTTCAGTTCAAAGAAAATATTTACCCCTAAGCTGAAGTTGGATGCATAGATAAACGCTCCTTTTTCTTTTTCACAAAGAGCAACAGCATCATTATATTTTTCTAACCAACCTGTGGTTCCAGAAATTACAGGAACATTATTTTTTATGCAATTGGTAATGTTATCAAACGCAGAAGTTGGTACACTAAAATCTATGGCAACATCTGCTATATTTATGTCTATAACATCGTTTACATCTTTTCTTATAACTATTTCATGACCTCTAGAAACTGCAATTTTTTCAATTTCTTTACCCATTCTTCCATAACCTAAAAGTGCAATTTTCATTTTTAAAAAGTATATTTTAGTGTAAAACCAACTTTAGGTGCATCAAACTGAATTGGATCTTGCACAATAGTTGGTCTAATTGTTAAATTATCGTCTGTATTAAATTGTAATAAGTGTGCATTTACGCTGGCTTCTAAAACTTGTAAAACGTAAACAATTACACCAGATAGTAAAGATAAATCTCTATTTTCGCTTAATTGTTGTTGTGCACGTTCTAAGGTTTCTAAAGAAACACTTTCATTTCCAAAATTATCTGTAAACTCATCTTGAAAACCAGTTCTTCTTAATCTGTAAGCACGCCTGAATCTTTTGTATTCGTTATTATTTAGTTGATAATAATAAGTAGGTACTGCTAAGGCAGCCCAAACTAATGGAGCTTTCCAATATTTTTTATTATAAATTTGACCCATTCCAGGAAATATGGCAGAATAAAATGCAGCCTTAGTTGGTTTTAAAGGTTCGTATTTACCTTGCTGTAATGATGCATTTTTTTTTATTTTAACCTTTGCAGCATCTTTTTGGGCTAAAATTGTTAAACTAGAAAAAGATAACACTAAAACGAATATGATTTTTTTTAAAAGCACCTTATTTTAGTAAGTTTTTTATGCGATTAAAATCTTCTTCAGAATGAAATGGAATAGATATTTTTCCCTTACCATTGCTAGTGGCAGTAATTGTTACCTTGTGACCAAAAAAAGCGCTAATTTCTTTTGTGTTATTTTTTACAAAAGCAGGTATTGCTTTCTTTTTAGGCTTTGCAATACTACCTGTTTTTAGGCTTTTTACAAGATCTTCTGTTTGCCTAACAGATAATTTATCTCTTAAAATTTTCTCGTAAATAGCGAGTTGATCTTCCGTGTTTTCTACATTAATCATTGCCCTACCATGGCCCATAGAAATAAAGCCATCTCGCATGCCTGTTTGTAAAATAGGATCTAATTTTAAAAGTCTTAAATAATTAGTTACCGTAGAACGTTTTTTACCAACTCTTGTACTTAGCTCTTCTTGCGTAAGTTTTATTTCATCAATTAAACGTTGGTAAGAAAGGGCAACTTCTATTGGATCTAAATTTTTTCTTTGAATATTTTCTACCAATGCCATTTCTAGCATTTCTTGGTCGTTAGCTATTCTAATGTATGCTGGTACTGTTTTATTGCCTATTAATTTAGAAGCTCTAAATCTGCGTTCTCCAGAGACCAACTGAAATTTATTACCCGCTAATTTTCTAACAGTAATTGGCTGAATTACGCCTAGTTCTTTTATGGAACCTGCTAATTCTCTTAAGGCTTCTTCATCAAAATATGTTCTAGGTTGGTAAGGATTTACATCAATTAAACCCAATTCAATTTCAATAATATTACCTACCACTTTATCTGCATTTTTATCTGATGCAGAATTAATGTTTGGAGATTCTTTTAGTAAAGCAGACAATCCTCTACCTAAAGCTTGCTTTTTTGTTGCTTTTGCCATTACGCGTTCTTTTTAAGTAATTCTTGTGCTAAATTTAAATAATTTACAGCGCCTTTACTAGTTGCATCGTAAGCAATTATACTTTCACCATAACTAGGTGCTTCACCTAAACGCGTATTTCGTCTAATAATTGTATCAAAAACCATACTAGAAAAATGCTTTCTAACTTCATCTACAACCTGATTAGACAGGCGTAAACGCGAATCGAACATTGTTAAAAGTAATCCTTCAATTTCTAAATCTGCATTGTGAATTTTTTGTACACTTTTAATGGTATTTAAAAGTTTTCCTAAACCTTCTAAAGCAAAATATTCACATTGTATAGGTATTATAACTGCATCTGCTGCCACCAAAGAATTTAATGTTATTAAACCTAAAGAAGGGGCACAATCAATAATAATATAATCGTATAAATCTTTAACTTCTATTAATGCTTTTTTTAGCATGTATTCTCGCTCTTGTTTATCTACCAATTCAATTTCTATAGCAACTAAATCTATATGAGCTGGAATAATATCTACGTTTGGCGAGTCTGTTTTAATAATGGCTTCTTTTGCAGATAATGTATGTTCTAAAACATTGTAAGTACCACTTTCTACCGTTTCTACATCTATGCCTAAGCCAGAAGAGGCATTTGCCTGTGGGTCTGCATCTATAAGCAATATTTTTTTCTCTAAAACACCTAAAGAAGCTGCTAGATTTACGCTAGTTGTTGTTTTACCAACACCACCTTTTTGATTTGCAATTGCGATGATTTTACCCATAGAAATGTTCCTGTTTTTGTAAATGTAAAATTACATTTTTTTATGACTTTAAAAAGTGAAAGATGTTAACAAAAGATTTTTTTTTTAACAAGCTTTAATTTAGTGTTTTATATTGATTTTTTTTGTCTTTTTACACAAATTTTAATCGAAAAAAAATAAGTATTTTATTCTCATAAATTTTGAAATTATAACTATTTTTTTGGTGTGTTTTTTAAAATTTCTAAAAGAAATTTCCAAAATTTTTGGGTAGATGATATACTTGCGCGTTCATCGGGTGAATGGGCACCTCTTATAGTTGGGCCAAAAGAAATCATATCCATTTTTGGGTAGTTTTGGCCTAAAATACCACATTCTAAACCAGCATGACAAGCTTCTACTTTGGCTTTTTCGCCATATAGTTTTTCATATAATTCTGCGGCGATCTTTAAAATTTCTGAATCTAAATTAGGTTGCCAACCTGGATAGTTTCCAGAGAATTCTACTGTGAAATCTGCCAGTTCAAAACTAGATCTTAAAGAGTTTGCCAAGTCTAGTTTATTGGTTTCAGATGATGAACGAGTTAAACAACCAATTTTAATTGCACCATTTTTTACAATAATTCTAGCTATGTTGTTAGAGGTTTCTACCAAATTACTAATTGTTGCACTCATTCTATATACACCATTTAAAGCAGCATAAATAGATTTAAGTAAAACCTCTTGTGCACTCAATTCCATTACTTTTTCTGGCGCACTAATTTCTTTTAATTCAATTGATAAATTTGGTTCTAGTATTTTAAATTCTTCTTGTATTGTTTTTATTAAAGTTGCCGTTTCAAGAAGAAAAGTTTCTTTAGAGATTTTATCAACTACAACTGTAGCAGTGCTTTCTCTAGGAATTGCATTTCGCAAACTACCACCATTAATTTCATTAATTCTTAAACCAAAGTTGGTAAAACCGTCAAATAATAAACGATTCATAATTTTATTGGCATTTCCTAAACCTTTTATAATGTCCATTCCAGAATGCCCTCCATTTAAACCTTTTACAAAGATTTTATAACCAGTTGCTGCTATAGGTGTGGCTTCTTCTTTATAGACTCTAGTAGCTGTAATATCTATACCACCAGCACATCCCATACCAATTTCATCATCTTCTTCTGTATCTAAATTTAACAGAATGTCTCCTTTTAGAATACCTGCTTCCAAACCCATTGCACCTGTCATGCCTGTTTCTTCATCAATCGTAAAAAGTGCTTCTAAATTAGGGTGTTCAATTGTTTTTGATGCCAAAATAGCCATAATTGAGGCTACGCCTAAACCGTTATCTGCGCCTAAAGTTGTACCATCTGCTTTTATCCAATCACCATCAACAATCATTTGAATACCTTCTTTATCAAAATCAAAAACAGTAGCATTGTTTTTTTGATGTACCATGTCTAAATGGCTTTGTAAAACTACCGTTTTTCTGTTTTCAAAACCTTTTGTGGCAGGTTTTCTAACAATTACATTACCTACTTTATCTACAAAATTTTCTAAATTTAATTGGTTTGCAAAATCAATCATAAACTGTATTACTCGCTCTTCCTTTTTAGAAGGACGTGGTACAGCGTTTAAATTGGCAAACATATTCCAAACCTCTTTTGGTTCTTGATTTCTAACGGCTAAACTCATTATTAAATTTTAAAAATGTTGTTTTCAAAAATACGCTTTTCGTAGCGTTTTTAAAAGTTAAAACTCCTTTTAAAAAGCAAAGGAAAGTGCGTGTAAAAGGAGTTTTTGTTCTTGTGAAATACTTTTTTTTAGAAATCAATAACTGTTTCTGTTAATGGTTTTCTAACTTTTTTTAGGTCTTTCATATAATCATCTGCAGCTCTAAAACCAACAGGCATTACTAAAACCGATTTTAAATTGTGATTTTTTAATCCTAGAATTTCATCATATTTTTCTGGAGAAAAACCTTCCATTGGGCAAGCATCTATTTGTTCTGTAGCACAAACTGTCATTAAATTACCTAAAGCAATATAAGCTTGATTTTTGTTCCAAAGAAATAATTCTTCTTGTGTTTTTTTAGCAATTTCTTCAGTTAAAAAGGTTTTAAATGGTTTTATAATTTCATCTGTAGTGTTTCTTAATTGTTGTGTTAAATTAAAATAATCGTCTACTTCTTGTGTTGTGTAATTGTCTTTTACACAGATTACTAAAATGTGAGAGGCTTGCACAATTTGTTGCTGGTTCCAAGAATTTGGTAATAATTTTTCTTGAATTTCCTTATTTTTTACAACCACTAATTTTAAAGGTTGTAAACCATAAGAAGTGGCCGTTAAATTAAAGGCTTCTTTTAAAGTGTTTATTTGTGTTGCAGATAACTCTTTTTTATCATCGAATTTTTTTACTGCATATCGCCAATTTAGGCTTTCTATAATATTCATTTCCGTAAATTTAGAAATGCAAAAATACCACAATATTCTTGGTTTAATGATTGTTGTTAATTGTATAAATTGATAGAAGTATCAATTTTTTTGTACCTTGAAAACAAAAAACTATGAATGAAGATTTTCTACATTATGTATGGAAATATAAATTGTTTTCAAATGCAAATTTGAAAACTACTTTACATGAAGAACTACAAGTTTTAAAAGTAGGTTTACACAATACAAATGCGGGGCCAGACTTTTTAAACGCAAGATTAAAGATAGCAGAACAAACTTGGGCTGGTAATGTTGAAATTCATATAAAATCTTCGGATTGGTATTTGCATAAACATGAGGTTGATAAAAACTATGATAGTGTTATTTTACATGTGGTTTGGGAAAATGATGCAAGTATTTACAGGCAAAATAACCAAGCAATACCAACTTTGGTATTAAAAGATTTGGTGGCAAAAAATGTTTTAGAAAACTACAGAAGTTTATTGTTTGCTCCTCAAAAATGGATTGCTTGTGAAGCTGTTATTGCTAAAATAGATGCTTTTACTTTAGTGAATTGGAAAGAACGCTTATTTTTTAACAGATTAGAGCGAAAATCCAAAGAAATTAAAGGTTTGCTTGATAAAGAAAATTCTAATTTTGAGGCAGTTTTATTTTGCCTTTTGGCAAAAAATTTTGGTTTAAAAATTAACGGAGAGGCTTTTTTAAGATTGGCACAATCTGTAGAATTTTCTATAATTCAAAAAACTAGTTTTAATAAATTACAATTTTCTGCTCTTTTATTTGGACAAGCAGGTTTTTTAGAAGAAGATTTACAAGAAAGTTATTATGAAAAATTAAAAAATGAATATGCCTATTTAAAACATAAATTTGGTTTAGAAAGTATTCCTAAAAACACTTTTTCATTTTTTAGAATGCGTCCCAATAATTTTCCTACCCTTAGAATTGCCCAATTGGTTGGTTTATTTCAAAAGCATCAAAACCTATTTTCAAAAATAATTGCTATTCAAAACTTAAAAGATTTTTATGCCTTATTTTCTATTGAAATTGATGAGTTCTGGAAAACACATTATAATTTTGAGTCCATTTCTAAATCCTCATCTAAAAAATTAACAAAACCTTTTATAGATCTTTTGGTTATAAATACGATTATACCTTTAAAATTTTTATACGAAAAGCGCACAGGAGTAGTTAATGAAGAATTTTATTTAAGTTTACTACAACAAATAAAACCTGAGAAAAATAATATCATTTCTAAATTTAAATCTTTAAAAATAGAGGTTAATAATGCTTATGATACGCAAGCTTTATTGGAGTTGAAAAATAATTTTTGCACACCAAAACGATGTTTAGAATGTCCAATTGGTTTAAAAGTTTTAGGGAAATAGAAGAAATATTATTTATTCTAAAAATTTTTGAATTGATATGTCTTATTCAACTAAAGTAGAAAAGTGGTAGTTATTGTATCAAAAAAAAGTCTTTCAAACGTAAACTTGAAAGACTTTTTTTGGTGAATGGGTTTATTTAAATTCTAAAGTTTTATTAATAATTTCTATAAGGTCTTTATAATGGTATTTTGTTATTTTATTGATTCGTTTTTTATGCGCCGTATTTAATTGCGATTTTAAAGCATTTAATTCTCCTCTTACAATGGCTGTAATATCGTTTCCTTTTGCACTGTCGCTATTCATTAAATTTGCCATTCTATTTGTAAAATACTTTTGTAGATTTCTTTTATAAATATCAACGTTTTTTGAAGTTTTAGTTTCAGAAAAAATATGGGTTTTTAAATCAGAAATCATATCTACTGTAGCATAATTATTGGTTTGAATAACTTCTGCTTCTACTAATCTTTTTAAAGTGTTCGTATTTAAAATAGTGCTTAATATTCTTTTTTGATAACGACCTAATTTATCGGTGTAGTCTGTCTCATCAATTTTATTTAAAATATTTTTATCCAACAACCAATAAGGGGTTTCAAAAACATTTTTATTTAACCAATTTAAAGCTGCTTTTTGTTTTTCTTTTAAAACAGGTACATAAATGTCTCCAATTTGATTTGGTTTTTTATTATACTCATAAACGCCACCTATGTTACCTGCTACATGGCCAGCATATCTGCTCCAAACACTTAGTAACTCTCCATAAAGTTCATTTAAATCTTCATAATTATTGGTTTGATTAGATGTCCATTTTGGCAAGTTTTTCGCAACAATTTTAAGATTTTTTACACCATAGGTGCTAGATTTTATTTGGTCATTTCCAATTCCTTCTGTTTGTGCAGAAGGATCAAAACGTTGCCCACCAAATCTGTAAATTGGGTTCTCTGCTTTTTCTTCAATCCACTTATCTAAAGTAGCAACTTCTTCTTGTGGTGTTTTTACATTTGGTATTTTTCTATAACCCCAATTGATTGCATAATGGTCATAAGGGCCTAGTTGTCTTATAAAACGAATGTTTTTATCTCCTGGTTGTGCCACATAATTGTATCTAGCATAATCCATAATAGTTGCTGCAATTCCGTTTTTTTGAGTGAAAGCACCATTACGTAAATCTTCTGTATTATAAGCAAAGCTAGCTGCCATATTGTGAGGTAAACCTAAAGCGTGGCCAACTTCATGTGATATTACCATGCGCATCATTTCTCCAATTTCATCATCTGGTGTGTTTAACGTTCTTGCAGAAGGATTTGCAGCCCCAGTTTCTAATAAATACCTGTTTCTGTACGATCGTAAATGATTGTGATACCAAATGATATCGCTTTCTAAAATTTCTCCAGACCTTGGATCAGAAACACTTGGGCCAGTTGCATTTCTTGTGGTGCTTGCTACATATCTAATTGAAGAATAACGAATATCTTCCATACTAAATTCTGGATCTTCTTCTTTTGTTGGTGGCATTTTTGCCATAATTGCATTTTTAAAACCTGCTGTTTCAAATACTTTTTGCCAATCATTTACACCTTGCTGTATGTATTTTCTTAACTTTTTTGGAGTAGCAGGATCTAAATAATACACAATTGGCTTAATGGGTTCTACCAATTCTCCACGATTATACGCAGCTAAATCTTTTGGTTCTAAACGCCAACGTCTAATATATCTTTTGTTGTCTGCTTTTAAGGCTTCTGAGCTGTAGTCTACGTTTCCAATAGAAAAATAACCAACTCTTTTGTCGTAAACTCTAGGCATCATTGGGTTTTCTGGAAGTAAAATCATAGATTGATTAATACGCATGGTAATGGTGTTGGTGCTTGCATTACTTGGTGGTGCATCTGCATCAAAAGAAAAATCTTGAATAACTTCAATGTTTTTTGGGTAACTTTTAATAGAATTGATAAAGCTTCTTGAAGCATCTAATCTTCTAACTCGGTATCTGCTTCTAAAAGACGATGGTAAACCAGAAATAGCTTTAACATCTGATGAAAAGAATTTTGTTACATCAATTAAAACAGCTGTAGAATCTTGATTTTGAGATTTTACATCAAAAGCATAAATTACAGGTTCTAAGTTATTTGCTTTTACAGATTTGTAAATTGGTAAAGAATCGTTGGCAATTGCATTGTAAGATTTTACTTTTAAAAGAATTTTATCTTTGAAAGCTTCCCAAACAATAACTTGTGTATTTATTTTAGAGCCTGCGTTTACATAACCACCACCTAAATTTGCAGGTAACTCTTTAATTCTGGTAACTAGTAGCATTTCTTTACCAAAATAATTTTTTGGTATTTCATATAAGAAATTATTTTTAGTTTCATGAACTTTAAAAAGACCTTCGTCTGTTTTTGTGTCTTTTTTTACAAAATCTGTGTATTTTTTTGAAGTTCTTTTTTTAACTTTCGTTATTGCTTTTGGATTTTTTAAAATAGTGCTGCTTTTTGGGGAACAACTAAATAGAACTAAAAAACATACGGAGCATATAAAATATTTTTGCATTATAAGTTTGGTTAAAATTAGCGCATAAATTTATTAAATTAAGTAAGGATGCTCTCTTATGATTCTGTTAAAAAAAAAGCGTCTAAAATTTAAATTTTAGACGCTTTTTGTGTTGATTAATAGTTTTTTTAATACAAACTTTTAAACTTATTTGGGTTACTTTCATGCATTAGTTCGTAAACTTTTTCAAAAACATCTTCTGCAGAAGGTTTAGAAAAATAATCACCATCTGTGCCATAAGCAGGTCTATGTGCTTTTGCAGTTAAAGTTGTTGGTTTGCTGTCTAAAAATTGATAACCATTTTGATTCTCTAGGATTTCTTGCAAAATATAGGCAGAAGCTCCTCCAGGAACATCTTCATCTATTACCAATAATTTATTTGTTTTGGCTAAACTTTTAACACAATCTTTATGTATATCAAAAGGTAGCAAGCTTTGTGCATCTATAATTTCTATATCTATGCCTACTTGTTGCAATTCTTTAGCGGTTTCTTGTACAATTCTTAATGTAGAACCGTAAGATACTATGGTAATATCTTTCCCTTCTTTTACGGTTTCTACAACACCAATTTGTGTTTTAAAATCGCCCAAATTTTTAGGTAATTCTTCTTTTAAGCGATAGCCATTTAAGCATTCTATTACCAAAGCAGGATCATCACCTTCTAATAAGGTATTGTAAAAACCTGCAGCTTTTGTCATGTTTCTAGGTACCAAAACATGCATTCCTCTCACATTATTAATAATACCACCCATTGGTGAACCTGCATGCCAAATACCTTCTAATCGATGGCCACGTGTTCTAATAATTAAGGGTGCTTTTTGTTTACCAAAAGTTCTGTAATGTAAAGTAGCCAAATCATCACTCATAATTTGTAGCGCATACAACAAGTAGTCTAAATATTGTATTTCTGCTATTGGTTTTAAACCACGCATTGCTAAACCAATTCCTTGACCTATAATTGTAGCTTCTCTAATACCAGTATCTGCAATTCTTATGTCTCCATATTTTTCTTGCAAACCTTCTAACCCTTGGTTTACGTCACCTATATAGCCTGCATCTTCGCCAAAAATTACAAGTTCCTGATGTTTTTTTAGTAAAGCATCAAAATTATCTCTCATTATAATTCTAGCATCAACTAAATTTTGTTTTTGACCGTAAATTGGTTTTTTTTCTATTACATGTAAAGGGCTTAAATTACTCTCACTTTGTAATAATGATGAATATTTTGTGTGTGCATCTTGTAAGCTGTTCTTTATAAAGTTTTGTAATTCTACTTTTTCAGAAAAATCTTCATCTTTTACATAGCGAAGTGTTTTTCTTGCAGCAACTAAAATATCTTTTCTTACAGGCTCTACAATTTTTTCTAAATCAGTCTTATTTTTTAGAATAAAATTTTTGTTTTTACTTTTTAAGGCTATTCTATCTAATAAACGAGTAGCAACCGTAAGTTCTGCCTTAATTTCGTTTAAATATTCGTTCCAAGCATTTCTTTTTGCTGTGGTAACAATCTTTTTAGCTTCTCTTTCTAGAAGAATAATTTCTTCTTCAGATTCTACAAAATTTAAGGTTTCTCCGGTTTCTGTTTCTAATTCAAAATTTAAAATCCAATCGCGCATTTGTGAAATGCAATCATACTTTTTTTCCCAAGATAATCTATCTATACTTTTATAGCGTTCATGAGAACCAGATGTGGAGTGTCCTTGAGGTTGTGTTAATTCTTTTACATGAATTAAAACAGGTACATGTGCTTCTCTAGCAACTTTAGCTGCTTGATTGTAAATGTCTATTAATTTTACGTAATCCCAACCATTTACTACAAAAATTTCAAAACCTTTATTTTTTGGGTCTCTTTGAAAACCTTTTAAAATTTCTGAAATATTTTCTTTTGTAGTTTGATGTTTGGCGTGTACAGAAATTCCATATTCATCGTCCCAAACGCTCATAACCATAGGAACCTGCAATACACCAGCTGCGTTTATAGTTTCAAAAAATAAACCTTCACTAGTACTTGCATTACCAATTGTACCCCAAGCAATTTCATTACCAGCAATAGAAAATTTAGTTTGGTTTTGTACGCTTTTTTCGTTTCTATAAATTTTAGAAGCTTGCGCTAAACCTAGTAAACGTGGCATTTGAGCTGCTGTTGGTGAAATATCTGAACTAGAGTTGTATTGTTGTGTTAAGTTTTTCCAACTTCCATCTTTATTTAAACTATGCGTTGCAAAGTGACCGCCCATTTGCCTACCTGCAGACATGGGTTCTAATTCTATGTTAGTGTGCGCATATAAACCAGCAAAAAATTGTTGGGCAGATAGTTCTCCTAAAGCCATCATAAAGGTTTGATCTCTGTAATAACCAGATCTAAAATCGCCTTTTTTAAAAGCTTTGGCCATGGCTAATTGAGGTACTTCTTTACCATCGCCAAAAATACCAAACTTTGCTTTTCCTGTTAATACTTCTCTTCTTCCTAATAAACTGCATTCTCTGCTTATTCTTGCAATTTTATAATCGTGCAGAACTTCAGCTTTAAAATCTTCAAATGATAAGTCTGTCTTATTTTTAGAAAGTGTTTTATCAAGCATTTTTTATGTTTTAAAGTTTTGCAAAGGTAGTTTTTTTAGTTGATATTTAAAAATATAAATATTTATTAAGTATTTTGCAGTATAAAATCATTTTAATTGATTTTTATTACGAATAATGCAAAAAAAAGATGTTTTTCTATTAGGTTTATAGAAATCCTCTTCTAAAAAAATTAATTACTCTTCTAAGATCTCCAGTAAAGGTGAATCTTATTTTTTCTGGGTAAGATGCTTGTCCAATTTCCCAGCCGTTATTTGAATAAAGTGGAAAATATAATTCAAATATATTATGAATAAAGTTAAATCGAATTCCGTTTTCATAACCAAAGAAAATAGGACTTTGTTTGTTTTTTAGAAAAGCAATGCCGTTATAAAATTCTGCCCAACGCCATAGGCCAATGCTAGAGTTTAAAGACAGCGTATATTGGTTGGCAAATCTTGTAGGTAAAACAGATTTAAAACCACCTTCTGCTATAATAAATTGTTGGCTAAAAATACCTGAATTTTCTGAACGGCCAAAATAGTTTAATTCAAACAAATAATCGTTTGCCCTGTCTAAACCAAAACTAAAATAATCTGACTGTGTATTGTTGTGTAAAAAAGCACCTGCAAAAACTCTAAAATCTAATTGTGTATTAGAAGTGGTAAGTTTTCTGAACCTAATATCTGCAGAAAGTTTAGAGAAGTTTTGGGCAAACTCTGCATTTATTTTATATCTTTTTTCATTAAGAATGTTAGGGTCTATAAAATTATAACTTAAATTAAATACACTATAATTATCTTCATCTGTTAAAAATTGATTTTGGACAACTTCCCTGTCTATATGCACTATTTTTGCTCTTATATATTTTTCTGTGGCATCTCTTAAAGATTTTCTTTTAAAAGAGATGTCTACAAATGGGTTTAAAGAACTGTACGATAAGTTTGGTGCATATTGAAAAGTGTTACCAGCAATACCATAGGCAATTTTATAGATACTCGTTTTTTCAAAAAATTGATTATAACGTAAAGAGAATGAGCCACTTAATTTCCTACTTTTAAAAGCGTAACCAGGAGCAATTTTAAATTCTAAATTTCTTTTAATTAAGGGTTTATTATCTATTTTTAATCCTAAAATTATACCATCATAAAAGTTATATCTAGTTACAGGTTGATAAAAAAGTTGATTATAATCTGGAGCTTTTACGTCTTTTATTAAGGTGAATTTAAACGGTTTATTAAATAGTTTTTTATCTAAATTAAAATAATTGTCTAACGTGTTGTATTCTGGATAAATGTTTTCGTAATTCAGTGCTAATTTGTCAAATTCTCCTTTTGGTAGGGTGTAGGTTTGGTTTTTATCAATGCCTGTAAGCCATTTTTTAAAAACTATATTTTCTTCTTTAAGGCCATATAAAGCCACAGGAGTTGTTATGTTTCTTTTGTTTTTAATAGTAACTTTTAAACTGTCTTTACTAGTGCTCACAGATTCTATTTTATAATCTATTTTTTTGTTTGTTTTTAAATAGTCTTTAAAAAACCAATTGATATCTTTTGTACTATTTTTGGTTAAAATGTTTTCAAAATCTGCAGTGGTTGCAGCTTGTTTTTTGCTTTTTTGATAAAATTCTTTTAGAGATTTATTTAACGTGCTATCTCCTAAAAAACCTCTTAAGTATGTGAAGCCTAAGCCTGCTTTATAAGGACTAACTATGGTTCTATTAAAATTAGATAATGAATCAGCAGAAGTTGTAAGCGCTTGATCTAAAAACTTTCTGGCAGTAAATTGGTATATAAAAGGGTATTTTTTATTGAACTGAAGTTTAGAGATGTTGTACCGTTTTAAGAACCAAGAATCAGACATTTTACCTAGTAATTTTACTTCTGGGTAGTGTTTATTTACATATTCTATCATTAAATAATTATGCAAACCATCTATAAGCCAATAATCTTTCCTTTTGTTTAATAAAAGTGTTTTAGAAATATATCTTTTAGAAAGTGCTTTAAAAAGTGTTAAATCGTATTTAAAAACATCAGAAAAAGGTCTAATAAACTTAGGCAGCTGATTTAAACCATAAACAGGGCTTTTTCTGCGCATTACTTCATCAATAAAAACTTTATCTATAGGCAAAGGACCTAAGAATTCTTCTAAATAACTGAGCTCTCTGTTTAAAATATCTTTCGTTATTTTTTCATTTATTTCGTTATTAAAAATATCAGTTTCTACGGTATGTTTATCTGTAGAAAAGGTTTTAAAATTACTTTTGTTTTGAATGTAAACAATAACATCTTTTTGATTTTTTCCAGTAAGCAGGTATGTGTTATTGTCTTTTTTTATTTTGTTTAAACTTGTATTAAGCGTAAGGTTATTGGGTAGCTTAAACTCAATATTAAAAGTAGTAAAGTTTTCATACAAATCATCTAAATTAAGATTGCTCATATAGTGCCAATCTTTATTATAAATAGCTGGCGTTATGTACCAATATCTTAAGCGATACAAATTTTTACTTTGACCATAATCTGTAAATTTTAAATTTGGAATTTTTACAACGTAGGTAAGGTTTATTTTTCTGCTTTCATTAGGTTTTAGAGGCGTATTTAAAAAAAGTTTTAATACATCTGGTTTGTTTTCTAATGTTTCGTGTTTTATGCTACTAAAATTAACTGTAATGTTTTTTATACTTGTATGCCCTAAATCTTTTGGTTTACTAAAATAAAAGGCTCTTTTAAAGTTTTCTATAAACCTATTGGCTAAAGGTGTTTTTCTATCTTTATAACTATTTGGCCAATTATTTAAATAAATTTCTTTTAAGGGTTTATTTGATGTGTTAAAATATATTATTTCTTGCTGAATAGCAATTGTGTTTTTATCTGTATTTAAGCTTGCTTTAATGGTAATGTTGTTTTGTTGTGCACATAAGCAAGCACAAAAAAGTAAGAAGAAAACAGGTATATAAAAACGATTTTTCAAATATATTTTAATAATTTTTAAGAATTTAGACTATGTACTTTTAAACAAAGTAGATCCTTTTCATGTTTGTGGTATTTGATAGATTCATAATTTGTTTGCTAACCAATAGAAAAGCCTATTTGTAAAACAACTATCTTTTATAAAAAATATTGTTGCTATTATTAAATGTTACGTTTTTTTAACTTTAAGATTATGATTACCAGTTTTTCTATTGGGAAGAACAATACTTTTATTTGTATTGTGAAAATTGTTTAAAAATTTGGTTTTAATTGGTATTTCGCATAAAATTTGTTCAAGTGTTCTAAAGCTTCTTCTGCTGTATCTACCACTCTAAATAAGTTTAAGTCTTTTTCGGAAATGTTACCTTCTTCTAAAAGCGTATTTTTAATCCAATCTAGCAAACCACCCCAGAATTTTTTACCTACCAAAACTATCGGAAAACGTCCAATTTTGTGTGTCTGAATTAAGGTTATTGCCTCAAAAAGTTCATCCATAGTACCAAAACCACCAGGCATAACCACAAAACCTTGAGAATACTTTACAAACATTACTTTTCTAACAAAAAAGTAATCGAAATCTAAACTTTTACCTGGATCTATCCAAGGATTGTCATGCTGTTCAAAAGGTAAATCTATATTTAAACCTACAGAAATTCCTTTTCCACGATTTGCACCTTTATTACCTGCTTCCATTATTCCTGGGCCACCACCAGTAATTACACCATAACCGTTTTGGGTTAATTGAAACGCGACTTCTTCTGCTAATTTATAATAAGGATGCTCTGGTTTTGTTCTTGCAGAACCAAAAATGGAAACACAAGGTCCAATTTTACTAAGTCTTTCATAACCATCTACAAATTCTGCCATTATTTTAAATATGGCCCAAGAATCGTTAGTTTTTATTTCATTCCAGGTTTTTTGTTGTAATTTTTCTCTTATTTTTCTATCGTCGTTTGTCATTTTAAATATTTTTCTTTTGTTATTTTTTTGTAAAGTACGCTAAAATAGGTCTTTTTTGATGAAAATTTAAATACGTTTATAGTTATCAATTCATAAAATATATTCTTCTAATTTGATTTTTTTTTATGACTATTAGCAGAAACTATTTGAATTAAAAAGATAAAATAGTGTTTTACAGATTAATGAATATGGCATTTTAAGAATTGATAAATACTTTCCTAAATTAAAGTAATTTCTTTAAAAACTTAGCAGTATAACTTGTTTTATGTTTTGCAACTTCTTCTGGAGTTCCTGTAGTAAGTATTTTACCACCTTTTTTACCACCTTCCATACCAACATCAATAATAAAATCTGCCAATTTTACAACATCTAAATTGTGTTCTATAATTAAAACGGTATTTCCTTTGTCGGCTAGTTTATTTAAAACTTCCATGAGAACTCTAATATCTTCAAAATGAAGTCCAGTTGTGGGTTCATCTAAGATATAGAAGGTGTTTCCTGTATCTCTTTTAGAAAGTTCTGCAGCCAATTTTATACGTTGTGCTTCACCACCAGAAAGTGTGGTAGATTGTTGCCCAAGTGTAATATAACCCAAGCCTACATCTTTAATCGTTTTTAATTTTCGGTGAATTTTAGGAATCATTTCAAAGAAATCCGTTGCATCTTCAATGGTCATATTTAACACATCAGAAATAGATTTTCCTTTATATCTAATTTCTAAAGTTTCTCTGTTAAAACGTTTTCCTTGGCAAGTTTCACATTCTACTTGCACGTCTGGTAAAAAGTTCATTTCTATTACACGAACGCCACCACCTTGGCAAGTTTCACATCTACCACCTTTAACATTAAAAGAAAAACGTCCTGGTTTGTACCCTCTAATGGCAGCTTCTGGAGTTTTTGCGAATAAACTTCTAATTTCATCAAAAGTTTTTGTGTAAGTTGCTGGGTTAGAACGTGGGGTTCTACCAATAGGAGATTGGTCTATGTCTATTACTTTATCTACATGCTCTAAACCTTCAATTTTTTTGTAAGGCATTGGTTTTTTTACACCTCTATAAATATGAGCATTTAAAATAGGATATAAAGTTTCGTTTATTAAAGTAGATTTTCCACTTCCAGAAACACCTGTAACACAAATCATTTTTCCTAAAGGAAATTCTACAGAAACATTTTTTAAATTGTTACCAGAGGCGCCTTTCAGTTTTATTGTTTTTCCGTTTCCTTCTCTTCTTTTTTTAGGAACTTCAATTTTTCTTTTTCCTGTGATATAATCAGCAGTTAATGTGCGTTGTTTCTTTAATGCTGCAAAAGTTCCTGCAGAAATAATTTCTCCGCCATGTTTTCCTGCTCCAGGTCCAATGTCAAAAACAAAATCGGCATTTTCTATCATGTCTTGGTCGTGTTCTACCACCAAAACAGAATTACCAATATCACGCAATTTTACTAAAGAATCTATTAATTTTTCATTATCTCTTTGGTGTAAACCAATACTTGGTTCATCTAAAATATATAAAACACCCACCAATTGAGAGCCAATTTGTGTTGCTAAACGTATTCTTTGTGCCTCACCACCAGAAAGCGATTTAGACGTTCTGTCTAAAGTTAAATAATCTAAACCAACATCTAATAAAAACTGAATTCTAGTTCTAATTTCTTTTAAGATTTCTGTGGCAATAATTTGTTGTTTTTCAGATAATTTTTCTTCTATATTTTGAAACCAATTTGCCAATTCAGCAACATCCATTTGTGCCAAATCACTAATGTTTTTATCGGTAATTTTAAAGTGAAGTGCTTCTTTTTTTAAACGTTTTCCTTTACAGGTAGCACAACTTACTTCGTCCATAAAGTTTTTTGCCCAACGTTTTATAGAGGTGCTTTCTGCATTGTCATATTGCCCGTTTATAAAAGCAATTATTCCTTCGAAATCTATTTTGTAATTTCGACGAACACCAGCAGTTTTAGATTCAATTTCAAAAGATTCATTTCCACCATTTAAAATAATATTTAAAGCCTCTTTTGGTATGTCTTTTATAGCGTCTGTTAATTTAAATTTGTAACGTTCTGCTATGTTTTGAATTTGTTTAAAAATCCAACTATTTTTTTGTTCTCCTAAAGGAATAATTCCACCTTTTTTAATAGAAATAGTGTCATTTGGAATTACTTTTTTTAGGTTGATTTCATTAGTAATTCCCAATCCGTTGCAAGAATTACAAGCACCTTTTGGCGAGTTAAAAGAAAACGTATTAGGTTCTGGGTTTGGATAGGCAATTCCTGTTGTTGGGCACATTAGTTCTCTACTAAAATACCTTGGTTTGTTGGTTTCTAAATCAATAACCATCATGATGTTATTCCCAGAATACAACGCTGTTTTTATGGTTTCATCTAAACGTTTTTCTATAGATTCGTTTACCACCAATCTATCAATTACAACCTCTATATCATGAGTTTTGTAACGGTCTAGTTTCATGCCTTTTTCAATCTCTCTAATTTTGCCATCTACACGAACTCTAATAAAACCTTGTTTAGAAATTTGCTCAAAAAGTTCTCTGTAATGTCCTTTTCTAGATTTAATTAAAGGAGCTAAAACGGCTGTTTTTTTTCCGTTAAAATCTTTTAAAATCAGTTCTTTTATTTGTTCATCAGAATAACTAACCATTTTTTGGCTTGTATTGTAAGAATAAGCATCGCCAGCTCTTGCAAAAAGTAAACGTAAAAAATCGTAAATTTCTGTTATAGTTCCAACAGTAGAACGCGGGCTTTTATTTGTTGTTTTTTGTTCTATGGAAATTACAGGAGAAAGCCCATCAATTTTATCTACATCTGGTCTTTCTAAACCGCCCAAAAATTGTCTTGCATACGCAGAAAATGTTTCAATATAACGTCTTTGTCCTTCAGCATAAATAGTATCAAAGGCTAAAGAAGATTTTCCACTTCCGCTTAAACCTGTAATAACTACAAGTTTTTCACGCGGAATTTTAACATCAATATTTTTTAAATTATGAGCTCTTGCTCCGTAAACTTCAATAAATTCTTGGTCTTTCAAACGGATTTATTTTTTGGGAAAAAGCAAAGTTAATCAATACAACTTTAAAAAAGGAACAAATCTAAAAGCGATTATTGTTAAGGTTTTCTTAGCATAATATTTTTAGAATTCCTTAAAAAAATCATTTAAAAACAAATCATAAAATAGTATCTTGCAGTTGTAATGAAATCAAAAACAACAATACATAAAATTCGTCATTTTTTTGAAAGACATGGTTTTGGCTTTTTTCAAAGACTGGCAGATCGTTTAGGTATGCGTGCCAAAAATGTACGAATTTACTTTATTTATGTAACCTTTTTTACAGTTGGGTTGTCTTTTGGTTTTTACTTGACTTTTGCATTTGCAATGAAATTAAAAGATATGGTATATACTAAAAGAAGCTCTGTTTTTGATTTGTAGTTTATGGTAATTTTAAAATCAAAAATAAATAAAATTGCTGTTTTAGTAGTTGCTATAATTCTATTTGGTACAGTAGGTTATATGCTTATATCAGATTTTAATTTTGTAGATGCTTTATACATGACTGTAATTACAGTTACTACCGTTGGTTTTGGAGAGTTACAACCGTTTTCTCCAGAAGAAAAAATTTTTACTATTTTATTAATTTTAACTAGTATTACTGTTTTTGGTTATGCAGTTTCTGCGTTTTCAGAATATTTGGTAAGCGGTAAATTATTTGAACATTTTAAACACAGAAAAGTGGAAAAGCAAATAGGACATCTAAAAAAACACACCATAGTTTGTGGCTTTGGCAGAAATGGAAAACAAGCTATTTTAAAGTTGGGCAATTACAATAAGCAATTTGTAGTTGTAGAAAAAGACAAAGAAATGATTGAAGAATTAGACAATCGTGGTCTTTTAAATATTGAAGGAGATGCCACTTTAGATGAAACTTTATTAAAAGCAGGTATTGCAAACGCAGCCTATTTAATAACAGCTTTACCATCAGACGCAGATAATTTATTTGTGGTGTTAACAGCAAGTCAGTTAAATAAAAAATGCACTATAATAAGCAGAGCAGCAAACGAATCTTCTTATAAAAAATTAAAGTTTGCAGGTGCTAGTAATGTAATTATGCCAGATAAATTAGGTGGTGATCATATGGCTTCACTTGTAACCACACCAGACGTAATAGAATTTGTAGACAGGTTAACTATAGAAGGAGAAACAACTGCAAATTTAGAAGAAATTGCTGTAAATGATTTGCCAAAAAAATACATTAATAAAACAATTTTAGATTTAGATTTAAGAAAACAAACGGGTTGTACGGTTATTGGTTTTAGAAATCCGGATAAAGATTACATTATAAATCCAGAGGCAGATATTAAATTAATAGAAGGCTCTCAATTAATTGTTTTAGGAAGACCAGAACAAATTTTAAAATTAAGAGACTTGTTTTAATTTTTTTTTAAAAATAAATCGCTATTATTTTAAGTTTGATAGGAATAACAACAAATTAGATTCCTTAAAGTAGAAATTGTTTTTAATGTAAAATTATTTTTAACTGTTTAAACTTGTTAAAAGCGCAATTTTTTATCATATTGCAAGCTATAATTTAAAAACATATAACAAGAATTATGAAGAAAAGACTTCTATCACTGCTTTTTTTAGCAGCTCCATTATTAATATTTGCGCAAGAAAAAGGATTAGATCAAAAGATAGATGAAGCATTTGGTAATGCAACAGGTTGGTTTGTAGAAATTGTTTTTTACCAAATTCCTTTTACAGATACAATTAGCATTTATTGGGTGTTATTTCCACTTATTTTGGGAGCATTGTATTTTACATTTTATTTCAATTTTATCAACTTTAGAGGTTTTTTTACATCAATAAATATTGTAAGAGGTAAGTATGATGGTTTAGAAGGCAAAGGAGCGCATAAAGCAATTGAAGTTTCAAATAATGTTTCTACAACAGATGGCGATAATCCAGATACTATCAGGGTAGAAGGTAATGATGGTGAGGTTTCTCATTTCCAAGCATTAACAGCAGCATTATCTGCAACAGTTGGTTTGGGTAATATTGCAGGTGTTGCAATTGCAGTTTCAATTGGTGGCGCAGGTGCTACTTTTTGGATGATTATTGCAGGTTTTTTAGGAATGGCGTCTAAGTTTGTAGAATGTACTTTAGGTGTAAAATATAGAGATATAGAGGCAGATGGAACCGTTTATGGTGGTCCAATGTATTATTTAACAAAAGGATTAAAAAACAAAACATTAGGTAAAGTTTTAGCGGCTTTATTTGCAATTTTTGTAATTGGTGGTTCTTTTGGTGGCGGAAACATGTTTCAAGTAAATCAAGCTTTTCAATTAGTAGAAAATATCACAACAGTTAATGGTACTTCTTTTTTAAATGGCAAAGGTTGGGCTTTTGGTTTGGTAATGGCAGTTTTAGTAGGTATTGTAATTATTGGCGGAATTAAAAAGATAGCAAAAGTAACCGATAAAATTGTTCCTTTTATGGTGGCAATTTATGTAGCAGCCTCTTTATATGTAATCTTCTATAATTATGATATGATTGGTGATGCTTTTGGTCAAATCTTTAGCGGAGCTTTTAGTCCAGAAGGAATAGCTGGTGGAGTTGTAGGTGTTTTAGTACAAGGGTTTAGAAGAGCAGCCTTTTCTAATGAAGCAGGTATTGGTTCTGCTTCTATAGCACACTCTGCTGTAAAAACTAAATATGCTGCAAGTGAAGGTATGGTTGCTTTGTTAGAGCCTTTTATAGACACAGTTGTAGTTTGTACTATGACAGCCTTGGTGTTAATAATTACAGGTAATGTAGCAGCAGAAAACGCTTCACTAGACAATGCACAAGCAATTTTATTAACTTCAGGTGCATTTGAATCTGCAATTTCTTGGTTTCCTTATGTGCTTACAGTTGCAGTTGTTTTATTTGCATTTAGTTCTATGATATCTTGGTCTTATTATGGTTTTCAAGGTTGGGTGTATTTATTTGGTAGATCTAAAAAAATGGAATATACTTATAAAATTATTTTTTGTGTTTTTGTAATAATTGGAGCAGCCGCAAGTTTAGGTTCTGTAATTGATTTTTCAGATGCCATGGTTTTTGCAATGATGGTACCAAACATGATTGGTTTAATTATTTTAGCACCAAAAGTAAAAGAAGAACTTAAAAAATACATGAGTGCCATAAAAGCACAAAAAGCATAAATTTACATTATTATGAATTTTTTAAAATCTCATTTCTGGTATAACAAAAGCCAAAGAAATGGGATTTTTCTTTTGGTATTAATAATTATAATTTTTCAATTCATTATTTTTTTTGATGTGTTTTCTTCTTCAAAAAAAATAGCTATAACTACACCAGAAATAGTAGCTTTTCAAAAGCAAATAGATAGTCTTAAAAAAATAGAATTAGCAAATAGAAAGCCTAAGATTTATCCTTTCAATCCTAATTATATAACAGATTTTAAAGGAGAGCAATTGGGTATGTCAATTCAAGAAATAGATAGGCTTTTAGCTTACAGAAAAAGCAATAAATTTATCAATTCAAAAGAAGAATTTCAAAAAATTACGCATGTTTCAGATTCACTTTTAAATAAAATTGCAGCTTATTTTAAATTTCCAGAATGGGTGGTTCAGAAGAATCAAAAAAAGCAAAAAAATAAATCATTTATAAGCAATAAAAATTCCTACAATAAAAACTTAACTAAGCGATCTACTAACGATATTAATAAGGCAACAGCAGAAGATTTACAAACTATAAATGGTATTGGAGCGTCTTTTTCTTACAGAATAATTAAGTATCGTTCTAAATTACAAGGTTTTTCCGTAAAAGAACAACTATACGAAGTTTGGCAATTAGAAAAAGAAGTTGCAGATAGAGTTTTGCAAACGTTTAAGATTATAGAAAAACCAGCAATTAAAAAACTAAACGTAAATACAGTAACGTTCAAAGAATTACTTAAAAATCCTTATATAGATTACGAGCTCTGTAAAAAGATTTTTAATTATAGAGATGAAGTTGCAGAACTACAAAACATAAAAGAATTAACAAATATACAAGACTTTCCAAAAGATTTGTATGATAGAATAGTCTTATATTTGTTGGCTGAATAGCTAACAAAATTTATTCCAATTCTATGAGCAGTATTTACTTTACTGAAGAGCACGAAATTTTTCGTGAAAGTTTTAAAGATTTTTTACAAAAAGAAGTTGTTCCACACATAGAAAAGTGGGAAAAAACAGGAACAATAGATCGTTTTATTTGGAAAAAATTTGGCGATATGGGTTATTTTGGTCTTTCTACGCCAGAAGCATATGGTGGTTTAGATTTAGACCTTTTTTACACTATTATTTTTTTAGAAGAAATGCAAAAAATAAACTCTTGTGGTTTTGCAGCAGCAATGTGGGCGCACGAGTATTTAGCAATGACGCATTTAAACAAAGAAGCCTCAGAAGAAACCAAACAAAAATATTTGGTACCAAGTGTAACCGGAGACAAAATAGGTTGTTTATGCATTACAGAACCATTTGGTGGTAGTGATGTTGCAGGAATGCGCTCCACAGCAATTAAACAAGGAGATAAATATATATTAAACGGCTCTAAAACATTTATAACAAATGGTGTTTATTCAGATTATTTAATAGTTGCTGCAAAAACAGATCCATCAGACAAATATAAAGGAATTAGCATCTTTGTAGTAGACAGAGAAACACCAGGAATTTCTGCAACCAAATTAGATAAATTAGGTTGGAGAGCCTCAGATACAGGAGAGCTAGCTTTTGATAATGTAGCAATTCCCGCAGAAAACCTTCTTGGAGAAGAAGGAAAAGGTTTTCCTTACATTATGCAGCACTTTGCATTAGAACGCTTACTAATGGGTGTAAATGCACATGCAAGAGCAGAGTATGCAGTAGATTATGCCATAAAATACATGCAAGAAAGAGTAGCTTTTGGTAAATCTTTAGATAGATTTCAAGCCTTAAGACACAAAATTGCAGAAATGGCGAGTAGAGTAGATATGTGTAGAGAATACAATTATTCCATTGCCAAAAGATTAGACCAAGGCACATACGTAGTAAAAGAAGCAAGTATGTCTAAATTACTATCTACCAAAATGGCAGATGAGGTAATTTATGATGCATTACAACTTTTAGGCGGTTATGGTTATATGGAAGAATACCCAATGGCTCGTTTATTAAGAGATAGTAGATTAGGACCAATTGGCGGTGGAACTTCAGAAATCCTGAAAGAGATTATCGCAAAAATGGTAATCGACAATAAAGAATACAAACCAGCAACGTAATTTTTTTTGATTATGGTTTTTGCGAAAATTATTTCCAATTATCGCAAAAATGGTAATCGATAACAAGGAATACAAACCAGCAACGTAATCTTTGCAATTAAATTTTTAGCTTTCAAACTAAAAACTAAAAACTAAAAACTAAAAACTAAAAACCACCAACCACAAACGCTATTATGGCGTTACCTAAAGGTCGGGCTTTCCACTATATCTTTTTAATAAATACTAAATTTCATTCAGTATTTACTAAAAAGGATGCCGTTGCAATCCCTAACGCAAAGTGCTTGTTTAAAAATAATTTAAATAAAAGTTGCCAATTCATTATTTGTAAGTACATTTGCAGTCCAAAAAATAAAAAACATCTAGCGTAAAGCAGATTAAAAAATAAAGATACTTATGAAGGGAGGTGCCAACTTATGTTAATTATACCTATTAAAGAAGGAGAAAATATAGATAGAGCGTTAAAGCGTTACAAAAGAAAATTCGATCGTACAAAAACGATGAAAAACCTACGTAACAGAAAAAACTTTACAAAGCCATCTGTAGCAAAGAGAGCTCAAAGAATTAAAGCCTCTTACGTACAAAAATTAAGAACACAAGAAGAAGTAGGATAGTAAAACTTAATTTTTAAAAGTTGTTCAGCAACCCATTAAAAATTATAAAGCTAACTCATTCCAATTTTATGTTGGAATTTACTTATTCAAAAGTCAAAAACTCGTAAATTTAATTTTACGAGTTTTTTTTTATGACTAATTTGTAAAAATTGTGCAATAATTAGTAAAAATATCAAGTTAAAAATAATTCATACACAAATAGACCATCTAAAGCCTTTTATTCAACTTGTATAAACTCAATTCAATAAACAAAGTAAGTTTCAGTAAATTTAAATACTTGCCAAATTATTATATTTCGTAAATTTACAATCAAACAAATCATCTACCATTGATAACACCTTTTCTAGAATACATACAATTAGAGAAACAATATTCAGAACACACAGTTACGGCATATAAAAACGATTTATTAAATTTTAAAGATTTTTGTATCACAGAATTTGATCAAGAAGACCTAACCGAAATAAATTACGCTCAAATTAGAGGTTGGGTAGTAAGTTTGGTAAAGCAAAACATATCTAATAATAGTGTAAATAGAAAGTTAAGTGCTTTAAAATCTTTTTACAAATTTTTGCAAAAAACAGAACAAATAGCAGTAAGCCCTTTAAACAAACATAAAGCTTTAAAAACACAAAAAAAGATACAAGTACCTTTTACGTCAAAAGAAATTAGTGTAGTTCTGCAAGATTTAGATAAGGAAAAAGATTTTGTTTCTCTCAGAAACAAATTAATAGTAGAATTGCTTTATTCAACAGGTATTAGAAGAGCAGAACTAATTAATATCAAAGTAGCTGATATAGATTTAGAACAGCATACTTTAAAAATTTTAGGTAAAAGAAATAAAGAAAGACTTCTTCCAATACTAAATACTGTAAAAAAGACGCTCATTTGTTATTTAGAAATTAAAGAAAAACTTCAAATGAATAACCAGTTTTTATTTATTACAGAAAAAGGAAATAAAATATATGAAACTCTTGTTTATAGAGTAATTAATACTTATTTTAGTAAAGTTTCTTCAAAGGTAAAAAAGAGTCCACATATTTTAAGGCATTCTTTTGCAACACACTTATTAAATGAAGGAGCAAATTTAAATTCGGTTAAAGAATTGCTAGGGCATTCCTCTTTAGCCTCCACTCAAGTCTATACACACAATAGTCTTGATGCTATAAAGAAAGTATATAATAACGCGCACCCTAGAGGCAATAAAAAATAGATTTATGAAAGTATTTACACAATCAGTCAATTTCAATGCAGATGCAACATTAGTAGAATATGCAAATAACAAAGTAGCTTCACTTGTAAAATTTCACGATAAAATTGTAGATGCAGAGGTTTTTTTAAAAGTTCAAAAAACTAGCGATAAAGAAAATAAAATTACAGAAATAAAAATTAACATACCAGGTAGTGAACTTATTGTTAAAAGAGAAACAAAAACCTTTGAAGAAGGCATTAATGCTGCAGTAGATAATTTAAAAAGACAATTAAAAAGGTCAAAAGAAAAGCATAGAGACTCTTTAATTTCTTAAAAAGTAAAAAAAAAACAAAAAAATAATTACAAAAAGTTTTAGAATATCAAAAAACTTTATACATTTGCAAACCGTTAGAAATAGCGGTTTGTTTTTTTCAACAAAAGCCGATGTAGCTCAGCTGGCTAGAGCAGCTGATTTGTAATCAGCAGGTCGGGGGTTCGAGTCCCTTCATCGGCTCAAAAAAAAACAAAAATCGCAGTGCGATTTTTAAGTTCATTAAAATAGTAAATTATCGGGGAGATACTCAAGCGGCCAACGAGGACGGACTGTAACTCCGTTGACTATGTCTTCGCAGGTTCGAATCCTGCTCTCCCCACAATTTACATTTTGCGAAAGTAGCTCAGTTGGTAGAGCGTCAGCCTTCCAAGCTGAATGTCGCCGGTTCGAACCCGGTCTTTCGCTCAAATATAATCAACAAAGCCGGTGTAGCTCAGTTGGTAGAGCGCATCCTTGGTAGGGATGAGGTCACGGGTTCAAATCCCGTCATTGGCTCAAGTTAAAAAGTATTATTAGACACTAAATATATTTAACCTAAGAATTAAAATCAATAATTATGGCAAAAGGAACTTTTGACCGTTCGAAACCACACTTAAACATTGGTACTATCGGACACGTAGATCACGGTAAAACAACTTTAACTGCGGCTATTACTAAAGTATTAGCTGATGCAGGATTCTCTGAAGCTAGATCTTTTGATCAGATTGATAATGCTCCTGAAGAAAAAGAAAGAGGTATTACAATTAACACTTCTCACGTAGAATATCAAACAGAAAATCGTCACTATGCGCACGTTGACTGTCCAGGTCACGCGGATTACGTGAAGAATATGGTTACTGGTGCTGCTCAAATGGACGGTGCTATTTTAGTTGTTGCTGCTACAGATGGTCCTATGCCGCAAACTAGAGAGCACATCTTATTAGGTCGTCAGGTAGGTATTCCTCGTATCGTTGTTTTCTTAAACAAAGTTGATATGGTTGATGATGAAGAGCTTTTAGAGTTAGTTGATATGGAAGTTAGAGAATTATTATCTTTCTATGAGTATGATGGAGATAATGGTCCTGTTGTTTCAGGTTCTGCTTTAGGTGCTTTAAATGGTGAACAAAAATGGGTTGATACTGTATTAGAATTAATGAGTGAAGTTGATGCATGGATTCAAGAGCCTTTAAGAGAAGTTGATAAAGATTTCTTAATGCCTGTTGAAGATGTATTTTCTATTACTGGTCGTGGAACTGTAGCTACAGGTCGTATCGAAACTGGTATTGCTAATACAGGTGATGTTGTAGATATTATTGGTATGGGAGCTGAAAAAATGTCTTCTACTATTACTGGTATTGAAATGTTCCGTCAAATCTTAGATAGAGGTGAGGCAGGAGATAATGCAGGTATCTTATTAAGAGGTATTGCAAAAGAAGATATTAAAAGAGGTATGGTAATCTGTAAGCCAGGTTCTGTAACTCCTCATGCTAAGTTTAAAGCAGAGGTATATGTTCTTAAAAAAGAAGAAGGTGGTCGTCACACTCCATTCCATAATAATTATCGTCCACAGTTCTATGTAAGAACTACAGACGTTACAGGTACAATTAATTTACCTGATGGAGTAGAAATGGTAATGCCAGGAGATAACTTAACAATTACTGTAGACTTAATCCAACCAATTGCATTAAATGTTGGTTTACGTTTCGCTATCCGTGAAGGTGGTAGAACTGTAGGTGCAGGTCAGGTAACTGAATTATTAGACTAATCATATATTGGTTTACTAATTAATAAATTATAAGGGTGTCACGTTTTTAACGTGACGCCTTTAATAATGAATTAAAGAAACGGACGTAGTTCAGCGGTAGAGCACTGGTCTCCAAAACCAGGTGTCGGGAGTTCGAATCTCTCCGTCCGTGCAAATTAAACAAACAAGTACAATGAAGTTTATACAATACATTAAAGATTCTTTTGAAGAGCTAAGTAATAATATGACTTGGATTTCAAAGGAAGATGCTCAAAAAACAACTGTAACTGTTGCAGTTTTTACAATTTTGTTCGCATTAGCAGTTGCAGGTATAGACTACGTTTTTCAAACTGGATTAGATAACTTTTTTAAATTATTTTAAAATTAAATTATGGCTGATTCAGTGATGAAATGGTATGTTGTTAGAGCCATTGGTGGACAAGAAAATAAAGTAAAAGCTTATATTGAAACTGAAATTTCTAGAGTAGGTTTATCAGATTATGTAAGTCAGGTTATTGTACCTACAGAAAAAGTTGTTCAGATTAGAAATGGTAAGAAAGTAAATAGAGAAAGAGTCTATTTTCCAGGTTATATAATGGTGGAGGCAAATCTTTCAGGAGAAGT
Source organism: uncultured Polaribacter sp. (assembly GCF_947495205.1). Taxonomy (GTDB): domain Bacteria; phylum Bacteroidota; class Bacteroidia; order Flavobacteriales; family Flavobacteriaceae; genus Polaribacter. The sequence continues at coordinate 31,606 of NZ_CANLXV010000007.1, read as the reverse complement.
ACCTCACGTTATTAAATCTATTACTGGTGTTATTGGTTTTCTTGGAGAAACAAAAGGTGGAGAACCTGTTCCAATGAGAAAATCTGAAGTGAACAGAATGCTAGGTAAGGTAGATGAATTATCTGTTCAAGATGAAAATATTGCAATTCCTTTTAGTACAGGAGAGACTGTTAAAGTTGTAGATGGTCCATTTAATGGATTTGATGGAACTATAGAGAAGGTAAATGAAGAAAAGCGTAAACTTGAAGTTATGGTGAAAATATTCGGAAGAAAAACACCTTTAGAATTAAGTTATATGCAAGTAGAAAAGATATAATTGTTACACAAATATATATTATCGATTTGTTTTAAGGCTTCCAACTTAAAATAAATCATTAAACATTTTTAAAATGGCAAAAGAAGTTAGTAAAGTAGTTAAGTTACAAGTAAGGGGAGGCGCAGCGAATCCATCGCCGCCGGTTGGACCCGCTTTAGGTGCTGCTGGTGTTAACATTATGGAGTTCTGTAAACAGTTTAATGCAAGAACGCAAGACAAACAAGGTAAAGTTTTACCTGTTGTTATTACTGTTTTCAAAGACAAATCGTTTGATTTTGTTGTAAAAACTCCTCCTGCAGCAGTTCAGTTACTAGAAGCGGCCAAAATTAAAAAGGGTTCAGGAGAACCAAACAGAAAGAAAGTAGCATCAGTTACTTGGGATCAGATTCAAGTTATTGCAGAAGACAAAATGGTAGATTTAAATGCCTTTGAAGTAGCTTCAGCAATGCGTATGATTGCAGGTACAGCGCGTTCTATGGGATTAACAGTAAAAGGTAATGCACCAGCATAAGCTTTATAAAAAGTAGTAAAATGGCAAAATTAACAAAAAAGCAAAAAGAGGCTTACTCTAAATTAGATCGTTCTCAAACGTATGATTTAGCAGCAGCTTCAGCGCTAGTCAAAGACATTACTAATGTAAAGTTTGATGCGTCAGTAGATTTAGCAATTCGCTTAGGAGTAGATCCACGTAAAGCTAATCAAATGGTTAGAGGTGTAGTAACATTACCTCATGGTACAGGTAAAGATGTTAAAGTTTTAGCATTAGTAACTCCAGATAAAGAAGCAGAAGCTACAGCAGCTGGTGCAGATTATGTGGGATTAGATGAATACCTTCAGAAAATTAAAAGTGGTTGGACAGATGTAGATGTTATTATTACTATGCCAAGTGTTATGGGTAAATTAGGTCCTTTAGGTAGAATTTTAGGTCCTAGAGGTTTAATGCCAAACCCAAAGACTGGTACAGTAACAATGGATGTTGCAAAAGCTGTTGCAGACGTTAAAGCTGGTAAAATCGACTTTAAAGTTGACAAAACTGGTATTGTGCATGCTGCGATTGGAAAAGTATCTTTTGATGCTAAGAAAATCGAGGAAAATGCAAATGAATTAATACAAACAATTATTAAACTTAAACCTACAACTGCAAAAGGTACTTATGTAAAGAGTGTTTTTATGTCTAGTACAATGAGTCCTAGTGTAGAGGTTGAGGTTAAGGCTAACTAATACGTTAAAACTTAGGAATTATGACTAGAGAAGAAAAATCACAAGTAATACAAGATTTAACGGCAACATTAGCAGATACTAATACTATTTATCTTGCGGATATTTCTGGATTAGATGCACAAACAACTTCTAACTTACGTAGGGCTTGTTTTAAGGCGGGTGTTCAGTTATCGGTTGTAAAGAATACATTACTTGCAAAAGCAATGGAAGCTTCAGATAAAGATTTTGAAGACTTACCAACAGTATTAAAAGGAAATACTTCAATGATGATTTCTGAAGCAGCAAATGCTCCAGCAAAATTAATCAAAGAATTTAGAAAAAAATCTAAAGATAGACCATTATTAAAAGGAGCTTTTGCAGAAGAGTCTGTTTACATTGGTGATGATCAATTAGATGCTCTTGTTAGCATTAAGTCTAGAGAAGAGTTAATTGGAGAAATCATTGGATTACTTCAGTCGCCTGCTAAGAATGTTGTTTCAGCATTACAATCAGGTGGACAAACACTTTCAGGTATTATTAAAACATTATCTGAAAAATAATTACGCGCACAAATAAACTATAATAAACATTATTAAAAACAATTAAAATGGCAGAATTAAAAGATTTCGCAGAACAATTAGTTAACTTAACAGTAAAAGAAGTTAATGAATTAGCTACTATTTTAAAAGATGAGTACGGTATTGAGCCAGCAGCAGCTGCAGTAGCAGTAGCAGGACCAGCAGCAGGTGGTGATGCAGGTGGAGCTGAAGAGCAAACTGAATTTGATGTAATCTTAAAAGCGGCAGGTGGTTCTAAATTAGCTGTTGTAAAATTAGTTAAAGAATTAACTGGTTTAGGATTAAAAGAAGCTAAAGGTATCGTGGATAGCGCTCCTGCAGCAGTAAAAGAAGGAGTTTCTAAAGATGAGGCTGAAGGTCTTAAAGCATCTTTAGAAGAAGCTGGAGCTGAGGTAGAGCTTAAGTAAGCTTTTACTCCCGCTTTCGATTTTTGTCGAAATTCGGGAAAACAAATTTAGGTTTAGGTACTAGGAACATACGTTTTTAGGCCTAAACCATTTTGTGTATATATTCGTTCTTTATTTTAATTCAGATTTTAATCAAAAAAATATTCTCTTTTGGCAACGAAAAACACTACTGAAAGAATCAATTTCGCAACTTCTCAAATGATAAAGGAATATCCAGACTTTTTGGATATTCAGGTAAAGTCTTTTCAAGATTTTTTCCAACTTCAAACTAAGGCAGAAGAAAGAGGCGAAGAAGGTTTGTATAAAACCTTTATGGATAACTTTCCTATTACAGATACAAGAAATCAGTTTGTATTAGAATTCTTAGACTACTTTGTAGATCCACCAAGATATTCTATTCAAGAATGTATCGAAAGAGGTCTTACGCACAGTGTGCCTTTAAAAGCACGTTTAAAATTGTATTGTACAGACCCAGAACACGAAGATTTTGAAACTATTGTACAAGATGTTTATCTTGGTACAATTCCTTATATGACTAACTCTGGTACCTTTGTGATTAATGGTGCAGAGCGTGTGGTAGTTTCTCAGTTACACCGTTCACCTGGTGTATTCTTTGGGCAATCTTTCCACGCAAATGGTACTAAATTGTATTCAGCTAGGGTAATTCCTTTTAAAGGTTCTTGGATAGAATTTGCTACCGATATCAATCAAGTAATGTATGCTTATATTGATAGAAAGAAAAAATTACCAGTAACCACTTTATTTAGAGCCATTGGTTTTGAAAGAGATAAAGATATTTTGGAGATTTTTGATCTTGCTGAAGAAGTAAAGGTTTCTAAAGCTGGTTTAAAAAAGATATTAGGACGTAAATTAGCTGCTAGAGTTTTAAAGACATGGCATGAAGATTTTGTTGATGAAGATACTGGAGAAGTGGTATCTATTGAAAGAAACGAAATTGTTTTAGATCGTGATACAATTTTAGAAAAAGAACATATAGATGAAATAATTGATGCAGGAGCTAAAACGGTTTTATTGCACAAGCAAGATAATCATTTAGCAGATTATGCAATTATTCATAACACACTTCAGAAAGATCCTACCAACTCAGAAAAAGAGGCAGTAGAGCATATTTATAGACAATTACGTAATGCAGAACCGCCAGATGAGGAAACTGCAAGAGGTATTATCGATAAATTATTCTTTTCTGAACAAAGATATAATTTAGGTGAGGTTGGTCGTTTTAGAATGAACACAAAACTTCAACTTAATGAGCCTATAGACCAGAAGGTATTAACAAAGTTAGATATTATAACCATTATTAAATATTTAATTGAGTTAATTAATTCTAAAGCAGAGGTAGATGATATTGATCATTTATCTAACCGTCGTGTTAGAACTGTTGGTGAACAATTAGCAGGTCAATTTGGAGTTGGTTTAGCGCGTATGGCTAGAACAATTCGTGAGCGTATGAATGTTCGTGATAACGAAGTTTTTACACCAATTGACTTGATTAATGCGAAAACATTGTCATCTGTAATTAATTCTTTCTTCGGAACGAATCAATTATCTCAGTTTATGGATCAAACCAATCCTTTAGCAGAAATTACGCACAAACGTAGATTGTCTGCATTAGGACCAGGAGGTTTATCTAGAGAAAGAGCAGGTTTTGAGGTACGTGATGTACACTATACACATTATGGACGTCTTTGCCCGATTGAAACGCCAGAAGGACCAAATATTGGTTTAATTTCTTCACTTTCTGTTTTTGCAAAAGTGAATAATTTAGGTTTCATTGAAACGCCTTACAGAAAAGTAAACGATGGTGTGGTTGCATTAGAAGAGCCTATTTATTTAAGTGCAGAAGAAGAAGAAGGAATGAAAATTGCCCAATCTAACTTAGAGCTTAAGGAAGATGGTGCTATTGTATTAGATAGAGTTATTGCGCGTGAAGAAGGAGATTTTCCTGTGGTTACTCCACAAGATATTCAATATATGGATGTTGCTCCTAATCAAATTGCATCAATTTCTGCATCTTTAATTCCTTTCTTGGAGCATGATGATGCAAACCGTGCATTGATGGGATCTAACATGATGCGTCAAGCAGTACCTTTATTAAGACCAGAATCTCCTATTGTAGGAACTGGTTTAGAAAGAAGAGTAGCCAAAGATTCTCGTATTTTAATTAATGCAGAAGGAAACGGTGAAGTAACTTATGTAGATGCAAATAAGATTACAATTAAATATGATAGATCTGAGGAAGAAAAACTAGTAAGTTTTGATTCTGATGAAGTTTCTTATAATTTAATTAAATTTAGAAAAACCAATCAAGGTACATCAATCAACTTAAAGCCAATTGTAGAAAAAGGCGATAGAGTCCAAGAAGGACAAGTACTTTGTGAAGGTTATGCAACACAAAAAGGAGAATTAGCTTTAGGTAGAAATATGAAAGTAGCCTTTATGCCTTGGAAAGGGTATAACTTTGAGGATGCAATTGTAATTTCTGAAAAAGTAGTTCGTGAAGATATATTTACATCTATTCATATTGATGAGTACTCTTTAGATGTTAGAGATACAAAATTAGGAACTGAAGAGTTAACTAATGATATTCCTAACGTTTCTGAAGAAGCTACTAAAGATTTAGATGAAAACGGAATGATTAGAATTGGAGCAGAAGTTAATCCTGGTGATATCTTGATTGGTAAAATTACACCAAAAGGAGAATCTGACCCAACTCCAGAAGAAAAATTATTACGTGCAATTTTTGGTGACAAAGCAGGTGATGTAAAAGATGCATCTTTAAAAGCTTCGCCGTCATTAAGAGGTGTAGTAATTGATAAAAAATTATTTAGAAGAGCCGTAAAAGATAAAAATAAGAGAATTAGAGACAAGGAAGCTGTAGCTAAATTAGAACATTCTTTTATTTCTAAGTTTGAAGGTTTAAAAGATGAATTAATTGAAAAATTATTCAACTTAATCAGTGGAAAAACATCACAAGGTGTATTTAATGATTTAGGTGAAGAAGTTTTACCAAAAGGTAAAAAGTACACTTTAAAAATGTTAAACTCTGTAGATGATTATGTGCACTTAACAGGTTCTTGGACTACAGATAGCGAATTAAATTCGTTAGTTGGTGAGTTAGTGCATAACTACAAGATTAAAGTAAACGATTTACAAGGTTCTTTAAGACGTCAGAAATTTACAATTTCCGTTGGAGATGAATTGCCAGCAGGAATTTTAAAATTAGCTAAAATTTATATCGCTAAAAAACGTAAGTTAAAAGTAGGTGATAAAATGGCAGGACGTCATGGTAACAAAGGTATTGTTGCTCGTATTGTAAGGGCAGAAGATATGCCTTTCTTAGAAGATGGAACTCCAGTAGATATTGTACTGAATCCATTAGGTGTACCATCTCGTATGAATATTGGTCAAATTTATGAAACTGTTCTTGGTTGGGCAGGTCAAAAATTAGATACTAAATATGCTACACCAATTTTTGATGGAGCATCTTTAGATCAGATCAACGGAATTACAGATGAAGCAGGTGTACCAAGGTATGGACATACTTATTTATATGATGGTGGAACTGGAAAACGTTTTGATCAACCAGCAACAGTTGGTATCATTTATATGATTAAGTTAGGGCATATGATTGAAGATAAAATGCACGCGCGTTCTATTGGACCATATTCATTAATTACACAACAACCATTAGGTGGTAAAGCACAATTTGGTGGTCAGCGTTTTGGAGAGATGGAAGTTTGGGCATTAGAGGCTTATGGTGCTTCTAGTATCTTAAGAGAAATCTTAACTGTAAAATCTGATGATGTAATGGGTAGAGCCAAAACATACGAAAGTATTGTGAAAGGTGAAACTATGCCAGAACCAGGTTTACCAGAATCGTTTAACGTATTAATGCACGAACTGAAAGGTTTAGGATTAGACGTTAGATTAGAAGAATAATTTTTAATAGTGGGCAGTAAAGCAGTCTGCAGTTTGCAGAAATCTTTACACAAAGTTTTGTAAACTGAAGACTGCCAACTGAAGACTGAAGACTATAAAAACACATGGCAAGAAAACAAGAGAAGTACACTGTAAAAAAGTTTAACAAAATATCTATTGGTTTATCATCTCCAGAAGCGATTTTAGAAATCTCTAAAGGTGAAGTTTTAAAACCAGAAACGATAAACTATCGTACGCACAAGCCAGAGCGTGATGGTTTATTTTGTGAGCGTATTTTTGGTCCTGTAAAGGATTATGAATGTGCTTGTGGAAAGTACAAAAGAATACGTTACAAAGGTATTGTTTGTGATAGATGTGGTGTAGAAGTTACAGAAAAGAAAGTACGTAGAGATCGAGTAGGACACATTAATTTAGTGGTTCCTGTTGCTCATATTTGGTACTTTAGATCATTACCTAACAAAATGGGTTACCTTTTAGGTTTACCATCTAAGAAGTTAGACATGATTATTTACTACGAACGTTACGTAGTAATTCAACCAGGTATTGCAAAAAATCCTGAAGGAGAACCATTACAAAAAATGGATTTCTTAACAGAAGAGGAATATTTAGATATCGTGGATGAAATTCCACAGGAAAATCAATATTTAGAAGATTCAGACCCAAATAAGTTTATCGCTAAAATGGGAGCTGAGTGTTTAATAGATTTGTTAGCACGTATCGATTTAGAGTCGTTATCTTTTGAGTTAAGACATAAAGCAAACACAGAAACGTCTAAACAACGTAAAACGGAAGCTTTAAAGCGTTTAAATGTTGTTGAAGCATTTAGAGATTCTCAGAAAAACAGAGAAAACAATCCAGAATGGATGATTATGAAGGCAGTACCAGTAATTCCACCAGAATTACGTCCTTTAGTTCCATTAGATGGTGGTCGTTTTGCAACTTCAGATTTAAATGATTTATATAGAAGAGTTATTATTAGAAACAACCGTTTAAAGAGGTTAGTAGAAATTAAAGCTCCAGAAGTTATTTTACGTAATGAAAAACGTATGTTACAAGAATCTGTAGATTCTTTATTTGATAACACGCGTAAATCATCTGCAGTAAAAACAGAATCTAACAGACCTTTAAAATCTTTATCAGATTCATTAAAAGGTAAGCAAGGTCGTTTCCGTCAGAACTTATTAGGAAAACGTGTTGATTATTCTGCACGTTCTGTAATTGTTGTTGGACCAGAAATGAAATTGTCTGAATGTGGATTGCCAAAAGACATGGCGGCAGAACTTTACAAGCCATTTGTAATTAGAAAACTAATTGAAAGAGGAATTGTTAAGACTGTAAAATCTGCTAAGAAAATAATAGATAGAAAAGAACCAGTTGTTTGGGATATTTTAGAAAATGTAATTAAAGGTCATCCTGTTTTATTAAACAGAGCACCTACATTACACAGACTTGGTATACAAGCATTTCAACCAAAATTAATTGAAGGTAAAGCAATACAGTTACACCCATTAGCGTGTTCTGCATTTAATGCCGATTTTGATGGAGATCAAATGGCGGTTCACTTACCATTAGGACCAGAGGCTATTTTAGAAGCACAATTATTAATGTTAGCTTCTCATAATATCTTAAACCCTGCAAATGGTGCACCAGTTACAGTTCCTTCTCAGGATATGGTACTTGGTTTGTATTATATGACTAAAGAAAGAATTTCTACTCCAGAAGTTAAAATTAAAGGAGAAGGATTAACTTTCTATTCACCAGAAGAAGTAACTATTGCTTTTAACGAAGAAATGGTAGACTTAAATGCCGGTATTAAAGTAAGAACTCAAGATATTGATGAGAATGGAGAGCAAGTAACTAAAATAATAAAAACTACTGTTGGTAGAGTTTTATTTAATGAAAAAGTTCCTCCTGCTGCTGGTTATATCAACGAAGTTTTAACTAAGAAAAACTTAAGAGGAATTATTGGTGGTATTTTAAAAGCTACAGATATTCCTACAACAGGGGCTTTCTTAGATGAAATTAAAAATATGGGTTATAAATTTGCCTTCCAAGGTGGTTTATCATTCTCATTAGGAGATATTATTATTCCTAAAGAAAAACAATCTATGATTGATGAAGCCAACAAAGAGGTGGATATAATTGTAGGAAATTATAATATGGGTATGTTAACGCAAAAAGAGCGTTACAATCAGGTAATTGATATTTGGGGTAGAACCAACAATCAATTAACAGAATTATCTATGAAGCGTTTAAGAGAAGACCAACAAGGTTTTAACTCGGTTTACATGATGCTTGATTCTGGTGCAAGGGGTTCTAAAGAGCAAATTCGTCAGTTAACAGGTATGCGTGGTTTAATGGCGAAGCCTAAAAAATCTACAGCAGGTGGTGGAGAAATTATTGAAAATCCAATTTTATCTAACTTTAAGGAAGGTTTATCAATTTTAGAATATTTTATTTCTACACACGGTGCACGTAAAGGATTAGCAGATACCGCCTTAAAAACGGCAGATGCTGGTTACTTAACACGAAGATTGGTAGATGTTTCTCAAGACGTTATAATTAATGAAGAAGACTGTGGAACTTTAAGAGGTTTAGAGGTTGCTGCATTAAAGAAAAACGATGAAATTGTAGAATCTTTAGCAGATAGAATTGAAGGTAGAGTTTCTTTAAATAATGTATATCACCCTGTAACAGGAGATGTAATCTTAAATGCTAATGACCGTATTACATACCAATTGGCAATGGCGGTTCAAAACTCTGGTTTAGATAGTATAGAAGTAAGATCTCCATTAACATGTGAATCTGCAAAAGGAATTTGTGCAAAATGTTACGGACAGAGTTTATCTACACTTAACAAAGTACAAATTGGTGAAGCAGTTGGTGTAATTGCAGCACAATCTATTGGAGAACCAGGAACGCAGTTAACATTACGTACATTCCACGTTGGTGGGGTTGCAGGTAACATATCAGAAGACAATAAGTTAATTGCTAAGTTTGATGGTAATGTAAATATAGAAGATTTAAGAACCGTAGTTGGTAAGGATAATGATGGAAACGATGTTGATATTGTAATTTCACGAACTGCGGAGATTAAAATTATAGATAAGAAAACAGGAATTACACAGAGTACAAACATTATTCCTTATGGTTCTATTATTTTTGATAAAGAAAGAAAGACAATTAAGAAAGGTGATGTAATTGTACAATGGGATCCATTTAACGGTGTAATTGTTTCTGAATTTGGAGGTAAAGTGAAGTTTGATAATTTAGAGCAAGGTATGAACTATGCTGTAGAGATTGATGAACAAACTGGTTTCCAAGAAAAAGTAATTACAGATTCTAAAAACAAGAAGATTATTGCTTCTTTAATTATAGAAGATGCTGATGGAAACGCATTACGTTCTTACAGTTTACCAGTAGGTGCACACTTAATGGTAGATGATGGAGAAGCTGTAGAAAGCGGAAAAACATTAGTTAAAATACCAAGAAAATCTGGTAAAGCCGGTGATATTACAGGAGGTTTACCACGTGTAACAGAATTATTTGAAGCGCGTAATCCTTCTAACCCATCTGTGGTTTCAGAGATTGATGGTGTGGTTTCTTTCGGTAAAATTAAAAGAGGTAATAGAGAAATTATTGTTGAATCTAAAACAGGGGAAGTAAGCAAGTATTTAGTAAAGCTTTCTAACCAAATTTTAGTTCAAGAAAACGACTTTATTAAAGCGGGTATGCCATTGTCTGATGGAGCAACAACGCCTTCTGATATTTTAAGAATTAAAGGACCGTCTGCAGTACAAGAGTACTTAGTTAATGAAATACAAGAAGTATATCGTTTACAAGGTGTAAAAATTAATGACAAACATTTTGAAGTAGTTGTGCGTCAAATGATGCGTAAAGTTAAAATTATAGATTCTGGAGATACTTTATTCTTAGAGAATCAATTGATTCATAAAATTGACTTTATCAAAGACAATGATGCAATTTACGGAATGAAAGTTGTTGAAAATGCTGGAGATTCTGAGAACTTAAAAGAAGGTCAAATAGTTACTGCGCGTCAATTAAGAGATGAGAATTCTTTATTAAGAAGAAATGATCAGAACTTAGTAGAAGCTAGAGATGCAAGACCAGCAACAGCAGAACAAGTGTTGCAAGGTATTACAAGAGCATCACTACAAACCAAATCATTTATTTCTGCAGCTTCTTTCCAAGAAACTACAAAAGTATTAAACGAGGCGGCTGTAAATGGAAAGATAGATACCTTAGAAGGCTTAAAAGAGAATGTAATTGTAGGTAAGAAAATACCAGCAGGAACAGGAATGAGAGCTTACGATAAGATTATTGTTGGACCAAAAGATGAGATAGAACAAAGTTTCTAAATAAATAACGTGTAAACGTTTAAGTGTTTAAAAGTTGAATTGTTTACTGTAATTTTTTACAGAATTCAATTCAACTTTTTTTATTTTGAGAAAAATTGCTGTCAATCGTTATTTTGAGCACAGTCGAAAAATTCTAATATATTACAATTACACAGTTCAACAATTACAAAATTTTACAACACATACAATGGAAGAAAATCAAAATAAAGATGGTCAATTAAATATAGAGTTAGACCAAGAAATAGCAGAAGGAACCTATTCAAATTTGGCAATTATCAATCATTCTATATCAGAATTTATAGTAGATTTTATAAATATTATGCCTGGTGTACCAAAAGCAAAAGTAAAATCTAGAATAATTTTAACGCCACAACACGCTAAAAGGTTGGCAAAAGCTTTAGCAGATAATGTAAGAAAATTCGAACAACAAAATGGTGAGATCAAAGATTATGAGCAACCACCAATGCCTATGAACTTTGGACCTACAGGTCAAGCTTAAAAATAAAGAAAGTGAAATGAAAGTTTCACTTTTTTTTTACAAAATTTTTATCAATTGTATTATTAAAAAAGACTGAATTAAAGTAGTCCTATATTTAAAACTAGTCATAAATAACGAATAAAAGCTTCTTTTTTAATAATTGTTGGTAGCTAGATATTTAGTTGTTTGGTATTAAATAAATTGTAAAAACGAAATTAATTAAACGTTAATTGGGCTTGTTTTTAAGCTATTATTTAGCTTTTTCTTTTCATTTTATTAATCGACTAAAGTTATTTTAAACCTAATTTTGGGTAAAATTATAACTAAACTAAAATGAGACAACTTAATACTTTAAGACTTTTTTTATGTATTGCTGTATTTTCTTTAACGGCATTTCAAACATTTTCACAAACAGGTACAATACAAGGTTTAATAACCGATGAAAACGGATTTTACGTTCCAGGTGCTAGTGTATCTTTAGAATCAATCAAAAAAGGAGATGTCACCAATTTTGATGGTAAGTTTACTATTGTAGCTGTTCCTGCAGGTACTTATACTTTAAAAGTTACCTATTTGGGCTATAAAGATGTTGAGCAATCAATAACTGTTAAGCAAAACCAAACAACTAAAGTAAGTTTACAATTAAAATCCGGAGGAATTGAATTAAATGAAATCCAAATAAAAACATACGCTTTAAGTGGTCAATCTAAAGCCTTAAATAAACAGAAAAATAATATTAATATTACCAATGTTGTTTCTACAGATCAGATTGGTAAATTTCCTGACGCTAACATTGGAGATGCTGTAAAAAGAATTCCTGGAATTACAATGCAAGTAGATCAAGGAGAAGCTAGAAACATTATCATTAGAGGGCTTTCTCCTCAATTAAACTCGGTTACTTTAAATGGTAGTAGAATCCCATCAGCAGAAGGTGATAACAGAAATATTCAAATGGACTTAATTCCATCTGATATGATTCAGTCTATTCAAGTTAATAAAGCAGTTACTCCAGATATGGAAGCTGATGCTATAGGAGGTTCTGTAAATTTAATAACTAGAACAGCTCCACAAGGATTTAGATTATCTTCAACTGCAGGGTCTGGATTAAATACAATTACCAATAAAAGAATTTTAAATGGTTCTTTTTTAGTGGGGAATCGTTCTAAAAACAAAAAATTTGGTTGGATGATTTCTGCAACTGTAAATGATAACGATTTTGGTTCTGATAATGTTGAAGCAGAATGGGTAGATGAAGCTGAAAGCCCATTAACAGGGAATGATATTACTGTTAGCCCATATATTGCAGAATCTGATATTAGAACGTATTTAGTACAGCGTGTTCGTAGAAGTTTTTCTGCAAATTTTGACTATCAGATCAACGATAATAATAACATCTACTTAAAAACAATGTACAATTGGAGAGATGATAGAGAAAATAGGTATAGGTTACGTTACAGAAGTATCGAGCCAATATTTACTCCAGGAACTGATCAAATTTCAGGTTATGAAGGTGAAATTAGAAGACAAACCAAAGGTGGTATTAATAATGATAGAAATAAAAACACAAGATTAGAAGATCAACGTATGCAAAATTATACGTTAGGAGGTAAGCATGTATTTGGAAAATTGGAGTTTGATTGGTTTGGTTCTTTAGCTGCAGCTTCAGAAGAAAGATTAAACGAAAGATATATAGAATATGAGTTAGAAGAAAACCCAGCAGGAGACCCTATTCGTTTACAAGTAAATTTAAATAATACTAGATTTCCAGTTATAAATCCAAGTGTTGCAACTGATGCTGCTTTAAATAGATATTCCTTAAAAGAAATCACAGAAGAAAATCAGTTTACAGAAGAAAAGGATGTAAACTTTGTAGCTAATTTTAAACTACCAACTAAAAAAGGATCTTTAAAATTTGGAGGGAGAATCAGAACAAAAAGTAAAGATAGAAATAATGACTTTTTTGAGTTAGATCCAACAAATGCCACTTTTGATGATTTTTCTGCTTTGCCATTAACAAATCAAACAGATGCTAATTTTTTAGCAGGAAGTAGATATGCAGCAGGTCAGTATGTAGATCCTGCTTTTTTAGGAAATCTTAATTTTAATGATGCGTCTTTATTTGATAAAGAGTCTGTTGTTGATGAATTTTTAGGTGGAAATTACGATGCTAAAGAAGATGTATTTGCTGGATATATAATGATTACGCATAAGTTGAATGATAAGTTAACACTTTTAGGAGGTTTACGATTAGAAACCACTAAAATAGAAACTACTGGTAATATTGTTAATTTTGATGTAAATGGAGATTTTGATGGTGTTACATCAACAACAGAAAATAATTCATATACAAACATATTACCAGGCTTGCATTTAAAATATGATTTCACTAAAAATAGTTCATTACGTTTTGCTTGGACAAATACCATTGCAAGACCTAATTATATAGATTTGGTTCCTTTTAGAAACATCATAAGAGAAGATGCAGAAATAGAAATAGGGAATCCAGAATTAAACCCAACTACATCTATGAACTTTGATTTATTAGGTGAGCAATACTTTAAAAATGTTGGTATTTTATCAGGAGGTATTTTCTATAAAAAAATAGATAACTTTATTTATCCTTTAGCATCTCAAACTACAGATGATTCTCTTGGAGCAAACACAACAGGATTTGATACAACAAGACCAGTAAATGGTGATGACGCTTCTATTTTCGGATTTGAGTTTGCGCTACAAAGACAATTAGATTTTTTACCAGGTTTCTTAAAAAACTTTAGCTTATATGTTAATTATACCTATTTAACATCAAGTGCAAATGGTATTAGAAATGAAGATGGAGATGAAAGAAATGACTTAGATTTACCCAATACAGCACCTAATATGTTTAATGGTTCATTAGGGTATGCTAATAAATTTTTTAGCGGAAGACTTTCAGCAAACTTCTCTGATTCTTATATAGATGAAATTGGAGGAAATGCCTTTGAAGATCGTTATTACGACAAGCAATTCTTTTTAGATTTTAATGCTACGTTTACCATCAATAAAAATTTAAGAATTTATGCAGATGTAAACAATATTACAGACCAACCTTTACGTTATTTTCAAGGAGTTAGTGATAGAACCATGCAAATGGAATATTATGGAAGAAGAATAACACTAGGCTTAAAGTATGATTTATTCAAAAAGTAATTTAGCTGTCAAAATGAAAATAAATCATAAAATAAGTATCTGTTTTTTAAGTGCTGTTATACTGCTTTCTTGTAGTAATAAAAGTAAGTTGCCAGTTATTAAACCAGATGTAATTACAGAGAATACTTTAAATGATACTGATGATCCTGCAATTTGGATTCACCCAACAGACCCAGAAAAAAGTATTGTTTTTGGCACAGATAAAGAAACAAACGGAGCTATTTATGCTTTTGATTTAAAAGGAAAAATTATTGAAGACAAAACCATTAGAAATATAAAAAGACCAAATAACGTCGATTTAGAATATGGTTTTAAATTAAATGATTCAACAAATACCGATATTTTAGTATTTACGGAAAGAGAAAAGCAACAAATTAGAGTTTTTTCTATTCCAGATATGAAAGCTTTAGATAATGGTGGATTTCCTGTTTTTGAAGATGCAACAAAGCCTGAGTATAATTTGCCAATGGGTGTAGCTATATATAAATCACCAGTAGATTCCTCTTTTTATATAATTGTGGGTAGAAAACCTGGACCCAAAGAGGGTTATTTGTATCAATACAAATTAGCTTCAGAAAATGGTCTTCTAAAATATACTCTAGTAAGAAAATTTGGAAATTTTAGTGGTAAAAAGGAAATCGAAGCAATTGCAGTAGATGCTGAAATGGGTTTTGTTTATTATGCTGATGAAATGCATTGCATTCGTAAATATTATGCAGAACCGTCAAAAGGCAGTGATGAAATTAGTTGTTTTGGAGCTGAGTATTTTTATAGAGATATAGAGGGAATTGCAATTGCAAAACAAGAAAATGGTGCAGGTTATTTAATTGTATCAGATCAACAAAATGGACAATTTAACCTTTTTGATAGAAATACAAATGCGTTTATAAAAGCTGTAAATTTATCTACTTTAGAGACAGATGGATGTGAGGTAGTTACAGTTCCGTTAAACAAAACATTTGATAGTGGTTTGTTTGTAGCTATGAATAATGATAAAAACTTTTACTTCTATAATTTTAGTAAAGTTATAAAATAGTTTAGATAAAACTCTATTTAAAGAAAAAGCGAAACTTTTAAGTTTCGCTTTTTTATCATAAAAATAATTTTATGTTTATTATTAAAAACATAAATAAAAATATATGAATTATATTTTTCTTGCTTTGTTAAGTAGCCAAAAATCTGCTAAAACTAAAGCAGTCATTGCTTCTACAATAGGCACAGCTCTTGGTACAACGCAAGGATCGTGTCTACCTTTACCCGTAATTTCTGTAACTTCATTTTCAGAGTTAATGGTTTGTTGCGAGCTCATTATAGTAGCTACCGGTTTAAAAGCTACTCTAAAGTAGATATCCATTCCGTTAGAGATACCACCCTGTATACCACCAGATAAGTTAGATTGGGTTGAGCCATCTGCGTTAAAAACATCGTTATGTTCAGAACCTCTCATTTTTGCACCACAAAAGCCACTGCCAAATTCAAAACCTTTTACAGCGTTTATAGAAAGCATTGCACTTCCTAAAGCAGCATGCAATTTGTTAAAAATAGGTTCTCCTAAACCAACAGGTACATTTTTAGCTACACATGTAATGGTGCCACCAATTGTATCTCCTGCTTTTCTAATTTCTTTTACCTTTTCTATCATTTTTTCTGCTGAAGTTTCATCTGGACAGCGAATAATATTATCTTCAGTTTTAGAGAAATCTAACTCTTGGTAAGGTTTTTCAACAAAAATATCACCTACAGAAGAAGTAAAGGCATTAATGTTTATGGAAGCGATTAACTGTTTTGCTAAAGCGCCGGCAACAACCCAATTGGCAGTTTCTCTGGCAGAACTTCTACCACCACCTCTATAATCTCTTATGCCATATTTTTGGTCATAAGTATAATCTGCGTGCGATGGTCTATAAACATTGGTGTTATGGTTATAATCTTTAGATTTTTGATTTGTATTTCTAATGATAAATCCAATAGAAGTACCTGTGGTTTTTCCTTCAAAAATACCAGATAAAAACTCTACACTATCTGGTTCTTTACGTTGTGTAACAATTTTAGATTGACCGGGTTTTCTTCGATTCAATTCTTCTTGAATTGCATCAAAATCAATTTTTAACCCTGCAGGAAAACCATCTATAACACCACCAATAGCTGTTCCGTGAGATTCTCCATAAGTTGTTACTTTCAATAAATTTCCAAAAGAATTAAAAGACATAGTTTTTGTATTAAATGAGATTGCAAAGATACTAAAGACAACAAAAGAAGTTTCTAATTATTTACACTTTATAACGATTTCTACTGTTTTTAATTTATCAATATTTGTTGATAATGAAGTAGATAGAAAAAATAGTTAATTATATTCAAAAAACATTAAAAATAATGTCTTTTTTGTTTTTTAGAAATAAAAAACCTTTCTATATTTGCAACCGCATTTGGGGAATACCTAATGAGACACTTGGAGAAATGGCAGAGTGGTCGAATGCGGCAGTCTTGAAAACTGTTGACTGTAACAGGTCCGGGGGTTCGAATCCCTCTTTCTCCGCCAGTATTTATTCAAAATCTGTTAAAGTCCTGTAAACACTATGTTTACAGGGTTTTTTTTTATCCCAAAACATCAAAAAGTGTATTAATTACCATTCTGTTGGATACCTATTAGGTTACCTTTTTAAGGATCAAGTCAACAAGTTGTGGGATTTTATAATTAGGCAAAAATATTTGTTAATCTAAACAGGAAGAATTCTATATTTCTCACACCTCTAAATTGCGTTCTAAAAGCTTTAATCTTAGCATTAAAAGATTCCGCAGAGGCATTTGTGCTTTTATTGTCAAAATAATTGAGGATGTTTTTATAATGTATGGACATAGTTCTTGCTATGGTTCTAAAACTTTTAAAATCCGCTTGTCTTACTTTTTCGTCCCATTTAGCGAATCTTATTAACGCAGAAGTTTTATCTTTTGTAGTATTAAATATCCAAGAAAGGTTCTGGCATAATTTGTATGCTTTTTCTCTATCAGGGTATTTTTCAAATAATATTGTTGCTCTTTGCTGTTGATTATCAGTCCATTTAGAGCTTGATTTGTAGAGTAAATACCTGCTTCTAGCTAATAATTGTTTTAGTGTATCGCCATTTGGCATTAATTCTGGATTGTATTTTAAGTTTTTACTTCTAGCGTTTTCTATCAGATCATTTTCTGCATCTATTACTTCCCAACGATGTTTTATTCTTATTTCTTGTAATGCATCTAAGGCTAGTTTCTGAACATGAAAACGGTCTATAACCAAAGTTGCGTTTGGGAATGATTTTCTTACAATAAGCCCCATATTACCAGCCATATCTAGAGTAACCTCTTTGACTTTTTTTCTTTGTTTTAAAGGGATTTTATGCAATATTTTTACGACGGTTTCAGCTTTAGTTCCTTTAACCATTACTATTATTGCCCCTTTTTTTCCTTTTGCTTTTTTATTGGTTAAAATGGTATATAAATCACCATTAGAAAAAGCGGTTTCATCTAAAGATAAATTACTTCCTAAATTTTTTGCGAATAAGAGCCAATCTTTAGCATGTGTTTTTTGATTCCATGATTTAAAATCACTTAAAGAGTCTCTGTATTGTCTTTGTAGATTTCTTGGGTTTACGCCATAAAAATCAGCTACAATACTAGTACTAGAAGCTTTATTACTAATGGAGTTCTTTTAAAAAAGCAGCAAATTCACTAGTGATTCTAGTTCCTTTTGCTACTAAATTCCAATCTCTGGTAACTATTTTATTAGTGTCTTGATCAAACCATCTTCGTCTGGTTATATGTAACTATACATTTTTACCTCGAATAGGAAAATCTTGAACGGTAGCTTCTGCAAAGAAACCTTTAGAATGCAGCTTAACATCTTTAAATTCTTCTGGAATACTGTTTAACTCTGTAAAATAAAAATGAATTTCTTTTGATTTAACGTTGTGCTTGATAAGTTCAAACTAAGTAACATAAAGGTTCTGAAGACATAAATGTCTTAATATCAAAGTTCAGCCTTTTTTATTTACTCCACAACTTTTGGTATTGATCCATAATATTTCTTTTTTGAAGCTATTTCCAGCTTTCACTACTCGCTTTTTTTATTCAAAAAAGAATAAAAAAGAGCTCAAACAAGCCGTTCAATCTGGGCTAGTCTTGTTTGCCAACATAATGTATAATTTTTAGCGTAGTTGTTTTTTTAAATGTAATCTTGTTTTAGTTTTTGTAGTAATATAAATCTTAAGAAGTGGTAAATATGTAAAGAATGTATTGGTTTTAATATGTTAGTGTATTAATATGTAGATTCTTTGTTAAAACTTATCTTGAATTTCATTCAATACACATCAACAGAAAAGAAAAAGGAAGTAAAAAGAACAAACGAAAAAGTGCCCTTTTACACTGCAAAAACATCATTATAAAACACTAATTGATAGCATCTATTTTAAATGAGCAGAATATAATGAAAATCAAATAATAAGAATTCGTAAAAAATATTCTTCAATTTTCAAACTTACAATAACATTGTAACAAACGCTATTTGTTGCATTAAATACACAAGCTATAAATTAGTTTATATGGATAAATGCCTTCGTAAAAATAATTAAGAACTAAAAAATTAGTTTAAACTAATTTTTTAGTTATATTTGTATTGTTAAACTAAAAATTTAGTTGTAAATATGAATAAACAATTAACAAAAGCAGAAGAGCAGATTATGCAAGTTTTGTGGGATTTACAAGAGGCTTCTGTAAAAGAAGTAATCGAAAAATTACCTGAACCCAAACCAGCATATAATACAGTTTCTACCATTATTAGAATTTTAGAAACCAAAGAATTTGTAGATCACAAACCTTTAGGAAGAGGTTTTTTATATTATCCAATTATAGAAAAAGAAACCTATAGTAACCAAAGTTTACACAAATTAATGAATGGCTATTTTAATGGTTCTTTTAAAAGTATGGTTTCCTTTTTTGTAAAAGAAAATAAAATGGATATTTCTGAATTAGAAAGTATTTTAAAAGAAGTACATAAGAAAAAGTAAGCAGTTTTTCAGTCATCAGTATTCAGTAAACAGTAGTAAAAACCTCTAGTTCGTGGGGTTTTTGAGGTACGAAAATTTGTATCAAAAAATTTACATTATAAATTCAATTTTTCTTTACAATCTTTCATAAAATAAGATTTTTAGAAGTTAAAATCAATAAAAAACAAAAGCTATGATTAATTATATAATTCAGGTAATTTTATTCCAAGTGTTATTCTTGGCTATTTATGATTTCTTTCTAAGCAAAGAAACCTTTTTTAGAAAAAATAGATGGTATTTATTATCTACGCCATTATTGTCTTTTTTAATTCCTTTAATTAAAATACCTACATTTCAACAAGCAGTGCCTCAAGAATATATAGTGAATTTACCAGAATTGGTGCTGTTTCCTGAAAAGGTAATTGTAGCATCTTCCTGGTACCAATCTGTAAATTATATCGATGTTTTTTTTGGTATTGGTGTTATTGTTTTCAGTGTGTTGTTTGTTTCTAAGTTATTGGCAATTATCAACTTAATAAGAACTTATAGACTTGTTAAAATAGAGAACTACACATTGGTTTTAATTCCAAACCAAACCAAAGCGTTTTCTTTTTTCAATTATATTTTTTTAGGAAAAGAAATACCAAAATCTCAAAAAGAACAAATAATTGCGCACGAATTAGTGCACAGTAAACAAAAACATTCTTTGGATTTATTGTTTTTCGAGGTTTTAAAAATTGTAATGTGGTTTAATCCAATGATTTTTATTTATCAGAAAAGAATCACTTTAATACACGAGTATATTTCAGATGAAGTTGCCACAAAATCTTCACCCAAAGAAAACTACATCAATCAATTGCTATCTAACTTTTTTCAAGTAGAAAATATTGCTTTTATCAATCAGTTTTACAAACAAACATTCATTAAAAAAAGAATTACTATGATGACGAAAAACAAATCTAAAAAAATGAATCAGCTAAAATATTTGGTGTTGATTCCTGTATTAACAAGCATGCTTTTTTATACTTCTTGTTCTCAAAAAGTGTTTAATAATTCAGCTTCTAAAAAAGAATTACAAAAGATTTATACTTCAAATACCGATGATTTTACAGTAAGACAAGAAAAAACGTACTTAGATTATTATATAGCTGGAGAAAGTCATAAACCTATTGGTAAAGAAATTAACAAACAGGATTTATCAAAAAAAGAATTAAAAGAGTTTAATAAGTTTTTAGAATTAACATTAAAACAAAGGGGAGAGGAAGGTTTAAAAACATATGAGTATAAATTTTATGAATATAAAGGAAGAAAAATTGTTGGCGTTCATATTAGAAAAGGATTTTCAGTAAAAACAGAATATAGATTTCGTGAAAATAAAGCTGATGATAAAAGTGTAAGTTTTCTTAAAATAGAGAAATCTCCAACTTTCCCTGGTTGTGGTATTGGAGATAAAACTTGCTTTTCTAAAATGATACAAAAGCATTTTGCTAGAAATTTCAATGCTGATTTACGAGAAACATTGGGTTTAAGTTCGGGTAAAAAAAGAGTTTTTATTGCTTTTAGTATTAATAATAAAGGAAACGTAGTTGATATAAAGTCAAGAGGACCACATCCTAAAATAGAGAAAGAAGTTTTAAGAGTAATGCAACTTTTACCAAAGATGAAACCAGGGGAGCAAGATGGCAAAAAAGTTAAGGTTTCTTATACAATACCATTTACAATATTTGTACCTGAAAAAAGAAAGAATAAATACTAATGAAAAAGAAAGTTTTAATTGTAGTATTATTTGTAGTGGTAAAAGTAGAGGCACAAACTTCTGCTTTTGCTGCTATAGATAGTTTGTTCGAAAATGGAAGATATCAATTGGCATTGCAAAAATTAGAGGCTATGAATCCGCCTTCTTTTTTAAGCAATTACAAAACAGCACTTATTTATGAGTCTATAGATAATTATAAAAAAACAGTTTCTTTTTTAGAAAAAGCATTGGAATTTAAAGAACATAAAAAAGCAAGTTTAAAACTAGCAAAAGCGTATTTAAGGCTTTTTAAACCCAATAAATCTATAAAAATTTATGAAGATTTATTGGCAAAAGATTCTATGAATTTGGTGTTGAAATATCAACTTGGGAAATTGTACTTACAAAATAGAAAAAGTGAAAATGCCATTTCGTTATTTAAAGATTTAACAACTAAAGATACTTTAAATCCGCATTATTCTTACCAATTAGGTTTGGCTTATAGTTTTGTAAATGACGGCAATAGAATGATGAATTGTTTTTTAGATGTTCTAGAAAAAGATAGCACACATTTAAAAGCAATTACAAAACTCGCCATTCAGTATTTTGCTTTAAGAGATAAAGATTCTACCTATTTGTTTATAAATAAAGGTTTGCGTTTAGATGAAAATCATATTAGTTTAAATCGCATAAAAGCAAACCAACTTTACAGCGAAAAAAAGTTTAAAGCAACCATACCTGTGTTGTTAAGGTTAGATAGTTTAGAAAAAATGGAGCATTTTACTAATAATATGTTAGGGAAATCTTATTACCAATTAGAAGATTATAAAAATGCAAAAGACCGTTTTAAAAATGTAGTAAAAATAGATGCAGAAGATTTTAAAGCGTTTACTTATTTAGGAAATATTGCTTTAAAAGAAAAAGATTACAGAATGGCAATGTTTCATTATCTTAGAGCAGCAAAAGTAGGTAAAGAGCCTAGAGACAACGCTTATTATGGTTTGGCAACTATGTTTTATGAGCAAGAAAAACCAAAAAGTGCTATTAATTATTTTAAAAAAGCTTTTGATGAAAACGCCCAGAATTACAAAGCGCTTTTTCAGCAAGCAAAACTTTCTGAAGACTACTATAAAGATAAAAAAATAGCTTATGATTTGTATAAAAAATTTAAAAGTCGGTTTTTTAGAAGAGATAAGGAAATGTCTGATTTTGTAGAAAGTCGAATTGTAGCCATAAAAAAGGCCTATTTTATTAAAGGAGAAAGTTTAGAATAGTATTTCGCTAATTTTTAGTAATTTCACGCTATAAATTAGCAAATGTTTTTACGGGTTTTAACTTTTTTGTTTTTAATGATTTTTTTCACTTCGTGTGATTATTTTTCGTTCTCTAAAAATAAAAATCTACCTGTTTTAGATACTATTGTAGATTTTTCTTCTGTAGATACGTTTCCGTCTTTTAAAAATTGCGATTCTTTAATTACCAAACAAAAAAAAGCCGATTGTTTTAGAACTACAATTCACTTAAAAATAGGAGAGGAGATACAGAAACATCAGTTTACGCTTAAAGAGTCTATCTCAGAAACGGTTTATGTAGATTTAATTATTAATACAGATGGTAAAATTGAGTTACAACAAATTACATCAAACGAAAAAATAAAGAAAAATTTACCCAGTTTAGATAGTGTTTTACAAAACAGTATTGCTAAAATTCCTGCTATTTTTCCAGCGATAAAAAGAGGAATTCCAGTAAAATCAAAATATCAATTGCCTATTAAAATTGAACTGGAGTAATATAAGTATTACATTAAAATGCAGTGAAAAATTTTAGAAACTTACAGTTGCAAAATTCTAAATTGCTATAAACTTTCTGTAAAACGTAAAAACAAAAACTTAGTTTAACATTTCCCAAAGGTTGTCTTTTAATTCTTGCAAACCAATTTCTGCAACAGAAGAAATAAAGATGCTTTTTACGCCTTTTGGTAATTCAGCTTTAATTTCTGCTTGTAATTCATCATCCAACATATCGGTTTTAGAAATGGCTAACAAACGCTCCTTATCTAACAATTCTGGATTGTGTTTTTTAAGTTCGTTTAATAAAATATCATACTCTTTTTGAATGTCATCTGAATCTGCAGGTATTAAAAATAATAAGGCAGAATTACGTTCTATATGACGTAAAAATCTGTGGCCTAAGCCTTTTCCTTCTGCAGCGCCTTCTATAATTCCAGGAATATCTGCAATTACAAAAGTAGCATGACTTCTATGTTCTACAATACCTAAATTTGGCTTTAAAGTTGTAAATGCATAGTCTGCAATTTTAGGTTTAGCACTAGTTAATACAGACAAAAGCGTAGATTTTCCTGCATTTGGGAAACCTACTAAGCCAACGTCTGCCAGCAGTTTTAATTCAATTCTAAACCAACCATCTTGTCCATCAATTCCTGGTTGGGCATATCTTGGTGTTTGGTTTGTAGACGATTTAAAATTCCAGTTTCCTAAACCACCTTTACCACCAGGTAATAAAATTACTTCTTTACCATTTTCTGTAATTTCGTGTAAAATTTCATCGGTATCTGCATCTCTAATAATAGTTCCTAAGGGTACATCTATATAAACATCTTCTGCATCGTGCCCAGAACTTCTACTTTTACTACCAGCACCACCGTGTTCTGCTCTAAAATGACGTTTGAATTTTAGGTGAAATAAAGTCCACATATTTTTGTCTCCACGTAAAATAATGTGTCCTCCACGTCCACCATCTCCACCATCTGGACCACCTTTGGTAATGTATTTTTCTCTGTGTAAGTGTGCAGAACCTTGCCCTCCTTTTCCAGAAGAAGCGTATATTTTTATGTAGTCAACAAAATTTCCTTCGGTCATCTTAGTGTATAATTGGGTAATTGTTAAAAGTGTAGTTGTATTTGTAACGTTTAAAAAGTTAAACGTTTAAAAAGTTACACATTTTACAATGTATTAAATACTTCTGCAATTCTTTTGGTAATTTCAGCAATAGAACCTACACCATTAATGCCGTAATATTTATTTTGTTCTGCGAAATAATCTTTAAGAATAGCAGTTTTTGTGTTGTATTCGTTAAAACGATTTCTAATTTTACCTTCATCGGTATCATCTGCTCTTCCGCTAGTTTTTCCTCTTTCTAGCAAACGTTCTACTAATAAATCTTCAGGCACTTCTAAAGCTACCATTCCGTTTATTTGTTCTCCTTTATCAGCTAAAAAAGCGTCTAAAGCTTCTGCTTGAGATTGTGTTCTAGGAAAACCATCAAAAATAAAACCGTTAGCATCTGCATTTTTTTCTACTTCTGCTTTTAGCATATTTATGGTAACTTCATCTGGTACTAAATCTCCTTCGTCCATATATTTTTTTGCTAGTAAACCTAATTCAGTAGCATTTTTAATATTGAAACGAAAAACGTCTCCAGTAGAAATATGTACTAAGTTGTACATGTCTTTTAAAAATTCTGCTTGTGTTCCTTTTCCTGCTCCTGGAGGACCAAATAATACAATGTTTTTCATTTTGGGTGCTGTTGTTAATTGATATATTTCTGGGTAATTTCTACCTAATCCGTTATAATCTAATCCGTAACCTACAATAAATTTATCTGCAATACTTTTGCCAATATAATCTATTGGTAATTCTTTTCTAAAAACATCTGGTTTAAAAAAAAGTGAGACTATTTTTAATTGTTTTACATTTTTGTTTCTAAAGATATTATAAATTTCTTGCAAGGTAGTGCCAGTATCTATAACATCTTCTAAGATAATAACAGTTCTATTCGTTATATCTTCATTTATACCTACTAATTCTTTTACTTTTTCAGTAGATTTTGTGCCATTATAAGAGGCTAGTTTTACAAAAGAAACTTCACAATTTCCATTAAATTCTCTTATAAAATCTGCAGCAAATAAGAAACAACCATTTAAAATTCCTACAAAAATAGGGATTTCATCTTTGGGTAATTCCTGTTTTACTTGATAAGCTAATTGCTTTACAATTTGTTTTATTTCTTCCTTTTTAATAAAAGGTTTAAAATAGAGGTTATGTAGCTTAATAATACTCATATATTGCAAATATAAACGCTAATTATCAAATGAAAAAACCGTTTTATTATGAGATTCTAAAATCATCATAAGAAAACGGTTTTTAGTATGTTCTAAAGAATTACTTATTTTTTTCTTTTTTCTTGGTAGCATCATACATTATTGGAGTTGCCACAAATAATGATGAGTATGTACCTACAGCAACACCTACAATTAATGCAAACATAAATCCTTTAATAGAATCTCCACCAAAAGCAAATATTGCAATCATTACCAATAAGGTAGTTAAAGAGGTGTTTATTGTTCTTCCTAAGGTAGAACTTACGGCTTTATCTACATTTTCGCTTAATGATCTGTTTTTATAATCTCCAACAAATTCTCTAATTCTATCAAAAATTACCACTGTATCATTTAGAGAGTAACCAACAACAGTTAGTATGGCTGCAATAAAAGATTGGCCAATTTCCATATCAAAAGGCATAAAATTGTAGGTAATAGAGAATACACCTAGTACAATTAATACATCATGAAAAACGGCTGCTACAGCTCCAATAGAATAAGATATTTTTCTAAAACGTAATAAAATATATAAGAAAACAACTAATAAAGAACCAAATACAGCATATAAAGCAGAGGTTTTAATATCATCTGCAATTGTAGGTTCTACTTTATCTGCACTCATAATTCCTGCACCAGTTTTTTCAAAACCTGGTTTAAAGCTTTCGTAAGTAGTATTTCCTAAATATGGTTTTAAACCTGTAAATAAAGCATTTTGTACTTCTTCATCTACAGCTTGCCCTTCATCATCAATTTTATAAACGGTTGTAATTTTTAATTGATTGTCTTCTCCGTACGTTTTTACTTCTGGTGCTGTACCAAATGCATCTTTTAAAGTAGAAGCTACTTCAGTTGGTACCATAGCTTGATCAAAACGAACCAAGTAAGATCTACCTCCTTTAAAATCTACACCTTGCTTTAAACCTATAGATAAAATAGAAATTAAACCTGCAATAATAATTCCTCCAGAAATTACATATGCAATTTTACGTTTCTTTAAGAACTCTACATTTATATTTTGGAACCATCCTTTAGATACAGAAGTATTAAAGGTTAAGTTAGTGCCTTTATTAACGGCGCCATCAATTAATAAACGTGTAATAAATACTGCTGTAAATAAAGAAGTTGCAATACCAATCATTAAAGTTAATGCAAAACCTTTAATTGGTCCTGTACCAAATACATATAAAATAATACCTGTTAAAAGTGTAGTAATATTGGCATCTATAATTGCAGAAAGCGCTCCTTTTACAGAGAAACCTTCTTCTACAGATTGTTTTAAACCTTTCTTTAAACCTAAACCTTCTTTAATTCTTTCAAAGATAATTACGTTGGCATCTACAGACATACCAATAGTTAATATTATACCAGCAATGCCAGGTAAAGTTAACACAGCATTAAAGCTTGCTAAAATACCAAAAATGAATAAAATGTTTACAATTAAAGCAACATCTGCAAATAAACCTGCTTTACCATAATACACTACCATCCAAACTAAAACTAATAAAATAGCCAAACCAAAAGATAAGAAAGAGGCGTCAATTGCTTCTTGTCCTAAAGATGGTCCTACAACTGCAGATTGTATAATTCTTGCAGCGGCTGGTAATTTACCTGCTTTTAAAACTGTAGCAATATCTTCTGCTTCTGCAACTGTCATACTTCCACCAGAGATAGAAGTTCTACCACCAGTAATGGCTTGATTTACAGATGGGGCAGTATAAACGTAATCATCTAAAACAACAGCTACAAATCTACCTACATTTTCTGCAGTCATTTTTGCCCATTGTTTTGTTCCAGAGCTGTTCATTGTCATGCTAACTTCTGGCTTGTTTAATTGATCAAATACTTGACCAGCATCTAAAATAACGTCTCCTTCAATTGAAGGAACATCATTTCTATTAGATTTAATTGCATATAAACCAATTATTTCTTCTGCCTCAAAATCGTCTCCAGCGGTTGCTGGTTTTTCAGTTGTAAAAGGTTTGTAATCCCACAAGAATTTTACATACCTTAATTCATTTGGTAATAAATCTCTAATTTCTTTTCGAGCCAATAAATCATTAACTTTAGCAGTATCAATTACTCTAGCACGTGCCACTAAAGAGCTCATTTGTTGTTGAGATTGTGCTACATTAGGAAATAAGTACGTAAATAAGTTTTTTTGAACACTTGTAGAATCTACTGCTTCGCCTAAAAGATCATCAATATCGTCTTTTTTAGTAGTGTCTTTTACTTGCTCAGTAGTAACATCTTCCTTTAATAATTCTGCTACTTTTGCGTTTGCAGAAAATAAGAATCCTTGCACTTCTGCATTGGTGTACACTTCCCAGAATTGTAATTCTGCTTTACTTGTAATTAATTTTGTAACACGCTCAATGTCTTTAGCACCTGGCAATTCAATTTGAATTCTACCTGAGTTTCCAATTCTTTGAATGTTTGGAGACGTTACCCCAAACTTATCTATTCTACTTCTTAAAACTTCAAAAGCAGTACCTATAGAACTGTTAATTTCTTCTTGTAAAGTTTCTTTAACAGATGCATTTGCTTCATTAAAAGTAATTTTTTCGCTTAAAGCTTTTGTACCAAAAATAGCAGGATCGCTTAATTTTGTGTCTCCAGCAACTTTTTCAAATTCTTCGAAAAATAAATCTAAATAGTTTTCATTACTACTTTTTTGTTTTTCGTCTGCAGCAGCTAAAGCATTGTTAAACGCTTCGTTTTTAGAATCGTTAGATAAACTTCTTAAAACTTCTTTTACAGAAACTTGTAAAATGGCATTTATACCACCTTTTAGGTCTAAACCTAAATTCATTTCTTTGTCTCTTACATCGTTGTAAGAATATTGTGCAATACCTAAATTTATAATGTCTTTATTGGCAACACTATCTAAATATTTTCTTTCGAAATTTGCTTTTTCTCTTGCAGTGCTTGCTTTGCTTTCTGCATAAACCACAGCATCGTCTTCTACCTTATTGGCTAAAAACGTAAATGATAATTGGTATAAACTAACTAAACCAAATAGAATAGCAAATACCTTAATAAGTCCTTTGTTTTGCATTTTGTAATTTTTAAGTCTGATTTTTTTTTAAATAAAAAACGAGCAAATATATACCAACTCGTAAAACCTGACAATGTTTTTAATGTTTGTTTTGGTTGATGTGTTTTGGGCACACCAATACTAGGTAATTAATTGCAAAAGAGTGTTGTAATAAACTCTTTTAAGAAAGTTTTATTTGTGGGCCAGCTCTAACCTCTGGTTCTTTATGTGAAGTAAAATCTTTAGCAAAAGGATTGCTTTTACTTATTTTAAAAGCAGTTTTAAAATATCGATTTGCTTTGTACTCTAGGTTTTTAGAAAGATCAGAAAAGTGATTGGTTGTAAACCTGTCTGATTGATATTTTATTTCTAGGATAAACTTGTTATCTGTTGTAGAGGAAAGATCTGTTTGCTCTTTTAATTCATAAACATCTAAATTATAAATAGAAGAAATCTCTTTATTTTCTTTTTGCTTAGATTGTTCTAGTAAATTTAATTGCTTTTTTTCGGTAAGAATAGCTTTTACATCTTGGGCATCTAAAGTGCTGTAATAGCCAATTTTTAAACTTCCATTTTTGTTATTCTGAATTTTAATATTGGTGGCACCAACCTTTAAAAGACTTTCTTTAATTTGATTAATGGTAAAAGCAACGCTATTTTCTGTACGGTTTGTGTTTGTAAACTCTAATACAATTTCTTGATTAGGCTCATACACTTGCTCTTGGAAAGCTCCAAAACACAGCGAAATAAAAAGTAAAGCACTTACGTACCATTTTGCTTTCATGTGCCAAATATATGTAAAAAAGATTGGTTTTTTCTTAGTGATTTGTAAAGTTTACGGTAGTTTATAAAAGTATTTTAGTAAATTGATAATGAATGAGGGTTTTTAAGGCTAGGTTTTGTTATGAACTTTGCTTACTCTTCCTTTAAAATAAGCGTAATACTTATTCTAATTTCACTGTAAGTAATCTCTTCATTTAGTTTTTCGTAGATTGGTTTTAGCTCTATTTTTTTATTGAATTTATTAAAAACGGAACGTACCCTTTCTATGATTTCTTTGGTAACATATTGGCTTAAATTAATATTTTTCCCTTCTGTGTACAATTGCGATAAATGTGAATAAATGGTTGTGATAGATAAATTTCTTTCTTTAGCAATTGCAATGGGTTTTAAACCTTGCTGATACAATTCAAAAGTTTTTAACGTAGTAGATTGTTTTCTAGGTTTAGCAACGTTTTTATATTTACGAATAATATCCATAAAATCGTCTCCATATTTCTCCATTTTGTTGGTTCCAACTCCAGAAATGGATAAGAATTCGTTTTCTGTTGTTGGTAATTCACTTGCCATTAATTTTAAGGTTTTATCATTAAAAATGATGTAAGCAGGCATTTTTTCTTCTTTGGAAATTGATAAACGTAGCTTTTTTAATTCGGCTAATAAATTGGTGTTGGTTTCACCTTCAATACCAACTTTTAGTTGTTTTTTTATTTTGGTTTTTTCTGTTTTTTCTATTGGTGTAGTTAAACGGATTTGTTTGTTTCCTTTTAAAACTTGCCAGCCAATTGGTGTTATTTTTAAAGCAGAGTTTTCTGCATACATAATTTCTATTAATCCTTGGTTTGCCATTTGTATGATGTAATCTCGCCAATTAAAAAAAGAAACTTCTTTACCAACTCCGTAAGTTTTTAAAGTATAGTATTGTTTTGCATGAATATCTGCATTATTACTACCTCTTAAAACATTAATTAGCATGGTAATTCCGTTTTTTTCTTGCATTCTTACAATACCAGATAATGCTTTTTGTGCTAAAATAGTTCCTTCAAAATCTTTGGGCGGATTTAAACAAACGTCGCAATTATTACAATTTTCGGTTAAATGTTCTCCAAAATAAGAGAGTAATATTTTTCTTCTACAAGATTTTGCTTCTGCAAATTGCAACATTCTATTTAACTTCTCTTTTTGCATGGTAGTATTTGCACCTTCATCTGCAAACTGACTGTACAATACAAAATCTCTCATATTATAATACAAAATGGTTTCAGAAGGTAAACCATCTCTACCAGCCCTTCCAATTTCTTGGTAATAGCCTTCTAAATTTTTTGGTAAATTATAATGAATTACATAGCGCACGTTAGATTTATCAATTCCCATTCCAAATGCTATGGTTGCTACAACAATTTTTATATCGTCATTTATAAAGTTAGTTTGGGTTTGTTCTCTTTCTTCAAAATCCATTCCTGCATGATAAAAAGTAACAGAATGTCCTTCAGCTTTTAAATAACTGGCAACTTCTTCTGTATTTTTTCTACTCAAACAGTAAATAATGCCACTTTCATTTTTTCTTTGGTTGATGAAATTGCCAATTTCATGTAGTTTTTTCTTCTTTGGCACTTGCCCGCGAACTTCAATACTTAAGTTTTTTCTATCAAAAGAAGAAATAAATAGTTTGGAGTTTTGCAAGCCTAATTGTGCTTCAATATCTTTTCTGGCAGATTTATCTGCAGTAGCAGTAAGTGCCATGAAAGGCACGTTTTGCAGAGATCTTCTAAAGGTTTTTAGTTGGGTGTATTCTGGTCTAAAATCATGACCCCACATACTTACGCAATGTGCTTCATCTATGGCAACTAATTTAATATTCAGCATTTTTAGCCAAGTGCTGCTTACACTTATTAATTTTTCTGGTGATAAATATAGCAGTTGAATATTTCCTTTAATTGCTTTTTCAATCACTTCATTTTCCTCTTGAGGTGTAATAGAGCTGTTAAAAAAATCTGCTTTAATACCGTTTGCTTTTAATGCTTGTACTTGATCTTTCATTAAAGAAATTAATGGAGAAACTACTATTGTAATTCCGTCAAACAATAATGCTGGTATTTGAAAACAAATAGATTTACCACCGCCAGTTGGCATTAAAACAAAGCTATCTTTACCTGCTATAGTTCTGTTGATGATATCTTCTTGTAAAGGTCTAAAGTTGTCATAACCATAAACTGTCTTTAAAAGTGTATTTGCTGTTGTTTTCAAGGGATAAAATTATACTACAAAAATGAAATTTTTCTTTGAATAAAGCACAATAAAAAATCCAGCAAAAGCTGGATTTTTTATTTTTGTCTAAAGTCTAAAGTCTAAAGTCTAAAGTCTAAAGTCTAAAGTCTAAAGTCTAAAGTCTAAAGTCTAAAGTCTAAA
>NZ_CANLXV010000006.1 GCF_947495205.1 uncultured Polaribacter sp. | reverse complement strand
AAGTCTAAAGTCTAAAGTCTAAAGTCTAAAGTCTAAAGTCTAAAGTCTAAAGTCTAAAGTCTAAAGTCTAAAGTCTAAAGTCTATAATTCTAATAAACCGTTTGTTTTAGAAACTCCGGCTGCAGATTCTTGTAAATGCGCTTTTTCAGCATCACTTAAATTAATTTCTACAATACTTTCTATACCGTCTTTTCCTAATACAACAGGAACTCCAATACATAAATCATTCAAACCAAACTCACCTTCTAATAAAGAAGAGCAAGGAAATATTTTTTTAGTATCGCAAGCAATGGCTTGTACCATACCACTTACAGCAGCTCCAGGAGCATACCAAGCAGAAGTACCTAATAAACCAGTTAATGTAGCACCACCAACTTTAGTGTCTTGTTTTACTTGTTCTAATCTTTCTTCAGAAATAAATTCTGAAACTGGCACAGAATTTCTAGTAGCTAATCTTGTTAAAGGAACCATTCCTTTATCTGAATGACCACCAATTACCATACCATCAACATCAGAAATAGGAGCACCTAAAGCTTCTGCTAATCTATATTTAAAACGTGCAGAATCTAAAGCACCACCCA
Source organism: uncultured Polaribacter sp. (assembly GCF_947495205.1). Classification (GTDB taxonomy): domain Bacteria; phylum Bacteroidota; class Bacteroidia; order Flavobacteriales; family Flavobacteriaceae; genus Polaribacter. Next base: position 195,195 of record NZ_CANLXV010000006.1, on the reverse strand, counting down.
TACCAATAATTTTATTTTTAGGTAAGCCTGTAGTTTTATGCACTAAATACGTCATTGTATCCATAGGATTAGAAACAACAATAATTATTGTTTCTGGAGAGTGTTCTATTAAGTTAGAAGATACAGTTTTTACAATTCCTGCATTAATGCCAATTAATTCTTCACGTGTCATTCCTGGTTTTCTAGGAATTCCAGAAGTAATTACACAAACATCAGAACCAGCTGTTTTAGAATAATCGCTTGTACTACCTGTAATTTTGGTGTCAAAACCGTTTAAAGAAGCGGTTTGCATTAAATCCATTGCTTTTCCTTCTGCATATCCTTCTTTAATGTCTAATAAAACAACTTCTGCTGCGAAGTTTTTTATAGCAATGTATTCTGCACAACTTGCTCCAACGGCACCTGCACCAACTACTGTAACTTTCATATTATTTATTTTTAATTGTATTGTTAATATTTGGGTAAAAATACAACTTTAAGGTAGTTTTATTGTTAATTTAAAGTAAAAATAGAACATCTAAACAAGATATCTTTTTTTGTTATTTATTATACTTATTTTATGCTGATAGCTGCGCCAATATTAAAAACACTAAATTCTTGAAGGGTGTAAGATGTAAAAATTTTAAAGTATCTTAAATTTAATCTTGCACCTAGGTTTGCAGAAATTCCGTTAGAATTGATGTTTAATGCGTTAGATGTATCTAATGGCTGATTAATGGTACTATTGTCTGTAATATATTTGCCAAGAAAAGTACCGTTAGTTTGGTAAGTTGTTTTGGCTGTATTATAAGCAATTCCTCCAAAAAGATTTACATGAGTCCAATGATAAGATGCCAATGCTTGAAATGTAAAAGCCTTAGAATTAAATGTGGTTAAACCATTATTTACAGAAATGCCAGAGAAGTTTCCTTCTGGTAAAGTACTGTCTGTTATGCCATAACTAACATTCATTACACTATAACCTGCCAAAAGCGATAAATGAATTGGTTTGTCTTTTAAAGAGGGAAAAAGATTAGAGATTTCTTTTTTAATCCCAAAACCAAGCACATTTATAGCTTCATTTTGATTGTTAGGTTTTACTGTGGGTAGTGCTCTTAAAATAACATCGAAGTTAGCAGAAATACCAACTGTTAATTGTATTATAGGTAAATTAGAATTTGTAAATAACTGAGTACTTTCTCCTGCTGGTAAATTTAAAACAGCTGTGCTTTCTTCTGTGTTTATTTGTCTATTAATGGTAGTAGAATTTGACGTGCTAGCGCCAATTGCGCTTGCACCTGTAATATTTCCTGTAGGAAGATTAACAGAAACTAAGTTTTCTAAATTAAAAGATTCTTTATTACTAGGATATATAACGCTGTTAAAATTTACTGTAAGATCAAAACCAAAAGGCTTATGAGATTTTGCAGTATGATACCAATTTGAATTTAAAGCACTGTTATATCCATTAATTTTAGGCGAAAAATAAGCATTCATTAAAAGATTTGAATCTTTGTTTTCGGCTAAAAAAAAGTTTTCAAAACCATTTTGTGCATTTAAATTAAATGTGTTTAGTAATAGGAAAACAGCAATAAAACTAAGCTTTTTCATTTTAGGGGATTTAAGTGTGGGTATTCAAAAGTAAGAATTATTAATGAATATGCAATAAATACTAATTTTTTTAGTAATTAGGTAAGAAGTAGTATAGAATCCTAAATTCGGGTGTTTTCACCTATTTCGTATTAATTTTAATTCTATATATTTGTGCAACAAACAAATACACTTTTAAAAAACTAAAATTATGAAAAAAATTAATTTATTGAAACCATTACTATTGCTTATCGCAGTTTTTACTTTCAGTATGTGTGAAGAGGCTGGCGATATACAGTTTGTAATTGCAGACGATTTTGATACAACGGTGGCGATTAATGGATTACAAGGTGAAACTTCTTACGCTTTTAATACGAATGATATTGATGTTAACGATTTGCTAGAAAATGCAAGTGAATTTTTAACGGCAGATGTAGAATCTGTAACATTAGCTTTAGAAAATTATTCTGGCGCTGCAATTAGTGGAAATATTTCTGTTATGGCAGGTCCTATTCCTTTGTTTAGCAAAAATGTTGCTTTGTCTTCAACACCTGTAGCAGTTGAAATACCAGCAAGTGCAAGTAATATTTTGTCAATTCTTTCTTCGGGTTTATTTACTGCTACAATTAGTGGTGCTACAAGCGCGCCTATTGCAGATGATAATTTTGATATTAAAATGACTTTTAGAATTAAAGCAACAGTAGAGTAAAACTTAAACAACCAAACTTTAGAACATGAAAAAAATAATTATAAGTGCCTTTTTGGTATGTTTTACATCAATCTCCTTTGGGCAAATTGACTTTGAAGATATTATAAACTCTGGTACAGGAGATGCTCAAGCCTTATTAAAGGGTTATTTATCGCCTTTAGCAGTTGGTTTTGGTAACGGAATTAATGGAGGATGGTATACTACAGCAAAAGCACATAAATTTTTAGGTATAGATATTGCTGTAATTGCTAATGCTGCAATTGTGCCAGAAGGTGGAGAAACATATACTTTTCAAAACACAGATAATATTAAATTTGATGACCCTAATATTACTTCAGGAGAATTACCTACCATTTTAGGATCGGGTGATTTGGCTGATAGACCTTTATTAGAATACACAGATTCAAATGGAGATGCTATCTCAGTTTCTTCTTTACCAGGATTTAAAGAAGATTTAATAGAGTCTGTAGGTTATAACGCTGTACCTTCAGCTATGATACAAGCAGGAATTGGTCTTTTTAAAAATACAGATTTAAAAGTAAGATTTATTCCTAAACAAAGTGTAGATAATGTAGATGTATCTTCTTACGGATTTGGAATTATGCATGATATTAAGCAATGGATTCCAGTGGTAAAGAAAATGCCTTTTGATTTATCTGGTTTTGTAGGTTGGAATAATATAGAATCTAAGTTTTTTGTAGAATCTAGAGATACACCTTCAGAATTTATTGAGTTAAATACCAAAACGTTTATGTGGCAGGTTTTAGCTTCTAAAAAACTATCTATTTTTACTGTGTTTGCAGGTTTAGGGAGTACTTCTTTTGAAACTGATTTAAATATAGAAGGTTTTTCAAACCCTATTGGTTTGCAATATGAAGGAAGTTCATTTAGAGCTAATGCTGGTTTAAGTATTAAATTTTTGTTTTTAAATATTTCTGCGGAATATGCAAAACAAGAATACGATGTAGTAAGCTTAAGAGCTGGAATAACTTTTAGATAAACTTATTATAGTTAAAATAAAAAAAGGGAAAGATTTTTAAATCTTTCCCTTTTTTTATAGGTGCTCAACCTTAATTAAAACTATGCATCAATATTTGCGTATTTAGCATTACGTTCTATAAAATCTCTACGAGGTGGTACTTCATCTCCCATAAGCATAGAGAAAACTCTATCTGCTTCTGTAGGACTGTCTATTACTACTTTACGTAAAGTTCTAAATTCAGGATTCATTGTAGTGTTCCAAAGTTGTTCTGCATTCATCTCTCCAAGACCTTTATATCTTTGTATGTTTACAGAACCACCCATTTGTTGAGCAATTAAATCACGCTGATTATCATCCCAAGCATATTCTCTTTTTTGACCTTTTTTAACTAAATATAAAGGTGGGGTTGCAATGTAAATATAACCTTGCTCTACCATTTCTCTCATATATCTAAAAAAGAACGTTAATATTAAGGTAGCAATATGCGATCCATCTACATCGGCATCACACATAATAACTACTTTATGATACCTTACTTTAGATAAGTTTAGTGCTCTTGGATCTTCTTCTGTACCAATAGAAACACCTAAAGCTGTAAACATATTTTTGATTTCTTCGTTTTCAAAAACCTTATGTTGCATGGCTTTTTCAACATTCAAAATCTTCCCACGAAGTGGTAATATTGCTTGAAAGTTTCTGTCTCTACCTTGTTTTGCAGTTCCACCAGCAGAATCTCCCTCAACTAAGAAAATTTCGCATTGTGCTGGGTCTGTTTCAGAACAGTCAGATAATTTACCAGGTAAACCACCAATAGACATTACTGTTTTACGTTGCACCATTTCTCTGGCTTTACGTGCTGCATGTCTTGCAGTAGCTGCTAAAATTACTTTTTGTACAATGGTTTTAGCATCGTTAGGATTTTCTTCTAAATAATTAGTTAACATTTCTGAAACTGCCTGAGAAACGGCAGAGGTAACTTCTCTGTTTCCTAATTTTGTTTTGGTTTGTCCTTCAAACTGTGGTTCTGCAACTTTTACAGAAACAATAGCTGTTAAACCTTCACGGAAATCATCTCCAGCAATATCAAACTTTACGTTTTTTAACAATCCAGATTCATCTGCATATTTTTTTAACGTACCTGTTAAACCACGTCTAAAACCAGATAAGTGTGTACCACCTTCGTGCGTATTAATATTGTTTACGTAAGAATGTAGGTTTTCTGCATAAGAGGTGTTGTAAACCATTGCAACTTCCACAGGAATACCATTTTTTTCACCTTCCATAGAAATTACAGAAGAAGTTAATTGCTCACGCGTAGAATCTAAATATTTAATAAATTCTGGTAAACCCTCATCAGAATGAAAAGTTTCTGAAATAAAATTACCTTCATCATCTGTGTTGCGCTTGTCTGTTAAAGTAATGGTTATACCTTTATTAAGGTAAGCCAATTCGCGCATACGAGTTGCTAACGTTTCGTAATTGTATTCTGTAGATTGTTTAAAAATAGATTTGTCTGGTAAAAAAGTAACAATTGTACCTGTAAAATCGGTTTCACCAATTGTTTTTACAGGGTATAAAGTTTTTCCTTTTTCATATTCCTGCTGCCAAATTTTACCTTCTTTGTGAACGGTTGCTGTTAAATGGTCAGATAATGCGTTAACACAACTTACCCCAACACCATGTAAACCACCAGAAACTTTATAAGAATCTTTATCAAATTTACCACCTGCACCAATTTTGGTCATTACAACTTGTAAAGCAGAAACGCCTTCTTTTTGGTGAATTCCTACAGGAATTCCACGTCCATTATCTTTGGTTGTAATAGAATTATCTTCATTTATTGTAACGTCTATGGTGTCACAATAACCACCCATTGCTTCATCAATAGAGTTGTCTACAACTTCGTATACCAAATGGTGTAAACCACGTATACCAACATCTCCAATATACATAGAAGGACGCATTCTAACATGCTCCATACCTTCTAATGCCTGAATACTGGAGGCATCATAATTTTTTTTACTTTCGTCGCTCATTATAAAAGTGAATTTTAATTTTAAGGTTGATGAAAAATTGTTTGTAAACAAAATTTCTAATCTCAAATTTACAATTTTCTAATACTATTTCAAGCTTTTTTAGCAATTTACTTCTAAAATTATCAACATTTGTTTAAAAGATAAAGTTGGCTTAAATAGCTTAAAAACATGCTTAAATGTTATTTTTTAAATTTTGATTATCGTTTAAGATTCTAAAATTAGAACTATGGCTTAAATAGTTTTTTTTAGAATGTTGTTTTTTCTTGAAACATGATGTTTATCACTTTTCGTATTAAATATTTCCTTTAATTTTGTTCTTAATAAAAGGAAAATTATGAGGGTTTTGGTAAGAAATGGAATGTTTTTAACGCTACTTTTTTGTTGGTCAATAGTGCTTTCTCAAGAAAAACAAAAATTTGTGCCTAAAGTAAAATGGAATATTACATCTCAAATATGGTTGCGTTATTCTCAATTAAATGAAGGATCGTTAATTAACCAAGAAATTACAGATAATTTTACAGACGTTTCTATAAGACGGTTGCGTATACCTGTTTCTTCTCAAATTACACCCAAAATTTATGCTTATGCAATTTTTGGTGGCAATAATTACAATTTTAAAAATAAAACTTTTACTGTAGAAGTTTTAGATTTATACGCAGAATATGCTTTTAGTAAAATGCTAGAAGTTGGTGTTGGTAAATCTGGTTGGCAAGGTTTAAATAGATGGAATATTAGATCTAGTAAAACAATGATGGGTTTAGATACGCCTTTGTTTACCTTAAATTCTGTTGAAAAAAATGATGATTTAGGAAGGTTATTTGGAGTTTGGGCTAAAGGACAAATAAGTAAATTCGATTACAGATTAGCATTTAACAGACCACTAATTGTTACTAATGTGCCTAATGGTGAAGTAGATTTTGCAAACAATAGACCAAGAATTAAAACGTCTTCTTATGTAAAATACCAGTTTTTCGAACATGAATCAAATAAGTTTGCTTACCAAACAGGAACTTATGTACAAGGCAAAAAAGTATTTAATATTGGTGCAGGTTTTCAGTTTCAGGAAAAAGCAATGAGCGATGGTGATGCATCTTTGCCAACTACTAATTTTTATGATATGAAGCATTGGGCTGTAGATTCTTTTTTAAACTTACCTTTAGTTAATAATGCAGCAATTACAGCTTATTTAGGTTACTACGATTATGATTTTGGGAAAAACTATATTAGAAATGTAGGTGCAGATAATCCTGCAACTGGTGGTGGAACCGATTTTAATGGAGCAGGTGTTGCTTTTCCAATGATTGGTACAGGAACTACTTGGTATATGCAATTTGGTTATGCTTTTCCAAAAGATAAAATATTAGGTTATTCTGTAGTTGTGCAACCCAATATTGCTATCCAAACTTCTAATTGGGATGCTTTAAATGATCAAATGACAGTTTATGATTTTACTGTAAATTTTTTAATGAATGGTAAACATGGTAATAAAATTAGTTTAGGGTACCAACACAGACCTATTTTTGATGCTTTAACAATTCATCAAAAAGGTTATAAAGGAATGGCTGTTTTGCAATATCAGGTTTCTTTGAAATAAATTAAATAAATTTTGTTTTTATTAAGAGTTTTTAATAATTCTTTAATAAAATTACAATATTCTATGAATTATGTAAAGACAATATAAAATCTTAAAAAAGAAATTTTTGTATCATTTATTCTATATATATTTGACACCAATATTTTTAGAATGAATACTATAAATAACAACAATCGTAATTTTAATAATCCTAATTTTTAGGGTTGTGAAGGTTGTTGTATAAAATATATAAATAAAGCCTTCCAGATTTTGGAAGGCTTTTTTATTACTCTGATTTTTTTCAGAAATTTAAATTTAGAATTATGAGCAAAATAATGACTGTCGACGTTTTGTCGAGTATTAAAGGAGCAAAAGAATCTGAAGCTGTTAGCAAGTTATTTGAAGTAATTAAAAGTACAAATGCTACTACAGCCAATAATGTAAATACGAATGCAGTTGCTTTAAATGATTTAAGGGAAGATGTTGTAATTCATAGTCCGCAAGCGGAAAAAGACATAATTATAGAGAATTTTCCAAGAGAAAAAAATGGCTACTTAGTAGTTGCAAAAGTTATAGAAGAATAAAAAATAGTTTTTAGTGGTTAGTAATAGCAACAAAACTAAAAAATAAGAAGTATGAGTAACATCAGAAAAATACACAATCAACTTCAAAATAAAGAAATATCTTGTTTAGAGTTGATAAAAAATAAGTTAGATTTATTAAAATCGAACACACATCATACAGTAAATTCTTTGTTGGATAATACTGCCTTAGCATTAGCTAAAAAAGTAGATGCTAAAATTGCAAACGGAGAAACAATTGGTTTGTTAGAAGGTATTCCCTTTGGTATTAAAGATGTATATATGGTTCAAGGAACGTATACAACTGCAAGTTCAGATTTATTAAAACAATATAAATCTTCTTACACAGCAACTGCAATCCAAAAATTATTAGACGCTGGTGCAATACCTTTGGTAAAAGAAAACGGAGATAGTTTTGGGCATGGTTCTTCTTCAGAGAACACCATTTTTGGAGCTGTAAAAAATGCAATAAATCCAGATTTAGTTGCTGGAGGTTCTAGTGGAGGTTCTGCTGTAAATGTAGCTAAAGAATATACGGTTTTTTCTATTGGTGGAGACACAGGAGGTTCTATAAGACAACCAGCAGGTTACAATAATGTGTATGGTTTAAAACCAACGTATGGTAGAGTCTCTAGATTTGGAATATTAGCTTACGCATCTTCTACAGACTGTGTTGGGCCTATTGCAAAGTCTATAGAAGATATTAGAATTGTTTTAAATACAATGAGTGGTAAAGATGTTAAAGATCAAACTACTTATAAATCAGAAGAAATTGCTAAAGAAGCCATCTTAAATGCTAATGAAATTAAAACAGTTGGGTATTTTAAAAATTTTATAGAAAATAAAGCTATTGATGCTAAGGTAAAAGCAGATTTTTTAGCATCCATAGAAAAAATAAAAGCAACAGGAATTACCGTAAAAGAATTAGATTTTTTCGAATCAGACACTTTAGTTTCTACTTATTATACGCTGGCAATGGCAGAAACAGCCTCTAACTTATCAAGGTTAGATGGTACAAATTATGGCGCAAGAATAGAAGGCGATAATTTAAAAGACACGTACGCTATAACACGTTCAGAAAATTTTTCAGAAGAAACCAAACGCAGAATCGTTGGTGGTAATCAAGTGTTGTCTCAAGGTTTTTCTGATGAAATTTATTTAAAAGGGCTCAATTTAAGAGACCAGATTTCAGAAAACTTCGAGAAAGATTTTAAAGAAGTAGATATTATTTTATCACCAGTAACACCAAATAATCCGCCAAAAATTGGCGACAGTTTAAAAGATCCTTTAGCAATGTATTTGTCAGACGCATATACAGTTGGCTTTAGTTTGGGGCAATTACCAACTTTAACTGTGCCACAAGGAACTGCAACAGGCTTACAAATTACAGCAGCAAAAAATAACGACGAACTTGTTTTGAAGTTTGCGAACTTCTTAAAAGATACAATATAATGGAATTGGAACAATTAAATGAGCTGTTAAAAAAGCACGATTTAGAGTTAGTAATTGGTTTAGAAACGCATGTGCGTTTAAATACAAAAACCAAATTGTTTTGTTCTTGTCCTAATCAAGAAATAGAACAACCTAATCATAATATTTGTTCGGTTTGTACAGGGCAAATGGGGGTTTTACCAGCTATTAATAAAGAAGCCATTACCAAAGCTATTTATTTTGGTAAAGCAGTAAAATCTACTTTTAAAAATGAAGTAATCTCTTGGGATAGAAAACATTATGAATATCCAGACAATCCTAAAAACATTCAGATTACACAGTTTCATAACCCTGTAATTCCAGATGGTAAAGTTTCTTGTTTTAGAAATGATGGCTCTCAGTTTACGGTAAATTTAACGCAAGTTCATATAGAAGAAGATGCCGCTAAATTAATGCACGAAAAGAAAATTTCTTTGGTAGATTTTAACAAAGCAGGTGTGCCTTTAATAGAAATTGTTACAGAACCTTGTATTAGAAATATAGAAGATGCCTCTACTTATGCCCAATACATTCAGAGAATTGTGCAAAATTTGGGTATTTCTGAAGCCAATTTAGAAAAAGGAGAATTTAAATCTGATGTTTCTGTTTCACTTAGAAAAAACAATACAAACAATTTAAACCCTAGAACAGAAATAAAAAACTTGAATTCGTTTAAGTTTATGGTAGATGCTTTAAAAGAAGAAATAGAAAAACAATTAAATTATTTTATAGAAAACAGCGCGTTTAGACCAGATCAAACCACGGTTTTATGGGATGCAGATTTAAAGCAAACCAAAACCATGCGTAAAAAGGAGTTTGAGGCAGATTATCGTTTTATATCTGAACCAGATTTACCTTTTGTAAATATTAAACAAGTAGTAGAAAGCATAGATGTAGATATTAGTTCTTTACCGTTTGCAGTAGAATCTATTTTAATAAAAGGTGGCGTTTTACCTCAAGATGCCAAGTTCTTTACAGTAGATTCATTACGTTCAGAAACGTTTGTAGCCATTAACAATCAAATTAAAGATCCGTCTTTTGTTGCAAAAACGTTAGTAAATAATATTGGTGCAGATGAGTATGCAAATATTCATGACATCAAACAACTAACAGAAATATTTCAATTATTTAAGGCAGATAAAATAACATCAGTTTTAGTACAAAACGGAATAACATCTTACTTAAAAGATAAGAATTTCGACTATAACAAATATTTTGAAGACAATACCATTTCAGAAGATAAAATTAAGGATGCCGTGGCAACCGTAATTTTAGCAAACGAAGCAATTGCCAAAGATATTAAAGCAGGTAACCAAGGTAAAGCAGGTATTTTAGTAGGTAAAGTTATTGCAATTATAGGTAAAGGAGCATCTGGAAAAGTTATTCGTGAAGAAATTATTGCGAAAGTTAATGGTGCTGATTTTCAGGTGAAAGGCACAAGTGAAGATTCCAAACAAATTGAAACCAAAAACAAGAAACCTGAAACTAAAACTGAAGAAGAAATACAAACGGTTCCTATTATAATTAAAGACGAATACAGAACACACAAAATATCAGATTTATCAGAAGAATCTATTCAGCAAGAAGTTACATTATCTGGTTGGGTTGCCAGTGTAAGAGATCATGGAGAATTGATGTTTATCGATTTAAGAGACTCTAGTTACCAAATTTTTCAAGTACGTTTAAGTAGAGAAACCTTTCCTAATTTAGACGAATTGGTAAAACTTAAACCAGAAACAGTAATTTCTGTATCAGGAGTTGTTGTGCAAAGAAATGAAGACGATTATAATGCAGGTTTAAGAACTGGTAAATTAGAATTGGAAACAGCAACTTTAGAGATTTTAAATTTGGCAAAAACATTGCCTTTTGAAATTAAAAGAGCGGCTAAAAGTAATGAGAAAGTAAGATTTGAATACAAGTTTTTAGATCATAGAAATAATGATGTTCGTAGAGCAATTGTTAACCGTCATAAGGTTATTAAATTGATGCGAGATATTTTAGATGAAGAAGAATTTTTAGAAATAGAAACACCTATTTTAACAGCAGGAACAGATGAAGGTGCAAGAGAATTTATTGTACCAACAAGAAAACAAGCAGGTTCTTTTTACACCTTACCACAAGCACCACAGCAATTTAAACAAATGTTAATGGTTGGTGGTTTTGAAAAATACTTTCAAATTGCACGTTGTTTTAGAGATGAAGATTCTAGAGGAGACAGACAACCAGAATTTACCCAATTAGATATAGAAATGGCGTACGCAAGTATGCAACAGATCATAGATTTAAACACAAAAATGTTTAATGAAATTGTTAAGAAAATTTATGGTAAAAAATGGGTTTTACATCCTTTTGAAGTAATTACCTATAAAGAAGCAATGGATAAATATGGTTGTGATAGACCAGATTTACGTTATGGTTTACAAATGCAAGACATTACAACTATTGTAAAAGACACTACTTTTCAGGTGTTTAGCAAACCAATTGAAGAAGGCGGTATTGTAAAATGTATTAAAGTTTCTGCAAAAGAACAAGGAAACAAAAGAATGTCTAAAGGACAAATTGAAAACTTAACAGCCATTGCACAACAAAATGGCTTAGGTGGTTTGGCATACATTATTGTAAATGAAAACGATTTACAATCGCCAATTATTAAGTTTTTAGGTGAAGAAATTGCAGCCAATATTATTAAAGAAACCAAAGCACAAGTTGGTGATATTGTATTTTTCTCTGCCGCAGATTATGCAACTGCAAACAAAGCATTAGATGCTGTTCGTCAAGAAATGGGACGTATTTTAAGATTAATTAATCCTAAAGAATTAAGACCAGCTTGGGTAATAGATTTCCCAATGTTTGAAAAAACAGATGAAGGTAGATGGACGTTTACACACAACCCATTTTCTATGCCAGCAATTTACGATTTAGAAAAGCATATGAACGGAGAAGGTGAAGAAATAGGTACAATTATAGCCCAACAATACGATTTAATCTTAAACGGTTACGAAATTGGTGGAGGTTCTGTACGTGCACACAAAGCAGAAATTTTAGAAGCAACCTATAAAAATATGGGTTACAATAAAGAGGAAATGCTAAAAAGTGTAGGTACAATGTACAAAGCTTTTCAATATGGAGCGCCACCTCATGGAGGAATTGCTTGGGGTGTAGACCGTTTAATGATGATTTTAGAGAAAAAAGCATCCATTAGAGAAGTAATGGCTTTCCCTAAAACAGGTTCATCAGAAGATTTATTATTTAATGCACCATCGCCTTTATCAGATAAAAAAGTAGAGGAGATGAATGTGAAAATTATGAGGTAATTTAAAAGCAGATTTTAGTTTAGATTCTTTTAACTATAAAATAATTTTAGCGCTAATTTATTGCTTAATTTAAAAATCTATCTTATTTTTGTACCACAATGCAAAATACAACAAAAAATACATGGTGGTGGATCGCTCTTATTTAATAAGTGAGAAAAAACCTGTATGTAATTAATATATTAAAAAAAAGGCTTATCTCACGATAAGCCTTTTTTCATAGTATTAAAGTTTTTAATACAAATTAAAAAACAGTAAAATAACTTGTCGAGCGCAGTCGAAAAGTTATCAAAACAAAAGAGAAAATAAAATGTTCTCGACTGCGCTCGAACTGACAATCAGTTATGAAAAAAATACAATTTAAAACCATCTCAAAAACTAAAATTGCAGACACAGTAACACCTGTAGGTTTGTATTTACGTTTTAGAGACAAATACGCCAATACGCTACTTTTAGAAAGCTCAGATTATCACTCTAAAGAAGAAAGTTTTTCTTTTATAGCCATAGAGCCAGTGGTTTCCATAAAAGCAGAAAATCATTATTTAAGCTTTTCACATCGTGGAAATGAGTTAGAAAATCAGAAAATAGGAAGAAATTTTAATTCCATTTTCGAGTCTTACACACAAGCCATAAATTTAGATTGTCCGCCAGAATTAAAAGCCTTTAACGGTTTGTACGGTTATACAACTTATGATGCTGTTCAATATTTCGAAAACATAGATTTAACGGTAAATGATGCACCTTCTGCAATCCCATTAATGCAATATAGTTTTTACAGATTTATCATCGCCATCAATCATTTTAATGATGAAATGACCTTGATAGAAAACATTGAAGAAGGCTCAGAATCTCGAATTAACGAAATTCAGACAATAATAGAAGCACAAGCATTTAACACCCAAAAATTCGAAATTGACGGCAAAGAAACTTCCAATGTAAAAGGAGAAGAATTTATAGAATACGTAAGAAAAGCCAAGTCGCATTGTAAAAGAGGCGATGTTTTTCAGTTGGTTTTATCACGTCAATTTCAACAAAAATTTAAAGGAGATGAGTTTAATGTGTACAGAGCTTTACGTTCTATAAATCCATCGCCATATTTATTTTATTTCGATTACGGTTCTTTTAAATTAATGGGCTCTTCACCAGAAGCACAAATTAAAATTTCTGCAGGCAAAGCAACCATAAATCCAATTGCAGGTACGTTTAGAAGAACGGGCGATATGGCAAAAGACATTCAGCTAGGAAAAAAATTATCAGCAGATAAAAAAGAAACTGCAGAACATGTAATGTTGGTAGATTTAGCCAGAAACGATTTAAGTAAACATGCAGATAATGTAGAAGTAGAGGTGTTTAAAGAAGTGCAATATTTTAGTCACGTAATACATTTAGTTTCCACAGTTTCTGGGCAATTAAAAGGAAATCCTATAGAAATTGTGGGCGATACTTTTCCAGCAGGAACCCTAAGTGGCGCACCAAAATACAAAGCCATGCAATTAATAGATAGGTATGAGAATCAATCGCGCGGATTTTATGGTGGTGCAGTAGGTATTATTGGTTTAGACGGCTCTGTAAATTTGGCCATTGCAATACGTTCTTTTGTAAGTAAAAACAACGTTTTGTATTACCAAGCAGGTGCAGGAATTGTAATACATTCAGACGAAGAAAAAGAATTACAAGAAGTAAATAATAAGTTAGCAGCCTTAAAAAAAGCGTTGATTTTGGCAGAAAATATTTAAAAGATGTATTTGGGCGTTTTAACGGGCTTTCATTACTCGCTTTTTTTGAGAAAAACAAAAAAGAGCTCAAACAGGCCATTCAATCCCTAACGCAGTTAGTTAGTTTTAAGTCATTATGAGGAGTTTTTCCTACGAAGTAATCTCTTAAATAATAAATAGATTGCCACAGCAAATGAAAAAATTTGCTTCGCAATGACAATTAGAAAAAATATGAAAATATTAATATTAGACAATTACGATTCGTTTACCTACAACTTGGTACACATGGTAGAAAAAATTACAGGAAATTTTCCTGCCGTTTTTAGAAACGATGAAATCAGTATTGCAGACGTAGGAAACTATGATATCATAATGTTGTCTCCAGGACCAGGAATTCCAGACGAAGCAGGAATTTTAAAAGAAGTAATTAAAACCTATGCAGGCATTAAACCAATTTTTGGAGTTTGTTTGGGTTTACAAGCAATTACAGAAGTTTTTGGTGGAGAAATTATTAATTTAGATGAAGTTTTTCATGGAGTTGCCACAGAAATGAAGGTAACAGACAAAAACGCAACTATCTTTAAAGATGTACCAGAAACATTTTTAGCAGCACGTTACCACTCTTGGGCAGCAACAGATAAAAGTTTTCCAGAAGAAATACAAGTAACAGCAAGAGATGAAGACGGTTTAATACAAGCAATTGAGCACAAAGTATATCCTATTTCTGCAGTTCAATTTCATCCAGAATCTATTTTAACAGATGTTGGTGAGCAATTGGTTACTAATTTTATAAATGCTTGTAAAAGGTCTAATGCAGAACATGATTCAGCATCTAATTAATGAGATTATATAAGCGTCATTACGAGTGAAGCGAAGTAATCTCTAAATAAATTAAAAGATTGCCACAGCAAATTATCATTTGCTTCGCAATGACATAGGAAGAATAATGAAAGAAATACTAAACAGATTATACAATCACGAAAGGCTCTCTAAAGCTGAAGCAACACAAATTTTAAAAGATATTGCTGCAGAAAAATATAATGATGCACATTTGGCGTCTTTTATGACGGTTTTTATGATGCGTCCAATTACTGCAGACGAACTTTCTGGTTTTAGAAATGCTTTAAAAGAGCTTTCTATAAAAGTAGATTTTTCAGAATATAATACCATTGATATTGTTGGCACTGGTGGAGATGGAAAAGATACCTTTAATATATCAACCTTAACATCTTTTATTGTTGCAGGAACAGGGCAAAAAGTTGCCAAACATGGCAATTATTCAGTGTCTTCGCAATCGGGTTCTTCAGATATGTTAGAAAGTTTCGGGTACAATTTCACGAATGATGAAAGTGTTTTAAAAGAGCATTTAGAAAAAGCAAATATTTGTTTTTTACATGCGCCAAAATTTCATCCTGCAATGAAAGCGGTTGGTCCAACAAGAAAAGCGTTAAAGTTGAAAACCTTTTTTAATATGTTAGGACCTCTGGTAAACCCAAGTTCACCAAAAAATCACATGTTGGGTACTTTTAATTTGGAAATTGCACGTTTGTACAATTACATTTTACAAGAAGAAAACATCAATTACGGAATTATACATGCTTTAGATGGTTATGATGAAATTTCGCTAACAAGCGGATTTAAATTGTTCACCAAAAACGGAGAACAAATCATAAATCCAGAAGATTTAGGGCAAAAAAGAATTGCACAATCGGCAATTTTTGGAGGAAATAATGTTGCAGATGCTGCAAAAATTTTCAAAACAATTTTAAATGGAGAAGGTACAGAAGCACAAAACAATGTGGTTTTAACAAACGCAGCTTTTGCTTTAACCATTGTAGACGAAACAAAATCTTTTGAAACTGCTTTTGAAGAAGCTAAAGATGCACTCTTTGGATTAAAAGCAAAACAAACTTTAGAGAAATTAGTGAGTATTTAAAAATAAACGTCATTACGAAAAAGGAACGATTGAAGTAATATATTATTTACAAGGAGATTGCTTCGCACCTCGCAATGACAAATAAGGTAAAATGGCAAAAAAGAAAAACAATTTAATTCTAATTATTCCAGCTTTTCTTTTAATGGGAGCAGCATTGGGTATTCAAACAAAAACGCCAATTAAACAAATGATTATTGGTTTAATAGTAGGAATTATTGTTTACTTTTTTTTGAAATATAGAAATAAATAAATCGTCATTCCGAAGGAAGTATGACTGAAGGAATCTTTCTTTTAAAATTAGAAGATTGCTTCGTTCCTCGCAATGACAAAAGAAATAAAAATGACAATTTTAGATAAAATAATCGCATTTAAAAAGAAGGAAGTTGCAAAAATAAAAGCAGAAATTCCTGTAAAGAAGTTGGTAGAAAGTCCAAGTTTTGGCAGAACTACATTTTCTTTAAAAAAATCTTTACTAGAGGTAGGTTCTACAGGAATTATTGCAGAATACAAACGTCAATCTCCATCTAAAGGAATTATTAACGATAAAGCAACCATTGCAGAAGTTACTAATGGTTATTTAGATGCAAATGTGGCTGCACAATCTATTTTAACAGATACTTCTTTCTTTGGTGGTACCATGGCAGATTTAATGGAGGCGAGAGTTATCAATCAACAAAAACCAATTTTAAGAAAAGATTTTATTGTAGACGGTTTTCAGATTGTAGAGGCAAAAGCTATTGGTGCAGACGCAATTTTATTAATAGCATCTTGCTTAACATCCGCAGAACTAAAAAACTACGGAAATCTTGCCTTAGATTTAGGTATGGAAGTTTTATATGAAGTACATACGCAAGAAGAATTAGATAAAATTAACGATTTAGATAATAAGATTATTGGAATTAATAATAGAAATTTAAAAACTTTTGAAGTTGATTTAGAACATTCTATTAAGCTGGCAAATCAAATTCCAGATACTTGTGTAAAGGTTTCAGAAAGTGGTATTTCAGATCCTAAAATAATTACAGGTTTAAAAGAATTTGGTTTTCAAGGTTTTTTAATTGGAGAAAATTTTATGAAAACAGAAAACCCTGGAGAAGCTTGTTTAGAGTTTATCAATCAAATTAGATAATGGAAATCGTTTCTTTAGATCCTATTTTACCTCAAAACCCTATAGTTTTTATTTTAGGAAGTAAACCTGGTAATTTAGAGTTTAAGAAACAAGAGTATTATGCGAATAATGGAAATGCTTTTTGGAAAATTATTTTTGAAATAACAGCAGAAGTTTTTAGTAAAAATTATTCAGAAAGAATAGATGTGTTAAAACGAAATCATATTGCAGTTTGGGATATTATTGAATCTGGAGAACGCGTAAAACCTGGAGCTCAGAATGTGAAAAACGAAATTCCAAATCCTGTAAATGAAATTATTGAAATGTATCCATCAGTAAAACAAATTATTTTTAATGGACAAAAGGCACACGATTTGTACCATAAACATTTTAATAAAATAGAAGGTATAAATTATGCAGTTGTTTTATCTACAAGTCCTGCAAATACAAGATTTTCATTTAGAGAAAAATTAAATAATTGGAAAAAAGTAATGGCATGAAGTTAAAAGTTTGCGGAATGAAATATACAGAAAATATGCAGCAGGTAGCAGCTTTGCAACCCGATTATTTGGGCTTTATTTTCTATGAGAAATCTAAAAGAAATTTTGAAGGTATTATTCCAGAGTTGCCAAATTCTATAAAAAAAACAGGAGTTTTTGTAAATGAATATCCAGAAATTTTAATTTCTTTGGTAGAAGAATATGGTTTGGATGCTGTACAATTGCATGGAGATGAAACTGCAGAATATGTTTTACATTTAAAAAAGCAATTAATAGAAAGACGCGCTTTATTTATTGAAGAAAATAAACAGATTAAGAAGAAAAAAAATCAACATAAAATATCTAAAAACCAAGTTGAAATTATTAAAGTTTTTGGAATAAAAGACCAATTTAATTTTGATGTTTTAGAACCTTATTTAGAAGTTGTAGATTACTTTTTATTTGATACTAAAGGAAAGGAAAGAGGAGGAAACGGAACCAAGTTTGATTGGACGGTTTTAGAAAATTACCCTTATGAAAAACCATTTTTTTTAAGTGGAGGTATTGGTTTAGATGATTTAGAACAGTTAAAAATAGTGCTAAACTCTAATTTACCAATTTACGCGTTGGATGTAAATAGTAAATTTGAAAGTAAACCAGGAGTTAAGAAAATAGAAGATTTAGAAAAGTTTAAAAAAGAAATTTCTGTGTAATTGTGTAATCGTTAAAATGTGTAAAATTCTGCACAAATAAACAATTACACGATTAAACAAATAAACAATTACACAATGAAAATAAAATCAAAATTTCACCCAGACAAAAACGGTTATTTCGGTCAGTTTGGTGGTGCATTTATTCCAGAATTATTGCATCCCAATGTAAAAGAATTGGCAGATAATTACATTCAAATTATAGAATCTGAAGAATTTCAAGAAGAATACAAAGCGTTGTTAAAAGATTATGTTGGTAGGCCAACACCTTTGTACTTGGCTAAAAGTTTATCAGAAAAATACGGCGCATTTATTTATCTAAAAAGAGAAGATTTATGCCATACAGGTGCACACAAAGTTAATAACACAATTGGGCAAATTTTAATTGCTAAAAAATTAGGGAAAACTAAAATTTTAGCAGAAACAGGCGCAGGACAACATGGTGTTGCAACAGCAACAGTATGTGCTTTAATGGGCTTAGATTGTACCGTTTTTATGGGAGAAAAAGACATTGTAAGACAAGCACCAAATGTTGCACGTATGAAAATGTTAGGCGCAACAATTGTTCCCGCAACTTCGGGTTCTAAAACCTTAAAAGATGCTACAAATGAGGCCATAAGATATTGGATTCAGAATCCAGAAACTTTTTATTTAATTGGTTCTGTTGTTGGTCCAGCGCCACATCCAGATATGGTTGCAAGATTGCAAGCTATTATTTCTGAAGAAATGAAATGGCAGCTTAAAGAAAAAACAGGAAAAGAAAATCCAGATACCATTATTGCTTGTGTTGGTGGAGGTTCTAATGCTGCTGGGGCTTTTTATCATTATTTAGACGATGAAGATGTGGAGTTAATTGCAGTAGAAGCTGCTGGTTTGGGAGTAAATTCTGGTGAAAGTGCGGCAACTTCTCAATTAGGTGAAGTTGGTATTATTCATGGTTCTAAAACCATTTTAATGCAAGATGAGTATGGCCAAATTGTAGAGCCGTATTCTATTTCTGCAGGTTTAGATTATCCTGGAGTTGGTCCTTTACATGCGTATTTATACGAAAGTAAAAGAGCAAAATTTATGAACGCAACTGATAAGGAAGCATTAACTGCTGCTTATGAATTAACAAAAATAGAAGGAATTATTCCTGCTTTAGAAACAGCCCATGCTTTGGCAGTTTTACCAAAAATGGATTTGAAAAAAGATCAAGTTGTGGTAATTAATTTATCAGGTAGAGGAGATAAAGATTTAGAAACTTTTATTAAACATTTAGATCATTAGTTGTAATTCCTATTAAAACAGGAATTTTAGAATTAAATTGTAAAACAGAATAGATTTCTACCTTTGTAGGAATTACAACCAGAAAAAAATGAATTCAATTCAACAATTATTTCAGAAAAAAGAGCGTAATCTTTTATCCATATATTTTACATGTGGTTATCCTGCATTAGAAGATACCACAGAAGTTATTGCATCTTTAGAAAAAAGTGGTGTAGATTTTATTGAGGTTGGTTTGCCTTATTCAGATCCTTTGGCAGACGGACCAACAATTCAAGACAGTAGTCAAAAAGCCTTAGAAAACGGTATTAATTTAGATATTGTTTTTGAGCAGTTAATGACTGTTAAAAACACTAACAAAACACCTTTGGTTTTAATGGGTTATTTAAACCAAATGCTTAAATATGGTGAAGATAAATTTTGCCAAAAAGTAGTAGCATGTGGTATTGATACTTTAATTCTGCCAGATTTACCAATGGTAGAATTTGAAAACCATTACAAAGCTTTGTTTGATAAATATGGTTTAACCAATGTGTTTTTAATTACACCCAATACAGAGGAAGAAAGAATTCGAAAAATAGACAGTTATACCAATGCTTTTATTTATGTTGTAGCTTCTTCTTCAATTACAGGTGCAAAAGGAGAAATTTCTAATCAACAAATTGCTTATTTTGAACGAATTAAAAATATGAACCTACAAAGTAAATTAATTGTTGGTTTTGGTATTTCTGATAAACAAACGTTTACTACCGCTTGTGAATATGCAAATGGTGCCATTATAGGTTCTGCTTTTATTAAAAATTTAGGGCAAAATGGTATTGCTAAAATAGATGATTTTATAAAACCAATAATAGCTTAAAAAAAAAGCGAAACTTTTAAGTTTCGCTTTTTTTATATTTTTATTGAAGTGTTAATTTGTCTTAAGCAATTTAATATCAAATATTAAGACAGCACCTCCAGGAATAGTTGGTGGTATTCCTGTAATTCCATATCCTAACTCATTGGGTATTATTAAAGTACCTTCGCCACCTTCTTTAAACAACTGTAAACCTTCTGTCCAGCCAGCTATTACAGCGTTAAGATCAAAGGTAATTCCTTCTGCATCACTTTGGTCAAAAACAGTACCATCTAATAAAAAACCTTGATAAGCTACTGTAACCGAAGAAGCTGCGTTAGGACGTGCTCCATTACCTTCCTTATCTATCACATAATATAAGCCAGATTCTGTTTTTTGAGCATCTAAATTATTCGTGGCAATGTATTCTAAAATATCTGCATTATTATCTATAACGTCTATCAGTTTTACTTCTATTACCAATGCAACGCCATCATTAAAACCAAGTTCTGTTGGTATTAAAAGAATACCTTCTCCACCTTCTTTAAAGAATTGTAAACCTTCTACGATACCTAAAATTTGATCTCTTAATCTTACTGGTACACCATTGGCATTGTTCTCGCTAAATACAGTTCCATCTAAAAAAGAACCTTTAATACTAACAATAACATCAGAAGCAAAAACAGGGCTTTGTCCTGTGCCTTCTTTAGTAATTACGTAGTATAAACCAGATGCTGTTCTGGTAGCATCTAAGTTATTGTTTTCTATGTAAGCTATAATATCTGTCTCAGTTTCTGCTACTATATTGTTGTCTTCATTAGACAAACAAGACGAAAGTAGTGTTATAGATAAAAATAAAATTATATAATTTTTCATTTTGATTTGAGTATTTGTTACAAATGTAATTAGAAAGCTAAAAAGTATTGCGAGTAGAACTATTTTTTTCATTTTATCTAAATTTATTATATAAAGTTCTTTTAAAGGTGTTTTTACTAAAAATCGAACTTATAAGTAAAACCGCCTAAAGCTTGAAAACCTTGTACATTAAAGTTTGTAAAACGCTGGTAATTATTATTTAATACATTGTTTAATCTTAAAAATGCAGAAAACTTATCGTTAAAATGATATCCGCCATTTAGATTAACATCTACAAAAGCATCTAATGTATTTAAACTATTAATACTAGAAGGGAATGTTGCATTGTAAACAATGTCTTTACGAGAATCTACATAATAAATAGTAGCGTTTGCAAACCATTTTTTTGCTTTATATTTTGCTAAAAATGCACCTTCTAATTCTGGTAAATTAAAACTATCTAAGGCATTTGTAGTGTTATAATTGTTGTAGTTTACTTGTGCAGTAAGCGTTAGGTTTTTATTGAAAAAATATTCAATTTCAGTAAGAAAATGGGTTGTTTCTACATCATCATAAAAAACACCAAAAGAATTGCCATATTCATAACCTTCTAATGATTTATTATTTACAATTGAAGTTGTACCGTCTGATTTTGAATTGTTTCTAAGAAATAAAGGTTTGTCTTCTTCTGTGATTTTTGCCGCTTTTATGTGGTAACTTAAATAATTTGTAATATTTCCTTTAAGACCTGCAAAGAAGTTAGCGGTTTCTGCAGTTTGCGTTATAAATAAGGTTGGTGAAACAAATGGGTTTTCTTCTGTAAATTGTTGGTAAGTATTTGAGTGTAAATTACCAGTAACGCCTGCATATGCATTAATATACTTTTTAAAAATAGTTATTTTACTAAGAACATCTGGAAATATTAGCAAGTTATTTATGTTGTTTTCTGAATCTATAGCATAAAACGTTTTAAAGCCAACTTTTAATTTTAAATTGGTATAGTCTAATTGATATGTAGGATTAATTTTTGCTGTAAGTTGGGTGTAATTTACTTTATTTGTGTTTGCGTAATTTTTTTGAAAATTACCACCTAAATACTCAAAGCTAGTTATTACAGAAATTTCATTTACATTATACCCTAAAAAGTCTAAGGGAAAACTTAATTTGGTATTAAAATCTGCTAAAATTTCTTGACTATTAAAATCATCACTAAAAAAAGAAAGATTTAACTTACCATAATCTATATAAGAATCATAAAAGTTAAACGTTGTGCTTAATTTAGCCAAGTTGTATTTTTGTACTTCATTTATAGAGTTTAACACAAGATCAGTATAATTGTTTTCTGGTAAACCATACCAATTGTAAGCACTTGAAACTGCATCTGCATTAACTTTCCAATTAAAATAACGTGCTTCTTTTTTGTAAAAAGCGCCAACAGATAAGTTCGTAAATGTGCTGTTTAATAAGGTGTTTTCTATATTTTGTAAAGAAGCGTTATATTTTGCAGAGAAACCAAACTCACTATTAAAACGATTGTTGTTGTAGATAAATACATCAGCAAAAGGACTTATGTAGTTGCCAAAACCAGCAGCAATGTAGTTCTTGTAAATTCTTTCTTTTACACCTAAATTAATTCCTTTTACAACACCAGTTTTAGGTATAAACGTAGAGGCTACAGGAGCAGAAAATATATTGTATTTTAATTTTTTCTTTTTTGTATTGTCTAATAATTGTATGGTTGGGTTCTCTTTAATTTTATTTACATCTGTAATTTTTGGGTTGTATTTGGTAACCACATTTACCACTTCTGTTTTTACAAGTGTGTCTTTCTTTTTTTCTTGCGAATTTGTAAGAAAAAAAGAAAAAAGTAAGGCTAAAAGAGAGAAAGATCTTTTCATTAATTCTTTTTTTCTGAATTTATAGAGTTGTTGGTTTTAGCTTGCTTTTCTTTAATTTTTTCTAATTCCAATTGCGCTTCTTTGGTAATGTCTTCGAATTCTTTAAAGTTTTTAATTATATTTTCTAGTACAAAGTTTGCTTGGTATACATCATTTAAACCAGCATAATTTTTACCCATAATAACGTAGCTTTTTACGCTCCAATATTTATAAGAAGAAAAGTTTGCAATTAAATTTTGGATTACTTTGTTAGAGGCTTCGTAAGCTTGTTGTTGATTTTTAAAATATGCATTGTAATACAAAGCTTCTGCTTTTAATACTCCGTTTGCTGTGGTTTCTATTTGTGTATAAAAATCTTCTGCCGTATAAAAATCTTTTGTTGCTATAGCTGATCTTGCAATAATTATTTTAGCATCATTGGCAACTTGCAGTTGTAATTTGTCTTTTTGTAAGAGTTTTTTTGCATATTCTATAGCCAAATCATAAGCCTTAGATTCATAATAACCTTGCATTAAATTACTTTGAGCAAACAAAATATTTTCTGCAATATAAGCTTGTTGTTCTAACCTGTCTAATAATGGTAAAGCACTATTAAAATCGTTTTCTTGTAGGTAGATTTGCGCTAATTTATTTAATGAATCTTCTGTGAAATCAGATATTTCTTTATCCGTTAAAAACTGATAGTATATTTTTGCTTTTTTAAAATCTTTTAATTTATAATAAACATCTGCTAAATAATAATTTGCTTTTATAATGTGAATTCCGTTTCGAAATTTTCTTAAGTATGTTTGAAGGTTTTCTATAATTTCTTTTGCATTTTTAGAGGATAAGTATTTTTTTTCTGCAACAGCAAAAGTGGTATTATCTAACTCTACATTGGTTATATTTATAAATTCTAAGGTTCTTATCCAATTTACATAATCTTCTAAATTTCCTTCATCTATATAAACATTTCTTGCATTTGCAACTGCTTCTAAAGCTTCTGGAGAATTTGGAAATTTTGAAGCAACTTCTTTATAAGATGCTAAAGATTTTTTGTTTTCATCATCATTAAAATATAACAAGCCCTGCCTTAATAAAGCTCTTGGAATAAAAATACTTTGTGGGTGTTTTTCTACTAATCTCTCAAAAGCAATAATTGCATTTTTGGTATCTTTTAAATTGGTGTAAGTTGTGGCTAATTGGTATAGTGCATCATCTTTTAAATTAGAAGTTGTATAATTGTTAATTACCTTTTTTAGCGCATCAATTTTTGCTTCATTTTTATCAATAAAACCAAAACTCATTCCAATTTGGTATTGTGCATAATCTGCGTCTAAACCAAAGTTTTTAGTAACCAATTGGTAGGTTTCTATAGCATTAGAATACTTGGTAAGTGCAAAATAACAATCGCCTAACCTAATTAAAGCGTCATATTTTACATCATCTGTAATAGCGTCTTTTTTTAAAAAATCTTTAAAAGCAATACTTGCTAAATTGTATTTTGCTAATTTAAAATAGCTGTAACCAATATTGTAGTCTATCAATAAAAATTCGTTAGTATTTAGCGCTACACTTTTTTTAAGGTTGATAAATTTGTTTACTGCGGCATCATATTTATTTAAACGATATAAACTTTCTGCTTCCCAATATTTGGCTTTATTGCTAATTGTTTTAGAGGTGGCGTTACTACTTTCTAAAAAGTAGGGTAGTGCATTGTTGTATTCATTTTTATTAAACAATTGCAAACCTCTGTATAAAGAAATCACTTGTATTAGTTTTTTATTTTCTTTTGATTTTTTTCGTTTTAAAAACTCAAGAGCTCCTTCAAAATTATTTTGACTTAAAAAAGATGTAACTAATAGTTGGTTAATTTCTTCATAGGCGCTAGATTTTGGATACTTTTTTAAGTAGTCTTGTAAAATATTTGCCACAGGCTTAAAAGGATTACCTTCCTCATAACTTAATTTTGCATAATTTAAAGCAGCATCTTCTTGTATGTTTGTATTAAAACTCATTTCAGATGCAGATTTGAATGCATTAAGCGCTTCAGATTTTTTTTCTAAATTCATATAACATTCTCCTAAATGATAATATGCATTTTGAGAAACTGCATTTTTTTGATCTATAATTTTATTAAAGTTATTAATAGCGTTTTCAAAATCTTTTTGTTTGTAATAGGCGTAACCTAATTGGTAATAATCTGTATTATTCCATTTGCCTTTAGTGCCTTTGTAGCTTTTTAAATACGGTATAGCTTCTGCATATTTTTCTAAATTAAAGTAGCTTTCACCAATAATTTTAGCAACATCAGATTTTAATTTTTTTTCTATGGTTTCATAAATTTTTAAACCAACGTTTATACAACGTTTAAATTTACCTGCTTTAAAACTAATATCTAATAAGTAGTAAGAAATTTCTGCTCTGTAAGAATCATTATCTGCAATTTCTTTTAAAGTAGACTCTGCAATGCCATAATCTTCTAATTTATAAGAGATAAATCCATAATAATATCTAGAATCGTTACCGTATTTGGCATCATTAATAAGTGGTAAAAACTTTGTTTTAGCTAGGGCTAAGTTTTTAGTAACCAATAAAGCATACCCCATTTTAAAGTTTAATTCTTTTTTATTTTCGGTAGAAAGTTCATCAATATTTACTTTTTGAAACCATTTTAAGGCATAAGCAGCCTTTTTGTTTGCAAAATAATAATTGGCAATGGTAAAAAAAGCACGGTTTTTTTTGTTGCTGTTTGGGTTTTCTTCTACAAAAGTTAGTACTTTTTTATCTGCTTCTGGTTTATTTAATTTTACAGCGCACATGGCTTCAAAAAAAGAAGCATCTGCTTTTAAGTTTGTACCAATTTTAGATTTATTTTTAATGCTTTCAAAGTTTTTTTCTGCGATAGCATAAGCTTTGTTATTGTAGTGTTCTAGAGCAATAGTATATTCTTTTGCAAAATTAGTTGCTACTAAAGATTGTTGTGCAACACTAACAAAAGTAGTAGTAGAAATAAGGCAAGTAAAAATTAGTTTTATTAAAAAACGATATTTCATGGAATAATTTTTGTACTCATTTTTAATAACGTACATTTTTTTATTTTGTTTGATGTGCTCTAAAAAATGTTATCATTTTGCATCAAATGTAACAATTGTTAGCAATTCATAGTAAAAAAATCAATAGAAACTTATAAGTTTGTAGAAACTACAGCTTTTATGGAAAAACCAGTTTTAGAATTAGAAAATGCAGCAATTTATCAAAGAGATAATTTGGTGTTAACTAAGGTTAATTTAAAAATTAATAAAGGAGAATTTTATTATTTAATTGGTAAAACAGGAAGTGGTAAAAGTAGTTTAATGAAAACGTTATATGGAGATTTAAAACTGCAAAAAGGCTTAGGATCTATTGTAGATTTTGATTTAAAAAAAATAAAAGAAAAAGACATTCCTTTTTTAAGAAGAAAAATTGGCATTGTTTTTCAAGATTTTAAATTGTTGAATGATCGTACTGTTTTTGATAATTTAAAATTTGTTTTAAGAGCTACAGGCTGGAAAGATAAAGAAGAAATTAAGCACAAAATTCACGAGGTTTTAGATAAGGTTGGCATAAAATCTCATTATTACAAAAAACCTTTTGAACTTTCTGGAGGAGAACAACAACGTGTTGCCATTGCTAGAGCTTTGTTAAACGACCCAGAATTAATTTTGGCAGACGAACCCACAGGTAACTTAGACCCTAAAACATCTTTAGAGGTTATGGAGCTTTTAAATGAAATTCACAAAAGTGGCAAAACCATTTTAATGGCAACGCATGATTACCAGTTAATTGTTAAATTTAAACATAAAACCATTAAGTGCGAAGGTGGTGCTCTTTTTGAAGTAACTCAGCAAGCAAACGTTTAATGCTTTCTGTTTTAATACCTACATATAATTACAACGCATTTTCTTTGGTTAAAGAAATTCATGAGCAACTTAGTAAAACAACAATTGCTTTTGAAATTATTTGTTTTGATGATGCTTCTAAATCTTCTTTAAACCTAGAAAATGATGCAATTAACACACTTACATTTGCTTCTTTTAAAACTTTAGAAAATAATTTAGGTAGAAGTGCCATAAGAAACCTACTAGCAAAAACAGCAAAATACAATTGGTTGCTTTTTTTAGATGCAGATGTAGCGCCAGTTACCAACCACTTTATAGAAAAATATATAGCTTGTTTACAAGAAAAAGGAACTGTTTTTTGTGGCGGAACAAAATATAAAGAAGATCATTTTAATAAAAATTTATTAAGATATAAATATGGTAAAAAGCACGAACAAATTGCTATTGATGTAAGGAAAAAACAAGGCGATAAATATTTTTTCACTTCAAATTTTTTAATTGAAAAGGCTGTTTTTACAAGCGTTTTATTTAATGAAGATTTGGTGAATTATGGTTATGAAGATTTGTTTTTTGCAAAAGAGTTACAAGAGCGTAAGATTAAAATAAATCATCTTGAAAATGAAATTTATCATTTGGGTATAGATGATAATATGGTATTTGTAGAAAAAACAATTTTAGCTATAGAAAACCTAACTAGTTTATTAAAAAATAAACAGTTAGATTTTAAGGATACCAATATTACAACTGTTTACTTAAAAATTAAAAAATTAAAACTAACTTTTTTGCTTAATTTTCAGTTGAAAAAAATGGTAATTAATACTTCGTCTTTGTTTCTTTTTAATTTATTTAGACTTTCTATTTTACATCAAACTTTTAAAAATAGTTAATAATTCATCTTCTTGTTTTTCCCAAATTAAGTGTTCTTTGGCTTTTTTTAATGCAACAGAAAAATCTTTGTTTGCCATGTTGTTAATTTGATTTGCTAAAGCTTTTGGGTTTCTCTCTGCAATAATTTCGCCAACCTTGTGTTCTAATACAATTTGTTTCATTTCTGGTAAGTTAGAAACCAAAATAGGTATTGTTGCTTGTATATAATCAAAGATTTTGTTGGGCAAAGCAAATCTATAATTTAACCCTAAATCTTCTTCTATACTTATACCTAAATCTGCTAAAGGTGTTATTTTTTGAAGTTCTTCTGGCGTTTTTCTTCCTAAGAAATAAATTTGATTTTGTAATTTTTTTACCAAAACCAATTGTTTTAAATTGTTTATAATATTTCCTGTACCAACAATTACAAGTATGTGGTTTGGTAAATAAGTTATGGTATCTATAATTAACTCTAAACCACGCCCAACATTTACACTTCCTTGGTAAAGAATAACTTTTTTATTTTCTGTTTTAAACCCTAGTTTGCCAGTTGTAATGGCTTTGTTTTTTAGCGGTAAATTTTTAATTACTTTAAATTGTGTATTGTATTTTTCTGCATAATATTTAGCAATACTATTACAAACCGTATAACAATTGGTTAATTTTGGTAGTATTGTAGCTTCTAATTTAGACCAAATTTTTTTTACATTTTTTTTGTGAACTAATTCTGGAATTTCTGGAAAAAGCTCATGACTATCGTATATTATGGGTGTTTTTTTTATTTTACTAACCAAGAAGTTTGGTAGTAAAGTATCTAAATCGTTGGCCAATAAAATAGATTTTTTAGCAAATAATAAGACAAAAAATAATCTAAAATTATACTCAGCATAAAACAAAAAGCCTTTATTAAAAAAAAGCTGCATTCTTTTTGTTTGGTAGTTTCTGTTAATTGGTAAGCTGTTTTTTAGTTTTCTACCAATAAGGGTAATTTCAAAGTTGTTAGCCAACAGCGTGTTGCAAACTTTAGCTACACGTTGGTCTGTAGTTAAATCATTAGTAACAGAAATTATTATTTTTTTCAAGTACTTTATTTATTGGCAATATAATACAAATTAAAGTTTTTAAAAGACCTCTAATGCCTAATTCGTTTAATTTTTTAAGTGGTTTATTTTGGTGTGTATATTATTAGCTTTCAGCATAAAAAATTAGGCCAAATTCTTTTTTAAAGCTTCTAACTCTACACCCAAACTAGTAAACATTTGTATAATGCTACTAATTTTAAGTTCGTGTTCTTCATATTCTTGTGTGTTAATGCTACAGGTAAATTGCCATAATTCTAAAACTTCAGAAACAGAAATTTCATAAGGTTGGTACGCTGTATTATCTGGTTTTAATAAAAAAGTTTGCTTTTCTTTTACTTGATTGTAAACGCGTTTATACGTCATACCATCATCTTTAGTAATTACAATATAAGACAGGCCGCTTTTTGCATTTTTAATGTCTTCTACAAATTCTGCAACCACGTAAGAACCATCTTTCATAGGCAACATAGAATCTCCTTTTATAGGAAAAGCCCTATGTTTTCCTGTTGGTAAAAAAGGCAGTTTTATTTTTTCTAGTTGTTCTATATATTCAGGATCGTCATAACCTAATAAATATCCTGCAGATGCTTTTGAAGGTACAATTTCAATTAAATTTTCATTATCACTATCAACAGAAATAGGAAATAATACCCGTTTGTTGCCTACCTCTATAAAAGAAACATCGGTAGCTTTGGTTAAATCGTTTTTAACAATAATATCTATTGGTATTTTAAAATATTTAGAAAAATCTATTAAAAACTCAATTGTGGGCAAAGATCTATTTTCTTCATAAGCGCTAATTCTACTTCGGGTTACATTCAATTCTTCTGCTAAAGCCTCTTGTGTTAACTTTTTGAGATTTCTTAAATGTTTTATGTTTTTTGATAAATTAATCATAATGCTACAATTTTGAGCAACAAATGTATGAAATTGTAGCTAATTTTACAACGTGAAAAAAAATATATTACATCTAGATTTAGATACTTTTTTTGTTTCCTGCGAACGTTTAATAGACAGTAGGTTACAAAAAAAACCTTTGTTAGTTGGTGGCACAGGAGATAGAGGTGTGGTTGCTGCTTGTAGTTATGAAACCAGGCGTTTTGGTATACACTCTGGCATGTCTATGAAAATTGCCAAAAGATTGTGTCCAGAAGCTACTATTATTAGAGGCAATACAGGTACGTACTCTAAATTCTCTAATATTGTAACAGAAATTATTAAAGAAAAAGTGCCGGTTTTTGAAAAAGCAAGTATAGATGAATTTTATGCAGATCTTTCTGGTATGGATGCTTTTTTTGGAAGTTACAAATATGCATCAGAATTAAGACAGCGCATTATTAAAGAAAGTGGTTTGCCCATTTCTTTTGGATTGTCTCAAAATAAAATTGTTTCTAAAGTAGCTACAGGAGAAGCCAAACCTAACAATCAATTAAAAATAGATCGGGGTTTTGAGAAATCTTTTTTAGCGCCTTTATCTATTCGTAAAATTCCATCCGTAGGAGAAAAAACATACAAAATACTTAGAAATTTAGGTGTAGATAAAGTAAAAGTAGTACAAGAAATGCCTTTAGAAATGATGATGAGCGTTTTGGGTGCCAATGGAAGAACCATTTGGAAACGGGCCAATGGTATTGATAATTCGCCAATTATTGCTTTTCACGAGCGTAAATCTTTATCTACAGAACGCACTTATAATAGAGATACCATAGACGTAAATAAACTAAAGGAAACCATTTTTGCAATGGCAGAAAATTTAGCGTATCAACTTAGAAAAGGTGATAAACTAACAGGAACAATTAGTGTAAAAATTAGATATGCTGATTTTAATACGTACAGCAAACAAATTAAAATACCATATACAAGTGCAGATCATATTATTATACCAAAGGTTTTAGAACTCTTTAAAAAACTGTATAACAGACGTTTGTTAATACGATTAGTAGGTGTTAAAGTTTCTGATATTGTAAGTGGCAATTACCAAATTAATCTTTTTGATGATACTGAGCAAATGTTGCATTTGTATAATGCCATGGATAGTATTAGAAATAAATATGGCGAGTTAAGTGTAATGCGTGCAGCTGCCATGGGCGCAAAAACTATTGGTAGGTTTAGCAACCCGTTTAGCGGAGAACCACCTTTGGTTTTGGCACACAGAAAACAGTAATTGTTTTTTACAATGCTTCCTAATAAAATTATTGCAAACCAAATTTTTAAATGTATTTAAATTGCCACACTTATTATTCTTTACGTTTTGGTACGTTTTCAGAAACGGAGTTATTGGAGCTTGCCGTAAAAAATGGCATTAAAACACTTGCGTTAACAGATATTAATAATACGTCTGCATGCATGCGTTTTGTAAAACAGGCAAAAAAATACAATGTTAAACCAATTTTAGGTGTAGATTTTAGAAATGGAAACAAACAAGAGTATGTTATAATTGCGAAAAATAATAATGGTTTTCAGCATATCAATACTTTTTTATCATATCATTTAGAATCAAAAATTAATTTCCCAGACAAAGTTCCTCTTTTAGAAGACGTTTTTGTTATTTATCCTTTTGAAAAAGTATTAGAATTAGAGATTACATCGTTTTCTAAAAACCAATTTATTGGCGTTTCTGTTGCAGAAGTACATAAACTTAAGTTTTCTCATCTTAATCGTTTAAAAGATAAAATTGTAATACAGCAGCAAGTTACCATCAGAAATAAAAAAGATTTTAACGCACACAGATTATTGCGTGCTATAGATAAAAATGTATTGCTAAGTAAATTATGTGCTACAGAACAATGTTTGCAAACAGATGTAATGTACACAGCAAAAGAATTAAAGGAATTTTATAAAGAAATGCCTTATAGCATTAACAATACAATACATATACAAGCCCAATGCGAAATACATTTTAATTTTGATGAAAAAAGAGAAAATCAAAATAAGCAATTGTATTACAATAGTTTTCAAGAAGATTGCGAAAAGTTAATAGCACTTTGTGATGCTAAAATTCACAAACGCTACAACGTAATTACGCAAAAAATAAAAGACAGACTCCAAAAAGAACTCAACGTAATTATCAAATTAAAATTTGTTTCCTTTTTTTTGATTAATTATGACATTGTTTCTTATGCAAAAAAAAACAATTTTTTTCATGTAGGAAGAGGAAGTGGCGCAAACAGTATTGTTGCCTATATTATTGGCATTACAGATGTAGATCCTATAGAGTTAGATTTGTATTTTGAACGTTTTATAAATCCTTACAGAGCCTCGCCACCAGATTTTGATATTGATTTTTCTTGGAAAGATAGAGATACTGTTACCCAATATATTTTTAATCGGTTTAAAAATGTTGCCTTATTGGCAACATATGTTACGTTTAAATACAAAGCTGTTGTTAGAGAATTGGGTAAAGTTTTTGGTTTGCCAAAAGAAGAAATAGACAAACTAAGTAAAGGCATTAAAGAAAAGAAAACCCAATCTTCTGCATCAAAATCTACCAGTGTTTTTAGCCTTTCATCAACAGAAAATCAACAACAGATTACAGCTTCAAAAAATCAGTTTGATTCTATGGCGCAATTGGTTTTAAAATATGGCAAACTTATAGAAGGTTTTCCAAATTATGTGAGTGTACATTCTGCCGGAATTTTAATTTTAGACAAACCTATTCATTACTTTTCTGCAACAAGTTTACCACCAAAAGGCTTTTCAACCGTTCAGTTTGATATGAATATTGCAGATGATGTGGGTATTTTTAAGTTTGATATTTTAGGACAACGAGGTTTGGCAAAAATTAAAGATGCTTTAGAAATCATTAAACAAAACAACCCTAATGCACCAGCAATTGATATTACCAATGTAGAGCGTTTTAAAAACGATAAAAACATTAACAACCTTTTAAAAACAGGTGGCGCAATTGGCGCGTATTATGTAGAATCTCCAGCAATGCGAGGTTTAATGCAAAAGTTGCAAACCCAAGATTACTTAGGTTTGGTAGCTGCAAGTTCTATAATTCGCCCAGGAGTTTCTGGTTCTGGTATGAAAGAGGAGTTTATCAAAAGACATCGATTTCCAGAAAAACGCAAAGAAGCGCATCCTATTTTGTTAAAAATTATGCCAGAAACTT
This sequence comes from uncultured Polaribacter sp., assembly GCF_947495205.1. GTDB lineage: Bacteria > Bacteroidota > Bacteroidia > Flavobacteriales > Flavobacteriaceae > Polaribacter. The sequence goes on along the minus strand of NZ_CANLXV010000006.1, from coordinate 162,239 downwards.
ACGGAGTTATGGTGTACCAAGAAGATGTTTTAAAAGTAGCCAATCAGTTTGCAGATTTGTCTTTAGGAGAAGCAGATGTTTTACGAAGAGGAATGAGTGGGAAATACCGTTCTTTGGCAGAATTTAAAGCCGTAGAACATAAATTTATTGCCAATTGCCGTAAAAAAGGATATGAAGATAAGCTAATTTTTGAAGTTTGGAATCAGATTAAAAGTTTTGCAGGCTATGCTTTTGCCAAAGGACATTCTGCATCTTACGCCGTAGAAAGTTACCAAAGTTTGTTTTTAAAATGCTATTACCCAATAGAATTTATGGTGGCAGTTTTAAATAATGGAGGTGGATTTTATTCTGCAGAACATTACATACATGAAGCAAAAATGTGTGGTGCAATTGTAGAATTACCTTGTATAAATACCAGTGATCATGCCAATATTGTAAAAGGAAAAACAATTTATTTGGGTTTTGGTTATTTAAAAAGCTTAGAAAATTTAACCATACAAAGAATTTTAACGGAAAGACAATTAAATGGCGTGTTTAGTTCTCTTGAAGATTTTTTAAATCGAATTTTAATCTCCATAGAACAGTTAACCATTTTAATCAGGATTAATGCATTTAGATTTACCCAACAACCCAAGAAGAATTTATTATGGCAATCTACTTTTAGATTAAATGCAACCAAAAATAAAAAAATACAAGACCAAGGAAAGCTATTTCCAATTCAACGCCAAAAATTTACATTACCCAACCTAAAAACACATTGGTTAGAAACTATTTATGATGAAATGGAACTGTTAGGTTTTACTATTCATAATTACTTTTCTTTGGTTTCAGAAACGTTTTGTAAGCATGTAAAAGCAAAAGAAATGCACCAATTTACAGATAAAAATGTACTATTATACGGGCAATTGGTAACCACTCGTTATAACAAAACATCACAAGGTAAACTCATGCGATTGAGCACATTTATAGATTCTGAAGGCGATTATTTTGATGCGGTTCATTTTACAGACGTTGTACACCAATATCCCATAAACGGAATGGGAATTTATGCTTGTTATGGAAAAATTACCAATCGTTTTGGGTTTTGTAGTATGAATGTTATAAAGTCTAAAAAACTGGGAATTTTGAGTGATCCAAGGGCTTTGTAATTTTTTTAATAAAATTTATATAAAAAATAAAACCCTGTAAATTAATAATTTACAGGGTTATTTGTGGAGACGCCGAGAATCGAACTCGGGTCCAAACAAGCAGCCAAAAAGCTTTCTACATACTTAGTTCTTACTTAATTTTCGACAAAAAGCTGATTAAGAACAATCCACTTTAAGCTTAACTTCTTTAATTTCAAAAACCTAACAAAGCAATAGATTTTCTATGTTTATTTTTACGATGCCCAAAAATGAAACGCCATAAACCAAGGCTTTTCGTGGACATAAAGCTTGCACACCTTGTGTGCCTAGGCAAATTCTACTATGATTCGAATTATGCAGCTAAAGCGTAGTTATCTTCGCCGTTTAAAAAGTTGAAATTAGGTTTAACGAGTGTTATTTCATAACTCGGTATGCTTACAAATTCACTGACCTTGCTGTCAAAACCAGTCGTCCCCTTAATAAAAAAGCAAATTTTAATTTGCCTTATTGCATGAATACCAATTTGTTTTGAAATTGTAATTCTTAATGCAATTTTTATTATATTTTGTCAAAGAACACAAAAAAACAGCATAAAGTAATACCATTTTTTAGGGCGTTACCACACAGAAAAAGTGTGGTCGGGCTTTCGCTACTCGTTTTTTGTTCCATTACATTACACAAAAGAACTCAAACAAACCGCTCAATCCCTAACGCGGTCTGCAAAAGTACAAAAAGTTATAAGTATTACAACTGCACTTATTAAAGAAAAAATAAAATTAAAAATCTTTAGCTAAAAAGAACAATTACCAAACCTAAATTAAGACCTTTACAAGACGCATAAAAATATTTTTTTTTTGGAACAAAATCAACAATTTTTAATAGATTTAGCACAAGCAAAAATGCCTTTTGGTAAATTTAAAGGCAGGTTTTTAATAGATTTACCAGAGCATTACATTGTTTGGTATAAAAATAAAGGTTTTCCCAATGGTAAATTAGGTAAACAAATGGAACTTGTTTATGAATTGCAATTAAACGGTTTAGAAGACGTAGTTCGTAAAATTCAAAGAGATTTTACGTAGTATTTTATTTTAAGCTTTTAGTTTTCTCACTACTTTTTCAAGAATAATAATTGTTACAATTCCTAAAGTGTAGGCCACTAAATCGCCAATACTAAAAGAAGTTCCTAAAATTAGTTTTTGATTAATTTTTCCAAAGCATCTATGTGTTTTTTAAATTCTTGCCTACCTAATGTTGTGGTAAAATATTTTGTATTGGGTTTTCTATTTATAAAATGTTTTTCAAATCTTATATATGCTACTTTTTCTAATGCTTTTAAATGACTGGCAAGATTACCATCCGTAACACCTAATAATTCTTTTAGCTTTTTAAAATCTGCATAATCATTTACAACTAAAATAGACATAATACCTAGTCTAATTCTATGATCAAAAGCTTTGTTTATATTGATAAGAATATTTTTCAAAATGCTTTTTTCTTATCAAACTTAGCATAAATAACACATCCATAAATTAGGTGAACTAAGCCGAATCCAAAAGTAAAAAAGATGAAACTATAATTAGAAAAAATAGCACAAATTAAACCAAAAGCTACTTGAATGTAACCAAGTGGTTTTACATGATTTGTAGTTCTTAATGAGGAATTTATTAAGGCAGTTCCATAAAAAATTAGTAGCAACGAAATTAAATAATCATACTCATTTTTAAAAAATAGAATAAGAACAAATAAAACACCTATAACTAAAGGTGTTGTAAAAGAATGTATTAAATTTTTGGTTTTATGATCCCAAGAGTTTTCTTTAATTTTTTTAGCTCTTTTTGAGGTAAAGGCGATAGTTGTTAAGGTTGATAAAATTCCTATAATTACTAAAATAACTGTGGCTTTTTGTATTTCAATTTCATTTAAATCGGATAATAATATTGTGCTACTTGTTGCGTAAAAGTAGGTAGCTCCTGCCAACGCATAAATTCCTGCTAAAATACCAGAAAAACCACTTAATGAAATAAATTTAGATGATTTATTCATTAAGTTTTTAATTTCTGATATGTCTTTTAAATACTCTTCTTTACTCATCTTTAAAGAACTTTGAAAATTAGTTATTAATATTCATTTAATCGTAAATAAAATTAGCTTTAATGGAACTATTTTTAAGATTCTCAAACATTTTTATCTGTAATTTTTCATTGTCTATAACACTTTCTGTAAGTTCGTCTTTATTAATGATATTTGGTGTTAATAGAATGTTCTCAAGATTAATGTAAATTTCAGCTTGATTAACAAATATACCAGCTCCTGGTTTAAAACCATCTAGAGAAGCATCAAAATATGAAATTTCTTTACTAATATCTGTTAAATTATAAAAGTATGTTTTTTCATTATATCTATCTGATATGATTGATTTTAGAATATAATAATTATCGTTTATATATAAATTTTCAAAACTATTTAAGTTATTATGTATTGTTGTGTCTAAACCAATTGTAAAGGAAATTTTGTAACTATCAAACTTTACACTTCTGAATGAAACAGATTTTACATCTTTTAGCATTAAATAATCCGAAAGATTATAAGTATTGTTTTCTCCAATGAGCTTTATATCAGAAATAATAATATTTGTATCTAAAAGTTCTAAAGTGTCATTTTCAATTACAATTTTTTTATAAAGTTCAGAATTTTCTCTACGATTTCCCCAATCAATTTTAAAGATTATAGACCCGTTATGTGAATCAGTAAAAAGGCTATCTTCTATACAAGAAGATAGTAAAAGTGGTATTAATAATAATATAAAAATTTTTCTCATAAAAATAAAAGAACTTTGAAATACAAAGTAAATAATAATTTTGTTATTACACAACAAAACTTAGATAATTATTTTTGGAATTAGGTTTTTTTACTCTCTAACAGCAATACCATAAGCTACATGTGCAATTCCTAAAATAGACAAAGAAGAAGCCCAATAAGTTGGAATTAAGAAACACATTATGGCCAATAAAATACTTAAACCAGATAACACTACTATGTTTTTGCGTTTTTTATGCTTTAAAACAAACAATAAAATAGCATATAGCGTTAAAAAAATAGGAGTAATACTGTCTATTTTGCCAAAACTCATTAAAAATATTAAAATAGCAAAAATTAGAAAAACTAAGATAAGGTATGTTTTTGTTGCTTTTTTTGTCAGAGAATTCCAAAGTTGATTGTTTTGTTTTTTCGCATTTCTTTTACCACTAAAAAATAACGCTAAAGAAGAAAAAAGAAAAACCAAAAAAATAATGATAATAGCTACAATTTCTATAATTTCTGCAGACAACATTCCCATTGGGTTGTCATCTATTAAAAAACCTTTTAAAATAGTTTCAAGAATATAACCAGAAATAATAAAATAACCTCCAATTAAAATACTTGTAAAACCAGTTAGTTTAAAATGATTTTTATCTTTACTCGCAGTACTGTTCTTGTTTATCATAAATTGTATAACTTGGGTAAATATACAAAACGCATCTAATTTTTTGTTAATGAAACCAGCAGAAGCACATATTTTAAATCAGCCAGAGCCTTTTAAAAGTATTTTATTGCATCTACAAATTATAATAGAAAGTAATTTTACGGATACAGATTTGCAATACAAGTGGAAATTACCTTTTTATTATTTAGATAACAAGCCGCTTTGCTATTTAAATACTTCGCTAAAAAAAGGTTATGTAGATGTTGGTTTTTGGTTAGCACAACCGCTACCAAAATATAACGAATATTTAATTGCTGAGAATAGAAAAGTAGTAAAATCTTTGCGTTATTTTTCTTTAGACGCCATAAATGAAGACGTATTGCTTTACGTTTTAGAGAAAGCTCATCAACTAAAAGGTAATGGTTTTTACAAAAAAAAATAGTATTTAATGCACTTTGTATTGCATTGCAATTGTGCCGTTCATAAAAATGTTTAATTCTGTATTTCTTTTTGCATTAGGTATGGTAATTATTGTGGTTTTACCTGTTGTTGTTTTTAATGGTTTTTTAGCAATTCTATTGCCTTTAAAGTTGTAAATAATACGTGTTGTTGCATTTAAATTTTTAAATTTAAGTACAATTTTATTTTCTTTATCTGGCGATATTATGCCTTGTTTAGGGTTTAAAAGTGTTGCTTTGCTATCTAAAAAAACTTCTTTGTAAATAGGCTGATTGTAAAATTCTTTTGGTGTAATTCTTCCAAAACGTAAAATCCAAATGCTTTTTTTAGGCAAATGAGTTTTAAATATGTTTTCTTTGGGTATGTTGTAAAAGTAATTATTGTAGCTTTTAATCCATTTGTTATTTCTTAAAAAACCTGCTGCCCAAGTGGCGTCTAAAAAAATCCATTGATGATCTATTTTTACAGCGTTCCAAGCGTGGTTGGTGGTGTTTTTAATGATACCAATTTCACTGGCGCTGTTTCTAACATTACCACTAATTACAGCAGCTTCTATTTGTAGTAAATCACAAATTTTTTTAAAAGCTTGCGCATATTCTTCGCAAACTCCTTTTTTGGTTTTAAAGGCGGTGTTTATAATTTGGTCTTTTGCAAGCTGAATTTTCTCTAATTTCTCGGCTTCGTTTCTATATTTAAAGCTGTAGGTTCTTTGTTTTGGATTGTAATATTCTTCTAAATCGTAATTTATATTATTTGCCAACCAAATAAAGGCTGCTCTTGCTTTATCTTTATCTGTAGAAAAGTCTTTTTTTATTTTTGAAGCCAAGTTTGCTACATTAGAAAATTTGGGATAGTTTAATACCAACTGATCTACTTTGGCAAATTCTTGAGAATTTACTGCAATAGAAACTAATAAAAAAAGCAACAAAAAGGGTTTCATATTTTGTAAAATTTATGCTTTATATTAAACAATTATTGTGCCTTTTTTGTTAGAATTTTTATGAATATAACGAATTTGCGTTAGGGATTGAACGGCTTGTTTGAGCTCTTTTTTCTTTTTCAGAAAAAAAGCGAGTAGTGAAAGCCTGTTAAAACGCCCAAACAATATTAGAAATTTGGTTTTTATAACTTATTTATAGTTTTTCTAATGGCTACTAAATTTGTTAAAAGAGCTTCTAAATTATCTAAATGTAACATATTTGCGCCGTCTGATTTTGCGTTTGCAGGGTCAAAATGAGTTTCTATAAACAGACCATCTACATTATTTACAACGCCAGCTCTGGCAATAGTTTCAATCATTTCTGGCCTGCCACCTGTTACACCAGCAGTTTGATTGGGCTGTTGTAAAGAGTGTGTAACGTCTAAAACAGTTGGTGCAAATGCACGCATTTCTGGTATTCCTCTAAAATCTACAATCATGTCTTGGTAGCCAAACATGGTGCCTCTATCTGTAATCCACGCTTTGTTAGAGCCAGCATCTTTTACTTTTTGTACGGCATGTTTCATGGCTGCTGGACTCATAAATTGTCCTTTTTTTAAGTTGACTACTTTGCCTGTTTTTGCAGCTGCAACTACTAAATCTGTTTGGCGCACTAAAAAAGCAGGAATTTGTAAAACATCTACATATTCTGCAGCTTTTGCTGCATCTGAAACTTCATGAATATCTGTAACTGTTGGTACGTTAAATGTTTCTGAAACTTTTTTAAGAATTTTCAGGGCTTTTTCGTCTCCAATTCCTGTAAAACTATCTATTCTACTGCGATTTGCTTTTTTAAAACTGCCTTTAAAAATGTACGGAATTTCTAGTTTGTTAGTAATTTCTATTACTTTTTCGGCAATTCTTAACGCCATTTCTTCGCTTTCTATGGCACAAGGACCACAAAGCAAAAAGAAATTATTAGAATTTGTATGTTTTATATTAGGAATTTCAGAAAGTATCATTTGATCTATTTTTTAACAAAAATACATATTTTTTATTGGTATATATTTTGATTTTTTCTTAGTTTGATAAGGATGTACATAAATTTAAAAAACAGTATATTTAGGGCTTAATTTATAAAGTAAATGAAAAAAATACAGGTTCTTTTATTAATAATTGTAACTACTTTTAGTTGTATTTCTGTACAAATAGGCAAAGGTGGTGCAGATGGTAAACCAGGGAAAGCAGGTTTGTCTGCTAAAACTAAAATTGTAATAGATTCTAATTTGGTTAAAAAACATTTGTACACTTTGGCTTCTGATGAAATGGAAGGAAGAAAAACAGGTACACCAGGTATTGAAAAAGCCGCGGTTTATATAGAAAATGAATTTAAAAAAATTGGTTTGTCTACTTTTAACGGCTTAGATACTTACAGACAAAATTTTGATTTTAAAGCCAGAAGAACTAAAGAAAATATTAAGGCATTTAATATTATTGGCGTTTTAGAAGGAAAAAGTAAAAAAGATGAAATTGTAATTATTTCTGCACATTATGATCATTTAGGAAAGAAAAATAGTGGAACAGGAGATTTAATTTATAATGGGGCAAATGATGATGCTTCTGGAGTTGCAGGAGTTTTAACTTTAGCCAAATATTTTAAAGAAATTGGTACTGAAAGAACAATTGTTTTTGCAGCTTTTACAGCCGAAGAAATGGGTTTAATTGGTTCTACACATTTTGGTAAAGGAATTGACGCTAGCAAATTTGTTGCAGGAATTAATTTAGAAATGATTGGGAAAACACCAAGTTTTGGTCCAAATACGGCTTGGTTAACTGGTTTTGAAAGAAGTGATTTTGGTAAAATTATTCAGAAAAATTTAGAAGGAACAGGTTATCAATTGTTTCCAGATCCTTATAAAAAGTACAATTTGTTTTTTAGGTCAGATAATGCGTCTTTAGCAAAGTTAGGTGTGCCATCTCATACATTTTCTACCACTCCAATAGATGTAGATCCAGATTATCATCAATTATCTGACGAGGCAGAAACTTTAAATATGACTGTAATTACACAAACCATACAAGCTGTGGCTCAAGGAACTAAAAGTATTGTAAACGGCACAGATACACCAAGTAGGGTAGTGTTAAAAAATTAAATCTGCTTCCTAAAATATTGTTTACATTTTGGGAAACAGGTTTAGTTTGTAATTAGATATTTAGTGCAAGCACTATTCTTTAATAATTTTAATAGATTTAGATGAATAATTAAGTTTGCTGTATATTTTAACAATATACAAGCCTTTGTTTAAGAATTGCACATCTAAATTAGTTGTTAGGGCATTGTTTTTATACATTTCTTGTCCTAAATTATTATATATAATTGTATTATAGTCTTTTATATTTGTATTGTTAGGGGTATTTATTTTTAAAACATTTTTTACAGGATTGGTAAGTATTTTAAACGCTTTTATATTTTCTGCAGTTACGTTTAATACATTAACTACATTAAATTTATGCGCAACAGTTTGTCCTTCATAAGTAACCGTAAAAGTGTATTCTCCTATAGTATTTAGATTTTTCATAGTCCAAAACCAATACGAACTGTCAAAATTACTAGTAAAACTTTTACTCCAACTTCTACTAAAACCTCCAGGACCTGTGAGGTTGTAATTTGAGCTTGTACCAGCTTTTTGATCTTTAAAATAAGAGGCAAGAATAACCTTAGTATTAGGCAAAAACTCATTTTTTATATTTGTTGTTTCTGTTTGCGGACAAGTATTAAATTCTGGAGCAGAATTATGTGTTAATACCGTATTTATATTTGGCGAATAGTAATCTGGTTGGTTTTTCCACCAAGAAGCAGCTGTGTTACAAGGACCCGTAAAAGGATCTACTAAATTGTTGTTATTATCATATACTTCAAAATGTAAATGAGGACCTGTAGAACTACCAGAGCTACCAATTACGCCTAAATATTCTCCTTCAGCTACACTATCTCCAACGTTTTTATTGGTTAATGTACCTGTTTTTAAATGGCCATACCAAGCTACACTGCCATCACTATGTTCTATGTAAACCGCGTTCCAAGTAAGGTTGCTAAAACCACAATTCATGTCTGGTTTGCCATCTTCTTTAAAAATAATTGTTCCTGCTGCTGCTGCAATAACTTCAGACATATTATTTTGAAATTGATACCAGCTGAATGGCCAAGTATAAATATCAAGACCATTATGATTGTAACCATCTTGGGTGTCATAAGTTCTTGTACCACAATTGTAATCTTTTAATTTGTTAGGAAAATTTGTGTCATAATCTAAAAAGTTAGATACTGCCCAAGAATTGTTGTAAGGTGTTTGTGCATTTTTTCTAACAGGCCAAATAAAAGAAGGTTTTTCCGCTGTTTTTTTAGATTTTAATTTTCCTTGTTTGCGTAATTTAAGTCTACTCTTTTGAATTTGAATAGCAATTTTAGCTTTCGTATTGTCATTAATACAAGCAATTTTAGAAGGGTTTAATTTATATTCTCCACCTTTTGCTATATCAGTAACTTGACTAATACCGCTTAAAGAAATTAAAGCAATAAGTAGTGTTATTTTTTTCATTTTCAATTTTTTATCAAAATTAGAAAAAAATATTAAAACTTTGGTATTCAGTACTTAGAGTTGGTGTATTTAGGGTGTTTTTCCCCTAAAAATAATATGGATATCAATGCTTAAAAAACCTTTTTTAAGCATTGATTTTATAAATTCTTAAAATTGATATTTTACAGATAAAGCAATATCGGAATTTAAACCATCTAAATTACCAGCTACACCAATTTCTGGTCTATAATCTATGGATAATAAGATAGGTGCATTAAAATTATATTCAATCCCTACAACACCAGAAGCGTAAATTCCTGCTCCACTAGTAGAAACAATTCCAGCACCTGCACCAGCATACCAATTAAAGTTATCTTCTAAATTCCAAACCCATTGATATAAAGCAGTAGCTTTAAAATTAGTAAATTCATTGGCTAAACCTAAATCAATTTCTAAACGGTTGTTGCTCTTTAATGCTTTTTGATATGTTATTTCTGCGCCAACTCCATTTCCACCACCAAAACGCAATCCAATAGTGTTATCAGAAATTTCTTGAGCATTTGTAGCAAATGTTGCTGTAAAAATGATACTTAACATTAAAAATATTTTTTTCATAATCCTTGTTTTATTTTGACAATTGTTGAAGCAAAATTAGCGTCTTTTATGAAAGAAGTTTAACTCATTTGAATAATGTTTTGTTAAAAAAAATTAATTTATTTTTATGCGATCACCTTTAGAATGACTGCTAAATTCTGGCGCATACATATTTTGTATGGTTGTAATTCCGTTGCTAAAGTTACCAGCATTGTTTGCACGAACATCGTATTCAAAAACATAAATGCCTTTTGGTAATTTATTAAAAAAGAAATGTGTTGCTGCATCTTTAGTACTTTGGTAATAGCCTAAATTGTCTTGCCATTTGTATTTAGAAAGTACATTAATTGGTTCTACACCAGAAGCTCTCATGTCTTTTAAATGAATAAATTCCATATCTCTATCAGACCTAATTTCTATTCTTATGGTAACTAAATCGCCCACTTTTAATTTTGTTTTTTCTGTAATTTCTTGCAGTTCTTTTCCTGTATCAGAATTTACTTTTAAAAATAATTTTTTGTTTAATTTTAGTGGCGTTTCTGCGGATGTTATTTTATCTAAATCTTCAAAATATTGCCAGTATAAACCACCCCAAGCAATGCCTTTTTCCTTTTTGTTGATGCTAATTGTAGCCATTGCTGGTTTAATTTGGTTTTTGTTCCAAGAAGTTTTAAAGTATCCTGTTCCAGCTTCAATCTTTGTATCTTTTAAGGTTGATGAATTTATGGTTTTAGTACCAATTGTAACTGTTGGTATTTCTGTATTTGAAACCCAATTAGTGCCATTTAATAATAAAGCATATATTGCTTCTGTAGTAGCTTTTGTAGTTTTCCAACTATTGGTTTGTTTGTTTTTCAGCAACCAAATTTTTATGTTGTCAATAATTTCAACATCATTTTCTATTTCAGAAAACGTTTCAATTAATAACGCTTGTGTTTCTACTGGAGATTGATAATAGTAATAACCTGCTGTATTTTCCTTCCAGTACATGCCTAATTCACTAGATGTGATACTATTTTCTTTTAAAGATTTTACAATTTTATTGGCAGTTGCTTTTTTATTATTTCTAAAAAGTACTAGTGCAATTTGTGCTTTGGCATACAAATTATAGTTGTTCCAAAATATTTCTGTTTGTTTCTGATAATAATTTACGGCAGTTTTAAGTTTTTCATTCATAGGCATAACATCATAAAAACTGCGCATATACAAATACTGTATGGTAAAATAGCTTAAATTGTTTTTTGCTAAATAGGCGGCATAAGCTTTTTCTCCTTGCTTTTTTGTTTTAGATTTTTGCCTTATTTCTTTGGCTCTTTCTAATAATTTTTTATAATGTTCTAGAAGTTCATCATCTAAAAACTGTACCGATTTTTCAATCATTTTTTTGGTTGATTTTTTAAAATCTGTAACGCCTAATTTTTGTAGATGACCAAAACCAGTTGTTATATGTTGCGTAATAAAATTGCTGGCATAGCTACCGCCTTTAAACCAAGGAAATCCACCAGAATTTAGTTGCATATCTTTTAATTTATTGATGGTTTTTTCTTGCTCATTTTTCATTTTATTCAAATCAAATAGTAAGGCAATTCTTTTCTTTTGCTCGCTTTCGGATTGTGCATCTCTTAACCAAGGTGTTTCTTGAATGATTAATGATTTTAATTCCTGATTTTTTTCTAAGTTTGATAAAAGTGCATCTGAAGATTTCCAAGCGTTAAACACTTCCTGAATTTTAGGATTTGAATTAGCCACAAAACTTGCTAAGGTGTTTGCATAATATTTAGAAAAGGTTTGCTCTGCACATTCATAAGGATATTCCATTAAATAAGGCAAAGCTTGTATAGCAACCCAAACAGGATTTGATGTAATTTCTAACGTTAGTTTATGGTTTTTTAAGGTGGATGACTTTAAATTTTTTAATTTGTCTAGTGTAAATGTTTTAGTTTGATTGGAAAGTACCCAAATTGGTAAGGTTTCTGTAACCAACATTCTATTGGTTAAAACGGGTAAAACGTTTTGCTCACCATCAGAAAAATTACCAGCTTTTGCCACAATTTTGTATTGCACTGCTTGCATATTTTCTGGGATTGATAAATTCCAAGATACATTTGAATTTCCATCTGTGTCAACAGTAAATTTTTTATTAGAATTCACATTCCCTAAATCAGTATTTATTTCTTTCCCAGAAATAGCATCAGTTAAAATCAGTTTTGCAAAACCAGATAATTGATTATTGGTTAAATTCGTGATTTTTGCTGATAAAGTAATAGTATCTTTTTCTCTTAAAAATCTTGGTGCATTTGGTACTACCATTACTTCTTTTTGAGTAACTGTTTGTAGTGTTTTTATTGCCGATTTTAAATTTTTAGTATGTGCTAATAATTGCAATTTCCATCTTGTTAAGGCTTCTGGCATTGTAAAAGTAAAACTTACTTTTCCGTTTTTGTCTGTTTTTAATTGCGGAAAAAAGAAGGCGGTTTCTTTAAAGTTGTTACGAGCTTTTACTTTAGCCAGTTCTTTGTCTAATTTTGCTTGACCTGCTTTTGTTGTAATAATTACAACACCATTTGCACCTTTAGAACCATATATTGCAATAGCAGCTGCATCTTTTAAAATTGTAATGTCTGTAATGTTATTGCCACGCTCATTAAAAGAATCTACAACAACACCATCAACAACATATAAAGGTGTATTTTGTTCTTTAACAGTGCTAATACCTCTTATTTTAATAGCATTAGTTGATTCTTTTTCAACGCTAATTCCTGCTACTTTTCCCTCTAAAATAGATGTTATATCTGAATCGTATTTTAGGTCTTCTGCCTTTATCATACGAACTGAACCAACTACAGATTGTTTTCTTTGTGTTCCATAACCAACAACTACAACTTCTTCTAATCTATTTACTTCTTCTTCTAACGCAATATTTAATGAAGAGAATTTGCCAACATATATTTCTACAGTTTTAAAACCTAAATAACTAACACTAATAACATCTCCTTTTTTGGCAGTTAAACTGTAATAACCGTCAAAATCAGTATTAGTTCCTTTACTTTTTCCTTTTATATTTATTGAAACTCCTGGTAATGGTATATTGTATTTATCTGTAATAATACCTTGTATTACGCTATTAAATTCACCATTTTTTCTGATTTTATTTTTTACGATCTGTTGGTTTAATTTACGGACTGTTTTGTCTAAATATTTGCTATTTTTCCATCTACTATTATTCAAGCTAAATCCAAACCAATTGTAAGTATCATAAGCAATAGAAGGGAAACTGTAATAGTTTTTTGCGTAATTTAAAACTCTAAAATTAATGTTTCCAAAACTGTTATTAGCATTACTAGTTTGGTAAGAATTGTATATTTTTCTAGTATTTATAGGATTAAAATACCAAGAATGAGGTTTGAATTCATCTAAAGAAGCATCGTACATCGCAGCTAATAATTCAGTAGCTATAACATTATTTTCATCATCTTTAATTGTAAAACTCCACGTTTCTTTTGCTCCTGGTTGTAATTTGTCTCTGAAAATATTGGTATTAATAGTAATGTTTTTTTCTTCTGGATAAGGCACATCTATAATTAGATTACCACTTTTAAAATAGTTATAATTTACAAAATGATATTTTATGGCAAAACCACCCAAATCCTTTTTTGTAATAGGAATTTTAATAGTTTTTGTAGCATTATTTAACTTAACTAGGTAAGTATTTACAATTTTATGGTTTTTTTCTATTTGAACAGTTACCGTAATTTCTTTAGATGCAGAACCTATTGAAATAATAGCATTATCGCCAACCTTATAAGTAGCTTTGTTTGTATTTATGGCAAACAATTTGGCATCTGCAACCTCTTTATCTTTGCTAGAAAATAAATGAAACCTCTTTTCGTCTTTTACTTTTTGGTTGAATTTGTCTTTGCTTTCTAAAATAATAATGTATTTACCAGAAATCCAATTTTTTGTGTTTTTAAGAAGCATTTCTTTTGATGTTTCTGTGTTAAAATTTTTAGTAAAAACTAAAGCCCCTTTTTTCCAGTTTTTCTCATCAATTTCATCGTTAGTAAACGGATCATTTGGGAATAAAGTTCTAAAGGTGTTTTCTGAAATATCTTGATAATCTGGAGCAGACCAAGGTCTTTTTCTAAGTGGATTTTTAGGAGCATTTAATTTGTAAATTTTTATGTTTCCTTTAGCAGCAACAAACTCATCATTTAAATTTTTTGTATCAATTTTTAAAAGAGTTTCTTTTCTGTTTTTATCAATTGTATCATCTAAAGAAATACTTGCAATTAAAGCATGATAACCTACTTTTATAATTGAGGTTGCTGAGCGACTTTCTCCATTTATGTCTGTAATATCTGCTGTAATTTCATAAGTAAAAACAGGGTTACTTTCTTTAGAAACAAATGCATCAGGAATTGCTTTAAATACAATTTTAAATTCCCCTTTATTATTAGTAACTGTTTCTCCATTTGTAATTTCTTGAGAACTAGAATTTTGGTGTGGTCTGTACCAATAATACCAACTTGGGTATTGCACTTTTCTTTGAACGCGATACGCCACTTTTGCATCTGTAATATTGGCTCCAGAAAATGCTTTTGCAAAACCTTTTGCAATAACAGCATCGTTAATTTTATAACTTTCTGTTACAGGTTTAAACTCAGTTTCAAATTTTGGTCTTTTGTATTCTTGAACTGAGATATAGGTTGTTTCAGACAGAAAATCAAAGTCTTTATCATCATAAAATTTGCTCTTGTGGTCTTCATAAGTTTCATCTATTTCTATGGTATATTCACCAGTTAAACCATTGTTTGGTATAACGAATTCTCCAGAAACAGAACCAAATTCATTCAACTGTAAATCCAATTCTTTTACCTCTTGATCGTTCGCATCATAAAGTATAACAGAGACAAATTCATTTTTAAAAACTTCAGATTTATCTCCTTGTTTTTGAATAACAATCGCCTTAAAATAAACAGTTTGTCCAGGTCTGTAAATACTTCTATCAGTAAAAATAAAGGGTTTAATTGTAATTTCTTCATCTAAAGAATCTGTATAACGCGTTCTGTTATATTCGTATAAATAATAATTACCAAAGGTGGCAAAATCGTTCTTTGTGTGTACAGAAATATTTACGTTTCTATACGTTTCATCGCTTTTAAAAGAAGCAAAACCTTTTGCGTTTGTTGTAAGTTTTTTGTTGATGTAATTGGTGTTTTTAAATACTTTGTTTTTAAGATGTATTTTTGCATTTTTAACAGGTTTGCCTGTAATTCTATCTACAATTTGATAATTGTATGTATCGCCAAACCTGTTTTCTATTAAAGTTAAATTGCTTACTTGTATGGTTGTAGTGCCATAAATAGCATCCTTATTTAAATTTTTACTTTCTGAAGTAACAATTAAATATCTTCCATTTGTAAATTTTGGTACAATAACTTCTGTAGTGTGTTGTAAATAATCGTACTCATTTCTTAGTTTTACATTCCAGTTTTTTACTTTTTTTAAAGTTTGAATTAATTGCTTTTTATCTTCTAATTGATAGCTTTTATTAAAATTTAGAAGTTGTTTTTCTGATATTTTATAAGCTGTAAAATAGAGTTTGTTAATATTTTTATAGTTTACTAAAACTCTAGAATTTGTATTGATTGGTATAAATTTTTCTGCAGTAATTGCAAGCGATTTTGTTTCAATTTGATTTTTTAAAATAGCACATTTTTTAGCGCCTAAACTTTTAGGGAATTGCTTTATAACATTATTACAAATTGCTAATGCAGTTTTATTTTCTGATTTTTTTCTTTTGATATGAGCAATTTCAAAAGCATACAAACCACTTACTTTATTACTTGTAAAATGTGCTTTAGATTTTTTTAATGTTGCTAATAATACAAGCTCTTTATTGCTAAAAGTTGCGTGTTGTTTCACAAAATTAATACGCTGTATATCTGTATTTACTAAAGCATTTACATTGTTTTCTTTTTGATGAAATTGTATTAATTTTTGGTAAATCTTTAAAGCATTAAATTGTAAAGATAAAGGGTCTTTTGATGTTAGTTTTATGTTTCTAAAAGTTTTAAAGTCACTTAAAAAAGCAGTGTTATCAAGCATAAATTTATAAGAAGGACTTGTTATCGTAGTTTCTGAAGATTTGTAAAATTGTAAAGCATTGTTTGCTAAAAAATCATATAACGAAGGGCTGTACTTTTTAGAATCTTCAACAATTTGTAAAATGGCATCAAAATCTTTTGTTGGTACTTTTTGAAGTTCCTCTGCATTCTTTAAAGAGGCATTAAAATAAGTATGAATTTCTTTAAATAGTGTATTTAAATCCCAAGTTCTAAAATCTTGCTCTGAGTTCGTAGAAGTTTTTTTTGAGTTTGGCGCAACTTTGGTTCGTTTATAAAATTTATATCGGTTTTGGGTAAAATATTGCCAATACAAATTAGCTAAAACATTTTGTAATACATTTTTTGTAGGAAAACTACTTTTAGAAATGTGTTTTTTAAAGTTTGTAATAACCTTTAGCTGTGCATTTTCTTCTAAAGTTAAGGCAAACTTACTTTGGTAAAAAAGCGATTTTATCAATTGAGGACCATTTTTCTCTTTTTCTGCCTTTGTATAAATAGTTTCTACAATTGCTAATGCAGATTTTGGCAAGTTTTCAACTTCAAACCTTTCTACTTGTAACCAAAGATTTTCAAATGGTTTTTGAGCATTAAAATTGGTAGCAAATAAGATGATTATAATAAGTGTGGTTGTAATTTTTTTCATAAACAAATGCATTTAGTTTTGTAAAGCACGTTTAATTGGGTTTAACAAACAATTTAAAATGAGTAAACCATCTGTTTAAACGCGTAAAACTAATTTTTGGTTGAGTTTCGTTCTAAATATAATTAATATTGTGCCAAGCTTTTGTATTTTTGTAACTGATTTTATTTCTCCTCGAGCGCAGTCGAGAGGTTATTATTAAGGTCTCGACTGCGCTCGACCTGATAACTCGTTTCAAATGAATATACATTTTATAGCCATTGGAGGTTCTGCAATGCACAACTTAGCCATTGCTTTATACCAAAAAGGATACCAAGTTACAGGAAGTGATGATACCATTCATGATCCTTCTAAATCTCGTTTAGAAAAATATGGATTGTTGCCAAAAGAATTTGGTTGGTTTCCAGAAAAATTAACATCAGAATTGGATGTTATTATTTTAGGAATGCATGCAAAAAAAGACAATCCAGAGTTATTAAAGGCGCAAGAGTTAGGTTTAAAAATATATTCTTATCCGGAGTTTTTGTATGAGCAGTCTAAAGATAAAACTAGAGTTGTAATTGGTGGTTCTCATGGAAAAACAACCATAACTTCTATGATTTTACACGTATTAAATTATCACGAAAGAGCGGTAGATTATATGGTGGGTGCACAATTAGAAGGTTTTGAAACCATGGTGCATTTAACTAAAGAAAACGATTTTATTGTTTTAGAAGGAGATGAATATTTGAGTTCGCCAATTGATATGAGACCTAAGTTTCATTTATATAAGCCAAATATTGCTTTATTAAGTGGTATTGCCTGGGATCATATTAATGTTTTTCCAACTTTTGAAAACTATAAAGAGCAGTTTTCTATTTTTACAGATGCTATGGTAAATGGAGGTAGCATGGTATATAATATCGAAGATCTTAATGTGAAAGATGTTGTAGAATCTTCCACAAATCATATTAAGAAATATCCTTATGAAACGCCTAAACATTTTATAGAAAACGGAATTACTTATTTAGAAACGGAAGAAGGAGATTTACCATTAGAAATTTTTGGAAAACACAATCTTCAAAATTTAGCTGGTGCTAAATGGATTTGTCAGCATATGGGTATAGATGAAGATGATTTTTACGAAGCAATTGCAAGTTTTTCTGGAGCTAGCAAACGTTTAGAGAAAATTGCTGAAAGTAATTCAAAAGTAATTTTTAAAGATTTTGCACATTCGCCATCTAAAGTGGCAGCAACTACAAAAGCTGTAAAAGAACAATATGCAGAAAGAACAGTTTTGGCATGTTTAGAGTTACATACGTATTCTAGCTTAAATGCAGAATTTTTGACTGAATACAAAGGAGCTTTAGATTTTGCAGATAAAGCAGTTGTTTTTTACGCACCACACGCAGTAAAAATTAAACAATTAGATGAGGTTTCTAAAGAACAAATTGCAGCTGCATTTGATAGAGACGATTTAATTATTTATACGAATCCGCAAGAATTTAAGGACTTTTTGTTTCGTCAGAATTTAGAAAAATCTGCGGTTGTTTTAATGAGTTCTGGTAATTATGGAGGTTTAGATTTTGATGAGGTTAAGCGTTTGGTTTAGGTTTTTTTAGACCCAATTGAATCAATTTTTCTTGTTGCCAAGTTTTGCTAGTAACTCTTTTTAGTAGCCAATTTCTTATTTCTTTGTCTAAAAAGGACTGTTTTATAACTTCAAGCCTTTTTTTGATAAATAATAGTATTGTTTTTATTTTAGTATTTGACTGTGCTTTAAGGTTATCTATTGAATATTTATAGAAAGTATCAACATATTTTTCAGTTTCTTTAGTTCTATTATATTCTAAAGAATTTACTTTGTTAAACACCTCAAAACAAATAGCTAAAAAACAATTCAATGGATTCTTTAGAGTATTCAATTTTGAAAAAGCTTCTTTTGCGATTGTTTTATGCGATAAAAGAAAGACATCATAAGCATTTCTTAAAGCAATGTTTTTAAATTCAAACCCATCATCATTAATTTGTTTTGCAATTATAGATAAACAAAGTTGGTTTTTATAACTCATTACTTTAATGCCGTTAATAGTTTGAGCATCATTATTTGCTATCGTATAATTAAACTCTTTGGCATATTTTTCAATTAGTAGTTCTTTATGAATTTCTACGGCTGCTATGTAATTTTCTTTTTGAAGTCTAAAATAGTGTTTAAAATTTGGTTTGGTTTTGTTTTCTTTATCAACATTAGAATAACCATTATTTATTAAAACTTCTATTGCTTTTGGATACTCTTTTCCAGAAAAAACAAAATCTATATCGCCAACCATTCGCTCTGCAATATCCTCATATAAACCCTCCAATAAATTACCTGTTCCTTTTAAAAATATTGGGGTAATATTGTTTTCCAACAAAAGTTGATTGATTTCTTTAGCTTGCGCAATAATTTGCTCGTTTCTTTCTCTGTTTAAATTGGTTATATATTCCATATAATTCACCAATTCTTCTGGTACATACTTTAAGAAGTTTACTCTTTTAAAGTTACAATACAAACCAGGAAATACATAGTGCCCTGTACTTAATTTTACTACAGCATCCCAATCTATTTCTGTGGTTTTTAATTGGGTTTCAATTTCTTTTTTGTTTTTTTTATCTAGAGAAATTGTTAAACATTTGGCTACAAAAAAAAGAGTTTCTTTATAAGTCATTTTTAAATATTTTAGAAACGGTTGTAATCATTTTTTGATTTTCTGAATACGTTATTTGATAACAATTTAAACTAGAAAACCAATCTAAAAATATTTGCGCATTTTCTGTTTTTGGAGATAGCCAAGAATCTGGTACTAACTTTTGAAAGGCATCTATTTTAGGAATTTCAGCTACTTTTAAATCACTATCTTTTTCATATTTAATAAAAACCAAATCATTACAAGGTAAATGTGCTTTGTAATTGGCGTTATTTGGTTTTAAATAACGTACTATTTTGTTTAATTTTTTAAAATGAAATTCGGCAGTAGTTTCTAATTCAGGGTAAATAGGTGTTAATGTTGGCAAACTGTTTTTTTTGATTGAGATGGCTGCAGGAAAACTATAAACTTCTTGGTTAGATGCATTTATGGGAACAAAATCGTCTGCTAAACAAGTAAAACCATTTGCTTGTAATAAAGCTAGTGATGTACTTTTTCCATTTCCAGAATCTCCTAAAAACAAAATACATTTTTCTCCATTAGAAACTGCAGAAGCATGAAAAACGCCCATCCATTTTTTCTCTTCTTTTTGATGTATTTTTTGGATGAGTTCCATAGAGAATTTTCCTTGAAAATAATGGGTTTCATTTTTATGCCAAGCCCCAATAAAATTATCATCAACAAAAAAAGTAATAAAATTATTATTTACAAAAACAGTAAAAGTATAGTTAAAATGAGTGCTGTTTTTTGTCTCTAAATGAGAAAATTTAGGATGTACCAAATACAATTCATATTCTGTAGCAAATTCTATTTTGAAAACAACATCGTTTACTTTATAATATTTGGTATGCTTAAAAGTTGTTGGTTTTTTTAAATCTCTATAATCGTTATTTAGTGTTGGTTGTATTTGGGTTTTTGGTTGATAAATGTTTTTTTCCAAATCTAAAATAAAATCTATAGTTTTATCTATTGGTACATTTAATTTTTTAGCTAAAGTCTCAGCTATTTGTTTTACAGAGATACCTTTATTTAATCTTTTAATAATATCTGCTGTTGTATTTTCTAGGACAAGATATTCATTATTATCTTTAAACCAAGTAATGGTTTTATCATCTATAACTTTAAAATGTAATTTTTTTTGTTTTTTCATAAAAAATAAATGTAGTTATTTAAAACAAAATATATCAAAAAGAAACTAATTTATTTTAAGACTTTTAATTTTTACGCCAAAAGAAGGGTGTAAACAAAATTAAAACGGTAAATAATTCTAATCTACCAATTAACATTAAAAAAGAGCAAAACCATTTGGCACTATTGGTTAAATGGGCAAAATTATCTACGGGACTTACAGAGCCAATAGCAGGGCCTATATTACCTAAAGAAGATGCAGCAGCACCAATTGCAGACATAAAATCTAAACCAAATAATGTTAATATTACAGACGATAAAATAAATATGAGCATGTAAATAATAAAAAATGATAGTATATTAAAAACAATAGTTTGTTTTACGGAATGCCCATCATACCTTACTGGAATTATTGCATTTGGGTGAAGTGCTTTTTTAAATTCTAAAAAGCTGTTTTTAAGCATTACAATATGTCTTACAATTTTTACACCACCACTTGTAGAACCCGCAGAACCTCCTGTAAAGAATAAAGCGAAGAAAATACCGGTTGCAAAGAAATTCCACATGGTAAAATCTGCACTTACAAATCCCGTGGTTGTTACTACAGAAGTAACCATAAATAGAGAATGTCTTATGGCGCTTTCTACATCACCTAAAACTTTAGGATGTGCAATTGTAGTTTGTAAGTTAGAATCTTGAAAAAAGATAATAATTAAAGATATAATTGCAGATACTCCTATTATCCCAAAGAAATAATAACGAAATTCTTCACTTTTAAACATTTTCTGTACTTTTCCTTTTAAAGCGAAGTAGGTAAGTACAAAGTTTGTTCCTGCAATTAACATAAAAAAGGTTATGATGTATTGTATAATAGGCTTATCATTATAAAAAGCAACACTTGTTCCTTTAGTAGAAAAGCCACCAGTGCTCATTGTGGCCATTGCATGGTTTAGGGCATCAAACCAAGTCATACCAGCAACTTTAAGCAATAAAAATTCTACGATTGTTAAAGCTACATAAATTAGGTATAATCTTTTTGCTGTATCTGTAATTCTTGGGTGTAATTTGTCTGCAGATGGCCCAGGAGCTTCTGCCATAAATAATTGCATACCACCAATTCCCAAAAGTGGTAAAATGGCTATGGTTAATACAATTATTCCCATACCACCAATCCAATGCGTAGCACTTCTCCAGAAAAGAATGCTTTTTGGCATATTATCTATATCTGTAAGTATGGAAGAGCCTGTTGTAGAATAACCAGAAATTGTTTCAAAAAAAGCATCGGAAATATTGGGTATTGCACCAGATAATAGGTAAGGTAGCATTCCTGTAAAGGAAAGAATTAGCCAGCCAAAAGTAACAATTAAGTAACCTTCTTTTTTATAGATATGCGTGCTTTGGGGTTTGTTAGCAAAATATAATATTGTACCTATAAAAACAGTAATAATTCCTGCATTTAACATTCCCCATTTTTCAGGTTCGTCATAATACAAACTAAAAGGAACTGCTAGGAACATAAATAAACCGTTTAACACGGCTGTTATTCCTAAAAATCTAAAAATTATTTTTTTGTTTAAAGTTCCCATTTTATTTAAACAGGCTTTCTACAGTTTCTATAGCTTCTGGTAAACAAAATACAATTACTTTATCGCCATTTTGTATTTGCATACTACCAAAAGACATTAAAGGTTCTCCTTTTCTTATAATACCACCAAAAACGGCTTCTCTTGGAAAATTTAAATCTTTAATAGGTTTGTGTGTAACTTTTGCATTTGGTCTTACTTCAAACTCAAACACTTCTGCATCTATATTATGTAAATTGGCAAGTGCTAAAATTTCACCTTTTCTAATGTGTTTAAAGATATTACTTGCAGCAATTAATTTTTTATTAATTAGAGATTCTATGCCTATTGTTTGAGAAATATCTATATAATCCATATTTTCTACTAGCGCTATTGTCTTTTTTACTCCTTTAGACTTTGCTACTAAACAAGACATTATATTCGTTTCCGAGTTATTGGTAACAGCAATAAAAGCATCGGTTTCTCTAATATTTTCTTCCTCTAGGAGTTCTAAATCTCTTCCATCACCATTAATAATTAAAGCTCCATTTAAATTTTCTGCAAGTTCTTCTGCCTTTTCTCTGTTTTTTTCAATTAATTTAACCTTAAAATTGTCTTTACAAAGATTTCTAGCTGTTTTTTCTCCAATACTACTTCCACCTAAAATAATAACATTTTTTATGTTGTATTGTTCTTTACCAATTATGGGGTACAAATCTTTCATACTATAATTGGGCACAGAAAAATATACTTGGTCGTTTAATTTATAAGTAGTATCTCCTCTAGGAATAATGGTTTGTGCAATATTATCTCTCTTAATTGCTATTGTTGTAAAATCTACATTTCTAAACTTTTGTTTTGCTTCTTTTACAGTTAAATCTAATAATGGCGATTTGTATTCTAGGGAAGTTCCCATGACATTAAATTTACCACTTTCAAAAGAAACGGTATCATTAAAAGAAGATTGATTTAAGAGCATTTTAATTTCATTAGCCGCCAATTCTTGGGGAGAAATCATAAAATCAACTCCAAATTGTTTAAAATCTATCTCACATTCATTTAAAAACTCAGGATTATCTATTCTAGCAATGGTTTTTTTTGCACCTAAAGATTTACCAATTACAGCAATTGTAAAATTAGTATTCTGACTTTCTGTAATGGCAATTAACAAATCTGCAGAGTCTATACCAATTTCTTTTAAAAGCTTTATAGAAGTTGCGTCACCTTTTTGTGTAATAACATCTAGATGGTTGTTAAGATAGTTTAATTTGTCTCCATCCAAATCTATAATGAAAGTATCTTGAGACTCGTAAGAAAGTAGCTTTGCTAAATGGAAACCAACGTCTCCTGCACCTGCTATAATAATCTTCATATTTTGATATCAAAAAGAATATACTTACAAAGATATAAAAGAGTTAGTGAGGTTTCATAAAAAAATAAAGATTTTAATACTATTTACAGCTTTTTTGTATTTTTAAAAAATGAATGAATTAGAAAAATTAACAATTAAATCTTGGGCTTTAGATGACAGACCTAGAGAAAAAATGCTTGCTAAAGGAAAAACAGCACTGTCAGATGCAGAGTTAATAGCAATTCTTATTGGCTCTGGTAATAGAAACGAAAGTGCGGTGGGATTGGCTAAAAGAATTTTACAATCTGTTAATGGTAATATTAATGAATTGGCCAAATTATCTGTAGAAAATTTATCAACCTTTAAAGGAATTGGAGAAGCTAAAGCAATTGCTATAATTACAGCTTTAGAATTGGGGAAACGAAGGCAATTAGAAACGGCTTTAGAACAACCAAAAATTAGTAGTAGTAAAGCTGTTTTTAATTTAATGCAACCTGTTATTGGAGATTTACCACACGAAGAGTTTTGGGTACTTTTTTTAAATAATTCTAATAAAGTTTTATCTCAATTTCAAATTAGTAAAGGTGGTTTAACAGCAACAGTAGTAGATGTGCGTTTGCTTTTTAAACGCGCATTAGAGTTGGCCTGTGTTGGTATTATTGTTTGTCATAATCATCCGTCAGGAAAATTACAACCTAGTAATGCAGATAAACAAATTACGCAAAAAATTAAAGATGCAGGGGTTACTTTAGATATTAAACTTCTAGATCATTTAATAATTACACAAAAAGCGTATTTTAGCTTTGCAGATGAAGGAATTTTGTAATGCGTTTTGCTGAGAAAAAAACTGCTAATTTACAATTAATGATACTAATATATACACACAAGATTACACCTAGAGTTCGTTATATCTTTAAGCATATTTTTACAAGAACATTGTTAGTAGCTATAGATTTTACAACTAAAGTAGAGGAATTTGTAGCACATAATGGGCCAAAATTAACCTATACTAAAAATCCTTTAGGAAATGAGTTTTTTGTAAAAAGTAACGCTTTATTGTTTGAACAAGGTGTTAATGATTTAGAAATAAATATGCACAAATGGGACAATGTACCTTGTTTTTTTAAATTAGGCGCTAAATCTTCTATTCCTTTTGATGTTTTTGCGGCTAGCTTTTATTTAATTTCTAGATATGAAGAATATTTACCACATGTAAAAGATGTACATTCTAGATACACCGCAGAAGAAAGTTTGGCCTATAAACACGGTTTTTTAGAAAAACCAGTAGTAGATATTTGGGCTTATAAATTGTTAGCAAAACTCCAAGAAAAATATCCAGATTTTAAGGTGCAAAAAAGAGCATATGAATTTATTTCTACCATAGATATAGATAATGCTTATGCATATAAATATAAAAGTTTAATAAGAACAGCAGGTGGGTTTTTAATTGATGTTTTTAAGTTTAGATTACTTAGTTTTTGGAATCGATTTGCAGTAATTACTAGAATTAAAAAAGACCCACTTTATACCTTTGATAAAATTTTAAGTTTTAAAAATAAATACAAAACAAAACATATTTTTTTTTGCTCTGTAGGAGATTATACTACTTTTGATACCAATGTACCCGCATCAAAAAGGAAATACAAATTACTTATTAAAAACTTAGCAGATTATACAAATATTGGTTTGCATCCTTCTTATTTTACAATGCAAAATGCAACGCTTTTAAAAAAGGAAAAAAATCGTTTAGAAAATATTACAAATTTTCCAATACATAAATCTAGACAGCATTATTTGCGTTTTAGCTTACCAGAAACCTATCAACAATTAATAGATTTAGAAATTACAGAAGATTACTCTATGGGTTATGCAAGTAATGTTGGTTTTAGAGCAAGTACATGCACACCGTTTTATTTTTACGATTTAGATTTCGAAATACAAACACCATTAAAAGTATTTCCTTTTGCGTTAATGGATACTACTTTAAACGATTATTTAAAAATAACGCCCAAACAATCTTTAGGTAAAATTAGAGATTTAAAAAACGAAGTAAAAGCAGTAAATGGTGTTTTTATAACGTTGTTTCATAACGAAAGTTTAAGCGATCATTTAAGATGGAAAGGTTGGAGCCGTTTGTATGAATCTATGCTTAAAATAGGAATTTCTTAAGATGATTAAATACATAAAAAGAAAAGATTTAGACGTAGAAAAATATAATTATTGTATAGAAAATTCTTTACAATCTAGAATTTATGCTTTTTCTTGGTATTTAGACATTGTTGCAACCAATTGGGATGTTTTGGTATTGAATGATTACAAAGCTGTAATGCCAATTCCTTGGAAAAAAAAATACGGAATAAAATATGTTACGCAGCCTGTTTTTTGCCAGCAATTAGGTGTTTTTTCTGCCAACGAACAAAAAGAAGAAGTAATCATTCAATTTTTGAATAAAGTCCCAAAAACTTTTTTAAAAGTTTCTTTAAATATAAAACAAATAGTAAATGTTTCTGGAAAAACTAAAATTTTAAAAAATTACGTTTTACCACTTCATAAAGAGTATGCGGCAATTAAAAAAGATTTTTCTAAAGGAAGAAAACATGCCATTAAAGTAGGAGAGAAGCACAATTTACAAGCTAAAGAAGTCTCATTTAAAAGTTTATTAGATGTATACCATAAGCATTACCAATATAAAATCTCTGAAGAAATTCTAAGTGAACTCTATTCTTTCTTGTTAAAAGATAAAAAAGCAATACTATTAGGTGTTTTTAAAGATGATGTTTTTTTGGGAGGTGCTATTTTTACAAAAACTACAACTAGAATAACGTATCTATTTGCTGCTTTTTCTAAAGAAGGTAGGGCTTTGCAAGCCTCAAGTTATTTACTGAATAATGTGATAAATACATATCAAAAAACCAAAACTGTTTTAGATTTTGAAGGTGGAAACATAACTAGCATAGGTAAGTTTTACAGAAGTTTTAATGCAGTAGAAGAGAATTATATTGTTTTTGAAAGCTCTTTATTGTAGCTATAAAAAAAACAAATAAAAGACAATATACCTGTTAACCACATTAAAACAGCAGAGGTTATTGCAGCTCCTTTAATACCTAATTTAGGTATTAAATAGTAATTACTTGCTATATTTATAATAAGTGCTATTGTAGCTATATAGTAGTTTATATGTGCTTTGCCAATAGAAGAAAGCAGATTGCCAAAAAGCCCTCTAAGCACAAAAATACCAGCAATACCAATCATTAAAATTAAAAAAGTATCTGCATACTTTGTAAAATTAGGGTCTAAAAGTGCTATTATTTTACTTCCGAAGAAAAAAGAAAAAACAACCATTACAACACTAAGAATAGTGAAAAGCAACATATAACTTTTTATATACTTATAAATATAGTCTTTGTTAAATATGTTTTCAGTAAAGGCAACAAAATCTGTAGCCATAAAAACACGTGGTAAAAACAACAAACTAAAAGGAATTAAAGAAATATATCTATAATTGGTAACCATTTCTGTATTAGACAATAAATAACCTATTAGTAAAATATCTATTACAAAAAGTAATTGTGTAACTACGTTAGATAAACTGGCAAAAAAACCATATTTCCAAAAATTAAAATCAACAATTGTAGCTGTTTTAATTGGTTTTAAGTTTAGATTAATTTTCTTTAGAAATATAAAAGTGGTCATTAAAGGCGCTAAAACTAAAGCTAACGCATAGCCCATTTCTTTAAAGAAAAAACTAAGTAAAACAACCAACAACACAAGTAAAACACTTTGTATTATTTCTGTATATGCAAATTGTTTATTTTTATAATCTAGGCGTAGTTTTGCTTTTATAATTTCTAATAAAAAAGACGGAATTATAATTAAAGACAAAAGTATTAAATACATTTTTGTTTCTTTAAATTGAAAATTTATAAATATACTTACTAAGGCAATAAGCAAAATCATTATACAAGAAACTAAAATTCCTTTTTTTAAAACGTATAAAAACAAACTGTTTTTTTCTGTATCTGTTTTTAATAATGCACCATATCTTATAAAACTTTGGTGCAGCCCTAAACCACTAATTGGTATTATAAAAAGTACAATATTGTAGGCAAATAATACCACACCTAGTTCTTTGTTAGGTATTAATTTTAAGGCAAAATAAGCTGCTAAAAAAGAAAACAATCTACTGCATAAGGTAGCTACAAAAACATGGCTTCCAGAACGATTTAAAAAATCTAAGATGTAATTTTTTATTAATTTCAAATCTGTTCTTTTAAAGCTTTGTAATATAATTTTTCAAAATCTGTTGCTATTTTTTCTTTTGAAAAATTAGCTATCACATAGTTATGCATTTTAGTTTTATTAGCAACATGTTGCTGTTTTTTTGTTGTAATAGCTTTTAATAATGCACCTTCATCTCTTGGTGCTATAAGTGTACCAAAATCATCTGGAAAATATTCATGAATGCCACCAACGGTAGAAGAAATAACTGGTACACCACAAGAAAAAGCTTCTAAAATAACACAGGGTAAGTTTTCATAATTACTAAAAAGCACAAACAAATTACTTTTTGCAATTTCTGCTGCTACTTCAGTATGCTTAATTTGGTCTTTAAACTCAATATTTGTATTAGAAATTCCTAATTCTTCTGCAAAATCTGCATATTTATTAGCATTTTCTCCAATACATTTAAAAAGAAAATTAGGGGTTTGGTCTTGCAATTTTCTAACAACTTTTAAAATTCCTTTTACGTTCTTGTGCGCATTTATCATGTTAGAAACATGTACTATTGTAAATGTTTTGTTTGTGTTTTTATTGGGTTTAAAAAGATTGGTATCTACTACATTGGGTACTTTTTTATAGGTGCCCTTAAACCCTAAATCTAGCAAAGATGCTTTTAAATTATCAGAAACTGGGCAAACAAAAGCTGCGTTTTTAGTAATAATTTTAGAAACTAATTTTCTAAGATGGCCCAAATTATTAGAAGCTGGTTTGTGGTAACCTGTAAAATGTTCTGAAATTATAAAAGGTTTTTTTTGAAACCATTTTAAATATAGAGAAAAGGTACCAAACGGGTAAATTTCGTTAAGGTGCACTACATCAAAAACATCAATTTTTTTAATTAGATGGTTAAAAGCGGCAAAAAATAGGTAAACTTTAAGAAAAGGGTTTTTAGTAAAAGGAAGGTAAGCAATATGCGTGGCAACCGTATTTACAATTTCTTTTGAATATTTTATTTTTTTAGTTCCAGGCTTATCTGTAATAATGTGCAAAACACTAACCTTATGTTTTAAAGAAACGGCTTCTGCGTGTCTTTGAATAAAATCACCATTTGTAGGTAAAATTACAGAAGGATACCATCCGCATAAAAATAAAACATGTAGTTTTTTAGGCAAAATTTGTTGGTTTAGTTGGCACAAATATAACGTAGAAAGCAGTATTTTATTATCAAAAATTAATACTTTTAGCAGATGGAAATAAAACACGTTTTTTTAGACTTAGATCATACACTTTGGGATTTTGAAAAAAATTCTGCTTTAACTTTCGAGAAAATTTTTAAAGAAAATAATGTAAATCTTAAAATAGAAGATTTCTTAAAAGTTTATATTCCATTAAATTTGAAATACTGGAAAATGTATAGAGAAGAAAAAATCTCTAAAGAAGCATTGCGTTATGAACGTTTAAAAAGTGCTTTTGATGCCATAAATTATACTGTTTCCGACGATTTAATACATCAATTGGCAGACGATTATATAAAGTATTTATCGAGCTTTAATCATTTATTTGAAGGAGCAATTGAACTTTTAGATTATTTAAAAGAAAAATACACTTTACATATAATAACTAATGGTTTTCAAGAAATTCAAAGTAAAAAAATGATAAACTCTAAAATTCATCATTATTTTACAGCAATAGTTACATCTGAATCAGTTGGTGTAAAAAAGCCAAATCCTAAAGTATTTAACCACGCATTAGAATTGGCAGGAGCAAAGGCAGAAAATTCTATAATGATAGGTGATAGTTTAGAAGCTGATATTTTGGGAGCTTTAAATGTTGGTATGCAAACGATACACTGTGTTTTTGATGCTTTTACAAAGCGTGATGAAAAAATTACATCAGTAAATCATCTTTTAGAAATTAAAGAATATCTATAAAATTTTGTACCTTGAAGATTTAATACAATGCGTTTCATTCAAAAATATTACTGTTTTTTATTTGTTTTTCTCTTTTCTTTTTGTTCTCAAACATTAGATTTTGAGCAAACAGAAGGCTATACTATTGCTCCCGTTTTTAATTCTTCTATAGCCTTTTTCTCAATTGATGCAAGCGGGTTTTCAATGCCAACAGGAGGTACAACCCCAGTTTTTGAAATAGAAGAAATTGCAGAATTTAAACTTTTTCAAAATCAATTAATTAAAAATAATTTGGTTAGAATAGATTTTGACTTTGAAATTGAAAATAATTTTAATAGAGATTTTACCATTCAAATTAGTTTGTTAGATGAAGGTGAAAATGTAATTTATAACTTAGAAGATTTAAATATTAATGCCAATAACACAAGTTTTACGCAAACAGAAATTATTGATGTTACCCAGAATATTGAAGTAAAAAACTTTACAAAAGTTTTGTTGAATATTCGCTTAAATGATACTGTTACACCAATAAATAATTCAGATTTATCCGTTTTAAACTTTAAATCTGGAGCTACAATTTATTTAGAAACCTCACTTTAATGCTAAAAAAATTAACCTTTATTTTTTTTACTTTTTTAGCTGTTTTTGGTTTCTCTCAAAACAAACAAGTTTTATATGATTTTGCAGAATTGCCGCAAACTTTATTGTCTAATCCTGGTTCAGCAATAAATTACGAAAAGCATGTTGGTGTGCCTTTTGTTTCTGGTATTTCTGCTCAAATTGGCTCAACAGAATTTGTTCTTTCAGATATTTTTGTGGCAGACAATGTAGATATTAATACAAAATTGAATAATTTATTAGAAAAGTTAGATGAAAGAGATCATATCGCAATTCATAAGCAAATAGAAATTTTAAGTGCTGGTTTTAGGTTTAAAGATAAAAACTACATAAGCTTTGGTTTTTATCAAGAATTAGATGCTATTGGGTACATACCTAAAGACCTTTTAGTATTAGCAACAGAAGGCAATGCACCATACTTAAATAGAAGTTTTAATGCATCTCAAATTTTGTACAAAGCAGACGCTTTAGGCGTAATACATGCAGGTGTTTCTAGACAAGTAAATCAAAAATTAACTATTGGTGGTCGTTTTAAAATTTACTCTTCTGCTGCCAATGTAGAATCAACAAATAATACAGGTAGCTTTACAACTAATTTGGGCAATAATAATATTTACGTACATCGTTTACAAAATGTTAATTTAAATTTTAGAACATCTGGAATAATTGAGGACGATAAATTTATTACAGACCCAGCTACCTATTTAGGAAACACTTTTTTAGGAGGTAATTTAGGCGTTGGTTTAGATTTTGGTTTTACTTATAAGGTAAATTCACAGTTGCAAGTGTCTGGAAGTTTAGTAGATTTTGGTTTTATAAATTATAACAAAAATGTAAAAACGAATTCTGTTAAGGGTAACTTTATTTTTGAAGGTATTGGTTTTCAGTTCAATTCAGAAAATGAAAATGATTGGGATAACCTAGATGAAGCTTTTAAAGAACAATTGCCTAGTTTTGAAAACGAAACCTCTTATATTTCATGGAGACCAACAAAATTTAATGCAGCCATAAAATATAGTTTTGGAGAGAAAAGAAGTAAATATTGTTATGACAATACTTATAAAGATTTTTATACAGATGGTTTTGGTTTACAACTATTTTCAATTTTTAGACCTTTAACACAACAACTTGCATTAACAGGGTTTTATGAAAAATCCATTACAAATAAATTACACACAAAAATTACTTATACTATTGATGATTATTCTAGAACGAATATTGGTGTAGGTCTTTCTGCACAAATTTGGAAGGTGAATTTTTATGGTATTTTAGATAATTTGGCGGCATTAGGAGACGTTTCTTCGGCTAAGAATATTTCTGCGCAATTTGGTTTTAATTTAATTTTTAATTAGTGATAATATGCATAAATTTTTAACACTTGTATTTGTTATAATTGCTGTAACTACTTTTGCTCAGCAAAAAAAAGTAAATGAATACGAATACATTATTGTAAAGGAACGTTTTAATTTTTTAAAAAAAATAGACGAACATAAAACGAGTTCCTTAACTAAATTTTTGTTGAAAAAAAACGGTTTTAAGGTGTATTTAAACTCAGAGGAATTACCCACAGAAATTAAACTAAATCCATGTAATGCTTTAGAGGCAGAGGTAGAGAGTAAGTCTTCTATGTTTAGAACAAAATTGATTATTGTTCTAAAAGATTGTAACGGAAAGGTAGTATATACTTCTGAAGTAGGGGAGAGTAAAGAGAAAGATTATAAAAAGAGTTTTCAAAAAGCCATTAGAAATGCGCATCTTACAATGAATACACTTCGATATTCAAAAAACATAACTTTGTCAAAACCAGAAGAAGTAGTGTTAAATCAATTGCCTGTAGAAAAAATAAAAAACAAATTAAGTCCCAAAAAAGAAGTAAAGGTTACAAAGGTTCGAAATGCTAGTAAGAAAAAAGTATTAGAACATAAATTGAAAACGTTGTATGCGCAGCCTAAAAAAAATGGTTTTCAATTGATTGATGAAAAACCAGAAATAATTTTTGTGATTCTAAATACAACTAAGAGTGATCTCTTTATTTTAAAAGAAAAAAATGGATTATTATTTAAAAAAGGACAAGTTTGGATAGCAGAATATTATAAAAATAATGTGCTAGTAAAAGAAACTTATCAAATTAAATTTTAATAATTATAACGGTCTTTCCATCTTTTTTTTAAAATATCTTTAAATTGATTTTCTCTTGCATTATTAGCTGGTTTGTACAATTTAGTACCTGATATTTCATGAGGTAAAAATTCCTGATCTATAAAACTATCTGGATAATTATGTGCATACAAATACGCTTTACCATAATCTAAATCTTTCATTAATTTGGTTGGTGCATTTCTTAAATGCAAAGGTACAGAAAGGTCTCCTGTTTTTTTTACCAATTCTTGAGCTTCACCAATTGCTAAATAAGAAGCATTACTTTTTGCAGAATTGGCTAAATAAACGGCACACTGGCTTAAAATAATTCTAGATTCTGGATTACCAATTGTACTAACCGCCTGAAAAGTATTATTGGCTAAAATTAACGCAGTTGGGTTGGCATTACCAATATCTTCAGACGCTAAAATTAGCAATCTTCTAGCTATAAATTTCACATCTTCTCCACCTTCTATCATTCTAGCCAACCAATACACTGCAGCATTAGGGTCACTTCCTCTAATAGATTTTATAAAAGCAGAAATAATATCGTAATGTTGTTCGCCTGTTTTGTCATATCTGCTTGTGTTTTGTTGAATTTTTTCTAACACCAGCTTATTCGTAATGTCAATTTCTTCTTCTGCGGCAACCAATAACTCAAAAATATTTAATAATTTTCTAGCATCACCTCCAGAAACTTGTAGCAATGCTTCTGTTTCTTTTAATTTAATTGTTTTTGTAGATAATAGTTTGTCTTCTTTTATTGCTCTTTGTACTAACGCTATTAAATCTGTTTTATCAAAAGAGTTTAAAATATATACTTGGCATCTAGAAAGTAAAGCTGGTATTACTTCAAAACTAGGGTTTTCTGTAGTGGCGCCAATTAGAGTAACCCATCCTTTTTCTACAGCACCTAAAAGAGAATCTTGTTGAGATTTACTAAATCTATGAATTTCATCTATAAACAAAATAGGATTTTTTGCAGTAAATAAGCCGCCACTTTTTTTAGCTTTTTCTATTACTTCTCTAACATCTTTTACACCAGAACTTATAGCGCTTAATGTATAAAAAGGTCTTTTAGATGCTGTTGCAATAATATTTGCTAGCGTGGTTTTACCAATACCTGGTGGTCCCCAAAGAATTAAAGAAGGTATAATTCCTTTTGTAATTAAATTGGTTAAAACACCATTTTTACCAACCAAATGTTGCTGACTAATATAGTCTTCTAGTTTTTTAGGTCTAATTCTTTCTGCCAAAGGTTCATTCATAAGGTAAAAATAGTAAAGTTTTATGACAGAATTTGTAGTTTTTTAATTTGGTAAAATATTTGCTATTTTAATTTTGATGAATAAACAAAATGAAATAGATACTACGAAAAGCATTTTTCTAATACCCACAATTTATGTTGTAGGTATTTGGGTTTTATATTTTGTAGAAATTAAATTTGGGTTTAATTTTAACAAGTTTGGCGTTTATCCAAGAGATTTATTGGGATTAAGAGGAGTGGTATTTACTCATTTTATTCATAGTGATACAAATCATCTTTTTAATAATTCTATACCATTATTTGTTCTTTTAGCCAGTCTTTATTCTTTTTATAACCAAGTAGCTTTAAAAGTACTTATTTATGGTGGTTTATGTACAGGTTTGTTAACCTGGTGTATTGCAAGAGAAAGTTATCATATTGGGGCAAGTGGTATTATATATTTATTGTTCAGTTTTGTTTTTTTTAGCGGTATTATTAGAAAACATTACAGGTTAGTGGCACTTTCTTTAATAATTATTTTTTTATACGGAAGTATGATTTGGTATGTGCTACCCATAAAAGAAGGCATGTCCTGGGAAGGGCATTTGTCAGGTTTTATAATGGGTTTAATACTTGCTTTTATTTACAAAAATAAGGGTATTGTTAAGGAAGAACATCAATTCACAGCAACTGAATTTGATTTAATGTTTGATTCAGATGGAAATTTTATTCCTCCAGAAATAGAGGAGAAGTTAGATGATAAAATAATAGATTAAAATTATGAAATAAAAATAACTTAACTAAAATAAAAACACCTTTTTTGATAAGATTTGCAAACCACAAACCACAAACCATTAACTAACAACTGCTAACCGTTGTCTTACAGTTTCATAAAGAAAAGCACCACAGGCAACAGATACGTTTAAAGAAGCAATTTCTCCAAGTAAAGGTAATTTTGCTTTATAGTCTACCATTTTTAGTATAGATGGGTTTATACCTCTATGCTCTGATCCCATAATAATTGCAATAGGTTGTTTTAAGTTAACATCGTAAAGAGATGCTTCTGTTTTTTCGGTAGCAGCAACTGTTTTTATGTTAGACGCTTGTAGTAGAAAAATAGCATCTTTAATATGATCTACTTTACAGATAGGAATTTTAAACGCTGCACCAGCAGAAGTTTTAATAGTTTCTGCATTTACGGGTGCACTACCGTTTTTTTGAACAATAATACCATTTACACCTGCACATTCTCCAGTTCTTATAATGGCACCAAAATTTCTAACATCAGATAACTGGTCTAATAATAGGAATAAAGGCAATTCTTTTTTAGCAAGTGTTTGCTCTATTAATTGTTCTAAGTCGTAAAATTCTATAGGAGAAATTTGAGCAACTGCACCTTGATGATTATTGTTTTTAGAAAGTCTATTTAATTTTTCTACAGGAACCAAACTTGTAGTTAATTTATGTTGTTTGATATGTTTATCTAGTTCATAATATAGATTTCCTCGTAAACCTTTTTGTAAATAGATTTTATTAATTGTAGAACCGCTTTCTATTGCTTCAATAATGGCTCTTATTCCAAAAATAGTTGTCATCTCTGTATTCATGTAGCAAATGTAATTTAAATATAGAGCAAAAAAAAACCACCACTTAAAAAGTGATGGTTTTAATAGTTTAATTATACTGATTATATCTTAGTAAGTGTAAATTGATATTCACCCCTGTATGATCCTTCACATTTTATAGTAAACTTTTCTTCATCATAAGAAGATTCAGTAAAAGTGAAATTTTCAAATAAAGCTATAAACACAGTATTGCTATCATCAAAAGCAACGTTGTTGTTACAAGTATCAAAACTTAAAACAGTACCATTGGCCATATAAGTATTGAAACCAGTTGAATTTGTAATTATTAATTTAGTACCACTAGTATCATTAGGGTCTAAGGCTAATTCAAATTGGTATTGTTCATTAAAAAAGTCACTTAAACCTCTAGGCGCATTAGGACCATCTGTAAAGTTTTCATCTACGGCATATGTACCAACCCAGTCATTAATACTAATTGGACAATCATCGTCTATAATAGATACAACTTTAGATACATTATTTATACCACCAGCAATACCCACAGGAAAGTCATTATCGGTACTTAAAGTAATTACTACATCTAAATTACCATCGGTAGCCAAGTTATTAATTGGTACAATTGTAATTTCTGCTTCAAATGATTCTGCTGGAATTTCTACAGTACCTCCATTAGATTCTGTAAATCTCGAGTCATCTTCAGATGTTACTGTATACTTTACTGTAATACCATTCTCGTTAGATGTTCCTCCAAATAGAAACCTTACTTTTGTTCCTGCAGCATTACCTTCACTTATATTTTCAGCAGTTCTTGCAACTTGTAAGAAACCTTCCCCAATATCTAATACTTCTAGTTCAGCGTCTTTACAAGAATACACTGACAAGAATAATAGTGAAGCGAAAAGTAATTTTGTTATTTTTATTAAATTTATTTTCATCTTATTTGTTTTTAAAATTAATAACCTGGGTTTTGAACCATAAGTGGGTTTGCAGCAATTTCTCCAGCAGGTATTGGTAATGTAAATCTTCTGTCATTATTCAATAACTGACAAGCATTATCTAAAGGAGCACAATCGCTTGCTTCTCTAATTAAATCTAAACCTAGTCTTTTTAAAGTTGTCCATCTATGACCTTCGTATGCTAATTCTAGTCTACGTTCTTTAACAATCGCTTCTAATCCGTCCGCTAAACTTGTATATGTAAAAGCAGGCTGACTAGACCCAAATCTCGCATCTTTAAGAAGTTTTAAAGTACCTCTAGAGTCTTCAAAACGGTTTGCTCTTAATTCTGCTTCCGCCTTAATTAAATACATTTCAGAAACTCTAAATACCTTAACGTCTAGTAAGAATGGAAAAGCAACGTTAAAAGGGTACTTATTTATTAGAAATACATCTTCTGATATTCTTTCGTCGTTGAAAAGTACTGCAGATCTAATGTCACCATCTTCAAGAATACTTTGTAAACCAGCTGACATTTCTAAAAATGGGTTACCACTACCAAAGTGCCAAATATTTCCTGGTCTTGCATTACCCAATACTCTTGCTGCCTTAAAAATGACCTCGGTATTGTCCTGATCCGTGTACATTAAGCGGTATTCTAAAGGATTAGCCAACGGGTATTTAGCTATTAATTTATCTGCTTCCGTTAGAGCTGTTGGGTAATCACCCATAAATAAAGCTTTTCTTGCTTTTAACGCAGTTATAAAGTCTGTAGTAATAAATTCTACATTTGTCTCTGAGGCATCTAATAATGGTAGTGCCTTAGCTAAATCTGATTCTATTAAAGTATCTACTTCCTCTACCGTATTTCTTGGCAAATCTTCTACTGTAATTACTTGATCTACAGCAGGAACACTTAGTCCAGTTCTATCTAAATAATCAGGCGTAAAATATTGAAACAATTCAAAATGTGCAAAAGCTCTTAAAGCATATGCTTGACCAAGAATATGGTTTACTTCCGCTTGTCTACCTGTTTTGTCTACTAAATCAGAAGCTTCAATAAGTCTTGTAGCATGATTAATCATAGTATAACGAGATATCCATAAATTTGCAGCTGTACCATTATTAGGGTTCATTACTAAACTAAGTAACGGCACTTGTTGCCCTCCATTATCTATACCTATTCTCGTATTATCTGTAAATATAGAGTTAAATGCAACAGTGGTATTGTTATAGTTTAAATAAGCGCTGTTTAGAGCGTTTTGTAAGTCATCTACATTTCTAAATGCAGTTTCTGTCAATAAAGATGAATTTGGTAATATTTCCAATTTATCTTCACAAGATTGGGTGGTTAGCATTAAAGCTAATGCAAGCACTCCTAATGTATATTTTATTTTTCTCATTTTATTTTAAAATTTTAAATCTATACCTATAGTTACACTTCTACCGTTTGGAAACGAAAAGAAATCGCTGTTAGCAAAAGGGTCAAATTCTGGGTCAAAACCTCTCCATTTTGTCCACGTTAATAAATTTTCCCCTTGTGCGAAAATTCTTACTGAATCAAAGGGTGTGTTTTGTAGAGACTTTTTTGTTAATTGATAACCAAAAGATACGTTCTTTAATCTTATATAAGATGCGTCTTCTATATATCTATCTGTAAGTAATAATCTAGTAGAACCTGTGTTTAAAGCAGGTATAGAAGTTAAATCTCCAGGGTTTTTCCAAGCGTCTAATAATGTACGATTTACGTTAGATATTCCAATTA
The DNA here is from genome assembly GCF_947495205.1 of uncultured Polaribacter sp. Taxonomy (GTDB): domain Bacteria; phylum Bacteroidota; class Bacteroidia; order Flavobacteriales; family Flavobacteriaceae; genus Polaribacter. The sequence goes on along the minus strand of NZ_CANLXV010000006.1, from coordinate 124,204 downwards.
GCGTAGGGTCTTCAGCTACACCTAATGTTCCATTATTTCTATATACATCTGTCGCATAAGAAAATAATGCGTCCAAGAAGAAACCTTTGTAAGAAATAGATGTATTAAATCCACCTTGTATTCCTGGAAGAGAATTTCTATCATCAAAAACCCTATTAGCTTCGTCATATACTTCAGTTATATTTCCATCTCTATCCAAATATAGTGGAGCTCCATTTGCTGGATTTACGCCTGCCCATTTAACTACATAAAAAGAATTAAATGATCTTCCTACAGATTCTGGAGATCTTTGTCCCGGATTAAGAATTATTTCTCCATTGTCATCTGGATCTACATCTTTAAGTTCTAAGATAGTATTTTTATTGTAGGCAATATTACCTCCAATAGACCATTTAAAATCTTGACCAGAAAAAATATCATAATTCAAATTCGCCTCTATTCCTTTGTTTTCCATTTCACCTAAGTTACCTGAAATAGTACCAAATCCAGAGATTAATGTGTTTCTACCTGCTAAAAATAAATCTTTTGTAATATTTCTGTATACTTCAAAAGCACCACTCAACCTATTGTCAAGTAACCTAAAGTCAAGCCCTATATTAGCTTTAAATGCAGTTTCCCATTTTAAATCCCTATTTCCAATTTGGCTAGGAAAAAGACCAACAGATCCGTTGTATCCAACTCCAGTATTGAAAAGATCAAAAGGATTAACAAGCCCGCCATAGTACGCATTAACAAGTCTATCGTTACCAGTAGTACCATAACTACCCCTTAATTTAATATCATTTATAATATCTGAAGGTTCAATTAAGAATTTTGTTAAATTAACAAAAGCTCCAACAGCACCAAAAGTACCCCATCTATTTTGTTCGCTAAATCTAGATGATCCATCTCTACGAACTGTAAAGTCTCCACCAACTATACCATCATAGTCATATGTACCCCTAAAAACAATTGAGAATTGCGAAACGTTATTTTTAAAAGAAAATAAACCAGGTATATAAAAGTAATTATCTGCACCGTCACCATCAGGATCTTCTGTTGTCTGTCCAGATACAAATCCAGCAGAAGTACCTTCCAATCCAGGAATCAAACCTGTTTGCCCAAAGCCAAAACCACTATTTTCTGAATACAAAAACTCTGATAAAGCTAATAAAGATACATTATGCTTATCATTATAAGTGTCGTTGTAAGCTAACCTTACATCCACGTTCATTCTTGTATCTTTATCTAAACTTTCGTTTTGAGAACCTCTAAACGCTGGGTCTTCATTTCCAAAAATTGTATTTCCTCTAATACTATTGGTTGGCTGTAATTGAAAATTTGTTTCGTTTATATGGTCAATACCATAATTCACAGATCCTTTCAAGTTGTCTAGAAAGTCGTATTCCATACCTATACCACCTGTTAATCTTATTTCTGTGTCTCTATTTTGGTCAAATTCAGCTACATTCAAAGAAACATAAGGCGTATTTAAGAAACCAGAAGAGTTTGCAAAATCAGGATCACCAAATAAGTTTAAACTTCCATCAGCATTAAATGGATTTAAATAGGGTTTTCCAACAAATGGCACGATGAATGGATTACTTAAAGAACCACTCGCTGTTCCAGCTCCTCCAATACCACCGGGAAAATCACTTCTACTAAAACCAACCGATAAATTTGTGCTTAACTTAAATCTATCTTTCTTTAAAGTAGTGTTGTTTCTTAAAGTCATTCTTTGTAGACCAGATCTTAATGTTATTCCTTCTTGTTCAAAATAACCTAAAGAAGTAAATATTGTTAAATCTTCAGATCCTCCTGTAACTGAAATGTTATGATTGTTAAATGACCCAATTCTTAAAAGGTGATCTTTCCAATCTGTATTTCTAGCTCCAATGCGGTCTATTTGTGCATCAGTTAAAGGAGTAACTTGACCGGCAACAAAAGGAAGGCCTAATTGTTCTGCAGCCCATGCACTAGCTCTACCACCACCTATGGCTACACCTCTATCTCTCTCAATTCTTAACAATTCTTTAGAATTTGTTAAACTAAAATTAGCTTCAGGTATAAAGTTAACACCAGATTGAGAGGTTACTTGAACAGATGTTTTTTGTCCTGCTTTTCCTCTTTTAGTAGTAACAATAATTACACCACCAGTTGCCCTATTACCATAAATAGCTGTTGCAGAAGCATCTTTAAGTATAGATATCGATGCAATGTCATTTTGATTTATAGATCTAAAATTATCTTCATCAACAGGAATTCCATCGATAATAAATAAAGGTTCGTTATTCCCTGATAGTGAATTAACACCTCTTAATAATATCGTACTATTAGCACCTGGTTGTCCGTTTGCTGTAGAAATATTAAGTCCTGGAGTTTGCGCCTGCATTGCTTGCACCAAAGATCCTGTAGGTCTATTTTCAATATCTTCTGCTTTTAAAAAATTTACTGCAGATGATACCGTTTCTTTTTTGTTAGTACCATAACCCACCACAACAATTTCATCTAAAACACTAGCATCTTCTTGTAATGTTAAATTAATAACCACAGCATTTGCTACTGTTTTTTCAATGGTCTTGTAACCAAGATATCTAAAAACTAATACATCACCTTTTTTTGCTGAGATAGAATATTTACCATCAAAATCTGTTTCCGTACCAGAGGTACTACCTTTTAGAATAACACTAACTCCAGGTAAACTTCCAGAACTATCTGAAACTGTACCAGTTATTGTTTTCTTTTGTGCAAAGGCTACTTGCACAACTAACGCCAGTAATAGCGTTAAAAATCCATTAAACTTTGTTTTCATTTGTATAATTATTTGAATTAATTAGTTTCAAAAGTCTTAAATTAAACTTAATAAAACAATTTTTTAACACAAAATGTTTAAATGTTTTTGGTTTTTTTTAGTCATTTCTGTTTGGTGTATTTATGGTATTGTTTGTTTTTTAAGCTTTTTGTTGTGATATTCATTGTTTTTTATTGATTTTGGTAGTGATTTTTTAAATACACTCCTTTATTTTTATTACTAAGTATTTTTGATTTTTTTTTGATTTCGCTAGAATAATTACAACGATTTCGTAAATTATGTAGTTAGATTAGAAAAAAGAGGTCCAACTTATGAGTAATTGTGTTTGTTTAAAGTCGAATTTTCGATTCAAAGAGTTGCCTATTACAGAGTTTATTTCAATTTTAGAATTGTTTACTGTAAAAGCAAAGCCTAAACCTAGGCCAATAAGTTTTTCTTCTAATTGATTGTTTTTTAAAAAACCGATATCTGTTACACTAAAAATATATGAATTTCTAGAGGTTAATAATCTGTATTCTATATTTTGAATGCTATAGGTGTTGGCAAATAAGCTTTGGTCTAAAAAACCTCTTATGGAATTAACGCCACCTAATCTAAAAAGTTCGTTTTGAATATAATTACTGGAGTTTAAAATACCGCTTATATTTTTTAAGTAAATGCTATTTCTTGCGTTTATTTTGTAATTATAAGATACTGTAGATTCAATCTTTATTTGATTGGTTGAAATATCGGTTTTTCTTTTTCCAAAATTAATTTCTAGGTTGATGTGAATTTTTTCATCATTAATGTAAGCATTATCAAATTTTGTAAACTCGTAACCAATGCCAAAAAATGAATTTTGAAAACTTTTTAATTCGTCTAAATTATTATTACTTTCTGATGAATTGGTGGTAGAATAAATTAATCTAAGGTTAGAATTTGGTTTGATTTGATAATTTGTTTTGATTTCAAATTTGGTATTGGTAAACAAAGAATCCTGCCTAAATATTGATAATTGTATTTCAGGTGTAATTTTGCTATTGAATATATAAGGTTGGGTGGTAGCAAGTTTTATTTCTTGGCTTTGGTTTACCAAGCTGTTCCAGAATAGTTCAAACTTTTCACCATTATTAAATACGTTATTCAGTTTTAAATCTAAATGTCCGTTAAAATTTAATTTGCCTGTGTCATTAGATGCAAAATTTACAAGGCCATCAAAACTATTGTTTTGTTTTTTTTTGAAATACAGATATAATAAGGTAGAATCTTTTTTAAAAAGTATTTCTGGACTTTTTATTTCTTCAATAAATTTTAATGTTTTAGTAAGATTAGATATTTGAGTTATTTTTTTTTGATTAAAAATAGTTCTCTTATTAATATTAAAATAATTATTTGTAAAACTAACAGGAAACTTGGTGTAGTTTCTATAGATTACTTTATCTATTTTTCTTTTTATTTTTTTTTGAATAGTTAATGTACAATATAAGGTATTCTCAATGGTTTTGAAATCATTTAGTTTTATCTCAGAAAAAGAATAGCCCTTATCTTCAAGCAGTTTTGATTGTTTTTTTAAAAAGGATTGGGTTTCATCTATTCCCAACTTAATTATTGGTTGATGTTTATCAGTTTCAATAATGAGGTCATTTTTTAAATAATTTGTATCAATGTAAATTGAGTCAAATTTTTTACCCAAAGAATAATGTAGTAAAATTTCTTTTTTTCTTTTTACAATACTGTCTAAATTGGCAAAAAAGTAACCTTTTTCTTTTATTTTTTTTTGAATTAATGCAATCGTGCTTGCAACTTCACTTTTATTATAAGTACTTCTTAAAGAAACTGAATTTAGAAACTGTTGTTCATTTTTTTTAATTGATAAGAGGCGTAGGTTTGTAGTTTGGCTAACGATATTTAAATTTACCAACAAATAAATAAATAATGTAAAGAAAAATATTTTTTTAAAATTCACTTATAAAGATGTGCTTGATTTATGGAGTAAAAGTATGCTAAAAATAGTACAAAATTTTTCTAAGCTTTTCTTATTCTAAAAAATAACTTGCTGATATTTGTATAATTAGAAATTAGTTGTACATTTGCGGACCCTTAAAAATAAGGGAATGTTTAATATAAACGTAAAACAGTAATAATTTAGTATGCCAACTATTCAACAATTAGTTCGTAAAGGAAGAACCAAAATAACTAAGAAGAGTAAATCGGCTGCTTTGTCGTCTTGTCCTCAAAGACGTGGAGTTTGTACTAGAGTTTATACTACTACGCCAAAAAAACCTAATTCTGCAATGAGAAAAGTTGCCAGAGTTAGATTAACAAATGGTAATGAGATAAACGCGTACATTCCAGGAGAAGGACACAACTTACAAGAGCACTCGATAGTATTAGTTAGAGGTGGAAGGGTAAAAGATTTACCAGGAGTTAAATATCACGTAGTACGTGGTGCATTAGATACAGCAGGTGTTGAGGGAAGAACTCAACGTAGGTCTAAGTACGGTGCAAAACGCCCAAAAAAGTAATTAGCGATTAACTATTAGTTGTTTGCCGTTAGTGAAAAGCCAACAGTAAAAACCGAAAAGCGAAAAGCCAATAGCAAAAAGCGAACAGTCAATAGCGAAAAAAACTCAAGAGAAGACATGAGAAAAAGAGCAGCAAAAAAAAGAGTCTTATTACCAGATCCAAAATTTAACGATCAGCTCGTAACACGTTTCGTTAACAACTTAATGTGGAGTGGTAAAAAGTCAGTAGCCTTTAAAGTATTTTATGATGCTTTAGAGATTGTAGAAGAAAGAAAAGGAGAAGGCGAAGAAAAGTCGGCTTTAGAAATTTGGAAAGAAGGTTTGTCTAATGTAATGCCTCACGTAGAAGTTCGTTCTAGACGTGTTGGTGGTGCAACATTCCAAATTCCAATGCAGATTAGACCAGATCGTAAAGTATCTATGGCTATCAAATGGATGATTTTGTATACTCGTAAAAGAAATGAGAAAACAATGGCACAGCGTTTAGCTGCTGAAATTTTGGCTGCGGCTAAAGAAGAAGGTGCTGCTGTTAAAAAACGTACAGATACTCATAAAATGGCAGAAGCTAACAAAGCTTTTTCACACTTTAGATTTTAATAGAAATGGCTAGAGATTTAAAATATACAAGAAATATTGGTATTGCAGCACATATTGATGCTGGTAAAACCACAACTACAGAGCGTGTATTGTATTATACAGGTGTTTCTCATAAAATTGGAGAAGTACATGATGGTGCAGCAACAATGGACTGGATGGAACAAGAGCAGGAAAGAGGTATTACAATTACTTCTGCTGCAACTACTTGTACTTGGCAGTTTCCATTAGAAAATGCACAACCAACTCCAGAAACTAAAGGATACCACTTTAATATTATTGATACTCCTGGTCACGTAGATTTTACTGTTGAAGTAAACAGATCTTTACGTGTCTTAGATGGTTTAGTATTTTTATTTAGTGCAGTAGATGGTGTTGAGCCTCAATCTGAGACTAACTGGAGATTAGCTGATAACTACAAAGTACCAAGAATTGGTTTTGTTAACAAAATGGACCGTCAAGGATCTGATTTTTTAGCAGTATGTCAGCAAGTAAAAGATATGTTAAAGTCTAACGCAGTGCCAATTGTTTTAAACATTGGTGATGAAGATGAGTTTAAAGGTATTATCGACTTAGTAAAAAACCGTGCTATTATTTGGCATGATGAAACTCAAGGATCAACATTCGATGTAATCGATATTCCTGAGGATATGAAAGAAGAAGCTCGTAAATATCGTGCACTTTTAATTGAAGAAGTAGCAAGTTATGATGAGAATCTTTTGGAAAAGTTTATGGAAGACGAAGATTCTATTACAGAAGAAGAAGTGCATGCTGCACTTAGAGCTGCTGTAATGGATATGGCTATTATTCCTATGATTTGTGGTTCTGCGTTTAAAAACAAAGGTGTTCAGTTCTTATTAGACGCTGTGTGTCGTTATTTACCTTCTCCAACAGATAAGGAAGGTATTGTTGGTACAAACCCAGATACAAACGAAGAAGAAATTCGTAGACCAGATGTAAAGGAGCCATTTGCTGCTTTAGCATTTAAAATTGCTACAGATCCTTTTGTAGGTCGTTTAGCATTTTTTAGAGCATATTCAGGTCGTTTAGATGCGGGTTCTTATGTTTTAAACAATCGTTCTCAGAAAAAAGAGCGTATCTCGCGTATTTACCAAATGCATGCAAATAAGCAAAATGCAATTGATTATATCGAGGCTGGAGATATTGGAGCTGCTGTAGGTTTTAAATCTATTAAAACTGGAGATACTTTATCGTCTCAAGAGCACCCAATCGTTTTAGAATCAATGGATTTTCCAGATCCAGTAATTGGTATTGCTGTAGAGCCTAAGACAAAAGCAGATGTTGATAAATTAGGTATAGGACTTGGTAAGTTAGCTGAAGAAGATCCTACGTTTACAGTAAGAACAGATGAAGCTTCAGGACAAACTATTATTTCAGGAATGGGAGAATTACACTTAGATGTAATTGTAGATCGTTTAAAGCGTGAGTTTAAAGTAGAAGTAAGTCAAGGACAACCTCAAGTAGAGTATAAGGAAGCTATTACGGCTACTGCAGACCATAGAGAAGTTTATAAGAAACAATCTGGTGGTCGTGGTAAGTTTGCAGATATTGTATTTACTATGGAGCCTGCAGATGAAGGTGTTCAAGGTTTACAGTTTGAATCAGTAATTAAAGGTGGTAACGTTCCTAAAGAATTTGTACCTTCTGTAGAGAAAGGATTCAAAGAAGCTATGAAAAATGGACCATTAGCAGGTTACGAAATGGATTCTATGAAAATAACTTTAAAAGACGGTTCTTTCCACGCGGTGGATTCTGATCAACTATCTTTTGAGTTAGCTGCAAAATTAGGTTATAAAAATGCGGCAAAAGCTGCAAAAGCCAAAATTATGGAGCCTTTAATGAAATTAGAAGTGTTAACTCCAGAGGAGAACATGGGAGATATCGTTGGAGATTTAAATAGAAGAAGAGGACAGGTTAATGATATGTCTGATAGAAATGGCGCTAAAGTTGTAAAAGCAATTGTACCATTGTCAGAAATGTTTGGTTATGTTACTGCTTTAAGAACAATGTCTTCTGGTAGAGCAACTTCTACAATGGAATTTTCTCACTATTCAGAAACTCCTTCTAATATTTCAGAAGAAGTAATCGCTGCTTCAAAAGGATAATCTACTAAATAATACAAGATGAGTCAAAAAATTAGAATAAAATTAAAGTCTTACGATTACAATTTGGTAGATAAATCTGCTGAAAAAATAGTAAAGACGGTAAAAAGTACTGGAGCTGTAGTTAACGGTCCAATACCATTGCCAACACATAAAAAGGTTTTTACGGTATTACGTTCACCACACGTAAACAAGAAATCTAGAGAGCAATTTCAATTAGCTGCTTACAAAAGATTATTAGACATTTATAGTTCTTCATCAAAAACTATTGATGCTTTAATGAAATTGGAGTTACCAAGCGGTGTTGAAGTGGAGATTAAAGTGTAATTTAAGTGAACTTTTCAACAGAAAAGTTAAAATTTAAATACATTCCGAGTTCTTCTCGGAATCTCTAAAATTTTAAAAGTATATAACTTTCGGTTTAATTTTGTTAAACCGAAAGTTTTTTATACTTTTGCAACCCCAAATAGAGATTGGGAAATCTATTTTGATTTAAAATTCAATAATAGTTACATGTCCGGAGCGTTTCGCAAAGGAAAAACGGTAAAAACAAAATCAGCGTTGAATTTGTTTTGCGCTGTTTTTTTTGAACTAAACTTAAAAGATGTGTACAGTGAAACTTTAGTTTCAAACAAATATTTATAAATAGACGCGCTGGATAAATTAAATCTATCGTCTTAAAATTAACAAAATGTCTGGGTTAATAGGTAGAAAAATTGGAATGACCAGCTTGTTTGATGAAAACGGGAAGAATATTCCTTGTACAGTAATTGAAGCAGGTCCTTGCGTTGTTACCCAAGTCAGAACCGAAGAGGTTGACGGATACAATGCGTTGCAACTTGGTTTCGATGACAAAAAGGCGAAGAGTTCTAACAAATCGTTAGACGGTCACTTTAAAAAAGCTGGCACCACTGCTAAGAAAAAAGTCGTTGAATTTCAAGGGTTTGAAGAAGAGTATAAATTAGGAGACTCAATTACTGTTGAGCACTTTGAAGAAGGCGAATTTGTCGATGTTTCTGGTGTTTCTAAGGGTAAAGGTTTTCAAGGTGTTGTGAAGCGTCATGGTTTTGCAGGTGTGGGTCAAGCAACTCACGGTCAGCATAACAGATTAAGAGCCCCAGGTTCTATTGGTGCTGCATCTTATCCTGCAAGAGTATTCAAAGGAATGCGTATGGCAGGTAGAATGGGTGGAGATAAAGTGAAAGTACAAAACTTAAGAGTATTAAAGGTAGTGGCTGAAAAGAATCTACTTGTTGTTAAAGGAGCAATTCCTGGACACAAAAATGCTTTTGTAACTATTCAGAAATAATGAAAGTAGCAGTTTTAGATATTACAGGAAAAGATACAGGTAGAAAAGTTGAACTTTCTAGCGATGTATTTGGTGTTGAACCTAATGATCATGCTATTTATTTAGATGTTAAGCAATACTTGGCTAATCAAAGACAAGGAACGCATAAAGCTAAAGAAAGAGCAGAAATAGTTGGTTCTACAAGAAAGATAAAAAAGCAAAAGGGTACTGGTACTGCAAGAGCAGGTTCTATCAAGTCTGGTGTTTTTAGAGGTGGAGGTCGTATGTTTGGACCAAGACCAAGAAGTTATTCTTTTAAGTTGAATAAGAATTTAAAGCGTTTGGCTCGTAAGTCAGCTTTATCTATTCAAGCAAATGATAAAAATTTAGTAATTGTTGAGGATTTTAATTTTGAGACTCCAAAAACAAAAAACTTTGTAGATGTTTTAAAAGCGTTACAATTGGATGCTAAAAAGTCATTGTTTGTTTTAAGTGATGAAAATACTAATGTGTATTTGTCTTCACGTAACTTAAAAAACTCTAAAGTAGTTAAGGCTTCAGAATTAAATACTTATGGTGTGTTAAATGCTAATAAAGTAGTTATTACTGAAGGTTCTTTAGAAGGTATTAATACAAATTTAAGCAAATAGGGATTCAAAATGAGTATTTTAATAAAACCTATTATTACGGAAAAAGCGACAAATGATAGCGAGTTATTTAACCGTTATGCATTTGTTGTAGATAGTAAAGCTAATAAATTAGAAATTAAAGGAGCTGTTGAGGCTGCTTATGGAGTTTCTATATCTAGTGTGAAAACTTTAAACTATCCAATTCAAAGAAATACTAAGTTTACTAAAAAAGGTTTGGTAACTGGTATTAAGAGTGGATACAAGAAGGCAATCGTGCAATTAGCAGAAGGAGAAAGCATTGATTTTTATAACAATCTTTAAGAAAAGACAGAATGTCAGTTAGAAAATTAAAACCAGTAACACCAGGTCAGCGTTTTAGAGTTGTAAATGGGTTCGACACCATAACAACTGATAAGCCGGAGAAAAGTTTACTTGCTCCGAAAAAACGATCTGGAGGTCGAAACAGTCAGGGTAGAATGACAACTCGTAATATTGGAGGTGGTCATAAACAAAAATACCGTATTATCGATTTTAAAAGAGATAAAGCAGGTATTCCCGCAACAGTTAAAACTATAGAGTACGATCCAAATCGTACTGCATTTATTGCTTTACTTAGTTATGCTGATGGAGAAAAGCGTTATGTGATTGCACAAAACGGGTTAAAAGTAGGGCAAACAATCGTTTCAGGAGAAAATGTAGCTCCAGAAATCGGTAATGCAATGAATTTAAGTGAGATTCCGTTAGGAACTACAATTTCTTGTATAGAATTACGTCCAGGTCAAGGCGCTGTTATGGCACGTTCTGCAGGTTCTTTTGCGCAATTAATGGCAAGAGATGGGAAATATGCAACAGTTAAGTTACCGTCTGGGGAAACAAGATTAATCTTGTTAACTTGTATGGCAACAATTGGTGTAGTATCTAATTCAGATCATCAATTATTAGTTTCTGGTAAAGCAGGTAGATCAAGATGGTTAGGTAGAAGACCAAGAACGAATGCTGTAAGAATGAATCCTGTTGATCACCCAATGGGTGGTGGTGAAGGACGTTCTTCAGGAGGACATCCAAGATCTAGAAATGGTATACCAGCTAAAGGATTTAAGACTAGGTCTAAGACTAAAGCTAGTAATAAATATATTTTAGAACGTAGAAAGAAATAATAAGTTATGGCAAGATCATTAAAAAAAGGACCTTACGTTCACTATAAATTAGAGAAAAAAGTGTTAGCTAATGTAGAAGCTGGTAACAAAACTGTGATTAAAACTTGGTCAAGAGCAAGTATGATTACTCCAGATTTTGTTGGACAAACAATTGCTGTGCATAATGGCCGTCAGTTTGTACCAGTTTATGTAACAGAAAACATGGTAGGGCATAAATTAGGCGAATTTTCACCAACTCGTTCTTTTAGAGGACACGCTGGTGCAAAAAATAAAGGAAAAAAATAAGTAGGAAATGGGAGTTCGTAAAAAAAATATGGCAGATAAGCTAAAAGCAGAAAGAAAGCTACGTGCTTTTGCAAAGCTTACTAACTGTCCTACATCACCAAGAAAAATGCGTTTAGTTGCGGATCAAGTAAGAGGTGTAGAAGTAGAAAAAGCTTTACAGATCTTAAAGTTTAGTCCAAAAGAGGCATCAATTAACTTAGAAAAGTTATTGTTATCTGCAATTGCTAATTGGCAAGCAAAAAACGAAGATGCAACTATAGAAGATGCAAATTTATATGTGAAGTCTATCTGTGTAGATAGTGCAGGAATGTTAAAGAGATTAAGACCAGCTCCACAAGGGCGTGCTCATAGAATTCGTAAGCGTTCTAACCACGTAACTTTAGAGTTAGGTAGTAAAAATTTAAGTAATTAATCAAAGTAGAAATGGGACAAAAAACTAATCCAATAGGAAATCGTTTAGGAATCATCAGAGGTTGGGAGTCTAACTGGTATGGTGGTAATGACTACGGAGATAAAATTGCTGAAGATGATAAGATAAGAAAGTATATACATGCTAGACTATCTAAAGCAAGTGTTTCTAGAGTAATTATAGAGCGTACTTTAAAACTTGTAACCGTTACTATTACAACTGCAAGACCTGGTATTATTATCGGTAAAGGTGGTCAAGAAGTAGACAAGTTAAAAGAAGAGCTTAAGAAAATTACCGGAAAAGAGGTTCAAATTAATATTTTTGAAATTAAGAGACCAGAATTAGATGCAAGATTAGTTGCAACTAGTGTTGCTCGTCAAATCGAAAATAGAATTTCTTATAAAAGAGCTATTAAAATGGCTATTCAAGCTACAATGAGAATGAACGCTGAAGGGATTAAAATCCAAATATCAGGTCGTTTAAATGGAGCAGAAATGGCGCGTTCAGAACATTTTAAAGAAGGTAGAATTCCTCTTTCTACTTTTAGAGCAGACATTGATTATTCACTTGTTGAAGCTCATACGACATACGGAAGATTAGGTGTGAAAGTATGGATTATGAAAGGCGAAGTTTATGGTAAAAGAGAATTATCTCCTTTAGTTGGGTTGTCTAAGAAACAATCTGGTGGTAAAGGTAATGATAGATCTAAGCGTACACCTCGTAGAAGAAAATAATTTTTAAAATTAGAAATTAACAATGTTACAGCCAAAAAGAGTAAAATACCGTAAGGTACAGAAGGCGAAAGGAAATATGACTGGGAATTCTCAAAGAGGAAACCAGCTTTCTAATGGTATGTTTGGAATAAAATCTGTAGATCAGAATTTATTAACTTCACGTCAGATAGAAGCAGCTCGTATCGCAGCGACTCGTCATATGAAAAGAGAAGGGCAGTTATGGATTAAAATATTTCCAGATAAACCTATTACAGCGAAACCTTTAGAGGTACGTATGGGTAAAGGTAAAGGTGCACCGTCTCATTTTGTGTCGGTTGTTAAACCAGGTAGAATTTTGTTTGAAGTTGGTGGAGTACCAATGGAAGTAGCAAAAGAAGCTTTGCGTTTAGCAGCTCAAAAACTTCCAGTAAGAACGAAGTTTGTTATAGCAAGAGATTTTGATATTAACGCTTAATTCTAAATAGAATGAAACAATCAGAAATAAAAGAATTATCTGTAGCTGATCTTAACGAAAAGCTTGGAGCGTTACAGAAAAATTATACTGATCTTAAGATGGCTCACGCCATAACTCCAATGGAAAATCCTTTGCAGTTAAGAAGCTTAAGAAGAACTGTAGCAAGAATTGCAACAGAATTAACAAAAAGAGAATTACAATAATTCTATAGTCAATTTTAAAGATGGAAAAAAGAAATCTTAGAAAAGAGAGAATTGGTGTTGTATCTAGTAACAAAATGGAGAAATCTATTGTTGTGGCAGAAACTAAAAGAGTAAAACACCCAATGTACGGAAAGTTCGTATTAAAGACTAAGAAGTACGTTGCACACGACGAACAGAATGATTGCAACGAAGGAGATACAGTTAGGATCATGGAAACAAGACCTATGAGTAAATCTAAACGTTGGAGATTAGTAGAAATCCTAGAAAGAGCTAAATAATATGTTACAGACAGAATCAAGATTAAAAGTCGCAGATAATACTGGAGCAAAAGAAGTTTTAGTAATTAGAGTTTTAGGAGGTACAAGAAAAAGATATGCAAGTATTGGAGACAAAATTGTAGTATCTGTGAAATCTGCAACTCCGAACGGAACTGTTAAAAAAGGTCAAGTATCTAGAGCAGTTGTTGTAAGAACAAAGAAAGAAGTTAGACGTAAAGATGGGTCTTATATCAGATTTGATGATAATGCTTGTGTACTTTTAAATCCTACTGAGGAAATGAGAGGAACACGTGTATTTGGACCTGTAGCACGTGAACTTCGTGAGAAACAATTCATGAAAATAGTATCATTAGCACCTGAAGTGCTTTAACATTATAATAAAATGAAGAAGTTTAAATTAAAATCAGGAGATACTGTAAAAGTAATTGCAGGAGATCATAAAGGATCTGAAGGTAAAGTTTTACAAATCATCAAAGATAAGGATAGAGTTTTAGTAGAAGGTGTAAACCTTGTATCTAAGCACACAAAGCCTAGTGCTCAAAGTCCTCAAGGTGGTATTGTTAAAAAAGAGGCTTCATTACATATTTCTAACGTTATGTTAGTAGAAGATGGTGTTGCTGTAAGAGTAGGTTATAAGGTTGATGGAGATACAAAATCTAGAATCTCTAAAAAAACTAAAAAATAATAATAATCATGAGTTACGTACCAAGATTAAAAGCAGAATACAAAGAAAGAGTAGTTGTTGCTCTTACCGAAGAATTCAGTTATAAGAATGTAATGCAAGTGCCTAAATTAGAGAAGATTGTTGTTTCTAAGGGTGTTGGTGCTGCTATTGCAGATAAGAAATTAATAGATTACGCTTTAGAGGAGTTAACTAAAATTACTGGTCAAAAAGCTATATCTACAATGTCTAAAAAAGATGTTGCCTCTTTTAAATTACGTAAAGGGATGCCTATTGGTGCAAAAGTTACTTTACGTGGAGATAAGATGTACGAGTTTTTAGACAGATTAGTTACAGCTTCTTTACCTCGTGTAAGAGACTTTAACGGTATTAAGGCAAACGGTTTTGACGGAAGAGGTAATTATAACTTAGGAATTACTGAACAAATCATTTACCCAGAAATTAATATTGACCAAGTTAAAAAAATCAATGGAATGGATATTACTTTTGTAACATCTGCGAACACTGATAAAGAAGCGAAGTCGCTATTAGGAGAATTAGGTTTACCATTCAAAAAAAATTAAGAAATGGCTAAAGAATCAATGAAAGCGCGTGAGCGCAAGAGAGAACGCACAGTTGCAAAGTATGCTGAAAAAAGAAAAGCTTTAAAAGAAGCTGGAGATTATGAGGCATTGCAGAAACTTCCAAAAAACGCTTCACCAATTAGATTACATAATAGATGTAAATTAACTGGTCGTCCAAAAGGATATATGAGACAGTTTGGAATATCTCGTGTTACTTTTCGTGAAATGGCAAATCAAGGGTTAATACCAGGTGTTAAAAAAGCAAGTTGGTAGAATTTTTGAATAAAGCTTAAAAATTAAAAATAGAATGTGTACATTTGCACGCTCTATTTTTTTTGAGTATAAGAATGTTAACTGATTAAAGGTTCAAAATTCACAGAATTATCTGTAAAAACAATAGCGTTTTTTGAAAACCGTAATCGCAATTTAAATAAATATGTATACAGATCCAATCGCGGATTTTCTTACAAGAGTAAGAAATGCAATCGCAGCAGGACACAGAGTAGTGGAAATTCCAGCTTCAAACTTGAAGAAGGAAATGACTAAAATTTTGTTTGATCAAGGGTATATTTTAAGTTATCAGTTCAATGCAGATAAAGTGCAAGGAACTATTAAAATAGCTTTAAAATATGACAAGGAAACAAAAGAGTCAGTAATTAGAAAAATTCAACGTATTAGTACACCAGGTTTACGTAAATATGTTGGCTCTACAGAGATGCCAAGAGTATTAAACGGACTTGGAATTGCAATTGTTTCAACATCTAAAGGTGTTATGACAAATAAAAAAGCAAGACAAGAAAATGTTGGAGGAGAAGTTTTATGTTACGTTTATTAAATCTTAGGAGATGAGTAGAATTGGAAAAAACCCAGTTAGCATCGCACAAGGTGTAGATGTAAACATAAAAGACAATGTAGTTACAGTTAAAGGGAAGTTAGGTGAGTTATCTCAAACAATTTCTGAAGGAATTTCTGTAAGTATAGAAGATGGCGTTATCACTTTAGATAGAGCATCAGAAAGTAAAGACCATAAAGCACAACATGGTTTAATGAGAGCTTTAATCGCTAATATGATAGAAGGTGTAAGTAAAGGTTGGTCTAAAGACTTGGAATTAGTTGGTGTTGGTTACAGAGCATCTAACCAAGGTCAAAAATTAGATTTAGCTTTAGGTTTCTCTCATAATATTGTTTTAGAATTAGCTCCAGAAGTTAAAGTAGAAACAGTATCTGAGAAAGGGAAAAACCCAATCATTAAATTAACTTCTTTTGACAAGCAATTAGTTGGTCAAATTGCTGCAAAGATTCGTTCTTTCAGAGCTCCAGAACCTTATAAAGGTAAGGGTGTTAAGTTTGTTGGTGAAGTATTAAGAAGAAAAGCAGGTAAATCTGCATAATAATATAGCATTATGGCATTATCAAAGCTAGAAAGAAGAGCTAGAATAAAGCGTAGAATTAGAAAGATTATTTCTGGTACTGCTGCGAAACCAAGATTATCGGTTTATAGAAGTAACAAAGAAATTTACGCTCAAATAGTTGACGATGTAAACGGGGTAACATTAGCTTCAGTTTCATCTAGAGATAAAGATATAAAGGCAGAATCAAAGTCAGAAGCAGCAAATGCAGTAGGTAAAGCTATCGCAGAAAAAGCTACAAAATCTGGTATTGAAACAGTTGCTTTTGATAGAAATGGTTATTTATACCATGGTAGAGTTAAAGTATTAGCAGAGGCTGCAAGAGAAGCTGGTTTAAAATTTTAAGAAATTATGCAAGGTTATAAAAACGTAGAAAGAGTTAAACCAAGCGGATTAGAGCTTGTAGATAGATTAGTAGGTGTACAACGTGTAACTAAGGTAACAAAAGGTGGTAGAGCATTTGGTTTTTCTGCTATTGTAGTTGTTGGTGATGGAAACGGAGTTGTAGGTCACGGTCTAGGAAAATCAAAAGATGTTTCTTCAGCAATTGCGAAAGCGGTTGAAGATGCAAAGAAAAATTTAGTAAGAATACCAATTTTAGAGGGTACTTTACCTCATGAGCAAAAAGGTAAATTTGGTGGAGCAAAAATCTTCATTAAACCTGCTTCTCCTGGTACAGGAGTTATTGCTGGTGGTGCAGTACGTATTGTATTAGAATCTGTTGGGGTGCATGATGTATTATCTAAGTCTCAAGGATCTTCTAATCCGCATAATGCAGTAAAAGCAACGTTTGATGCTTTATTGCAATTGCGCAGTGCAGCATCTATCGCGAAGCAAAGAGGTATTTCTTTAGAAAAAGTATTTAACGGATAAATCTAAGAACGATGGCGAAAATTATAGTTACACAAGTAAAAAGTCAAATCGGGCGTTTAAAGAATCAAAAAAGAACTTTAGAGGCACTAGGTTTACGTAAAATGAACCAAACTGTAGAACATGAGGCAACTCCTACAATTATTGGTATGGTAAATACAGTTAAACACTTAGTTTCTGTTGAAGAAACTAAATAACAATATTATATTATGAGTAGTTTACATAATTTAACACCAGCAGAAGGATCTGTAAAAAAAGGGAAAAGAATCGCACGTGGTGAGGGTTCTGGTCATGGTGGAACTTCTACAAGAGGTCACAAAGGGCAAAAATCTCGTTCAGGTTATTCTAGAAAAATTGGTTTCGAAGGTGGGCAAATGCCACTTCAAAGACGTGTTCCTAAGTTTGGTTTTACAAACATTAATCGTAAAGAATACCAAGGAATCAACTTAGATAAATTGCAATCTTTAGTAGATAGCGGAAAATTAACAGATACAGTAAATTTAGATATTTTAGTAGCTAATGGTTTAGCTGGTAAAAACGACCTAGTAAAAATATTAGGTAATGGAGAATTAACATCTAAATTAAATATAACTGTACACAAGTTTACAGCATCAGCAAAAGCGGCTATCGAAGCAGCAGGAGGTGAAGCTGTTGCTTTATAATAAACCTATAATATGAGTTTTATTAATACGCTAAAAGACATTTTTAAGATTGAAGAATTAAAGAATAAAATTCTTCTTACGATCGGTTTAATTGCTGTGTATCGTTTTATGGCGGCTGTTCCTTTACCGGGAATTGATCCATTACAACTTTCAGCTTTAAAAGAGAGTACTTCAGGTGGACTTTTAGGATTATTGAATGCATTTACAGGTGGTGCATTTGCTAGAGCGTCAGTAATGGCACTTGGTATAATGCCTTACATTTCGGCATCTATTGTAGTTCAGTTAATGGGAATTGCGGTTCCTTATTTACAGAAATTACAGAAAGATGGGGAAAGTGGAAGAAAAAAGATTACACAAATTACAAGATGGTTAACCATTGCAATTACATTGGTGCAAGCACCAACGTATATTACAGCTATTAAAACTCAATTTGGTTTAGGACCAGAGGCTTTTTTAGTAAGTGGAGCAACTTTTTGGATTTCATCTATTATTATTTTAACTGCAGGTACAATATTTGCAATGTGGTTAGGAGAGCGTATTACTGAAAAAGGAATTGGGAATGGTATTTCATTATTAATTACAGTAGGTATTATTGCTAATTTCCCGGCTGCGTTTTTGCAAGAATTTGTTGCAAAAACAAATAACGCTGGAGCAGGTGGAATTATGATGATTTTAATTGAAATTATTGTTTGGTTTGTAGTAATATTACTATCAGTGTTATTGGTAACTGCCGTTAGAAAGATTGCAGTGCAGTATGCTAGAAGAACAGTTGCCGGAAATATACAGAATGTTGCTGGATCTAGGGATTATATTCCTTTAAAATTAAATGCAGCGGGTGTAATGCCAATTATTTTTGCACAAGCAATTATGTTTTTGCCTGTAGCTTTGGCGCAAAGGTTTCCAGCAATGGCAAGTTTGCAAGATATTAATGGTTTATGGTACAATGTTATTTTTGCGTTGTTAATTATTATTTTTAGTTTTTTCTATACTGCTATTACTATTCCTACGAATAAAATGGCTGAAGATTTAAAACGAAGCGGCGGTTTTATACCAGGTATTAGACCAGGTGCAGATACTGCTGAAAAATTAGATAGTGTATTATCTAGAATAACTTTTCCAGGTTCATTGTTTTTAGCAGCTTTATCTATTTTACCTGCTATTGTAGTTCAGTTTGGAGTACAACAGAGTTGGGCTATGTTTTACGGAGGTACATCATTAATAATTATGGTAGGTGTTGCTATTGATACCACGCAACAAATTAATTCCTATATGTTAAATCGCCATTATGATGGTTTAATGAAAGCAGGAAACAGCAATAGAAAATCGAATAAAGAATAATATGGCTAAACAATCAGCAATTCAGCAAGACGGAACTATTACAGAGGCATTATCAAATGCTATGTTTCGTGTAGAATTAGAGAACGGACATATAGTTACGGCTCATATTTCCGGAAAAATGCGTATGCATTATATAAAATTATTACCAGGTGATAAGGTAAAATTGGAAATGAGTCCTTACGATTTATCAAAAGCAAGAATTACTTACAGATACTAAAAAACAAGAAACAGATGAAAGTTAGAGCATCAGTTAAAAAAAGAAGTGCCGACTGCAAAATAGTACGCAGAAAAGGTAGATTATACGTAATAAACAAACAAAATCCTAGATTTAAACAAAGACAAGGATAGAGTTGACGTTAATACTTAAACTTATTAGATTTTATCTAAAAATTATGTATTAACATTAATAACTAATTAATATGGCAAGAATAGCAGGTATTGATATTCCAAAGAATAAAAGAGGAGTTATTGCTTTAACTTACATCTTTGGTATAGGAAGCAGCAGATCTAAATCAATTTTAGCAGATGCAAAAGTAGACGAGAGTATCAAAGTTCAAGATTGGACTGATGATCAAATCGCAGCAATTAGAGAGCAAGTAGGTACATTTACTATTGAAGGTGAATTACGTTCTGAAGTTCAAATAAACATTAAGCGTTTAATGGATATTGGTTGTCAAAGAGGAATTCGTCATAGACTTGGCCTTCCTTTAAGAGGACAAAGAACTAAAAACAATTCTCGTACAAGAAAAGGTAAGAGAAAAACAGTAGCTAACAAGAAAAAATAAGTTAGAGATTAAACAAGTTATTTCTATTTAGTGTGCCGTACTTTTGTAGTGCAATTTACTAAAAAACGATAGCTGAACATTTTAAATTATGGCAAAAGCAAGTACAAAAAAACGTAAAGTGATTATTGATGCTATTGGAGAGGCGCATGTAACTGCATCTTTTAACAACATCATTATTTCTTTAACAAATAAAAAAGGTGACGTTATATCATGGTCATCTGCAGGTAAGATGGGCTTTAGAGGTTCTAAGAAGAATACTCCTTATGCAGCTCAATTAGCAGCAGAAGATTGTGCAGCAGTTGCAAAAGAGGCTGGTCTACGTAAAGTAAAGGTTTACGTTAAAGGACCAGGTAATGGTAGAGAATCTGCAATTCGATCTATTCATAATGCAGGTATCGAAGTAACAGAAATTATTGATGTTACACCAATTCCTCACAACGGTTGTCGTCCACCGAAAAGAAGAAGAGTTTAAGGATAATTCAATTAAAGTAGATTTTTATAAAATCTACTTTAATTATTTATTTGAGTATTTATTTATATTTTTAATCAATTAGGAACACGATTATCGAAGGAGAACGCCTTAATTCATAATCCCTAATTATAATAACAACGAAATGGCAAGATATACAGGACCAAAAACTAAAATTGCTCGTAAATTTGGTGAAGCAATTTTTGGAGAAGACAAAAACTTCGAAAAAAGAAATTACCCTCCAGGACAGCATGGAAATGCAAGAAGAAGAGGAAAAAAATCTGAATATGCAACTCAATTAATGGAGAAGCAAAAGGCAAAATATACTTATGGTATTTTAGAGCGTCAATTCAGAAACTTGTTTAAAGACGCATCTGCATCACAAGGAATTACTGGTGAAATCTTATTACAATTATGTGAGTCTCGTTTAGATAATGTGGCTTTTAGAATGGGATTAAGTAAGTCTAGAAGTGGAGCACGTCAATTAGTGTCTCACAGACATATTACAGTTAACGGAGAAATCGTAAATGTACCTTCATACAGATTAAAAGAAGGTGATGTGGTTGCTGTTAGAGAAAAGTCTAAATCTTTACAAGCTATTGAAGATGCATTAGCATCTAACAGTAATGTATATGAGTGGTTGACTTTTAATAATGATACTAAAACAGGTACTTTTGTAAAAACTCCAGAAAGATTACAAATACCAGAAAATATCAAAGAGCAATTAATCGTAGAATTATATTCTAAGTAATCTATTAATAATATTGGTATTTAGCCAAAGGATTTATAAGGCTTCTTCAAACTTATATATCGCGCAACTAAGTAACAATTCAAACGAAGAAAAACATGGCAATTTTAAATTTTCAGAAACCTGATAAGGTAATTATGATTGAATCTACTGATTTTACTGGTAGATTTGAGTTTAGACCTTTAGAACCAGGTTTTGGTTTAACAGTAGGTAATGCTTTAAGAAGAGTTTTATTATCTTCCTTAGAAGGTTTTGCAATTACATCTTTAAGAATAGATGGTGTAGAACACGAATTTTCTACAGTACCTGGTGTTGTAGAAGATGTTACAGAAATTATCTTAAACTTAAAACAAGTTCGTTTTAAGAAACAGATAGATGAAACAGACAGAGAAACTGTTTCGGTTTCAGTATCGGGTCAAGAGCAATTTACTGCTGGTGATTTACAAAAATTTATTTCAGGATTTCAAGTACTAAATCCAGATCTAGTAATTTGTAATATGGATAAATCTGTTAAATTAAACGCAGAAATCAATATAGAAAAAGGTAGAGGATTTGTACCAGCAGAAGAAAATAAAAAAGCATCTGCAGCAATAGGAACAATTTTTACGGATTCTATTTACACACCAATTAAGAATGTAAAATATGCAATCGAAAATTATCGTGTAGAGCAAAAAACAGATTATGAAAAATTAGTATTTGATATAGATACTGATGGTTCAATTAATCCTAAAGATGCTTTAACAGAAGCTGCTAAAATCTTAATTCATCACTTTATGTTATTCTCTGATGAACGTATTACTTTAGAGGCAGATGAAATTGCACAAACTGAAACATATGATGAGGAATCATTACATATGCGTCAATTATTAAAAACGAGATTAATTGATATGGATCTTTCTGTAAGAGCTTTAAATTGTTTAAAAGCAGCAGAAGTAGATACATTAGGAGATTTAGTTTCTTTTAATAAGAGCGATTTAATGAAATTTAGAAACTTTGGTAAAAAATCATTAACAGAATTAGAAGAGCTAGTTATTGTTAAAGGCTTAAGTTTTGGAATGGATTTAACAAAATACAAATTAGATAAAGATTAATCTTTCATATTTTGCTCCTCAAAGAGAGTAGATGCAAGATGAAAGTAAAAAACAAACGTCACAATGAGACACGGAAAAAAACACAATCATTTAGGTAGAAAAACAGCGCATAGAAAAGCAATGTTAGCGAATATGGCTTGTTCTTTAATAGAGCACAAGCGTATTAACACAACGGTTGCAAAAGCCAAAGCGTTAAGAGTATTTGTAGAGCCTTTAATTACAAAATCTAAGGCAGATACAACTCACAATAGACGTATCGTATTTTCTTATTTACGTGATAAATATGCAGTTACAGAACTTTTTAGAGAGATTTCTGTAAAAGTTGCAGATAGACCAGGAGGTTATATTCGTATAATTAAACTAGGAAACCGTCAAGGAGATAATGCACCTATGGCTATGGTAGAATTAGTTGATTACAACGAAATTTATAATCCAAAGGGTAAAAAAGCAAAGAAAACTACAAGAAGAGGAAGAAGCAAAAAAGCTGATTCTGCTCAGGTAGAAGAAACTGCAACAGAAATAAAATCAGAAGAGTAATTAAAAAATGAAGGTTTTTTAAGAAATATTAAAGGGATAAACGTTTGCGTTTATCCCTTTTTTTATGACTTTTTTGTTTGAAAAAGTACATTTTTTGAAAACCAATACGTAAATCACAAAAAAATAAAACTTATAATTTGTAGATTTGCAAACGAATACAACAACATTATAGCAACAACTAGAAATGAAATATCAAACTAGAAAAAAAGCATTAGTATTATTAGCAGATGGAACAATATTTTACGGTAAATCTGTTGGTATTGAAGGGACTTCTACAGGAGAAATTTGTTTTAATACAGGTATGACTGGTTACCAAGAAATATTTACAGACCCTTCTTATTTTGGTCAAATAATGGTTATGGCGAATGCACATATAGGTAATTATGGTGTAAATGATGAAGAAATAGAATCTGATGGAATAAAAATATCTGGTTTAATTTGTAGAAATTTTAGTTTTACGCATTCTAGAGTAGATTCTAATGGTAATTTAAAAGATTATTTTGAAAAGCATAATCTAGTAGCCATTTCAGATGTAGATACAAGAGCGTTAGTAGCATATATTAGAGATAATGGTGCAATGAATGCTATTATTTCTACAGAAATCGATAATATAGAAGAATTGAAAAAACAGCTTGCAAACGTACCTTCAATGGAAGGTTTAGAGTTGGCATCTAAAGTATCTACCAGAGAACCTTATTACATTGGTAATGAAGATTCAGATATAAAAATAGCAGCATTAGATATTGGTATAAAAAAGAATATTTTAAGAAATTTAGCGAATAGAGGAGCTTATATAAAAGTATTTCCTTTTGATGCAAGTTTTGAGGATTTGGCTTCTTTTAATCCCGATGGTTATTTTATTTCAAATGGACCTGGAGATCCAGAGCCTTTAATTGGTGCACAAGAAGTGGCTAAAGAAATTATTAAAAGAGATTTACCATTATTTGGTATTTGTTTAGGACACCAAGTTATTGCTTTAGCAAACGGAATTTCTACCTATAAAATGCATAATGGTCATAGAGGTATAAATCATCCTGTAAAAAACTTACTTACTGGAAAAGGAGAAATCACTTCTCAAAACCATGGTTTTGCAATTAATAGAGAAGAAACAGAGGCAAATGAGAATGTAGAAATTACGCATGTTCACTTAAATGATCATACAGTGGCAGGAATTAGAATGAAAAACAAGCCTGTATTTTCTGTACAATACCATCCAGAAGCT
Organism: uncultured Polaribacter sp.; assembly: GCF_947495205.1. Lineage (GTDB taxonomy): Bacteria > Bacteroidota > Bacteroidia > Flavobacteriales > Flavobacteriaceae > Polaribacter. The sequence goes on along the minus strand of NZ_CANLXV010000006.1, from coordinate 100,379 downwards.
AGTCCTGGACCAAATGATTCTGTATATCTTTTTGATCAATTTATAGAAAGTTTACAAGCAGTAAAAAGTTAAAATTAGTTTAAAGAAATTAGAATTACTTGTAGAAAACGTTTTCGTAAGAATCTGTTATAAAATATAAGTAAACGTTCTATATTTCATAAATTAGCCATTATATTAATAATAGATTATTTTAAAATAAAAATAAAATGAGTACAATTATCAGCGTTCACGCAAGACAAATTTTTGATTCTAGAGGAAATCCAACAGTAGAAGTAGATGTAGTAACAGATAGTGGAGTTTTAGGAAGAGCAGCAGTTCCTTCTGGTGCTTCAACAGGAGAGCATGAAGCCGTAGAATTAAGAGATGGTGGCGCTGCTTACATGGGTAAAGGTGTTTTAAAAGCAGTAAAAAATGTTAATGAAACAATTGCTGAAGAATTATTAGGAGTTTCTGTATTTGAACAAAATACAATAGACCAATTAATGATTGATTTAGATGGTACACCAAATAAATCTGTTTTAGGTGCTAATGCAATTTTAGGTGTTTCTTTAGCAGTTGCTAAGGCAGCAGCTAACGAATTAGGTATGCCTTTATATAGATATGTTGGTGGTGTTTCTGCAAATACTTTACCACTACCAATGATGAATATTATTAATGGTGGTTCACATTCTGATGCTCCTATAGCTTTTCAAGAATTTATGGTGATGCCTGTAAAAGCGGAAACGTTTTCACAAGCTATGCAAATGGGATCAGAAATTTTTCACAACTTAAAGAAAGTTTTACACGATAGAAATTTATCTACAGCTGTAGGAGATGAAGGTGGTTTTGCACCAACATTAGAAGGTACAGAAGATGCCATAGAAACTATAGCATTAGCTGTTAAAAATGCAGGTTATTCTTTTGGAGATGAAATTAAAATTGCTTTAGATTGTGCTGCTGCAGAATTTTATGTAGATGGTAAATACGATTATAGTAAATTTGAAGGAGAAACTGGAAAAATAAGAACTAGCCAAGAGCAAGCAGATTATTTAGCAGAACTTTCAGCAAAATACCCAATTATTTCTATAGAAGATGGTATGGATGAAAACGACTGGGAAGGTTGGAAGTATTTAACTGAAAAAATTGGAGACAAAGTACAATTGGTTGGTGATGATTTATTTGTAACTAACGTAGAGCGTTTAGGTAGAGGAATTGAAAACGGAATTGCAAATTCAATTTTAATTAAAGTAAATCAAATTGGTACTTTAACAGAAACTATTGCCGCTGTAAATATGGCAAAAAATGCAGGTTATACATCTGTTATGTCGCACAGATCTGGTGAAACAGAAGATAATACTATTGCAGATTTGGCTGTAGCTTTAAATTGTGGACAAATTAAAACAGGTTCTGCATCTCGTTCTGATAGAATGGCAAAATACAATCAATTATTAAGAATTGAAGAAGAGTTAGGTTCTGTAGCATATTTCCCAAAAGAAAATGCATTTAAAATCTAAATTTTAACAAATATTTAAAAGACCTTGTAAGAAATTACAAGGTTTTTTTTTGCTTCTATAATTATTCGTTAATTTTAATTTAAAATAAACAAAAATCTGCGATAACCAATTTAAAAATACTTTAAAAATGTTATCTTCGCAACTACAAGAAAATACAAAAAAAACCAGTTTAAATGTCAGAAATAGCTAAATTACATATCGGCGAGGATTCATATGAATTTCCGTTGATTAAGGGTACAGAAAATGAAGTTGCCATAAATATTAAAACGTTAAGAGGAGCAACAAATGGAGTAGTAACAATAGATCCTGGTTATAAGAATACTGGTTCTTGTGAAAGTGCTATTACTTTTTTAGATGGAGAAAAAGGAATTTTAAGATATAGAGGATATTCTATAGAAGAGTTAGCAGAAAAAGCAGACTTTTTAGAAGTATGTTACGCATTAATTTTTGGAGACTTGCCAAATAAGGAGCAATTAGAAAAGTTTCATGCAGATATTAGAGAACATGCTTTAGTAGATGATGATGTTAGAAAAATTTTAGAGGCTTTTCCTAAAACGGCACATCCAATGGGCGTTTTATCTTCTTTAACAAGTGCATTAACTGCATTTAACCCGATGTCTGTGAATATCGAGTCTAGAGAAGATATGTATAAGGCAATAGTTAGAATTCTTGGTAAATTTCCAGTTTTAGTAGGTTGGACAATGAGCAAGAAAAAAGGATTGCATTTAAATTACGGTCAAAAATCATTAGGGTATGTAGAAAACCTAATGTACATGATGTTTAAGCAACCAAATGAGGAGTTTGAAATTAATCCTATCATTAAAAATGCTTTAGATAAGTTATTAATTTTACATGCAGATCATGAGCAAAACTGTTCTACTTCAACAGTAAGAATTGTAGGTTCTTCTCATGCTGGTTTATTTGCATCACTTTCTGCAGGAATTTCTGCACTTTGGGGTCCATTACATGGTGGTGCTAACCAAGCTGTATTAGAAATGTTGGAAGCTATTAAGGAAGATGGTGGAGATACTAAAAAATATATGGCAAAAGCCAAAGACAAAAATGATCCTTTTAGATTGATGGGTTTTGGACATAGAGTTTATAAGAATTTTGATCCAAGAGCAAAAATTATTAAAAAAGCTGCAGACGAAGTTTTAGCAAGTTTAGGTGTACAAGATCCTATTTTAGAAATTGCAAAAGGTTTAGAGCAAGAAGCTTTAAATGATCAATATTTTGTAGACAGAAAACTTTACCCTAATGTAGATTTTTATTCTGGTATAATCTATAGAGCAATGGGAATTCCTGTAGAAATGTTTACGGTAATGTTTGCAATGGGGCGTTTACCAGGTTGGATAGCGCAATGGAAAGAAATGCGTCTTAATAAAGAACCAATTGGTAGACCAAGACAAATCTATACAGGAGAAAATCTTAGACCTTTTGTTGATATAAAAAATAGATAATATTTTATATTTTTATTAAAGATTTAAAAGCTTCATTTTATGAAGCTTTTTTTAATTTTATAGCTATGCTTAATTTAAATATTACAAATGAAACCTCTAGACTAAGAGCAGTTGTTCTGGGAACTGCAACTAGTAATGGGCCAACTCCAAGTGCAAAAGATTGCTACGATCCTAAGAGTTTAGCCCATGTAAAGGCAGGTACTTATCCCATAGAAAAAGATATGATTTTAGAAATGGATGCAGTTGCCGCTATTTTTAAGAAATATAATGTAGCTGTTTTTAGACCAAAAGTTATACAAGATTACAACCAAATTTTTTCTAGAGATATTGCTTTTGTTATAGATGATAAATTTATTAAAGCTAATATTTTACCGGATAGAGAAAAAGAAATAAATGCTATAAATCATGTAATCTCTAAAATAAGCACAGAAAAAATTATTACTTTACCAAATGAATGTCACGTAGAAGGTGGAGATGTTATGCCTTGGAACAATTATATTTTTGTAGGTACTTATTCTGGAAATGATTATGAAGATTTTATAACGGCTAGAACAAATAAAGAAGCTATACATGCTTTACAAGAATTATTTCCGCATAAAATTGTAAAATCTTTTGAACTAAGAAAATCTAATACAAATGCTAAGGAAAATGCATTACATTTAGATTGTTGTTTTCAACCAATAGGTAAAGACAAAGCCATTTTGCATAAAAACGGATTTTTAATTGAAGAAGAATATAATTGGTTAGTAAACTTTTTTGGAAAAGAAAACATTTTTGAGATTGATAAAGAGGAAATGTATAACATGAATAGTAATATTTTTTCTATTTCTGAAGATGTAATTATATCAGAAAAAAACTTTGTAAGATTAAATGCTTGGTTAAGAAAAAATGGTTTTACAGTAGAAGAAGTACCTTACTCAGAAATTGCAAAACAAGAAGGTTTATTGCGTTGCTCTACAATGCCATTAATTAGAGATTAATTTACTATCAAATAATTACTAAATTTTAAAAACGATATTAAATAGATAAATGAAACAAACTACAAATACTATTTTAATGATTCGTCCTATACGTTTTAGGAAAAACGAACAAACCGCTATTAATAATTTTTTTCAAGAAGATTTAAATTTACAAAATACTGAAATTAATAAAAAAGCACAGGCAGAATTTGATGCATACGTTTTTAAATTAAGAAGTTTTGGAATTGATGTAATTGTAGTTGATGATACAGTAGAGTTTAATACTCCAGATTCTATTTTTCCTAATAATTGGATATCTTTTCATGAAAACGGAACGGTAGGTCTTTATCCTATGTTTGCAGAAAATAGAAGGTTAGAAAGAAGAGAAGATATATTAGACGAGTTAGAAAAGAAAGGTTTTATTATAGAAAATGTTTTAGATTATACTTCTGCGGAAGAAGAAAATATATTTTTAGAAGGTACAGGTAGTATTATTTTAGATCGTGTAAATAGAAAAGCTTACTGCGCTTTATCACCAAGAGCAGATGAGGAATTGTTTATTGAGTTTTGTGAAGATTTTGAATATACACCTGTAATTTTTACAGCTAACCAAACTGTAAACAAACAAAGAATGGCAATTTATCATACCAATGTTATGATGTGTATTGCCACAACTTTTGCGGTAATCTGTCTAGATGCCATCGATGATAAAAAAGAACGTAAAGCTGTTTTGAAGCATTTAAAAGAAGATGGTAAACAAATTATAGAAATTTCTGAAGCTCAAATGCATAATTTTGCAGGGAATATGTTGCAAGTTCATAATAAAAAAGAAGAGTCTTTCTTGGTAATGAGTCAAGCTGCTTACAACTCTTTAAATGCAAGCCAGCTTGCTAAAATAAACAATCATTCTAAAATAATAGCAAGTTCTTTAAAAACCATAGAAACTTGTGGTGGTGGAAGTGCACGTTGCATGATGGCAGAAATCTTTCTTCCTAGAATTTAATGCTATTCTAGTGTAACTGTAAAAAAAATTAATTCTTAAGCACTTCTTCAATTACTTTACCTGTGGTTCCATTAGGAAACTCAATGTCTAATAGTGTAGAAATTGTAGGTGCAATATCTGTGATATTATATTTTTTAGAACTGCTTCCTTTTTGTATTCCATTTCCATAAAAAATTATAGGTACGTGCGTGTCATAAGAGTAACCAGAACCGTGGCTTGTTCCTTTTCTACCAGAACCTAAGGTTGCAGGCAACGGAATTAGCATTACATCACCAGATAACTTTTGATTATAACCATTCTGCAGTGCATTTAAGATACCAGAAGTAAAGTTTGTGGTTTGTAGTGTTTTTGCAGAAACCGCTTTATAAATTTCTGGGTAATTTACAATCTCATCAACAATTTTTTCAGCTATAATATTCTTGTCTAATTTTAATTTTTCTAATTCTTTTTTATCTAGAAATATTTGATAGTTAGAAATATTTTCTATCAATTTATCTGAATTAAAATGTTTTAAAGTAAGTGAATCTATATAACTTCTCATTTTTCTTGTTCTAATGTAATGTGCAGGTATTTTTAGCGATTGCAAGTAAGAGGGTACATGAACAGCTGCATGATCTGCAGTTAAAAATAATGTATAATTGTCTTTACCAACTTCTTTATCTAAAAAGCTAAAAAAATTAGCTAAATCTTTATCTAACCTTAAATACGTATCTTCTGTTTCTACAGCTGCAACGCCATATCTATGTCCTATATAATCTGTAGAAGAAAAACTAACTGCCAAAAAGTCTGTATTCGTTTCAGATTTCCCTAAGTTTTCGCCTATAATTGCTGCTTTAGCAAAATCTGCGGTAAAAGAATTACCAGCAGGAATACTACTAATTATTGAATAATTCCCATTTTTACTTTTAATATTTGGTATATCTTTAGGAAAAACAGGGTTTGTATTGCCATTAAAAGGTTTTTCAAAATCGTTATTATCTGCTCTACTATTGGTGTATGTTTTAATGTCGTAAAGTGTTTTCCAGGGTTTACTTAAATAGGCGTCTGCTTTGCTATTTTTGTTAAATGTAGTAACCCATTCAGGTAAATTATCCATATAAAACGAACTAGAAATCCATTGGTTTGCTTTACTGCCTTGGTACCAATAAGCGCCGCTTGCGGTATGACCAACTGGTAATATTGCAGATCTATCTTTAATTGCAATACCTATTGTTTTTCCTCTTTTATTTTGTGCCAATTGCAATTGATCTGCAACAGTTGTTGTATTTAAACGATAAGGAGATTTTTGGCCGTAATTGTCATCATTACCAATAGTTTTGTAATTTTTATCATCTACACAATAAATTGTTTCTTTTAAAAATTTGTCATACCAATTGTTAGAAATAATACCATGACTAAAAGGTGTAGCTCCAGTATAAATAGAAGTGTGACCAACAGCAGTATAAGTTGGTATGTAGTTATAATGGGCGTTTTTTAAAGAAAACCCACCATTTAAAAGTCTTTTAAAACCATTGTCTCCATACCTATTCATAAATTTTGTTAAATAGTCGTAACGCATTTGGTCTATTACAATTCCTACCACTAATTTTGGTTTTTTAGTAGGTTTTATTTCTGGTTTGCAGCTAGAAATAATTATGAGCAACGTAAAAAGAGAAAAAAAAACTTTTTTCATAAGTGGTGAATTTTTATTTTTCAAAAATAAATATTTTTTATTTTGATAGAGTAGATTTAACAATCAATTAATCATATTTTAATACTTTAGCCCAAAATTAGCGATAATGATTTATTTAGAACATATTGGTAAATATTTTATGATGTTGGGTAGGGTTTTTAAAAAACCTCAAAGAGGACGTATTTTTTATCAAGCACTACTAAAAGAATTAGAAGATTTAGGCCTAAAATCTATTGGTATAATTATGTTTATTTCTTTCTTTATAGGTGGTGTTATAGCCTTACAAACCGCTTTAAATTTAGACAGCCCATTTATACCAGATTCTTTAATTGGTTTTGCTGCAAAAAGATCAATCATTTTAGAATTTGCACCCACATTTTGTTGTATCATTTTGGCAGGTAAAGTAGGCTCTTATATTACTTCTAGTATTGGTACAATGCGTGTAACAGAGCAAATAGACGCATTAGATGTTATGGGAATTAATTCTATTAACCATTTAATTTTGCCAAAAATTTTAGCAACACTTTTCTTTTATCCTTTTTTGATTTTATTAGCCATGTGCTTGGGTATTTTTGGTGGTTGGCTAGCAGGTGTACTTTCTGGTTTGTTTACGGGCGCCGATTATATTTTAGGGATACAAACAGAGTTTAAACCTTTTTTAATTGTTTATGCCATGATAAAAACACTAGTATTTTCTTTTTTAATTGCAACTGTGCCTTCTTACCATGGGTATTATGTAAAAGGAGGTTCTATTGCTGTAGGTATGGCAAGTACACAATCTGTTGTTTGGACTACAATACTAATTGTTATAGCAAATTATATTTTAACCCAATTATTACTTACATAATTATGATTGAAGTAAAAGATTTACATAAAGGTTTTGGCAATGTAGAAGTTTTAAAAGGGATAAATACTAAATTTTATCCAGGTAAAACAAATCTAATTATTGGGCAAAGTGGTTCTGGTAAAACTGTGTTTTTAAAATCTCTTGTAGGTTTGCATACTCCAGAAAAAGGTACAATTACTTTTGATGGTAGAATTAATACCAAATTTACAGAAGAAGAAAAACAACAATGGCGTCAAGAAATTGGTATGGTTTTTCAAGGAAGTGCACTTTTTGATTCGCAAACTGTAGAAGAAAATGTAATGTTTCCTTTAAAAATGTTTACTAATAAAACAAAAGAAGAAATGTTAGACCGTGTAAATGTGGTTTTAAATCGTGTAAATTTACCTAATTCTAATTATAAATTGCCAGCAGAATTGTCTGGAGGAATGCAAAAAAGAGTTGCAATTGCTAGAGCTATTGTTATGAATCCTAAATATCTTTTTTGTGATGAACCTAATTCAGGTTTAGACCCACAAACGGCAATTGTAATAGATAAATTAATTCAAGAAATTACAGATGAATTTCAAATTACAACGGTAATTAATACACATGATATGAATTCTGTAATGGAAATTGGGGAAAAAATTGTTTTTTTATCAAAAGGTAAAAAAGCATGGGAAGGTTCTAGTGAAACTATATTTTCTACTGAAAATGAAGCAGTTGTAGATTTTGTGTATTCTTCTAACTTATTAAAAAAAGTGAGAGAAGTACATTTAAATAAAACTAATTAAAAAATTATTTGGATTATTAAAAATAAGGTATATATTTGCACCCGCTAAGAAGAAAAACAATGACCTGGTAGCTCAGTTGGTAGAGCATCTCCCTTTTAAGGAGAGGGTCCTGGGTTCGAGCCCCAGCCCGGTCACACAGACTAAAAAACTTCATACATTTTGTATGAAGTTTTTTTATTTTAACAGAACTGCAACACAATACTTTTCTCAAAAAAAATAACTTTGTTTATTACTACTTATTATGAACAAATATTTTTTAATCCTATTACCCTTTTTATATATGCAAGATTCTCAAGAAATAATTTTTGATTTCACTAAAAATGTAAATATTAATCAATGGAGAACTGTAGATGATGTTGTTATGGGTGGCAGATCTCAGGGGAATTTTAAATTGAATAAAGATGGTTTTGGAGAATTTTATGGAAACGTTTCTTTAGAAAATAATGGAGGTTTTTCGTCTTTAAGATTTCGTTTTGAAAAAAAAGAAGTTATCAATTATAATTTTGTTGTTTTAAAGATAAAAGGAGATGCTAAAAACTATCAATTCCGCATAAAAGATAACGTTTATAATCGCCATTCTTTCATTTATAATTTAGAAACAACAGGTGAATGGCAAACGATAAAAGTGCCGCTTTCTGAAATGTATCCAGCCTTTAGAGGAAGAAAATTGCAAATACCTAATTTTTCATCTACAACTATAGAAGAAGTTGCTTTTTTAATAGGAAATAAAAAAGAACAAAATTTTAAATTAGAAATTGATTTTATAAAATTGCAATAAAAACTAAATATCAGTTTATACTAGTTTTTTTTATATCTTTCCCTGGTTAAAACCGTAATTAATGGAAGAAAATATTAATAATAATGTAGAGCTGAATTCTGGAGGAGATGCAGCTAAAAAAAATGTTCAAAAAGACGCAAAGGGTTTATTTGAAAGTATAAAAACATTTTTAATAGATCTTTTTGATTTTAGAGATGATACAGATCACGAGGCCACGTTAGAGGCTATTAGGGCAGATATTCCTTTTAAAGGTGCAACAGCATGGATTCTTATTTTTGCTGTATTTGTAGCTTCCATTGGTTTAAATGCAGATTCTACTGCTGTAGTTATTGGTGCCATGCTTATTTCACCATTAATGGGCCCTATTTTGGGTTTAGGAGCTTCTTTTGCTTTAAATGACATTGTTACTTTTAAAAAATCATTAACCAATTTAGGTGTAATGATTGGTTTAAGTTTGTTTGCTTCCTTTTTATTTTTTTATTTTTTTCCTCTAAGTAAAGATACCTCAGAATTATTAGGGCGTGTTAGTCCAGATATTAGAGATGTTTTAATTGCCTTTTTTGGTGGTTTGGCTTTAATGGTAGCCAGAACAAAAAAAGGTACTATGGCTTCCGTAATTTTTGGTGTTGCTATAGCAACAGCATTAATGCCACCATTATGTACTGCTGGTTATGGTTTGGCTGTTGGTAATTTTTCTTACTTTTTTGGAGCCATGTATTTATTTACAATAAATACTATTTTTATTGCTTTGGCAGCCTTTATTGTATTAAAAATGCTACGTTTTCCTATGCATAAATACGCCAATGCAGCTAAAAGAAAGCGTTATGCAACTATAGCATCTGTTGTGGGTATTGCCGTTATGATTCCTGCAATTTTTACGTTTTTAAGAGTTTTTAATGAAAATCAAATTCAAACGCAATTTCAAAACTTTGTAAATACAGAGGTAAGAGAAATTCCAGATTTTCAATTGATAGGAGAACCAGATATTAATATTGATAAAAATGAAATTAAGTTTAGTTTTTTTAATGAAGTAACAGATGTTACCAAAAACCTGCTAAGTAATCAGTTAAAAAATAACATTAACTATACTAAAATTAAAGATTTTAAAATTTTAATAAAAGGTAGTGATACAAAAAGTTTTGAGTTAATAACTACTGCTTACAAAGAGAAAAGAGAAGAATTGCAATTGAGTAAAAATATAATTGACGGTTTACAAAGAGAAATTGCAGATTTGCAAACTACCATTTCTTCTTTAAATAACAGAATAGAGCAAGATGCACTTAATAATAATAAAAAAGTAGTAGCCTTTAGTAGAATAGCTAAAGATGCTAAAATTAGGTATGTAGATATTGAAGAAATTGGTTTTGCAAGTGTATTATCTTCTAAAGATTTTATAAAAATAGATACCATACCAATTGCAATTGTAAAATGGAATTTAAAGTTACCAGACAGTATTATAACTCCAAAAGAAAGCGATTTAAGAGTTTGGTTACAGAAAGAAATGGAATTAGATACTTTATTTATAAAAAGAGATTAACTCAAAAAAAAAATTCCAGTATTGGAAGTTTTTTTTGAGTTATTAATTTTGTTTAATTCGTACTTCAACATTTTGGTTAAAGAGGTATACTTTTTTATTATTTAGATTTAAGCATTCAAATCTAGTACGTCTTTTGTTGCCTCTTTGATAAGCAATATTTTTAAAAATAAAAATTGTACCTAAAGGAATTTCAAAGATAAAATGTTTACCCGTTTCTGCTACATTGCCTCTTAAAGCTAAAGATAAATGCACATCACTATCTGTGCTAGCTTTTGGGTTTTTTAGGTAATTGGCAAGATGTGGTAAGATTTCATTTGGATAAATATCGGGTCTTAAAAAAGGCAACATTAAATGCTGAAAAATAGCTTTCCATTCTTTGCCATGAGGTATTACTCGTCCAAATTTTTGATGGGTAACATGGTGTGCAATTTCATGAACTAAAGTTAATAAAAACTGATGTTTGTTGAGGTTGTTATTTACTGTAATTTGAAATTTTCCATTAGTTAATTGCCTAAAATCGCCATGTTTTGTTGCACGCTGATTCACAATTTTTAATTCAAATTGATGCGCATCAATTAAAAAACCAACAAAAGGTATCGCCTTTGGCGGAACAAAATTTTCCCATGCTAAACTATTTCCCAAAGAGAAAGATTTCATGTTTTTTTAAATTGAAATTTTAAAAGAAATAATACCCGCTTTTGATTGAACGTAATTCACGAATTTAATTTCTGTACATTACTTTATGGAGTAGAAGAAGAAACCTGTAAAACCTTCCCGTTATAATATTTATTACCCGTTAAAGAGAAATTAAACAAATAATCTGCCATTTCTTTTGCAGAAAGTGGTGCTTCGTATCCAGGAAAAGCCTCTTCTAGCATTTCTGTTTGTACAGCGCCAATAGCCAGTACATTAAAAGCAATTTGTTGCTCTTTGTATTCTTCTGCTAATAATTCAGAAAGCGTAATCACAGCACCTTTTGCAGAAGAATATGCTGCTAAACCAGGAAATTTCATACTGCCTTGTATGCCTCCCATAGAACTTACCGTAACAACATGACTCCCTTTTTTTAGAAAAGGAATCATCAATTTGGTAATTTCTGCCACAGCAAAAACATTTACTTTATACACTTCTAAAAAATCTTCCGAAGAAATTTCTGTAAAAGGTTTGTTAACCAATTTACCAGCATTATTTATTAAAATATCTACTTTTTGCCAATTAGACTTTACAAAGTCAGTTATTTTAGACAATTCTACTGGTTTAGAAATATCAACAGCAATACTATTTATATTTTTATGATTTACAGCTTCTAAAGGCTTTGTATTTCTAGAAATTGCAAGGACATTATGCCCGTTATTCGCAAATTTTTGGGCAAGTTCAAAACCAATTCCTCTACTTGTACCTGTAATTACAACGTTTTTCATTCTTTCTGGTTTAATAAAGAGCAAATTAGGTATTTTTTCATACATTTAAACTTAAAATTTATACAAATGAAGAAATTATTTTTCCTTTTAATTATGGTCTTTTTAATACAAACAACAACGGGGCAAACCACTTATATTTTATGTGGAAAATTAGTTGATACAGCATCAGGTAAAATTTCTTCTAAAAAGACAATTTTTGTAAAAGAAAATAAAATTTTAGCGGTTAAAGATGGCTATATAATGCCTAAAGGTGGCAACTTAATAGATTTAAGAGACAAGGTTGTAATGCCAGGTCTCATAGATTTTCATGTACACATAGAACAAGAATTTGATAGAAACACAAGATTAAATAAATATATTTTAAACGAAGCAGACATTGCTTTTAACTCTGTAGGTTTTGCTAAAACCACTTTAATGAAAGGTTTTACAACTGTTAGAGATTTAGGAGGAACAGGTGTAAATATTTCTGTTAGAAATGCTATAAATAAAGGTAAAATTCCTGGGCCAAGAGTTTTTACAGCTGGCAAATCTTTGGCAACAACTGGTGGGCATGCAGACCCAACAAACGGAAGTAGCCGAGTTTTAATTGGTAATCCAGGACCAAAAGAAGGTGTTGTAAATTCTGTAGAAGATGCTAAAAAAGCAGTAAGACAACGTTACAAAAATGGAGCAGATTGTATAAAAATAACTGCTACTGGTGGTGTTTTAAGTGTTGCAAAATCTGGAGATAATCCGCAGTTTACATTAGAAGAGGTAAAAGCAATTTGCGACACTGCAAAAGATTACGGTATGCACGTGGCAGCGCATGCACATGGAGATGAAGGAATGCAACGTGCAGTAATTGGCGGAGTTAAAACGATAGAACATGGAACATATATGAGTGAAGAAACTATGGAATTGATGAAAAAACACAATGCTTACCTAGTACCAACTTTAACGGCAGGAAAAGAAGTAGAGGAGAAGGCGAAAATACCCGGTTTTTATCCAGATATTGTGGTGCCTAAAGCTTTGGCAGTTGGCCCACAAATACAAGGAACTTTTGCAAAAGCGTATAAAAAAGGAGTAGGAATTGCTTTTGGTACAGATGCAGGTGTTTTTAAACACGGTAACAATGGTAAGGAGTTTGGTTTTATGGTAGAAGTAGGTATGCCAGCAATGGAAGCCATACAATCTGCAACAATTACCAATGCAAAATTGTTAAAAATGGAAAATGAAATTGGCCAAATTAAAAAAGGCTTTTTTGCAGATATTATTGCTGTTGATGATGATCCTACAAAAAACATTGCTACAATGGAAAATGTAGTTTTTGTAATGAAAGATGGTGTTGTTTATAAGAAATAATTTTTAAAGATCTTATAGATTGCTAAACTCTGAAAAGTTAAATTTTTTGAGGCTTATTTTTGCTATGACGTTTTTTCTTGTATTTTTTCTTTAATAATTTCTCGGCCAAATCAAAAGACATCGCTGCAATATTGCCATAACTAACATCTTTTTTACTAAGTTTATGGGCATTTATAAAGTTAAAATAGCTTACAACTGCTTTTTTATTATTCTTAGCACGTATAAACAATTGATAGGCTTTTGCTCTTACATCTTTGCAAAAACATTCCTCTATATAAATTTTTAAGAGACTGTCTGTAATATAAATTTCAGAATTTATCTTTTTATGAAATTCTTTACTTTTTTTCCTTGAGTTTTTTTTATCAATAATATTTCTTACAATACCTTTTTTTAGTGCAGTATAATCTTTTTGATTTCTTTTAGGAAATGCCATTAAAGAGTCTCCTCTTTCATCTTTTGGGTATAGCCAAATACCTTTTAATTTTTTTTAGTTTTTCTTGGAAGTCGAAATTTTTTCATTTTTAATGGTAAGAATAGCTTATTCTTCTTCCTCAAAAATAATATGCTGATACGCACCAATATCTGGGCTTGCAGTTCTATCTATACCTAAAATATCAAAAGGGAAAACACTTAACTTTGCATTGTTAATAGCACTGCTTTCTTCACCAATAATAAAATCGTTGTTTTGCGAATTTCTAAAGTTTGCAAAACCGTTTAAAATAATATTGTTGTAATTGGGGTTATTGGCAAAATCAACTTCAAAAACACCTTCAAAAGAGCTATTGGTATCATTAAATTGAATCATACAGTTTTCAATAGTATAATTAAAAAGGCTACCATCATCAACTCTATCTACCAAAAATTCAATGTTATTATTACCATCAAAAATACAATTGGTAAAATTTGCGGCCTTTAAATCTCTTGTTTCTGTAATTTCTTGGCCATTTTCATCATTAAAAACAAAAAAATTGTTTATTAAGACTGCGGGTAAAGGTCTAATTCCGTTATTCCAGAAGTTAGCAAATGTACTGTGTGTAAAATTATAAGTACCGCCAATTGTTGCCGCTAAAGACGCCTGTCTTGCAGAGCCAACAACTACATTATGCGCTTCTATGTTAGTTTCTCTTGCCAAAATACCAAAATTTGCATGGTTATAAATTTCTGTATTTTCTAACTTTAAGGTTGGTGATGTTAAGCTTCCAATACTATCAACCAAAACACCTATAACACCATTTTTAATTTGTGCGTGTTTAATTTCGTTTTCTAAACTACCAGCTCTAAGCCAAATTGCGCCCCATTGTCCTGGTACATTGCTAAAATTATTTTCTAAACGATCTCCTTCAAAAATAACTTTTTCAGAAAGTGTTCCATTTACTTTTAACGTAGCTTTTTTGTCTATTATTAAACCAGAGTTGTCATGAAAATGAATTCTAGCACCAGCATCTATTGTTAAGGTTTTATTAGCAGGTATTGCTGCATAACCATAAATAACAGTGGGTTTTATTTTGGTAAAATTAAGTTCTGCATCTTCTAAAAATCTACCTTGTATTGTTGTAGGATTTCCGTCTAAAGTTAGGCTATCAATTTTCATAGAAATTGGGTCTTTACCCGGAAAAATAAAATTGGCATCTTCTACCAAAGTTACCAAATCTACATTTTGTTGCTTAGTACCATTATCAAATAAAATTCTGTCGGTATATAAAAGTGTATTTGCAGCAGCCACATCAACTGTAGTTTCTACAAAAATAAAAATACTGTCTTTTGCTAAAATATCTATTTCTGTAAAGTTTTTTCCTGGAATACCATCTACATTCAATCTATATTTAGAATTGTTTCCTTTTTCTAGGCCAATTGTAGGTATTGTAATAGCGTTATTACTTCTATTATATACCTTTAAATTGTAGGTAGCAGACCCAATATTGGTAAAAATAGTATCTAAAAAAACAGTGTCTTTAGAGAATTCTAAGTTACCAGAGCTAAAGGTAGTGCTAAAATCTTTTCTACAAGAGCTCATAGAAATAATGCCAAGACCTATAATAAGAGTAATTAAATAACGCATATTTTAAAATGAAATTTCTATTACATTAAAACTTTAAATTGATAAAATTATTGCTTTATCAATTCAATTTCAAACAGCTTTCCCCAATATTTTCCAGTAACAAAAAGTCGGTTGTTAACTTTATCAAAAGCAATACCATTTAAAACTTCGTCTCCTGCTGCTAATTTTTGAGTTTTGGCCATTTCCGTTTCCAAACCTTTTAAGTTAATTAAACCTTCTACAATTCCTGTTGCAGGGTCTATAATTGCAATAATGGGTTTTTGGTAATAATTGGCATATAATTTACCATTAATTAGCTCTAATTCGTTTAACTGACTTAACGCTCTATCATGCGTATACGTTTGAATGTATCTAATTTCTTTTTGGGTTTCCTTATCTAAAAACCAAATTTTATGAGTTCCATCAGATTTTATTAATTCGGTTTCGTTTTGTGTTAAACCCCAACCTTCTTTACTTTTATCATAAGCAAATTCACCCTTTTGTTCAAAAGTATTTAAATCATAAATAAAACCTTTATTATTTTGCCAAGTTAGCCAAATAATTTTGTCACCAACAATCGTCATTCCTTCACCAAAATAATTATTATCTAGCGCCACTTTTTGCAAAACTTTACCCGTTTTAATTTCAACTTTTCTCAGGGTAGATTGTCCTTTTCGTCCTGTAGTTTCATACAAAAAACCATTATAGTATTCTAAACCTTGCGTATAAGCTTTGGTGTCATGCGCATAAGTATTTACAATTTTATAACTATAAATAGCCGGTTTATTTTTAGCAAAAATTTCTATAGTGCTATTTATTTTCTTTGTTTTTTTATCAAAAAAAGCCAAAGCAGCAATGGCATGTTTACCAACACCCAAGTTATTGGTTTTCATTACTATATTATTTCCATTACTTGCAAATTCTTTTCCGTTTACATAAAACTGCACTTTTTCTAAAGGCTTATTTTCTTGCTCAACTAAAGCAATATTTATGGTCTCATCCAATACTGCTTTTTTGGGCGTTTCTAAATTAAATTTATAATCAGTACTACAAGAGCTTAGTAATAAGAAAGTTACTAAAATGGTAAAATAAAAAGTAAGTTGTTTCATTAGTTTGCTGAATTTCAATAAAATATATTGGTAAATATTCATAAAAACAAGGTTAAAAAGCAACTAAAAACCCTGTTTTTATTGGTTTTTTAACGAAAGTAAGAAAAACCAGAAATAAAAAAGGTTTAAATGTTTGTAAATTAAAAAATAAGATTAAATTTGCATCCTCAAAATGGTTTTTAAAGAACTATTTTAGAAATTAAGTAAAACCTTACCAATTTTACTTTACAAATAAAACATTAAAGTATTAAAATATTATAAAATGAAAAAAGGAATTCATCCAGAAAATTACAGAATGGTAGCATTTAAAGACATGTCTAATGAAGATGTTTTTTTAACACGTTCTACTGTAGACACTAAAGAAACTTTAGAAGTTGATGGTGTTGAGTATCCTTTAGTAAAATTAGAGATTTCTAGAACATCTCACCCATTTTACACTGGTAAATCTAAACTTATTGATGCTGCAGGACGTATTGACAAGTTCAAAAACAAATACGCAAAATTCAAGAAGTAAAACGCTTAGAATTTTAAACATACTTAAAACTCCAACAGAAATGTTGGAGTTTTTTCGTTTAGCACGCAATCTATTTTAGGAACTCTTCATTTATTTTTGGGCGTTACCTAAAGGTCGGGCTTTACGCACTCGCTTTTTTTCAGAAAAAGAAAAAAGAGCTCAAACAAATGCTCCAATCCCTAACGCAACTATTGGCCAACTATTTTTAGTAATTCAAACGAATAGTTTATTTTTATACCCATTTAATTTTACAACTATTTTATGAGAAATACTATTCTTGCTATTTTTATTGTTGCGACCATACTTTGCGGAATCTTAGCATATTTTATACCACAAACAGGGAGTTATATACTTTTATCTATAGCTGTAATACTTACAGCAATTGTGTTGCATGACAGCTTTCAAAAAAAACACTCTTTACTAAGAGCATTTCCTTTAATAGCTCGTTTGCGTTGGTTTTTTGAAGAAGAAAGAGATAAAATTCAACAATATTTTATAGAAGACAATTTAAATGGTACGCCAATAAATAGAGAAAAAAGAAGTATTGTTTACCAAAGATCTAAGTTAGAAAAAGAAACCATACCTTTTGGTACACAACATAATGTGTACAAAAAAGGTTACGAATTTGTAAAACATTCTTTATTTCCAAAAGACCACCACAATATAAAAGGAGAAAGAATAGTAATTGGTTCAGATAAATGTACACAAAAATACAGCAGTTCTATTATAAACATTTCTGCAATGTCTTTTGGTTCTTTAAGTAAAAATGCAATAAAAGCATTAAATGAAGGCGCGCAAATGGGTGGTTTTGCACACAATACAGGCGAAGGTGGTATTTCTCCTTATCATTTAACTGGTGGCGATTTAATTTTTCAAGTAGGAACAGGATATTTTGGTGCAGGTAAATCTGTAAACGGCAAACGCATGTTTGATGCAGAGGTTTTTAAAGAAAATGCCATTAGACCAGAAGTAAAAATGATAGAAATAAAATTATCTCAAGGCGCAAAACCAGGTCATGGAGGTATTTTACCAGCCAAAAAAAATACACCAGAAATTGCAGCAATTAGAAAAGTAACAGTAGGTACTCAAGTAGATTCTCCTCCAGGACATTCTGCATTTTCTAATTTTGATGAAATGATAAATTTTATTCAAAAAGTAAGAGAATTAGCAAACGGTAAACCCGTAGGAATTAAGTTTTGTGTTGGGAACAACGCAGAAATAGAAGAAATGATTACTGCTTTCGCAAAAGCAGATAATTACCCAGATTTTATCGCTGTAGATGGTGGAGAAGGAGGTACAGGAGCTGCACCTCTAGAATTTACCAATTATATAGGTACCCCATTAATAGAAGGTTTGGTTTTTGTAAATAACTTACTAAAAAAACACAAACTTAAAGAACAAATTAAAATAATTGCAAGTGGTAAAGCTGTAGATGCTTTTGATATTGTTAAGTATCTAGCATTAGGTGCAGATGCTGTTGGTATGGCACGTAGTTTTATGTTAAGTTTAGGTTGTATTCAAGCAAGAGAATGTAATTTAGACACCTGTCCTGTGGGCGTGGCAACACAAGATCCAGATTTGGTAAAAGCGTTAGTGGTAGCTCAAAAAAATGTTAGAATTAAAAACTATCACAATAAAACCATACAAGCAGTAAAAGAAATGATAGCAGCAATGGGGAAAAATTCCATAGAAAATGTAAGTTCTTTAGATGTTTACAGACGAAATAAAGACGAAGAAGTTTTAAGTTTACATGAACTCTACAAACTGTAAAATTTTATTTAATTCATTTTATTTTTTATAATTTGTAAATTTTGCAGTGTAGTTTTTGGATTCTTAGAAAATTTTTAATCATTATTTTTTACTATTAATCTTTAAATTACAAGTCATATGCAAAATATAAATAAATATTTATCCGTAGCTTTATTAGCAATTATTATTACATTTTCTTCTTGTGAATCTGAGCCAGAAATGAATTCTCAATTAGAACAAATTATTCAAGATAGTTTGGCAGGAGAAGAAAATGCAGTTGATGTGGTAATTCCTGTGGATATGTCAGATCCAGTTAGTGCAGAAGCAATTCCAGATGAAGATACAAGTCCTATAACCACTTGTACAGATGAAGGTAATAATAGCAGCAGACAAACAGATATTGCAAACTCTGTAAATGTTGGTACTATAGATGATAGAAGCTGTTATGCGAATTATACAGAAAGTACTTACCTTGGTAAAACTTGGGGTGTTTATAATATAACAGATGGTTCTAACCACCAAGATGCACCCAATACATTACAACCCAGAATAGAACGCTCTTTTTCTAGAGCACAAACTACAGGAGTAGGAAGTTACGTAAAATTTACTGGGCTTGTAAGAATTTTAGAGGCTGGAGACGCAGTAAGAGATAATGATGATGGTTCTTACATTATGCAAGCCAAAGGAAAACATACAGGTGGTGGTGGCTCTAATGATCCTGCAATTTGCTTGTATATTGCTAAACCTGTTTATGGGCAAAACACTAATGGAAAAAGAGTACAAGTTTCTTTTGATATTTTTCGTGAGCAAATCAACTTTAGAGGTGGTTCTGGTGCTAATGGAAGACAATTTGTGTTCTTAACAAATGTTAAAAGAAATGAACCTACAGAAATTGTTTTAGAGGTTGGTTTTAGAACAGATCCTGCAGATGCTAGTAAAAAAATACACTATTCAGATGCTACAATTGGCGGAAAAGAGTTTAACTGGAATATTCCAGAACCAGAAAGAGGTATACAATCTGGTATTAGATATGGAGCTTATCGCGTAAAAGGAGGCAGAGCACAAGTTAGATGGGCAGATACTACTTTTGAAAAAATAGAAAAGCAATAATTTAATTACCAAAAAAATACAAAAAAACACTTAATTTGAATCAAGTGTTTTTTTTGTGGCAATTTTGAAGTCTATGTAACTTTACCTTTATTTATGAATTATGTGAACTAAAAATAACAATATTTGTCTTTTCCAGAACTAATACATTTATAAATGTTTAAAACCTTAATCAGAAATAAACGTTTACAAATAAAATGCAATTCCAAGCGATATATTTGATCCGTTTAAATTGAAGCCAAATGTTTTTGATTTACTATCACTACCTGTTCTAAATTTTGTAGTACTAGAGATATAAGCTAAGGAACCAATATTTCCTATTAAGCCAATTTTATTTGTTAAAAAGTAAACAAACCCTGGACGTATTATAAACCCAACTTGATTCAAGTCAAATTCATCATTACTCATATCACTTTCTATATAACCTTTTCCAAAAGCTAACGCTCCTTTTAAATGTAATGCAAATTTATCATTCAAAATGAAATATTTTTTAATGTAAGGCGCAAAATTAATAGAGACTAGTTTATCATTGTTTTCAGATAAGAAAGAAACTAAATCGCTTCTATCGTAACCAATACTTAATCCTAATTCTAAGTTGCTTTTGGCTAAAACATAACCAACACTTCCTAATAAACGAGTTTGAGAATTTTCAGAGTTATTTGAAAAGGAATTTAAAGTTTCCGTTTTCTCACTTAAAAAACTCATTTCACCAGTAAACACCCAACTATTGGCTTGTTGAGCAGATGTTAAAAAGCTTGCAAATAAAAGTGTAATAATTAATAATTTCTTCATTTTTTGTTTTTGACAAATAAACATTAAAAATTGAAAGGAAAAAAGAAAAACCGCCTCTAAAAAGAAACGGTTTTTAAAAATTTATCTGCAGACCTTGTCTGCTACATATAATCTTCTATTGGTTTACAAGAACAAATTAAGTTTCTGTCTCCATAAGTGTCATCTACTCTTCTAACTGTTGGCCAAAATTTATTATCAGATACAAAATCTAACGGAAAAGCAGCTTGCGCTCTTGTGTATGGGAGATCCCATTCATCTGTAGTTAACATGGCTAAAGTGTGTGGTGCATTTTTAAGTACGTTATTCGTATCGTCTTTTGTAGCTTCTACAATTTCTTTTCTAATAGAAATCATGGCATCACAAAATCGATCTAATTCAGCAATACTTTCAGATTCCGTTGGCTCAATCATCATTGTTCCATTTACAGGAAATGATACTGTTGGTGCATGAAAACCATAATCCATTAAACGCTTTGCAATATCTACTACTTCAATACCTCTTTCTTTAAAACTTCTACAATCTATAATCATTTCATGAGCAGCACGTCCCTTTTCACCTGTATATAAGGTATCATAATGGCCATTTAAACGTTCTTTGATATAATTTGCATTTAAAATTGCCATTTTTGTAGCGTTTGTCAATCCTCTAAAACCTAACATGGTTATGTAACCGTAAGAAATTAAGCAGGCCAAAGCAGAACCCCAAGGCGCCGCAGAAATTGCAGAAATTGCTTGCTTACCACCTGTTTTTACTAACGGATTGGTTGGTAAAAATGGTACTAATTGTGGTGCTACACAAATAGGACCAACTCCAGGACCACCACCACCATGAGGAATGGCGAATGTTTTATGTAAATTTAAGTGACAAACATCTGCACCAATAGTAGCAGGATTTGTTAAGCCAACTTGAGCATTCATATTTGCACCATCCATATATACTTGACCTCCGTGATCGTGAATAATTTTAGTAATTTCTTGAATTTCACTCTCAAAAACACCATGAGTAGATGGGTAAGTAACCATTAAAGCTGCTAAATTAACTGAATGTAATTCTACTTTTTCACGTAAATCAGCAACATCAATATTACCATTTTCAGCAGTTTTGGTAACTACTACTTGCATACCTGCCATTACAGCAGAAGCAGGGTTTGTACCATGTGCAGAAGCAGGAATAATACAAATATTTCTATGCGATTCATTTCTAGATTGGTGGTAAGCTCTAATAGTCATTAAACCAGCAAATTCTCCTTGTGCACCAGAATTTGGTTGCAAAGAAGTGCCTGCAAAACCAGTAATAATATTTAATTGATGTTCTAATTTTTGCAGAACTTCCTGATAGCCTTGTGCCTGATTTAAAGGTACAAATGGATGTATATTTCCCCATTGAGGATTGCTTAAGGGCAACATTTCTGAAGCAGCATTCAACTTCATTGTGCAAGAACCTAAAGAAATCATAGAATGATTTAAAGCCAAATCTTTACGTTCTAATTTTTTAATATAACGCATCATGTCTGTTTCAGATTGATACGTATTAAAGATTTCATTTTCTAAGAAAGAAGTATTTCTAGCTACGTTTTTAGAAATTACTTCAAAATTAGAATGAAAAGGTTCTTGTGTTAATATTTGAGAAAAACTACCACTAAAATCTTCATTTAAAGGATTAGGTCTTGGTTTTAATTGACCAAAAATGGTAAACAATTGCATTAAATCTTTTTGCGTAGTAGCTTCATTAATAGAAATTGAAACCAAACAATCGGTAACATAATTAAAGTTTACTTTAAACGATTCTGCAATTGGTTTTAATCTAATGGCATCTATTTCTACTAAAAGCGTATCAAAATAAGACGAATTTAATTGTTTAAAACCTGCTTTTTCTAAATAATTAGCAACTAATTTTGTTTTATTATGTACAGAATCTGCAATAAACTGTATGCCTTCTTTTCCATGGTAAACAGCATACATACCAGCCATAACTGCCAATAAAACTTGTGCAGTACAAATGTTAGATGTGGCTCTTTCTCTTTTAATATGTTGCTCTCTAGTCTGTAAGGCCATTCTTAAAGCAAAACCACCATCTGTATCTTTTGTTACACCAATTATACGTCCAGGAATGCTTCTTTTGTAAGCTTCTTTAGTGGCAAAATAGGCAGCATGTGGCCCACCATAACCTAAAGGAATACCAAAACGTTGTGTGGTACCTACAACTACAGAGGCGCCAAATTCTCCTGGCGCTTTTAATTTTACAAGTGATAAAATATCGGCAGCAACAGCCACTTTTATAGCTTTATCGTTCGCTTTTGATACAAAACTTTCGTAATCAAAAATTTGACCTAATTTACCTGGATATTGTAAAATTGCACCAAAATAATCATCGGCAAAATCAAACTGTTCATGATTACCAACAACCAATTCTATACCAATTGGTGTAGCACGTGTTTGCAATAGCGCTAATGTTTGTGGTAAAATTTCTTCAGAAACAAAAAACCTGTTAGCACCTGCTTTCTTTTTTGTACGTTCTCTTACATCAAATAATAAAGCCATAGCTTCTGCAGCTGCTGTAGATTCGTCTAATAAAGAGGCGTTTGCCAACTCCATACCTGTTAAATCGCAAATCATGGTTTGGTAGTTTAACAATGCTTCTAATCTACCTTGTGCAATTTCTGCTTGGTAAGGTGTATACGCAGTGTACCAACCAGGATTTTCTAAAATATTACGTTGTATAACGCTTGGTACAATTGCTTCGTGATATCCTAAACCAATGTAACTTTTAAATACTTTATTTTTGTTTGCTAACGCTGTAATATGAGACAAATATTCGTATTCACTCATTGCAGGATCTAAATCTAAGTCTTTTTTTAAGCGAATATTTTCAGGAACAGTCTCACTAATTAACTGTTCTAAACTATCTGCTTTAATAGTGGCTAGCATTTGTTCTTGTTCCTTTTTATTAGGACCAATATGTCTAAGTTGAAACGAATTTGTATTCATTAATTTAGTTTTATGAACGATTGATTTCAATCGATTTCGTATAAATTTTTAACACTCCCAAAAATTAGAGTTAAGGGTTGTCAAAAATAAGACTTTCACAAATTATTTTAAAGCCATAAAGGAATAAAATCCTGTTAATTATTAACTAAAATAGCAGGTTATAAACATATAGTTTATTTTTGTTTTATGAAGATTTTAAAAAATATATTTAATTTTTATTTAAATGCCAGCATTCACGTGGCTTTCGCGGTTTATGCTTTTTTAAGAATAACGGAACAATATTTAGAAATTTCGCAACAAGAGCATTTAAATTATTTTGTTTTTTTTGGAACTATTACAGGCTATAATTTTGTAAAATATGCGGGTGTGGCAAAATTGCATCACAAGAGTTTAACAAATAATTTAAAAGTAATTCAAATATTTTCGTTTTTTTGTTTTTTGACACTTTGTTATTTTGCTTATGTTTTACCTGTTAAAATATTACTTTTAGCCATACCGTTTATGCTGCTTACTGTGCTTTATGCCATTCCTTTTTTAAGCGGATTATCAAAAAATTTAAGGCAAATTAGTTATTTAAAAATTATTGTTGTGGCCTTAGTTTGGGCAGGTTTTACAGTTTTAATACCTGCGTGCAACGCAAACAGAGTTTTAAATTCTACTATTTTTTTGTTGTTTTTACAGCGCTTTTTAATTGTAGTAGTTTTAATATTACCTTTTGATATAAGAGATGTAAAGTATGATGCCATTTCTTTGCAAACCATTCCAAAGAAAATTGGCATCGAAAAAACAAAACGATTAGGATTAGGTATTATGATTGTTGCGCTTTTAATAGAATATGCCATAAATGCAAATGATATTTCTAAAAATGTATTTATGATTTTCTTTTTTCTAACGCTAATATTATTAATGCGCTCCAAAATAAATCAGTCTAAATATTATAGCGCATTTTGGGTAGAATCATTACCCATAATTTGGAGCTTATTTCTTTTCGGATTTCATAAATTTTTGTAAAAAATTAGTTTTTTTTTATCAACTTAAAGGTAATTTTAGGAAAATACAATACATATCATAAAATTTAAAATGTACTTTTAAGTAAGCTATGATATTTGTAGATTTACCAATTAAAAATCAACCAAGATTACAAGGAATGATTACAAAGAAAAGAAGTTACGTTTTTGATTTTGATAGTACATTAACCAAAGTAGAAGCGTTAGATGTTTTAGCAGAAATTACGTTAAAAGAAAACCCTAAAAAAGACGCAATAATTCAAGAAATTATTGACATTACCAATTTAGGTATTGATGGAGAAATTTCCTTTACAGAATCTTTAGAGCGCAGAATTAAATTATTAAAGGCAAATAAAGCAGATTTAACAGGTTTGGTTAGTGCTTTAAGAAAACAAGTTTCTAAATCTATAGAAAGCAATAAAGATTTTTTTGAGGAATTTGCAGAAGATATTTATGTAATTTCTTGTGGCTTTAAAGAATTTATAGATCCAATAGTTAAAGAGTACAACATACCCACAGAAAGAGTATTTGCCAATACTTTTGAGTTTTCTAAAACCGGAGAAATTATTGGTTTTGATGTCAATAATCCACTATCAAAACACAACGGAAAAATTCAATGTTTAAAAGACATGAATTTAGAAGGAGAAATACAAGTAATAGGAGACGGTTATAGCGATTATGTAACGCGTGAAGCAGGTATTGCAGATAAATTTTTTGCTTATACAGAAAATGTTTCTCGCCAAAAAACAACCGAAAACGCAGACCACATTACACCCAATTTAGACGAATTTTTATACATAAACGATTTGCCAAGAAATATAAGTTACCCAAAAAACAGAATTAAAATATTACTACTAGAAAACGTACACCAAGATGCATTTAAAAAGTTATCTGCAGATGGTTTTTCTGTAGAAACAGTGTCTAAAAGTTTATCAGAAGAAGAACTGATTGCAAAAATTAAAGATGTACACGTTTTAGGAATTCGTTCTAAAACACAGGTAACTGCAAAAGTAGTGGCTGCAGCAGAAAAATTAATGGTAGTTAGTGCATTTTGTATTGGTACCAAGCAAATAGATTTAGACGCTTGTAAACAAAGTGGAGTAGTTGTTTTTAATGCACCCTATAGCAACACGCGTTCTGTGGTAGAATTGGCTATTGGAGAAATTATTATGTTAATGCGTTCTGTTTTTCAAAGAAGTACAGAAATACACAATGGGCAATGGCAAAAAACAGCTGCAGGTTCTAGAGAAGTACGTGGTAAAAAACTAGGTATTGTAGGTTATGGTAATATTGGTAAACAACTATCAATCTTAGCAGAAGCTTTAGGTATGGACGTTTATTATTATGATGTTGAAGACAAATTAGCTTTAGGAAACGCAACAAAAGTTAGCAATTTAGAAGAATTATTATCAATTTCAGATGCAGTTAGTTTGCATGTAGATGACAATGCTGCCAATAAAAATTTCTTTGGTGAAAAAGAAATCTCACAAATGAAAGACGGCGCAGTTTTAGTAAATTTAGCACGTGGTTTTGTGGTAGATATACCAGCTTTAGTTGCTGCTTTAAAATCTAAAAAAATAGCAGGTGCTGCAATAGATGTATATCCGTCAGAACCAAGAAAAAATGGCGAGTTTGTTACAGAATTACAAGGTTTAGACAACGTAATTTTAACGCCACATGTTGGTGGTAGTACAGAAGAAGCTCAAAGAGACATTGCAGATTTTGTACCCAACAAAATTATGGCATATATAAATTCTGGAAACACAGTAGATGCAGTAAATTTTCCAAACATTCGTTTACCAAGACAAACCAATGCACACCGTTTTTTACACATTCATAAAAATGTACCAGGTGTAATGGCAAAAATTAATGAGATTTTAGCTAAATATTCTTTAAACATTAATGGCCAATATTTATCTACAGACCCAAAAGTAGGGTATGTAATTACAGATTTAGATAAAGAATACAACAAACAAGTATTAGAAGAATTAAGAGCTGTAGAAGGTACAATTAAGTTTAGAGTGTTGTATTAATTTGGAGTCATTGTTAGGAACAAAGCAATTTGTTCTTAAATAAATATTTAAGCCTTTCAATGTATGTTGAAAGGTTTTTTTTTGGAGCTACTTCCAGCTTTCCACTATATCTTTTTTTTTAATGTAAACATTTTAAAATAGCTATAGCTTTATAAACAACAGCAGTTTTTTTACAAATACCAAACGCTATTTATCAAAAAAAAGGATGCCATTTCAATCTGGGCTACAACCAAGAGCCAACATCATTTATTAAAAGTAAATTAAACCTTTTTAGCAAAAAGAAACTTCAAATAAACATAATAATCTGCTGTTTAAGAGTACCTTTGCAGCAAAATGCAAATAAGGCATTTAAAATTAATAGGAAATAGAAATTATGAATCCAATATTTACAGACGCTAGTTTTCAAAATATAACAGCAATAGCAAATCGTTATGGAATAAGTGTTAATGCAGTTACAGAATTAACGAACACTTTAATGAGAAGTAATGGTACAATGGCTCAATTTAATATATTTGAATTAGGCGGCGGTGGCCAATGGATGCAAGGTGGTATGACTATGGTTGGAGATATGTTTAACAACCAATTAAAAGCTACTGTAGATGGTTTATGTAATGAGTTGTCTAACTTAATACAACAAGGCAACATTCAATATAAACCTTTACCTAAAGTAGAAAACAATTCAAATTCACAAGCTAATTTTCAGCAAAATTGGTGGGGAAATTTAGGATTTCCGAATTCTACAGGTAGCCAAAACAATACAAGTTATGCTATTTTTTCAAATATCAATCGTTTGGCAATTCAGCAAAATGGAAAAGTTACCATTTTTGATACTTTAGATCACCAAATTGGTGGAGTAGGACAGCAGCAAGGAGGCAATTATTCTGTTAATTTCTCTAGTCAATATGGTGTGGTAGATTTAAGTACTTTACCAATTATTTCTGGTACAGCAGCAAAACAAGAACCAGAAGAGTTTGTTAATGATTATGCTCAAAATACACCTCAAGAACAAGTTATTACACCAGAACCGGTACAAAACAATACTATTACTAACGATTCTGAAGAAGATATTTTTGTTAAGATAGAAAAATTAGCAAACCTAAAAAGTAAAGAAATTATCTCTAAAGAAGAATTTGAAAGTAAAAAAGCAGAACTTTTAGCAAGATTATAAAATTACGTTTACTTTAGTTATAGCTATTTTAAAAAACAGAAAAACCTCTAAAATTAATTTTTTAGAGGTTTTTTTATAATGAAATTTTGTTTTAAAAGTCTAAACTCACACCAACGTATGGTCTTACTTGGTTGGTAGCAATAAATTTTCCGCTTTCATTAGCTGCAAAAGTCCATTGGTAGTCTACGCCAGCTTCAAAAATTTTACCTATTCTGTAGGTTACAATTAAATTAGCTAAAGATCTTTCATCTAAACGAAAAGCATCGCCTAAATTATTTAAACCTGCTTTAAGGTAAGTACCTCTAGCTTTAAAACGCCCAATTTGTTTTGTTTCTAAATCTACACTTACAATAGCACCTCTGCTATCAGGATCATCTTCATCAAGATTATCAGGAATTAATAAAGAACCACCAATTTTAACCGTTTGTAAAATTTCTGCACTTAATGTACCAAATATACCTTGAGATTTTTTTGCTGTAAGCAATTCACTTAATCTTGCATCTTTATTAATTTCATAAGCAAAATTAAAAAGCTGTGGTATATAATTATCACTATACCATTGTCTTTCTATTCTTGCATTCATAAAAATTGTATTGGCAAGAAATCTAAAATCTGTTTCAACACCAATAGAGAAACCATCTCCTTCGTCATAGTCTGCCATTGGATTTTCAGTAGCAAGCAAATCAATTTTAGAGATTTTACTATATTGTGCATCCACTCTTAAGTTTAATAAACTTGTTCTTAAAAGGCTCAAACCCATATCAAAACCATTAGCGCTAACACCATCTGCACTAAATCTAGTTGTTCTGTTATCTACACCTTCTTCTTGAAAATCATCATTATCTGTTACAAAACTTGCACCAACTTCAATT
Source organism: uncultured Polaribacter sp. (assembly GCF_947495205.1). Taxonomy (GTDB): domain Bacteria; phylum Bacteroidota; class Bacteroidia; order Flavobacteriales; family Flavobacteriaceae; genus Polaribacter. The sequence continues at coordinate 71,722 of NZ_CANLXV010000006.1, read as the reverse complement.
GTTTTTACAATAGGAATATTAGTTCTTCCAAAAGGCTTTATAAACGGTCTTAAAGCAAGCATTTTTTGAGAACCGCTAAAATTTAAATCACTGTAAATTGCCTCTAATCCAACCATTTTTTTGATAAGAATAGAAACACTAGCACCAACTTTTCTTCTTTCAAAAGAAGTGGCATTTGTATAATTACCCACTAAATTACCAAAACCTAAGCGCTCGCCAGTTAAATCTCCTATTTTGGCATAAAAAGGATCTATATTTTTATTTCCATACCTTAAAAAACGAATCATTCTTAAAAGACCTGCTCCTTGTTCAAATTCTTCTTTTCTAATATCGCCAGTTTCTAAATTAAAAAGCAAAGGTATATCTAGTCCTAAACCAAATTTACCAAAACTAAATTCTGGCTGTAAACGCATTCCAAAGAAATTTTGACCATCAATACTGGTTAAACCTAAATTAGAATTAAATACATTATCACCTTCAAAGGCGCTTTTAAAGGCGCTTTCAATCGGGTCATCTTGTGCTTGTAAAAATTGAAAACTAGTAACTGTAATAAGTAGTAGTAAAGTAATTTTTTTCATAATAGTTGTTTTTTCCGCAATTTATACTTTATTTTAAAAAATTAACTATTTTTTCAAAATTTTTTACTTATTCAAGTTTTAAATAGAACTATTAAAACATTGTTTAGGATTTAAAAAATATATAAATCATTATCTTTGATAACTAAACATTACTCTAATGAAAAAAATAGTTATCCTTTTATTTTTTGCGCTTTTTGTTTTTGCTTGTCAGCAAAAAGAACTGAAAGAAAAACAAGCTCCTGTTATTTTTAAAAAATATAATGAAACTGTTGCCTTAGAAAAACAGCAAAATCATAAAAGTAGTAGAATGCAGTTTAAATTGTTTCAATCTAAATATTTAGATATGAACACTGTTTTTAAACCGTTTGAAGAAGATTTGGCTTATTTTTCTGAAGCGGATTACAATGCATTAAAACCTTTTATTTTAGAGCAGAATATACCATCAATTCAAAAAAATATTACAGCAGGAAATTTGAATTACGAAAAACTTACGCTTTTTTATTTATACAGAATTAGAAAGTTTGAAAGTGATTCTACAAAATCTTTAAATAGTATTATTACTCTAAATCCAAATGCTTTAAAAGAAGCTAGAGCAAAAGACAAGAATAGAAATTTAACCTCAGATTTTTCTATTTATGGTATGCCAATTTTATTAAAAGATAATATTAATACCAATAATATGCCAACTACAGCAGGTGCACTAGCTTTGGCAGAAAATAAAAACACAAAAGATGCTTTTATTGTTGAAAAATTAAAAGAAAATGGCGCATTAATTCTAGGAAAAGTAAACTTGAGTGAATGGGCTTATTTTTTCTGCTCTGGTTGTCCTTTAGGCTATTCTGCAATTGGCGGGCAAACTTTAAATCCTTATGGAAGAGGAGAATTTGAAACAGGCGGAAGTTCTGCAGCAAGCGGTGTTACTGTGGCTTCTAATTTTGCAGTTGCTGCTGTTGGTACAGAAACTGCTGGTTCAATTACATCACCATCAAGTCAAAATTCTGTAGTAGGTTTAAAACCAACTATTGGTGTATTAAGCAGAAGTGGTATTGTGCCTATTTCATCAACTCTAGACACACCAGGACCAATGACTAAAAACGTTATAGATAACGCAATTTTTCTAAACGCAATGCGTGGTTTTGATAAAAACGATGCTGCATCAAAAGAAATCAAAGAAGATTATTTTAAAAATGGATTGAGTAACAATTTTAGTAACATAAAATTAGGAGTTTTAAAGCCCTTGTTAACAGATTCAATTTATAAAATGAATATTGATAAATTGAGAGCTGCAGGAGTAGAGTTGGTAGAAATTACACCACCAAATATTTCATTTAATGGTTTTGTAACGCTTTTAAATATTGATATGAAACATGATTTACCTAAATATTTAGCAAATAATGCAGATAAGAGCATTTCTGTAAAATCTGTAAAAGATGTAGTTAATTTTAATTTGAAAGATACTGTTTTAAGAGCGCCTTATGGCCAGCAATTATTTGACGGAATTGTAGCAGATGAAACTACATTAGAAGCTTTAGAAATTATTAAAAACAATTTAGAAAGCGAAGGTAAAAAGTATTTTAGTGCATTAGAAGATCAAAAATTAGACGCTATTTTGTCTATAAATAACTACCATTCTGGTTTTGCAGCAACAGCCAAATACCCAACACTAACAGTACCTATGGGTTATAAAAATTCAGGAGAACCTGTAAGTTTAACTTTTGTAGGAAAACCTTTTTCGGAAAGAAAATTATTAGAAATTGGTTTTGCGTTTGAGCAGTTAACCAAGGTTAGAAAAATGCCTAAAAACTATCAATAGTTAGATTATCTATAATTTTAAAAGTAGTATTTTTGCACTCGTTTTAATTTTAAAAAATTCTGTTGTATTCAAATTGAATTTTATAAATGAGTAAAACAAATTTTTAAAAATGATTACTGCCAAAAGCGAATTAGCTTAAGGTAAAAAGCTTTATTTATGCGTACAAAAACCATCAAAAAAAATAAAATAAACGTTGTTACTTTAGGTTGCTCTAAAAACATTTACGATAGTGAAGTTTTAATGGGCCAACTAAAAGCAAACGGAAAAGATGTAGTTCATGAAGATGAAAATGACGATGGAAATATTGTTGTAATTAATACTTGTGGTTTTATAGGCAAAGCAAAAGAGGAATCTATAGATACTATTTTGCATTATGCACAAAGAAAAGAAGCAGGTGAAATAGATAAAGTTTTTGTTTCTGGTTGTTTAAGTGAACGTTATAAACCAGATTTAGAAGCGGAAATTAAAAATGTAGATCAGTATTTTGGTACGCACGATTTACCTAATTTATTAGAAGCTTTAGAAGCAGATTATAAACACGAATTAATTGGCGAGCGTTTAACTACAACTCCAAAACATTATGCCTATTTAAAAATTGCAGAAGGTTGTGATAGACCTTGTTCTTTTTGCGCCATTCCTTTAATGCGTGGTAAGCACAGATCTACACCAATTGAAGACATTATAACTGAAGCAGAAAAGTTAGCAGCAAAAGGTATTAAAGAAATAATGCTTATTGCACAAGATTTAACGTATTATGGTTTAGATATTTACAAAAAACGTGCTTTAGCACAACTTTTAGAAGCTTTGGCAAAAGTAGAGGGAATTGAATGGATTAGAATGCATTATGCGTTTCCAACAGGTTTTCCTATGGATGTTTTAGAGGTTATGAAACGCGAACCAAAAGTGTGTAATTATTTAGACATTCCTCTACAACATATAAATACTGAGTTATTAAAGTCGATGAAACGTGGTACAACTCACGAAAAAACGACAGCGTTAATACATAAATTTAGAGAAAAAGTGCCAGAAATGGCCATTAGAACCACTTTAATTGTTGGTTATCCTGGAGAAACAGAAGAAATGTTTCAAGAGTTAAAAGATTGGGTAGAAGAAATGCGTTTTGAACGTTTGGGTGCTTTTGAGTATTCTCATGAAGAAAATACTGGCGCTTATGTTTTAGAAGATGATGTGCCTGCAGAAGTGAAGTTTAAAAGAGTAAATGAAATTATGGAAGTTCAGTCTCAGATTTCTTGGGAATTGAATCAGCAGAAAATAGGCAAAACATTTAAATGTTTATTTGATAGAAAAGATGGTGAGTTTTTCTATGGAAGAACAGAATCTGACTCGCCAGATGTAGATAATGATGTTTTAGTTGATGCCAAAGAACATTACATTAAAATAGGTGAGTTTATAGATGTAAAAATTCACGATGCTGGAGATTATGATTTGTATGGTACGCCAGTTAAAAAACAAGAAAAACCAGTTCCTTTGCATCAAAAAAGGAAGTAGTTTTTAAAATATTTTGATATTTTAGACCTCACAGGTTTTTAAAACCTGTGAGGTCTTTTTTTTAATAAAAAATAATATGAAAAAAGTAGTTTTGTTTTTATGTTTTATTTTATGCAATTGTACTGAAAATGAAATTGTAACACCACCACAAAGTTGTGATAAAGATTTACAGGATATTTATGGTAAGTTGAGTAAATCTGCTACAGATTATGTAAATGATAAAAGCAGTGCAAATTGTTTAAACTATAAAAATGATATTTCTGAATTACTTAAAATCTCAGAAAACTGTAATCATTTAAAATCTTCTGAAAGAGAAGGTTTTGAAGATTTGATTAAAAATTTAAATTGCAATTAAACTATAAATGATAAGACCTCACAGATTTTAAAAACTTGTGAGGTTTTTTTTTGCTTACTTTTAAAATCTATAACTTGTAAAAAAGTAAATAAAGTTTTTAAATGTGCAATGTGCGTTAGGGATTGCAACGGCATCCTTTTTGCTTAGTTCGAGTGAATTTGCTTTTTTGCAAATTTGTATCGAGAACTCAGCAAAAAGATATAGTGGAAAGCCCGTTAAAACGCCCAAATAAAAATATTACTTCAACTTATCTGAGTTTAAAAAGAAAACAGCGTTGGCAACAAATAATTTTCCGTTTTCCCAAAAAGAACGAAATAAAGGATTATCTACCATATAAATTACACTTCCTTTTCCCATAGGTTGTTCTCCTAAAAATAGAGATTCTGGTATGTTTTTTATGGCTTTACTGCCAGCATAACCAGAAACATTTTTAGTGTTTTTATCAAAATAACCAACATTATAACCCTCTTTTAAATAGCTGTAAGTTGTACTGCTTAATTTTAAAGAAAAATACTTGTTTTTATAACCAAAGGCCAAAGGATGTGTGGTGTCTAAAGTACTTTTAAAAATGCTTCCTGTAATTAAATTGGCAACATTTTCTCGCTCTCTTTCTGCAAAAGGTGTTAAGTTTAAATCTTCGCTTTTGTCTGTATTAATTTTTGTTTTTAGCGCAAAATCTTTTTTGTTTGCTAAAGAATTTAATGCGTTTCCAATGGCTATTAAAGTTCCTCCAGCTCGTGTCCAGTTTTTTAATTTGTCTATTCCAGATGAATTTAACATACTGCTGTAATAGCCACTTGGTAAAATTAAAACATCATAATTATCTAAATTTACAGATCTAAAATTATCTGAATTAATGTTAGTAATTGGATATTGCAGTTGTGTTTCAAAGAAATGCCAAACTTCTCCAAAACTTAAAGAAGAGGTTGCTTTACCAGAAATTACTGCAATTTTTTGCTTGTTAATTGGTTTTACAGAGGCCGAACCAAAATCTAAACCAGCATCTACAAAACCAGTGTAAACAGCTGTTAATTGACGCATATTTCTATCTGCTATTTTAATTAATGCTGTATCAAAATTAGAAGCTCTATTATCATTTCTTAATATAATTAAACTACCAGATTCGTAGTTTTTACCATTAATTTTAAATGCTTTTTCTGCAAATCTTGGTACGATATTGTTTTTTAATATATCTGCTAAAAATGTTGCATCTTCTAGGCTGTTCCATTTAGAAATATAGGCGTATGCGTTTTTGTCTGTTCTATTTTGAAAAGAAAAAGATTTGTTTTTAGTAATTGAAGGGACCGCATTTTTACTAGCAATAGCATTTAAACCATGTGCATAAGGTAAAGACCATGCAGTAATATCATACGTTAAAGAATCTACTAATTTTGCTTTAGGCTCAAATAAAACTTTTACCATTTTACCTTTTGGTTGCTTGGTATGTATTACTAAATCTTTTTCTGTAACGTTTAATTTATCTTCTTTTTGTGTTGCATAATTATAACCCCTTACAATGCCTTTTTTTGTTTTTGCATATTTAATTTCATGCAAATCTAAAAGCACTTTTAAACGATTAATTTTATCTTGATTTTCATTTTTTAAAACATAACTTTTGTATTCTAAATTAGAATTATTAAAATATTTTTTAAATTCTATATTTAGTTTTTCTGCATTTTTAGCAGCAATTTCCACGGTAGAAAGTCCTGTTGTGGTATGATGTTTTGCTCTGTCTTTTAGTGTTAAAACTTCACCTTCATCGGTTTTTATTCCTAAACCTGCCATTCCATGACCTGCTTGTTCATAAGTCATACCAATTGCGCCCATATAAGTTGGGTAGGTATCTCCATAACTTGGGTACAATAAATCGAAACTTTCTTTTGTAAAATATAGCCAACCTTCTTTATCGAAATATTTAGCGTGATTTTTACCAATTTGGGTTTGAAAATTACGTTGCCAATCAGAAATTATTTCGTGAAAAGGTTCTGCAGCTGGGGCAAAATAATACGGATTGTTTATGTATTGTTCATGAAAATCTACATGTACATGTGGCATCCATTTGTTATACATTTTTATTCTTTGCGCAGATTCTACTTGAGTTGCCCAAGCCCAATCTCTATTTAAATCGAATAAATAATGGTTTGGTCTTCCACCTGGCCAAGGTTCTTTATGTTCTTTTGCGTTTTGATCTACATTAAAAGGTGTGCTTTTTACTTGATTGTACCAATTTACATACCTGTCTCTTCCATCTGGATTTACACATGGATCTATAATTACAACAGTGTTTTTTAACCACGCTTTTTTGTTGATTACCAATTCGTAAAGTGTTGTCATTGCAGCTTCTGTACTAGAGGCTTCATTACCATGTACATTATAACTTAACCAAACAATGGCTTTTTTGTTTTCTGAATTTCCGCTGATAATTCCCGTTTGAGATAGGTTACTTTTTCTAATATTTTCTAAATTTTTAATGTTTTCTGTTGATGAAATATAGCTTAAATACAAAGGTCTGTGCTCATTTGTTTCTCCGTATTTTTCTAATTTTACATTGGCTAAAGTTTTAGAAACATAAGTAAAATAGTCTACTACTTTGTGGTGTCTTGTAAAACGAGAACCAATTTCGTATCCTAAAAATGCTGATGGAGTTTGTATTTGTTGAGAAAAAATTGTTGTTGTACATAGCACAAAAACAAGTAAAAATGCTTTGATTTTCATAAAAAAAAGTGTCATTAGAAAATCAAAAATAAGAAATTTAATTTTGGTTTTTAAGTTGATAAATTTTAAACTTGTTAAAACTTTGTTAGATTGATTTCTCATTTTCGACTACCCATAAAATAATTGTACTTTTAACAAAAATTATTCTAAAATGACCGACGCCGATTGTTGTATGAATTGTGTTATAAAATTTTAAATTGATGAAAATAACACAAATACCTTTTAAAACCACTGGTTTTTTCTCTAAAACTATGGTAGATTATTTAGAGCAAAAAGAGAGCATACAAGATTTTTATAACAATTTTCCAGACATTGCTGGGTTTTACAATCAGATAGAAGAAAAAGAGAAAGCTTACAGTTTGCAATCTCGTTTGGTTTTGGTTGAGGCTTTAAAAAATCAATATAAAACTTTTAATGTTTCAGAAAAAATAGAAGAAAATATAGCTTTATTAAAGTTAAAAAATACATTTACAGTTACTACAGGCCATCAACTTAATTTATTTACTGGACCTTTATATTTTTTATATAAAATTATTTCTGCCATTAATTTAGCTGAAGAACTGTCGGCTAAATTTCCTGAGAAAAATTTTGTACCCGTATATTGGATGGCAACAGAAGATCATGATTTTGAGGAAATAAACTACTTTAATTTCGAAGGAAAAAAAGTAAAATGGAACAGAGAAGATGGTGGGGCAGTAGGACGTTTTTCTACAGAAGGTTTAAAAGATGTTTTAGCCGTTTTTAAAACGCAATTGGGAACGTCTAAAAATGCACAATTTATTATGCAATTGTTTGCAGATGGTTATTTAAAACACCACAATTTAGCAGATGCTATGCGTTTTATTGCCAACGAATTATTTAAAGAGTATGGTTTGGTAATTGTAGACGGAGATGATACCCAATTGAAAGAATTATTCACGCCGTTTGTAAAAGACGAACTAGAGAATAATACCGCTTTTAAAGAAGTTTCTAAAACCATTAAAAAATTAGAGGAAATCTATAAAATACAGGTAAATCCTAGAGAAATTAATTTGTTTTATTTGGGAGATAATTTTAGAGAACGCATTATTTTTGAAGATGGAATTTACAAAGTAAACAACACAAAAATTTCTTTTTCTAAAAGTGAAATTTTAAAGGAAGTAGCAGAAAATCCTTTGGCTTTTTCACCTAATGTTATTATGAGACCTTTGTACCAAGAAGTAATTTTACCCAACCTTTGTTACATTGGTGGTGGTGGCGAAATGGCATATTGGTTTGAGTTGAAAAATTATTTTAATAGTGTAAATATTCCTTTCCCTATTTTATTATTGCGAAATTCAGTACAAGTTTTAGCAGAGAAACAACAAAAAAAATTAAATAATTTAGCTATTTCTCACAAAGAACTATTTTTGAAACAACACCAATTACTTGCTAAAAAAGTAATTGAAAATTCTGATTTAGTAGTAAATTTTGAAGAGAAAATTAAAGCTTTAGAAAAGCAGTTTGCAGAATTAAAAACCGTTGCAGAAAAAACAGATGTTTCTTTTATTGGTGCTGTTAAAGCTCAAGAAGTAAAACAAATTAAAGGTTTACAAAACCTACAAAAAAGATTGATAAAAGCAGAAAAAAGAAGACAAAACGATTTGGTAGAAAGAATTACTGCACTTCAAAATGAAATTTTGCCAAACCAAAGTTTAGAAGAAAGACAACGTAACTTTTCTGAATATTATTTAGAGTATGGAAACTCTTTTATAGAAACGCTAAAATTAAATCTTAAACCTTTAGCTTTACAATTTACTATTTTAGAAATGTAATTTTACTGTCCGTCATTTAGAGTAAGCATGAGGTGTAAATCTTATTTTTGCAATAAATTGATGAACACATTGCTGCTTTCTTTAGAATGATTACAATTATGAAACAAAAAAACTTACATCCTAGAAATAAATTTAATTCAGGTTATAATTTTGATGCGTTAACAAAAGAAAATCCTAGTTTAGAAACCTATGTTTCAGAAAACAAGCATGGCAATAAAACCATAGATTTTTCTAACCCAAAAGCAGTAAAAGAATTAAACAAAGCTTTATTATTTTCTTACAATACCATTTCCGTTTGGGATTTTCCCGATGAAAATTTATGTCCGCCAATTCCTGGGCGTTTAGACTACATACATTATTTGGCAGATTTAATTTCAGAAGAAAAAAATATTAAAATTTTAGATATTGGCACAGGCGCCACTTGTATTTATCCGCTTTTAGGAGTTGCAGAATACAACTGGAGTTTTGTGGCTACAGACATTGATTTAGATGCTTTGGATAGTGCACAAGATATTATAGATGACAATAGTTTTACAGACAACATTGCCTTAAGACAACAATTTGACGAACAAAATATTTTAAAAGGAATTTTAGAAGAAACAGATTCTTTTTCTGCGGTTATGTGCAATCCGCCTTTTTACAAATCTGCAGAAGAAGCCCAAGGCGCAAATAGAAGAAAAACAAGAAACCTGGGCAGTAATGCCGTTAGAAATTTTTCTGGAAACAATAATGAGCTTTGGTATGTTGGTGGAGAAAAAGCGTTTTTACACAATTATTTGTATGAAAGTTCTTTGTTTAAAGAAAAATCTAAATGGTTTACTAGTTTGGTTTCTAAAAAAGAAAATGTAGAAAGTTTAGAGAAATCATCTGCTAAATTAGGTGTCACAGAATTTAAAGTAATACCAATGAATCAAGGAAACAAAGTAACCAGAATTGTTTGTTGGCGTTTTCAGTAACGGTTTTCAGTTGGCAGTTTTCAGTCATCCTTTAGATGAAAACTCAAAAGAATCTGTGTAAATTGTCTAATTCGTATCTTCTTTTCTCGGTGAATATCTGTGCAATTGCTAATTAAAAACTACATCTTTAATTTTGTACTTTTTGCAAATAAAATGTAAAATAGTATATACCAACATGTGCACAAAAAGCAAACAAATAAAAGCATATAAAGGCACACCAAATAGTTGATAAGGCCAATAATACGTCCAAACTCCAAGATAAATGGTAATTACTTCACCAAAAGCAGGTAAAATTAAAGCAAGTAAAATAGCAAGGATTATTTTATTTTTTTGAGACGGATTTTTCAATAACGGAATTAACTTTCCTTCTAATTTATACAAGTAATGAAAAGCCAAAATCCAAGCAAAGGGCAACCATAAAGGCAAGGCTCTAGAAACGGCATGATATTCCCAATATCCATTGGCAACGCCCCAAGTTTCGCCCACAATGCCGCCAAAACAAGTAAGTAACATACCAACTAATAACAACCAGTTTTTTTGTTTTGGTTTGTAAATATCTTTATATAAGTTGTGTAAAATTTTTAAAAACAGGAGTAATGCAATCCAAAAATCATATTCTTTAAGATAGCCAATAAAAGCACCAGCAATAACTAGTTTTAAAAATCCTTTTAGAAGTTCAACTAAAAATTTCTTTTTGTTAGTGATCAAAATTCTGAGCCTCTTTTTTTTAATTTTTGATATTTTCTTTCGTAAATGTTGAATGATACATAGAAACTCAATAAAAAATAAATACAAAAAATAGCTAACAATTTAAAACCAAATTGTAAAGTTAAAAAGCCGCTTGTATTTTCTAATGCCTGAAAAACAATACTAAAAGGTATGGCATAATAAACGCTTTGTAACAAAGCATACTTTAGTTTATGATCTCTTTTTGTTTCCCAAAATGTTATAAAACCTTCGGTTTTCTTTTTGTAATATTCTTTAGAATTCATCTCTTACTTTAAAAACTCAAATATAAAAAAAACCGAAGTAAAAACTTCGGTTTCAATTTTATAAAAAGTAATTTCTTATAAATTAGGAATTACCAATTCTTGCCCTGGCTGTATTACATCAGGATTTTTTAAAATAGCTGTATTTGCTTCAAAAATAGCAGTATATTTCATTGGCTGTCCATAATATTGTTTTGCAATTTTACCTAAAGTTTCCCCTTTGGCAACAGTATGTCTTGCAAAAACAGATTCGTCTTCTACATCAATATTTGCCATAATGTCTGTTGGGTTTTCGCCACCTACTTTTTTAATTTCATCCCATAAAAGATTTTTTTCATAAGGTGTTTTGGCAGTTCCTGTTACATGTAAAACTCCATTTTCTTCTTTTACATCGCCATTTTTAATAGCTAATTCTTCTCCTAGACTTAATACACTTTGATATTTTGCTCTCATTTTTAATTTTATTTTTTTTGGTTATTAATTAATTCTGATATCAATATACAAAAAAACCAAAGCAAAATGCTTTGGTTTTTCGATAAATGTATATTTAAATTCGTTAAATCGTAAATTCTGTAATAAATCTAACCATTCAAGAATTAAAATTTTCTTATAAATGAATCACTTCATCATAAGCATCTGCAACAGCTTCCATTACAGCTTCACTCATTGTTGGGTGTGGGTGAATTGTTTTTAAAACCTCATGCCCAGTTGTTTCTAACTTACGTCCTAAAACAGCTTCTGCAATCATATCTGTAACACCAGCACCAATCATATGGCAACCTAACCACTCGCCATATTTAGCATCAAAAATTACTTTTACAAAACCATCTTTTGTACCAGCAGCACTTGCTTTACCAGATGCAGAAAACGGGAATTTACCAACTTTAATTTCATAACCAGCTTCAATTGCTTTTTCTTCTGTCATACCAACAGATGCAATTTCTGGAGTTGCATACGTACAACCAGGTATGTTTCCATAATCAATTGTTTCTGTATGTAAACCAGCCAATTTCTCTACACAAGTAATTCCTTCAGCAGAAGCAACATGCGCTAATGCAGGTCCAGGAGTAACATCACCAATGGCAAAATAACCCGGTATATTTGTTTGGTAAAAATCGTTTACTAAAATTTTATCTCTATCTGTAATAATACCAACATCTTCTAAACCAATGTTTTCAATGTTTGTTTTAATACCCACTGCAGATAATAAAATGTCTGCCTCTAATTTTTCTTCACCTTTTTTAGTTTTTACTGTAGCAACAACACCACTGCCAGAAGTATCAACAGATTCTACAGAAGAATTTGTCATTACCTTAATACCAGCCTTTTTAAAAGAACGCTCAAATTGCTTAGAAACATCTTTATCTTCAACAGGTACAATGTTACTTTGAAACTCTACAATAGTAACCTCAGTTCCCATAGTATTGTAAAAATGCGCAAATTCTACACCAATAGCACCAGAACCAACAATAATCATAGATTTTGGTTGCTTTGGCAACGTCATTGCTTGTCTGTAACCAATTACTTTTTCACCATCTTGTGGCAAGTTTGGTAAAATTCTAGAACGTGCACCTGTAGCAATTATAATATTGTCTGCACTATATTCTGTAACTGTTCCATCTTCTGCAGTAACATCAACTTTTTTACCGGTTTTAATCTTACCAAAACCGTCTAAAATATCAATTTTGTTTTTCTTCATTAAAAAAGCAACACCTTTGCTCATTCCATCTGCAACACCACGACTTCTTTTAATAACGGCATCAAAATCCTTATCAATAGCTTCTGCTTTTAAACCATATTCATCTACATGCTTTAAATAATCATAAACCTGTGCAGATTTTAATAACGCTTTTGTAGGTATACATCCCCAGTTAAGGCAAATTCCACCTAAAGATTCTTTCTCTACAATGGCAACTTTAAAACCTAATTGAGATGCTCTAATTCCTGTAACATAACCTCCAGGTCCACTTCCAATAATAATGATGTCGTATTTCATTTCTTTTAATTTATCTAATTTGGGCGTTTTAACAGGCTTTCACTACTCGCTTTTTTTATTCAGAAAAAGAATAAAAAAGAGCTCAAACAAGCCGTTCAATCCTTAACGCGTGCTAATTTACGAACTTTTGTTATTTACTAAAACTTTATTTAATATTTACTTACTACTATTCTTCAATTTTTTTCAATAAAAACATAAAATTTACACAACTAGTTCCTTCCTTCAGGAAGGTTAGGATGGGATTCTACATTCTCTCAGGAACTGTAATTCCTAATAAAGAAAATGCAGCTTTTATAGTGTCTGCAACCTTTTTAGCCAATTGTACTCTAAATATTTTTTTGTTTAAATCTTCTTCGCCTAAAATAGAAATATTCTGATAAAAAGAATTAAACTCCTTTACCAAATCATAGGTATAATTTGCAATAACTGCTGGCGAATAATTGGCAGCCGCTTGTTGAATTGTTTCTGGAAATAATTCCAATTGTTTCAACAACTCCTTTTCTTTTTCATGTAAATCTATGGCAACAGGTTTTGAATAATCAAAATCTGCTTTTCTAATAATAGATTGTATTCTTGCGTATGTGTATTGTATAAAAGGCCCCGTATTTCCTTGAAAATCTACAGAACTTTTTGGGTCGAATAAAATTCTCTTTTTAGGATCTACTTTTAAAATAAAATATTTTAAAGCTCCTAAACCAATGGTTTTGTACAATTCTTCTTTTTCTTGTTCAGAATAACCGTCTAATTTGCCTAATTCTTCAGAAATTTCTTTGGCAGTACTTGCCATTTCTAGCATTAAATCGTCTGCATCAACTACAGTTCCTTCTCTAGATTTCATTTTTCCAGAAGGTAAATCTACCATTCCGTAACTTAAATGAAACAAACTTTCTGCCCAAGAATATCCTAATTTTTTTAAGATTAAAAACAATACTTTAAAGTGGTAATCTTGCTCATTACCAACAGTATATACCATTCCGCCAACATTTGGTAAATCTTTAGCTCTTTGTATGGCTGTACCAATATCTTGCGTCATATAAACTGCAGTTCCATCAGAGCGTAATACCAGTTTTTCATCTAAACCATCTTCTGTTAAATCGCACCAAACAGAACCGTCTTCTTTTTGGTAAAAAACTTGGGTTTTTAAACCTTCTTCTATAATGTCTTTTCCTAAAAGATAAGTATTGCTTTCGTAATATAAATTATCAAAATCTACACCTAAATTTTTGTAAGTAACATCAAAACCAGCGTACACCCAAGCATTCATAGTTTCCCAAAGTTGTACAACTTCTTGGTCTCCAGCTTCCCATTTTAAAAGCATTTGTTGCGCTTCCTTAAAAAGTGGTGCTTCTTTTTTTGCTTCGTCTTCTGTTTTTCCTGCTGCAACTAACTGCGAAATTTCTTTTTTGTATTCTTGGTCAAATTTTACATAATAATTTCCAACCAATTTATCGCCTTTTAAGCCAGTAGATTCAGGAGTTTCTCCATTACCAAACTTTACCCAAGCCAACATAGATTTACAAATGTGTATTCCACGATCGTTAATTATCTGTGTTTTGTAGACTTTTTTTCCTGATGCTTTAATAATTTCTGCCACAGCATAGCCTAATAAATTATTTCTAACATGCCCTAAATGTAAAGGTTTGTTGGTGTTAGGAGAGGAGTATTCTACCAAAACAGCTTTATCATCTGCCTTTGGCGCACTAAAACCAAATGTAGTATCTGCATAAATACTATTAAAAAAGTTGGTATAAAAACTATCTTCTATAACCAGATTTAAAAAACCTTTAACCACATTAAAATTAGTGATTTCTTTAACATTTTCTACCAAATATTTTCCTAAATCTTCGCCTATTTGTACAGGATTTCCTTTTTTATAACGCAATAAAGGAAAAACAACAACGGTAATATCTCCTTCAAATTCTTTTCTAGTGGCTTGAAATTCTACTGTAGGAATTTCAATAGTATATAATGCTAAAAAACCTTCTTTTACTTTGGTTTCTATGGTATTTTGAATGTTCATTGGTTCTTGAAAATTGAGTTGCAAAATTAACATTTTTATTTATTTAAATGGGTAGTTTATAGCTTGTTTCAAAAGTTTATTTTGTTTTTTCTTGCGGAATTTAAAACAAATCCTATCTTTGTGTCATAGTTAAATAGTACACTAATACATTATTTATGATTGCAATTGAAAATATATCTTTTGGTTATACCAAAAAAAAGTTTTTATTTAAAGACTTTAGTTTTACTCAAGAATCTGGTAATATTATAGGTTTGTTGGGAGAAAATGGCGCAGGAAAATCTACTTTATTAAAAATTATTTCGGGTTTACTACATGTAAAACAAGGAAAAATTGTAGTAAACAACACCAAACCTATTCAGCGTGAACCCGATTTTTTATCAGATATTTTTTTGGTAGATGATACTCCATTTCTGCCAAGTCTTACTATAAAAACCTATTTAGCTGTTTATGGTGCTTTGTATAAAAATTTCGATTTTGATAAAATGCATCATTTATTAGCATCTTTTCAATTAACAGAAAATCAGAAATTACATAAAATTTCTCACGGGCAACAAAAGAAGTTTATCATAGCTTTTGCCTTGTCTACCAATTGTAAATTATTGTTGTTAGATGAACCTACAAATGGCTTAGATATTCCTTCAAAAAAAATATTTAGAAAAGTTTTAATAGAATCTGTTACCGAAAATCAGACGGTAATTATATCTACACATCAAGTAAAAGATGTAGAAAATGTAATAGATAAAATTGTACAAATTGCAGATGGTAAAATTGTTTTTGAACAAGAAACATTTAAAATCACGGAAAAATATCAGTTTCAAAACGTAAGTTCTATTGCCAATTTAGAGAATGTAAAATATTACGAGAAAAATCCTTTTGGTTATAAAGTTATTGTGCCTGTTGCCAATAACGAAGAAACAGAAATTGATATTGAATTATTGTTTAATGCAATTGCGAATAAAGCAGAAATTAACTTATAAATTATGACGACAAAAAAATATTTTAGTTCCCAAAGATTCTATCTATATTTAAAATACGACTTGGCTTTAAACGGCAAAACGTACCTTTTTACACTCTTAGGTTTGTGTATTGTATTATTCTTTATAAATACTTTTAATCTAATTGATTATACTAAACAAATACAATATATAGACAATCATAAAATAGATAGTGTTTATAATGTAAATATAACTTTTTTTAAAAAGAGTTATTTGCCACCATTTCTGATTAGCTTATTTATTGGTATATTAGTAAGTGCTGGTACTGCCTTTCCTGCGTTAGGATCTAACAAAAAGAGTTTGCATTATTTGCTTTTGCCAGTTTCTAATTTAGAAAAATTTGTAGCACAATTTTTAATTAGAATAGTAGCTTTTGTGCTATTGTACTTTATTTTGTTTTGGAGCATATTTAAGGTATCTTATTTATTTTTTGAAATTTTTGAACCCATTTCTAATACTTTAAAAAACTACACTATTTTAGATCCTTTAACTATTTATCATAAATATAAATACGCTGTTTTTAATGTAAAATCTATTCATTATTATATATTCATATCCCTATTTTTATTTGTAACATTTTTTGCTTTTGCTGGTGCAAGTTATTTTAAAAAATATGCGCTTTTTAAAACTGTTTTTGCTTTTGCAATTATTGCATTTTCTGTTTTTTTACTTCAATTATTGTGCTCTCATATATTTTATGCTCATGGCGAAAACGAATTTTTTGAATTAAAATTAACAAAACATTTTGTTAGTAAACGTGTTACAAATCATGATCTTTATTACTTAGTACTTTTTTCTGGCATCAGTTTATTTTTAGCTCCATTAGCTTATTTTAATTTAAAAGAAAGAGAGGTTTAATATGGAATTTAAATCAAATAGAGGAATTTACTTACAAATTGCAGATAATTTGTGCAACAGAATATTAGCCAGTGATTTAAAACCCAATGAGCGTGTTTTGTCTGTTAGAGATTTAGCAGTTGCCCTAGAAGTAAATAGAAATACGGTAATGCGTAGTTATGCGTATTTGCAAGACGAAGGAATTTTTGAAAACAAACGTGGTGTTGGCTATTTTGTTTCAGAAAATGCTATTGAAAAGATAAGAGCCAAAGAAAAGATTCATTTTTTTGAAAACGATTTGCCTTTATTAATTCAAAAGGTAAAACTTTTAAAATTAAACGCCACA
Organism: uncultured Polaribacter sp.; assembly: GCF_947495205.1. Lineage (GTDB taxonomy): Bacteria > Bacteroidota > Bacteroidia > Flavobacteriales > Flavobacteriaceae > Polaribacter. The sequence continues at coordinate 54,820 of NZ_CANLXV010000006.1, read as the reverse complement.
GATTTACAAAACCTTTTACAAGAAATTAATAAAAACAATTAAATGAAAACGTCTAGATACATACACCTAACAATGCTCGTATTTATTTTTGGTGCAACTTTAACGTTGTTTATAAATGCTAAAAACCATGAAGAAAAGTCGCTTAAAAAATCTAAAGCTAACTCTAAATATTTAAAATTACCGTTATTTTCTGTAATTGTAGCTCAAGAAAATACTAAAATTAATATATCAAAAAGTATCAGTAATATTGTTAGTTGTTATGCTCCAAATAATGAAGTAATTCCTGAAAATTATAGTTTTGATAATTTTTTGGTTAAAAACGATACGTTATTTGTTACCAAGACTGATGAAAAATATGATACACATATTTCTGTGGAAAATGTAAAAAGCATTATTGGTTTAGAAAACTCAAAAGTAAATTTAAGCAGATTTTATGCAGATAGTTTGCAAATAGATTTAACAAAAAGTAGATTAACAGGGCATTTAAAAGCAGACTCTATTAATTATTTTTCTTTAAACGCGAAAAAACAATCTTATGTATTTATATATAGACCTGCTAGAGTAATTAAAATAGATAATGTAACTAAAAAGCAAACAGTTATAATAGAGAATGCGAACCTTAAAAACGCAACAATTAATTTAAAGGATAAAACAAAACTGTGGATGGCAAAACCAAAAAATGTAACCATTAAAACTGACAGTTTAAGTAGTTATAATTTAAATAATTAGATTTTTTAAAAGATAAATTTTATCTTTCATTTTGTGAAAGTTTATTAATTAGAAAGACCTGAAAGATTTTAAAATTCTTTCAGGTCTTTTTTTACATAAGTTTTTAGCCTTAAATTCTAAATATGTTATTTTCAGGTAATAAAATCCAAATAATTTTCTTTAGTTATTACTTTAAAATTAGCATCTGTGTAAGCTTTACCAAACGCTGTAGGAATTTTCACTTTTTTATTTGCATTCCATTTAAACTCAAAAGCAGATAGTTTTTCTGCTTTTTCTTCTAACCAATCTAGTTCTTGTTGATCATACGTTCTCCAGAAATAATTATTGCCTATAATTCTTTGGTATTCTTGTTTTTTCATGCGTTCTACAATGAGATAGTTTTCCCATAATTGGCCAACATCGTTTCTGTTTTGTAAAATATTAAAATTTTTAATAATGGCGTTTCTAATGCCAACATCATAAAAATACCATTTACTAGATTTTGTAACTTCTTTACGTAGATTTTTGCTGTAACCTTCAACCTTAAAAATCACAAAAACTTTGGTTAATAAATCTAAATAACTTTCTACAGTATTTTTAGAAATTTGTAATTGATTGCCCAATTCGTTTAAAGAGACTTCATTTCCTATCTGAAAAGCTAGTAATCTTAAAAGGTTATAAATTTTATCGGCTTTTTTTATATTCTGAAAAATTAAAATGTCTTTTAATAAATAATCGTTTATAATTTCTTGTAAATACTCTTGTTTATCTTGCCATTGGTTTAAATGCACCAATTCTGGATAACCACCAAACAGTAATCTTTCTTCTAGTTTTTCTGAAGTTATTTTATAGTTTTCTTCTTTAGAAAATTCTATCTGACTTAATGGATACATGTAAATTGTATATTTTCTACCTACCAAAGGTTCTCCTAATTGATTGTTTAAATCAAACATAGAACTTCCTGTTACAATTACTTTTATGTTTTCAATTTCATCTACAATTAACTTTAAAATTAAACCAATATTAGGTATGTGTTGTGCTTCATCAATGGCTAATAATGCTATACCTTTTAATAAGCGTTTGTAATTGGCAACACTTCTTCTAGCTAACAATGCTACGTCATCAATATCTTCGCCATTTAATTTTAAAACCTTGTTTTTAGGAAAATGATGAATGTATTTTTTTATAAACCTTGTTTTTCCAACGCGTCTAGCACCTACTAATAATAGTACTTTATTAGGTTGTGCTTTTTTGTTAACTACATTAATTACAGCTCTTTCTATTTCTGTTTTCATACAACAAAGATATAAAAAATTACATATAATTGACTGTATTTACATTAATTTAGTCAATTAACTGACTATATTTACGTTAATTTAGTCAATACGTTGACTGTATTTACATTAATTTGGTCATTTTTTGAATTTTTATAGTACATAAATAGTCATTTTTTAAGATGAAAAAAGAAAACTCATTGTCAGCTTTAATTTGTAATTTTGTAAGATGGAAAAACGTTTAGAAGAACTGCCAAAATTAGCATCAGAAAAAGAAAAAGAAAATAAAAAATATTTTCTAAACCTTAAAAGACGTACTCCTAAAAACTTAGATTATGTAATGCAAGAGTTGCATACAGAAGAGTTTAATAAAACAGATTGTTTAGATTGTGGAAATTGTTGCAAAACAACATCGCCAATTTTTACAGAAAAAGATATTGAGCGTATTTCCAAGCACTTAAAAATGAAAGTGGTTGATTTTAAAAAGCAATATATTGAGTTAGATTCAGATGATTTTTTAGTTTTAAAATCAGCACCTTGTTCTTTTTTAGATGAAACAGACAATACATGTTTTATTTATGATGTAAGGCCAAAAGCTTGTGCAGAATACCCACATACAAATCGTAGAAAATTTATTCAACTTACAGATTTAACCGTGCAAAATACATTTGTTTGTCCTGCAACCTATAATATTGTAGAAGCTTTAAAAGCCAAAATACCCATGGAATCTCGTAAGAAGATTAGGAGATAATGTTTTAAGATTTTACAAAACTAACGGCTGCTTTAGCTACACTTTCGCTATCTAAATACAATTCGTAATTTTTTAACAAGACTATTTTTTTAGTTTCTTTAGGGTTTATGGCTATTTCATCAGTTATTTTTCCTTTATTTCGAATTCTTACAGATAAAGTTGTTTTGCCAATATTTTTTACAATAGCAAAACTATCTTCATTTTTATAAGGATTTATTGCTGCATCTTGCCCAATGCCTTTGCCTGTAATACACATGCTTTGGTTGCCGTCTAAATTTAAAACTGTATTATTTTTTTGTGAATTTTTTAAAGAATTATGTGCACAAGATTGCATTAAAAAAGCACAAAATAAAAGTATGGTAATTTTTTTCATCTTTAATTGATTTAAAAAGTGAAGTTTAAAAATAACAAAACAAGTGCGATGTATTTAAAACTTTAGCACAGTTTAACAAAAAAGCCACTTTGTTGTTACAAAGTGGCTTTTATTACTGAGAAACAATTTCAGAATTTATTTTATAAGTTCATAAGAACGTTTAATAAAGTTTGTCAACTCTTCACCATGCAATAGGTTTTGAGATAGTTTTGCCAAATCAAAAGCTTGAGAAATTAAGCCTTTTTGTTTGTCCTCATCAGCAGTTAAAATTTCTGAAACTAATGGGCTGTTGGTGTTTACAACTAAGTTGTACATGTCTGGCATGTTGCCCATTCCCATCATTCCACCACCACCAGAAGCTTGCATTTCTTTCATTCTACGCATAAATTCTGGTACAGTAATTATAAACGGAGAAGATGCAGAATCCATAGCTTCTAGCTGAACTGTGTAACTTTTGTTATTTACAGCACCTTCAATTACAGGCTTTAATTTTTCTTTTTCTTCGTCAGATAATTTAGAAATTACATTTTCGTCTTTCTTAATTAAATTATCAATAAAATCAGCATCAACTCTTGTAAATTTCACTTTAGCATCTCCACCTTCTAATTTTTGCATTAAATGCGATATAATTGGCGAATCTAAAACTAACACTTCATAACCTTTTGCAGTAGCTTCTTGTATGTAACTGTGTTGCGCCTCCTTGTTAGATGCGTATAAAATTACATGGTTTCCATCTTTATCGGTTTGGTTGTCTTTTGTTTTTTCAATTAATTCATCAAAAGTGAAAAAAGTATCTGCAACAGTTGGGTACAAAGCAAATTTCTTTGCTTTATCAAAGAATTTATCCTCAGATAACATTCCGTATTCGATAATTACTTTAATATCGTTCCATTTTTGCTCAAAATCTGCTCTATCTTTTTTGAATAAAGAGCTTAATTTATCGGCCACTTTTTTAGTAATGTAACCAGATATTTTTTTAACAGCACCATCTGCTTGTAAATAAGAACGAGATACGTTTAACGGAATATCTGGAGAGTCAATAACACCTTTTAACATCTGTAAAAAGTCTGGCACAATACCTTCTACATTATCTGTTACAAAAACTTGGTTTTGGTACAATTGAATTTTATCCTTTTGCATATCCATGTTTTGTGATAACTTAGGGAAAAATAAAATTCCTGTTAAGTTAAACGGATAATCTACATTTAAATGAATGTGGAATAAAGACTCTTCAAATTGCATTGGATACAATTCTCTGTAGAAATTATCGTAATCTTCTTTTTCTAAATCTGCAGGTGCTTTTGTCCAAGCAGGGTTTGTGTTGTTAATAATATCATCAACCTCTATTTGTCTGTGAGGCTCTGTAGTTTCTTTGCCATCTTTATCTTTTGTAGTAGCAGGTTCATGCGCAGGATCGTTTATTTTTTTAGTTCCAAATTTAATTGGCACTTGGTTAAAACGATTGTATTTGGTTAACAAACCTCTAATTTTACCTTCTTCTAAAAATTCTGTAGAATCTTCTGCAATGTGTAAAACAATCTCAGTACCTCTGTCAGTTTTGTCATTTTCTACCAAAGTATATTCAGGAGAACCATCACAGGTCCAATGTGCAGCAGGCGCATCTTTAAAAGATTTCGTTTTAATTTCTACCTTATCAGCAACCATAAAAGCAGAGTAAAAACCTAAACCAAAATGCCCAATTACACCAGTTTCATTTTTATCGTCTTTATATTTATCTAAAAATTCTTCAGCACCAGAAAAAGCAATTTGGTTAATGTATTTTTCAACTTCATCCATTGTCATTCCTAAACCTTGATCTTTAATTGTTAAGGTTTTAGCATCTTTGTTAATACTAATTTCTATTTTAGCATCACCCAATTCTGTTTTTGCCTCACCAATAGAAATTAAGTGTTTTAATTTCGTAGTTGCATCTGTACCATTAGAAATTAATTCTCTCAAGAAAATTTCATGATCAGAATATAAAAACTTTTTAATCAGCGGAAAAATATTTTCTACTGATACATTAATATTTCCTTTTGCCATTTTATATGATTATTTATTTAACTTAAATTTTACTGCTAAGCATTAGTCAAAAAAAATACCAAAGCAGAATTTGTGACAAGTTGACAGAAATTTTGTTTTTTGTTTCAAAAGCTCATGTAGAATCAAAGACAAAATTCATTACATTTATAAACCACAAATAAAAGGTAATAAAAAAAGAAAATTAGAGATAATGTACAATTCAAAAATTATAGGTTTAGGTTATTATGTTCCAGAAAACGTTGTAACGAATAACCATTTAACAGCGTTTATGGATACCTCAGATGAGTGGATTCAAGAAAGAACAGGCATACAAGAAAGACGTTGGATAGATCCAAAAACAGAAGACACCACAGCTGTAATGGGCGCAAAAGCATCTAAAATTGCCATAGAAAGAGCCGGTTTAACCAAAGATGATATCGATTTTATAGTTTTTGCAACCTTAAGTCCAGATATGTATTTTCCTGGTGGTGGCGTGCAAGTACAAGATATTTTAGAAATGCCAACAATTGGCGCCTTAGATGTGCGTAACCAATGTTCTGGTTTTATATACGCCATGTCTGTTGCAGACCAATTTATAAAAACAGGTATGTATAAAAACATTCTAGTTATTGGTGCAGAAAACCATTCTGGTGGTTTAGAAAAATCTACAAGAGGTAGAGGAGTTACCGTAATTTTTGGCGATGGGGCAGGAGCTGCAGTATTGTCTAGAACAGAAGAAAAAGACAAAGGAATTTTATCTTCTCACTTACATTCAGAAGGCAAGCATGCCAAAGAATTGGTTTTAGAAGGGCCTTCTACCAAAAGATGGGTGCCAGAAATTATAGCAGCCAATGATGCAGAAGATCAGTCTTATTTTCCATATATGAATGGCCAATTTGTGTTTAAACATGCAGTTACCCGTTTTTCAGAAGCAATTGTAGAAGGTTTACAAGCCAATAATTTGCAAAAAGAAGATATTGATATGTTAATACCACATCAAGCCAACTTGCGTATTGCACAATTTATTCAGAAAAAATTTCAATTGCCAAATGAAAATGTGTACAATAATATTATGAAATACGGCAATACAACAGCAGCATCTGTAATTATTGCTTTAACAGAAGCTTGGGAAAAAGGTAAAATAAAAGATAACGATTTGGTTGTTTTAGCTGCTTTTGGTTCTGGTTTTACTTGGGGTTCTGTTATAATTCGTTGGTAATTTATCAAAATTTATGTAATGTAAATTTAGCTTAAATACCGCTATTTTTATGCAATTATTTTGGGCGTTACCACACAGAAAAAGTGTGGTCGGGCTTTACACTACAATCTTTTTTTCGTACCTCAAAAAAGGATTTTCGTTGCAATCCCTAACGCGCTTACTTGCCAACAAAATGCAATCTTAAAAGCAGTAGCTATTAAATAATTTTAAGAACTCGTTTAATAGAATTATCTTTGTTCAGAGAAAAAAAATCAACCAAAAAAAATGACATTAATAAAATCAATATCAGGAATTAGAGGAACCATTGGAGGTAAAACTGCAGATAATCTTACACCCATAGATGCTGTAAAATTTGCATCAGCATATGGTGCATTTATCAAAAATAGAAATCCTAATAAAAACAAAATAACAGTTGTTATAGGAAGAGATGCCCGTATTTCTGGAAAAATGATTTCTAGTTTGGTAGCCAATACACTTGTAGGTTTGGGAATTAATGTAGTAGATTTAGGTTTATCAACCACACCAACAGTAGAAGTTGCAGTTCCTTTAGAAAAAGCAGATGGTGGTATTATTTTAACAGCATCACACAATCCAAAACAATGGAATGCTTTAAAATTATTAAATGAAAAAGGAGAGTTTTTAAACGGAGCAGAAGGAGAAAAAATATTAGCTTTAGCAGAAAACGAAGATTTTGAATTTGCAGAAGTAGATGATTTAGGAACGTACACCAAAGACAATTCTTATTTACAAAAACACATTAACGAAGTTTTAAATTTAGAATTGGTAGATGTAGAAGCCATTAAAAAAGCGAACTTTAAAGTAGTTGTAGATGGCGTAAATTCTACAGGAGGTATTTTTATTCCTGCGTTATTAGATCAATTAAATGTAACTTGTGTAGAGTTGTATTGCACACCAAATGGGCAATTTCCACACAATCCAGAGCCATTAAAAGAACATTTAACAGATATTTCTGAACTAGTCGTAAAAGAAAAAGCAGATTTTGGTATTGTTGTAGATCCAGATGTAGATAGACTAGCTTTAATTTCTGAAGATGGTTCTATGTTTGGTGAAGAATATACTTTAGTAGCTTGTGCAGATTATGTTTTAGGCAGATTAGGCGGCGGAAATACCGTTTCTAATTTATCGTCTTCAAGAGCATTAAGAGACGTTACTGAAAAACATGGCGGAACGTACACAGCATCTGCAGTTGGTGAGGTAAATGTTGTTATTAAAATGAAAGAAACCAACACGGTTATTGGTGGTGAAGGAAATGGAGGAATTATTTATCCTGCATCTCATTACGGACGAGACTCTTTAGTGGGTGTTGCTTTGTTTTTATCGCATTTAGCGCATAAAAAAGTATCTTGTAAAACCTTAAGAGATGCTTACCCAAGTTATTTTATGAGTAAAAATAAAATAAAATTAACACCAGAAATTAATGTAGATGCTATTTTACAAACCATGGCAAGTAAATATTCAAATGAAGATGTAAACACTATAGATGGTGTAAAAATAGATTTTGCAGACGAGTGGATTCATCTAAGAAAATCTAATACAGAACCAATTATTAGAATTTATACAGAAGCAAAATCTCAAGAAAAGGCAGATGCCTTAGCAACACGTTTTATTGCAGAAATAAAAGCAATTACAGCATAAAAAGCAAACATATTTAGAACAAGTATATTTAGTATAGCAAAAACTTTTGTTTCTCCTTTTGGAGAACAAAAGTTAGTCTATGCAGCTTATACAGCTAGTCGGTATTTGTAAAGCCAAATGGCAAATGGTTTAAAAATTATAAATATAATTGTGTTAAAACTATGCAACCCACAAAACCATTCTGTTAAGAACAAGATTTGCTTATCTCTTAATTTGCGGTTTCATTTTTAACCAAGCATCATAACTATCTTTGTGTTTGAACCTTTTATGAGACCAAAGATAATTTTCTGGTTGTTTTTTGATATTTTTTTCTGTTAAACGCAAATATTTTTCCGATAAATCGTAGTTTTTAAATGCATTACTATTTTCTGTGAGTAATTCAAATTCAGCTTCATAATAACCACGTTTTACTCTTTTAGTAACATAATTTATTACCACCAAATCAAATTTTTTGGCTAACATTTCTGCACCAGTATGAATGGGTACTTTAACTCCAAAAAACTCGCTCCAGTAAAAAGTTTTAGCAACTCGTGGAGATTGATCACTTAAAAGAATATATGTTGCTATGATTTTCTTTTCGAAGTTTTCTGTCATTTTTGCTACAGTATTTGTAGTTTTTATACCATAACAACCAAATTTAGTTCTCGTCTTTAAAAGTTTTTTCTCAAAAGCTTTATTTCTAAGTTTACTATATGTACCAAAAATACTACCTTCTAGGACTAAAGGTAAACCAAAAGACCATTCCCAATTAGCAAGGTGTGCACCTACTAATACAACACTTTTACCTTGTTTAATATATTTATTTACTAATTCAGGATTTTTGTAAGTGTATCTTTCAGAAATTTCTTTTTCAGAAATTGAAAAAGATTTAAAACTTTCTACAGCAATATCTGTAAGGTTTTTGTAGAATTTTTTAGTGATTTCTAAAATTTCTTTTTCAGATTTTTCTAGAAAAGCGTATTTAATATTTGTAACTACAATTTTTTTTCTATAACCAAAAACATGGTAAATTAAAAAAGAAAAAATATCTGATAAAATGTATAAAAACCACATTGGTAATTTAGATAGTAACCAGATAATTGGGTAAACGATGTAGAAAACTAATTTGTTCATTTTATGTTTATTTAGGTACTATTTTTTTACAAATTTTCTTTTTGCCAATCTTCAAATCTGTCTTTGTGTTTAAACCTTTTATGAGACCACAAATAACATTCGGGTTGTTTTTTTATCTGATTTTCTGTAAGTTCTAAATATTTTTCGGTAATAAAGTTCTTTTCTTCTTCTTTTGGTTTTTCGGTAATTACAGTAAATTCAGCGTTGTAATACCCGCGTTTTATTTTGGTAACACTCCAATTAAGCACAACCAAATCAAACTTTTTAGCCATGGCTTCTGCACCTGCATGAATAGGTACTTTTACATTAAAAAAATTAGACCAATACATTTTTTTTGTCAACATAGGAGATTGGTCACTAATAAGCACATAAGCGCCATGTTTATTGGTGCTAAAATTTCTGTGTATTGCCTTTACAATTTGTTTAGATTCAAACAATGTAATGCCAAACTTAGAACGTGTTTTGGTAACCAAATTATTAAAAAAAGCATTTCTAATGTGTTTGTAAGAGCCAAAGATATTTGCAGAAGTGTATAAAGGTAAACCAGCAATCCATTCCCAATTACCTTGATGTGCACCTAACAAAGCAATGCTTTTACCTTCTTTTACGTATTTCTCTAAAAGCGCTGCATTTTTGTAAGTATACCTTTTAGCAATTTCTTTTTTAGAGATAGAAATGGCTTTTATAGTTTCTACCATAGAATCCATAAAATGTTTAAAGAATTTTTTTCTAATTTTTAATAAATCCTCCAAGTTTTTATCAGGAAAAGCAAGTTTTAAATTGTTTAAAACTACCGTTTTTCGATATCGAAAAATATAAAATGTAATGTAGTAAAAAATACTAGATTTTAGATATAAAATTTTCATTGGCAGCTTAGAAATTAGCCATAGAAAAGGATATATAAACGCAAAAGCTAAAAATTGCATATAATTTTTTTAATGTCGCAAATATCGGATATAAATTTAAAATGAACACTTTTTTATGCATTGGTTTTTAGTATGTTTGTATTATGATGGGCAATTTAAATCAAGCAGTTTTATTTATAATTGTAGCCAATGTTTTGGTCTCAATAAAAGGTTTTAATGATTATTCTTTTTTGAATAAGTACAAATTTCAGATTGGCAGTATATTATCTGGAGAAAAAATTAGAATGTTAACTTCTGGATTTTTGCATGCAGATTGGATGCATTTAGGTTTTAACATGTATGCTTTATATCTTTTTGGAGGAATTGTGGCAAGTAGGTTAGGAACATCAAATTTTTTAATTATTTATGGTTTAAGTTTACTTGCAGGAAGTTTATATACTTTAAAATATCATAAATCTGAACCTTACTATTCTGCTGTGGGTGCCTCAGGCGCTGTTTCTGGTATTATTTATGCTTCCATTTTGTTGTACCCAAGTATGAGTTTGTACCTGTTTTTTATTCAAATACCAATTCCTGGTTACATTTTTGGAGTCGGTTATTTGCTCTATTCTATTTATGGAATGAAAAAACAATTGGGTAATATTGGGCATTCTGCGCATTTAGGAGGAACTATTGGAGGTTTTATTGTTACTTTAGTATTAAGTCCTAATTTGATTACAACCAATACTTTTTTGGTAATTTTATTGGCAGTTCCTATTGTGTTATTACTATTGTTTGGTGATAAACTAAGAGATTTATAAGTTGTTTGTTTTAGGTTTACAGTTGCACTTCTAGAAGTGAAACTCAGGTAAGATAAATGTAGCCTTTAAAATTTAATAAGTTTTGCTGATGGTTATATTTCATCTAAGAAATTTACCACAAAAAAAAGACTTTATCATTTCTGATAAAGTCTTAGAGCGAAAGACCAGGTTCGAACTGGCGACATTCAGCTTGGAAGGCTGACGCTCTACCAACTGAGCTACTTTCGCGTGGTAAAGAGATGCAAATATACTATGTTTTTTAACTTCTGCAACGATTTTTTTAAATAAAAAAACTCTTTTTAGAGCATGCTAAAAATGAAGAACTTACATGCAGCAGCATTTTAAATTCTTACAATTTTCGGTAAAATTTAACCTTTTTATCCAGTGTTTTTACCCACAAAAAATCGTAATTTGTGCAAATACTAAATACTTTTTATGAAAATTATAAAATTAGTAGTTCTTCTATTGTTAAGTACAATGCCTTTACATGCACAAAAAAATGAAGTTAAAATTACTACAGAAAAACTAACGGATCATATTTATGTTTTAAAAGGACAAGGAGGTAATATTGGTTTGTTTGTTGGAGAAGATGCTGTTTTTCTGATTGATGACCAATTTGCACCATTAACAAACAAAATATTAAAAGCAATAAAACAAATTACCCAAAAACCTGTAAGTTATTTGGTAAATTCTCACTGGCATGGAGACCATACAGGCGGAAATTTAAATATGGCAAAAGAGGGCGCGTTAATTCTAGCACATGAAAATGTAAGAAAACGAATGAATACCACAGCAGAAATAAGAGGTAAAATTAAACAGGCTTCACCCAAAGAAGCGCTACCTGTAATTACTTTTTCTGATAATATGATGTTACACATTAATAATGAAGATATTTTAGTAGCGCATGTTCATAATGCACATACTGATGGAGATGCCATTATTTATTTTACTTCAAATAATGTAATTCATATGGGTGATACTTACTTTCAAGGAAAATTCCCATACATAGATTTAAATTCTGGAGGTCATATAAACGGTGTTATAGCGTCCGCAGAAAAGGTTATTTTGTTGGCAGATGATGAAACTAAAATTATACCTGGCCATGGTAATGTTGCTAACAGAAAACAATTAATTGCATATAAAAATATGCTGGTAGATTTAAAAGAGAAAATTCAACTAGAAATAGACCAAGGAAAAACTTTAGCAGAAGTTTCAAAAAACAATACAATTACCGCGAATTATAAATTGTTTAATGGCTGGATTACTGAAGAGAAAATAAGAATTGCAATATATAATAGCTTGATACAATAAAATTCTGTTTTGTAACAGATTTATTTAATGATGAATTTTACAGTACATTTTGAATAATTAAAAAATGCACCGCTAACAAAAGTTATATTTATTTTTTTCACAAAAAATATTATGGATATAAAAAATACGAAAGAGAATTCTAAAAACACGTTTGTATCAGCAGAATTTATTCGCAATCTTTTTTCTTCAACCATGTCAGAAATGTATAAAATTGAAGTGCCTTTGTATGGCGATTTACTTCAACTTGTGGAATCTGTGAACAAAGCGTTTCTTTTAAACAAACCAGAACTAAGAAATGAGTTTACAAAAACAGGAGAAATTCAAAGATTAGATGCAGAGCGTCATGGTGCTATCCGTTTAGGAAAACCTAGCGAATTATTTCATATGCGTCGTTTATTTAAGGTAATGGGTATGTTTCCTGTTGGTTATTATGATTTGGCTTCTGCGGGCGTACCAGTGCATTCTACAGCTTTTAGGGCAATAGATAATAGTGCTTTAAATAAGGCTCCTTTTCGAGTTTTTACTTCTTTATTACGTTTAGATTTAATAGATAGCTTAGAGCTTCAACAAAAGGTAACCGCTATTTTAGAAAACCGTCAAATATTTACAGAAAAAGTATTGCATTTAATTGATAAGTTTGAAAAGCATGGAGGTTTAACTAAAAGTGATTCAGAAATATTTGCGCAAGAAGCTATAGAAACATTTAGATGGCACAAAAATGCTACTGTAAGTATAGAAGTTTATAATGAGCTACTAGCACAACATAGGTTGGTTGCAGATGTAGTTGCTTTTAAAGGTCCACATATTAATCATTTAACGCCAAGAACTTTAGATATAGATTGTGTACAAGTAAAAATGAAATTGAAGCATATTTCATGCAAAGAGAACATAGAAGGGCCACCAGCTAGAAAATGCCCTATTTTATTAAGACAAACAAGTTTTAAAGCACTGTCAGAAAACGTTATTTTTAAAAATAGTAGTAAAATTTTAAAAGAAGGCGAGCATAAGGCTCGTTTTGGTGAAATAGAGCAACGCGGTATTGCATTAACTCAAAAAGGGCAAGATTTGTATGACAAATTATTGGCAGAAACACGGATTGCTTTTGGAGGTGCTCCAAATGCGGATAATGTTGAGGAGTATAACATGATACTAGCAGAAAACTTTAAATCATTTCCTGATGATTATGCAGTAATGCAAAGAGATAAATTGGCTTATTTTTATTATCATATTACCGCAAAAAGAAAAGAAAAATATTCAGTTAAAAAGTATACCAAAACAGACATTAACAAACTATTAGAAGTGGGTTTGTTACATATTACCCCAATAATCTACGAAGACTTTTTACCAATAAGTGCAGCAGGTATTTTTACATCTAATTTGGGTAATGATGAAATAAAGCAATCCTATAAAGAAACTGCGAATCAAAATTTATTTGAAAAATATTTGGGTGAACCTGTAATAAATTTAATGAAGTGGTATGAAAACAAGCAAGAAGAAAGTATTGAGAAATGTTTGCTAGTTTTAAATTCTTAAATTAAGAATTATGCAAAGAAGCATTATTTGGTAATGCATACGTTATAATTAAAGTAGGATCAATACTAAAAGTTGTGAAGTAGCTATAAGTTGAGGAACTTTGATAATTTTTTTTTATCTCTTCAGGCACTTTACTATCGATTGTAAAATTTTTATTACCAGAAGTTTTAGTTACTTATTTTGAGTTAACCAAACATAAGGTCAAAGAAGAAGAAATTCATTTAATCAAATTCCACAACTTTATGACTTGATCCGTAAAGTATGCATACTCTAAACATGATTTAAATAAAAAAAACTCCAGAATCTAAAGGAAACTGGAGTTTTTTTGTCGGGGTGGCAGGATGATAACTAAACCGCCACTATGCAGTAAAATCAATACTTTAGGAAAAGTGCTAAAACAGTGTGAACCGAATTGTAGACCTAATAGTTAAATTGAAATAGTATGTTTTGTTTGAACGTCTAAAACAAATTTACGATTTTAACTTCATTAAAACCAAACAAATAGCGTCAAATGTTATGATTAATCTATTAAATATTTATTAATAGTTTCTTCCTCAATACCACTATAATTAGCAAAATCTTGTACTGTTATAAATTGATGAGGCTCTTTGTCTAAATACTCTTTTATCTTATTAATAAGCTTACGACAATAACGTTCACTACGCCCTGTGATGCGTTGAATGTCTTTTGGGTATATACAAGCTCTTTTTGTAATCATCATACATTATCTATGCTTTATCTATACTTAAAACTATTAGTGCCTAATTAAGGTTATTTAGGTTTAATCGGTAAGGATGGATTAAAGCGGAATCTCTTTTTTTTAAGTGTGTCATAAAGTTACGTGATTTGAAATATTAATCATATAAAAAAGTAAAAATTATGGCAAAACAAACAGGAATTATCAAATTAAAAGGAACTATCGGAGGTATTTCTTTTTACAAAACAAGTGATGGACATTTGGCTCGTGAAAAAGGTGGGGTGGACAAAAACAGAATTCAGAATGATCCAGCGTTTCAAAGAACGCGTGAAAATGGTTCTGAATTTGGAAGAGCTGGTAAAGGTGGAAAAGTATTGCGAAATGCAATTCGTTTGCTTTTACAAAATGCAAAGGATAAAAGAGTGGTTTCTCGTTTAACAAAAACGTTAGTGGCAGTTACTAAAACTGATGTGGTTAATGAGAGAGGTTTAAGAACCTTGCAGGATGGGAATTTAACTCTTTTAGAGGGTTTTGAATTCAATTTGAATGGAAAGTTGGGAGCAACATTATTCGCTCCGTTTACCAAAGCTTTTGACAGAGTTACTGGTGAAGCAGCTTTGGATTTGGTTGCTTTTTCACCAGTGGTAAGAATTGCAGCTCCTGCAGGAACGACACATTTTAAAATTGTAATGGGTGCTGCTGAATTAGATTTTGAAAATGAAACCTCAACTTTTGAAAGTGATGCAACTACTATTTTACCCTATACAGCTGCTGACACTGCTGCAATTGCATTATCTGCAACAATTACTGCGAATTCTACACAACCAGTAACGCAAGTGATTGGAGTTGAGTTTTATCAGGAAGTAAATGGCGATATGTATGCACTTAAAAATGGTGCTTATAATGCCTTATCAGTTGCGATTATTGACAAACCATAATTATGGAGTTGCTATTGCAAAGAGCATATTTTAAACAGGGTACCAATGGTACTCTGTTTGCTTCTGATAAATTCCTTTGTCATACCATTGAATTACCCTGGAGAAATAATCAACGTAATATATCTTGCATACCAGAAGGAAAATATGAAGTTATTCCTCGATTTTCTAAAAAGTTTAAACATCATTTGATATTGAAAAATGTAGCTAATAGAAGCTTTATTTTATTTCATCCTGCAAATGATGCAAAAAGAGATTTAGAAGGTTGTATTGCTCCTGTAACTTACTTAAGTGGTATTGGAAAAGGGATTTATTCAAGGGATGCAATGCAAAAATTACTGTCTTTGGTTTATCAAGCTAAAGAACGAAAGGAAAAAATAATATTAATCGTTAAATCACAGAATTATGAAAATTATAGAACGTTATAAAAAACCAACACCAAAATTCTTTAGAATTTTAAGAAATATAGGCATTGCATTGGTTACTACAGGAGGAGCTATTATTGCAGCTCCTGTAAGTATTCCTGCAGCAATAGTTACTATTGCTACATATATGACAGTTGCAGGAACTGTGGCAACAGCTGTAAGTCAAGCTGTAGTTTCTGATGAAAAAGAGAAAACAGCAATAGAAACTACTAAAAACAACTAAAATGAGCTTTCAAATCCCACATCAAAATTTGAGCGCTGGTGTTATTGGTGGTACTTTTTTGACTACAATTTCTCATATTGGTTCAGAGGATATTATTACAACAATTGTTTTGGCTACTTTGGGTGCAATTGTCAGTTTTATTGCTTCTGTAATGATGAAGTTTTTTGTAAAATCAATAAAAAAACATCATAAAAAGTAAAATTTAAGCATCAGTAATTAGAAAGAGCATTTATATTTTGAATGCTCTTTTTATATATCCAATATTTTTGTTTTTTACTTAACGAAATGAGACAAACAAAGAATTTTGATAAAGAAACTAAATGAATTTAGCAGAATTTTTGTGCAGGAGAATGAGATAAGGAAAAAATATCAATGATAATTATCGTTTTTAAAGATTGATCAACAGAGGTGGGTTTGAGCGTGGAGTTTATCAATCTTTAAAAATGTTAGCCCAATGGCGATTGAATGAAAATTATTAAAGACGAAGTACGTAGTGCGCTGGCAGAAGCGAAAATAAGTGTGTATTTTTTTATTTGTTCTGTATTATTTTTCTGATTGTTTTTGTAAAAAGTGAATGCCTCTAAAAATATTTCTATTGTTAGTAAATTTCTATGGTTACTAAATTGTTTTTAAACTTGGATTAGCATTTGCTTTTGTGAAAACAATTTTATCCCATTTTCTTACAAATAAAAAAATATACTCTTATTGGCTTTTTCTTGATTTTATAGGTGCTTTAGAATTTCTTTTATAAACTGAAATTTGATTAGTTCTATCAAAGTTAATTACACACTACCAACAAGCACTTATAAAAACAATGCAACAAAGACTGAATGTTGATAAAATAACCAAACTTCATTATTAATTACGGATGTGAGCGTTGGAAGAGCGGCTATTTTACATAATGGCGTTATAGTGCCTGGAACTTTTGTGGAAGAGCAGTATAACTGCGCATTATGTAAAGATAGCTTTGGGGAGTTTTGTGTTTTATGAAATAATAAAAACGTATTGCTTTTTAGAGTTGTGTAATGAGTTTGCGAATGAAACAAGCTCTAAAATGCAACTACCTATAGAATATTAAAACGCTAAACTTGCATTGGCGCGCGGAACAAACCAAAAGACAGAGATTTTTTGCTTTTGCAACAAACTGGATTTTGGTTTGTGGGGAATTTAACTATTATCAAGTAACTTATGATGTAGTTTTATATTTTCAATTTCATAAACTTTTGTAGCAATGCATTCTAATTTATCTGGATTGAAAACGGCTAAATTATAACCTTCAGCAAATAATGAACTCTGATATTCTACACCATCAAAACCTAATGATTTGATAAATTCTGAAATATATTGAGTAGGAATATAATCTAATTGTTTATCTCTTTTTCTTATTGGTAACGAGATCTCTTTTTGTAAAGTCTGTATAAATGGAACATAGGTTAAAAAATCTTCTATGGCTTCATTTTCAGACCAAGGAATAGGGTCGTCTTTTGGATTTCTCAAATTAAGAATTTTTAAATCCTCATTTAACCGAAATTCGCCAACTGTAACATAATCAAATAAAGATGCTCTTGTTTCATATAATGATGTTTCTAACTTATCAGCTATATATAAATAAGATATTCCTTTAGGATTTGCTCTACCACCAGTAGCGAGTTCGTTAGGTGGATTGCCCATTTGGTTTGAATTAAAACCAATTTTATCTGATATACGACATCTATAAAAGATACGCCCTTTTTTTATTGTTTTATAGAAGCTTTCGTGATTGAAGAAATTAGCTAATTTTTTTAAATCAATGGTATTTTTAATATGATATCGATTTACAGATTTGATTTCATCCTTGAATTCCTTCCAAATACTATGAATTTGATTTGTTTCAGAAATTAGTTCAATCTTTATTTCTGATGATACATTCTCATTAAATAATTCATTTAAAATTTCTTCTTCATCTACAAAAATTGATTCAAATAATAGTTTATTATCATCAACTAAATTAGTAGTGAGATTAAAGTCTTTTTTTACGGATTGTGCTAAATTAAATTCTGAATCAACATCCACTTCATACAAAGAAATTATATTCCGAAAAAAAGGAGCTAATTCTCTTGCTGCATAAATAGATACGCTTATTGAATTGCAAAAATCACAATTTCCATTTCTGTCATCAGCATTAATTATACTTATTAAGTATTCGCTATTGAAACAATTTACACAACAATTCATAATTAAATCTTATCTACAATTAATTCGATATGATTCATTATTGATAGTTTTTTTAAGGTACCTAAACCAGGGAAATGTCCTCGATTATGAAGATCTTTATAAACTTCAACAGCTTTGGTGTTTATATTATTGCTAACACACCAATTAACAAGTTTTTCAAGTGCTTCTGCGAATTTACCTCCTATATCAGATACATCACCATTTGAGTCAGATACAAAATGTTTTACCATTATTTTACCTGATGCATTAATGTAAGATAAATGCATTGCAACAGCTCTTGGTAAAAAACCTGAATCTGAATAATTGTCACCAACCGTTAAAAAATCAGAAAAACCGAAAAACCCTTCAGCTTTATAAAAACTGTATTCTTCAGAAAAAGGACTTTCCCCTACTTCAAGATAATCTGCATTTCTTGGCATATCTCTAAAATAATCATCTAATGAAATTCTGCTATCTTCAGAGAATAATCTATAATAACGCCTACTTGTATGACTAAAGTAAATAATATTGTAAATAACGTTTATGTTACTTTGAATTTCAGTAATACTAACTTCTGATATTTCAGAATTATGAATTAAAGTAACGCCTTTATAATCTAACTCTAAACTATTTACACCTTCAATTAAAGCTGGAATTTGCTCTTCAATTTTTGTGTCTATAATTATTGCAATTTGATAATTATTATAATGTTGTAATACCTCTTTTAAAAGATCTATAATTTTATTACCCTCACCAACTAAACCACCCACTTTAGGATTTATAATAACACTAAAGTTTACATTTTTAGATGCTAAAGTTTTTAATGCAGATTTTAAGGTAGAAGAACCTTTAATTGGTTCGATTACAGGTGAAATTTTAGTTGAAAAATTTGGTAGTAAACCACATAATTCTCGTAACGCGATTAATTCAAATTGTTTACCTCTGACATATGGGAAATACATAGCTTACTTTTTTTATAAAGAAAATCTTCTAATTCAATGAAATCTTTTTTTGAAAAATTTAAAGTGTAACAGATATGTTTTAATGAATCTGGGACTAAATCATCATTAAATAATTCTGGATTAGAAATATTTCTAAATTTTAATTCTTTGATAACTAATTTTTGAAACTCTAAAATATCTATTTTTTTTGAAAGTTTAAAACACTCTCTAAAAATTAGTGTGTTAGGAACAACAGGAATTGCTCCAAAATGTTTTTTCAGTAAACTAATATATTCATCTTTTCTTAAACTCTTGAATAGTGTTTCGTGGGAAAATGAAAAATTTTGTTCTGCTTTTTTAATAGTTTTAAGCGCGTTTCTTTTTGTCAATTCAATTAAACCAATTTCTGTGTTATAAAATTTAACTAATAGATTAGGAATGTGTTTTGAATTTGAAACCACATAGATTTTATCAGCAAATTTTTTATAATCTGCTAATTGTTTATCCAATTTATCTAAACCATCTAATTCAGTTTTTATTTCATAAACACGAGCTTCACCATTTAAAATAACAAAGTCTGCTATTGAATTACCAATTTTAAATTCTGATAGTGCTATTGAATTTTTTAAGCTATACTTTTTAAGAAGTTTTTGATTTAAAAGGATGTTTTTATAAATATATTCATTTTTGTAAGTACCTAAAAGTGATTTGTAAATAGCATTAATGACTTCAAAGTTAGTGGTAGATTCTGATATTTTAGTGTGTTTGTTAATACGATAAAATGTATCAAAATAATTCTTATCCTTTACTATTTTTTTAAAATTAGCAGGAGATAGAATTTGTGATAAATTCCTTAAACTTTCTATATTTTTAGCTACTTGCATTATTTTACAAAGTTAACAATTTACAAAATTTAAACTAAATGATTTAAAAACTATTTTCGCTTATCTAAACTTTCTTTATCAAAAGCAATCAAATTAAATAATTCTCGCATTCTGGAACGTACACGAATACCATATCTGCTCTCTAATTCTTGTGCATTTAAGTTTGTAGTGGTGTGTGTTCTAATTTTACGTTTTAAAAATAAATCATAGCGAGACAAAAGTATTTCCCCCATTACATTGCAATCTTTACCAAAATGTCTTCCTGTGGTTTCTACACCTAAATCATCAAAACAATAAAAGCCATTATTACCATAATCTTCAATAATTTTAAAACCATTTTTATTAAAATTGAAAGTGATATTTCTTGCAGGGATTAGACTATGTTGATTTTGATGAGGTACAATAAACGGTAATAATTTCATTAAACTTGTTTTTCCACAACCTACTGGTCCTGACAATAAAATACCTTTGTTTGGATCTATCTTTAATTTTCTGCAAGTTTCAAAATCACGAATGAAATAGATACATAGTTTATATAAAACAGTTTCATCTTCTGAATATATTTTGAAATTTTTACCAAATAATAATTTTCCTTTTGCTTCTAAATAGATTAACATTTTTGGAAAATCGTATTTTATTTGATTTCCATTCTGTACGCCCAATTGAAATTGCACACTTCCTTCTTGAATGATATGTGGTTGTATTTTAATCATAAAGGTTCGTTGTAATTTTTATTTTTACTGGTCTTTAGGTTGTCTTGATTTTGGCTAACTGATTTTTGCGTTTCTTTATTTTTTATTTCTTCGGATTTTATCATCCAATTTTTAGCTGTTGCTTTCCAATTGACAATTATTGTTTTGCCACCAACTTTCCAATCAATACCTTGGTAATGATTAAAGAATTTTTGAGCTTCAATTATTGGCCATTTTTCTTTTCTAAAAAAATCAATTACTTCTTTTTCGTTTTTTGGCTGGTCAAGTTTATTAATGTTTTTATTGTTTCTATTAGTTTGTATATGTTTATTAATAGATACCAGTGCTTGTCCACTGCTTGTTTCATTTTTGGGACGGTTGTGTACTTCTACTTGTCCAGAGGTTGTCTCGAATTTGAGCATCTTGATTTTGCTGCCTTTAAATGGATTGTGGGATGGGTAATAAATTAGATATGTATAATTACATAATTCTTTCATACATCTATGATATGTTGATTTTGAACCTATTTTTGAATACTTCATCACTTCTTCTCGATTGATAAAAAAGACCTCCTCAAAACGGTTGATATTCCATAATTGGAATAATGCCATATATAAACTTATATGTGTTGGATTTAAACGATTGTCTTTAGAGAATTGAATGAATACACCTTTTAAGTGTTTTATGTAGTTTACGTTTTGCATTTCTACTATTTTCTGTTTTTTTACTTCTTACTTTTTTGCATTGATCAAAAAAGTAACAAAAAAATCTAGTCTTGCATCTTCGGCGGTCAAATCAATTTTCAATAGCTAAAAGAAAAGAACTCCACTTCCTTTTAGTCAGTGTCAAACAGCTTTTCTTTTTACACTTTTTTCAAATGATTGACACTCGCCTGCCAGATGCTATGACAAATGAGATGTTTACTAGCATAAAAGCATTTCCATAAATCTTAATACATTGTATTTTAACTGTATTTCAAATATTTTCAGTTGTTTTATGTAATTTACTTTTTGCATAGCTTAAACTTCTCGATACAATTTTACTGACGCATTCCGCTATGCGCAATAGGACATTAAAACCACTCGAAGTGACAATTAAAACTTGTTATGGATTCGGTTTTCTTCTAATACTTTTTGAATTTCTTCATAATCGTAATAGATAACTCCACCAACTTTAGAGTAGGGGAGTGTGCCATTAATTCTTAAGTTTTGTAATGTTCCTGGAGAAATGCTTAATAAATCTCTGACCTCTGGAGATTTTAACCATTTTTTAGGTGCAAAACCTGATTGATGGTTAATCATTGCTTTGATGTTTTCTAATAATTCGTGTTTGAATTCTTGTAAATCTTCTGTAGTAATAATAGTTGCTGCCATTTTCTAACAATTTTTGTAAAGAAGCTGTTGAATGCCCCCACATTCAAACAGCTTCTTTGGGTTAATTTAGTTCACGAGTTTTCTGTTACTATACATATGTGTTCGTGAACCTACGATTTGACTTTCGTTTGGCAAATATGATATGATTTATTGAAGTTTATACACAGGTAAAACCCAACTTGGGTGATTTTATGTACTCATTTTTAATAGGTTATATTCCTTTTAATTGTTATTGTGATTATTTATAAGAGCAACAAAAAAGTGCAAATTATATGAAAAATAATTTGCACTTAGAAACACCCAACTTGGGTGTTTATTCATCTGAATCTAACATCTTATTTTCTAGAGAATTTTTTAGTTTATCTATGAATTTAGTCTGATTCATTTTACGTGAACGGATTTCTAAAAATGTTCTGTAATAATCACCAAGGTCTATATTAAACATTTGCTCGCAAGCTGATGCCATTTCTTTAATATCTGCAGTACCACTATTTACGGAACCAGAACTATGAAGTGCATAGATAAGCTCTATTAAATCGGTTTTATTTCCAGTCCAAAAAAGTTTTGACTGCTTTTTAAATGCATTGAAATTGGTTTCCATACTATTATTGTTTTCAAGTTTATCTATTTCTCTTTTTAGATAGATGATTAACATATCATATGCCATAATAGTAGCCACAGTTGTATCGTGACTCGTAGAAAATTTATCATCTGTAAAAAATGATAATGAGTCTGGAAATAGCCTAATATCTGCTTTACCTCTCATAAAATATTCTTCATCTAAAAAAATGGCACCTCTTCTGAAATAATGATAAAATTCTAGATTATCATTAAAATAGTTTTGAAGCCTATCTATGTGATTATTGAAGTATTTTACTTGAGATTTATTACTACTTCTTGGTCTTTTACTTTCTATACTAAATAATTTGACATAATATATTAGTTTACTAAAAACATAAGGCTTCATATTTTTGAAAAAACCAATCTCTTCGTTTTTCGGGATTAATTTTTTCCTTAAAAAAAGTATTCTTATTTGTTCTAATGCTCTTTTTGTTATTCTAATACTTTCTTCTGCTTTTTCTAATACTCCTTCTGTTTCTTTTTCTAAAAAATCTAAATTATAGTCTAATTCTTTAACAATTTTTTCAATCTTTTTCAATTTTTTTCATCTGTAAAAAATCATACCAATATCTAAATTAGTATGATTTTAGTTATCACTTTATTTATCGCACATATTTATATTTCATTAATATTTAATTTATGGAGTTGTTTTTTAATTCACACTCCATTTCATTTTCTGTAATCTCACAGCATTTAAAATAGCTAATAACGCAACACCTACATCTGCAAAAACGGCTTCCCACATTGTAGCTAATCCACCAGCTCCTAAAATTAACACAATCACTTTTACACCAAATGCTAATCCAATATTTTGCCATACAATTTTTCTTGTAGAACGACCAATTTGAATTGCTTTTATCACTTTTGAAGGTTGATCTGTTTGAATAATTACATCTGCTGTTTCAATAGCAACATCGCTACCTAAACCACCCATTGCAATACCAACATCACTTGCAGCCAAAACAGGCGCATCATTAATTCCATCACCAATAAAAGCAATCTTATTTTCTGAATTTTGTTTTAATTTTTCTACTTCATTCAATTTATCTTCTGGCAATAAACCGCCTTTAGCTTTTTCAATATTTAGTTCTGTAGCTACTTTTTGCGTAATAGAATCCTTATCCCCAGAAAGCATCATTATTTTTTTAATACCTACTTTATGTAAATTGGTAATTGTTTCTTTTGCATCTTCTTTTAGTTCATCTGCTATCACAACATAACCTGCAAATTGATTATCGATTGCAACTAAAACGATAGATTCTACAATAGATTCCGTTTCAGATGGAACATCAATATTATTAGAAGACATTAAGGCTTTATTTCCTACTAAAACTGTTTTACCATTTACAATCCCTTTTAAACCTTTACCTGCAATTTCCGATACTTCTGAAGCTTGAAAATCTTTACCATCTGCTTTATATTCTAAAATAGCTTTTGCAATAGGATGTGTAGATTGTTCTTCCATTGCCATTAGGTATTTCATAAACTCTTTTTCTTCCCAATTAATGGCTTTAATTTCTTTAATTTTAAACACTCCTTTTGTTACAGTGCCAGTTTTATCCATTACCAATGTATTTATCTTGGTCATAGCGTCTAAAAATGAAGCGCCTTTAAACAATATTCCATTTTTTGAAGCTGCTCCCAAACCACCAAAGTATCCTAAAGGAATAGAAATAACCAAGGCACAAGGACAGGAAATTACTAAAAATATTAATGCACGATATAGCCAATCTCTAAACACATAATCATCTACAAAAAAGTATGGTAAAAATGTTATCGCAATAGCCAAATAAACCACAATAGGAGTGTAGATACGAGCAAATTTTCTAATGAATAATTCTGTTTTAGATTTACGAGCTGTTGCGTTCTGCACCATATGTAGAATTCGAGAAATTGAACTATCCTTAAATTCTTTTGTAGTTTCGATTTCTATTACACCATCCATATTAATGCTACCGGCAAATACTTTTTCACCTTTTGAAATCGTATCTGGCTTGCTTTCACCAGTTAAAGCTGCTGTATTGAAAGACCCTTTTTCGGATAATAAAATACCATCCAATGGAATTTTTTCACCTACACGAACTTGAATTTTCTCTCCAATATTTACAGCTTCTGGCGACACACTTATATAGTCACCATCACGAAATACATTGGCTTCTTTTGGCCTAACATCCAATAATGCTTTAATATTTCCTTTTGCTCTATTTACTGCTGCATTTTGAAATAATTCTCCTACTGCATAAAATAGCATTACTGCAACACCTTCTGGATATTCACCAATTATAAATGCACCAATCGTGGCAATAGACATTAAAAAGAACTCGGTAAAAACATCGCCTTTTATAAGGCTTTTCCATCCTTCTTTAATTACTGGAAATCCAACTGGAATATATGCTAAAGTGTACCAAACTACTCGAATCCATCCTTTAAATTGAGGAATCACATCAAAATAATCTACAGCGATACCTACAATTAACATTACAAAACTTATGATAGCAGGAATGTATGTTTTGAATGCGCTACCATCTCCGTGGTCGTGACCATCATCGTGAGAATGTTGTTCCTTTGAATTTGGTTTTAAATCTCTTAAATTGACTTTCTTTTTCTTCATTTTGAATTGAATAAATTTTTAATATCATTAGGTATAATCATAGATTTTAATGGTGGTACGTTTGCACCGCCTGTGTTACCAAGTGGCACGTGGTCAATAAATGATTTCCAACCACCAACAAGTAACCTAATAATTTGACCGAGTACTTCTTTAGTATCTTTTTGCATAAATCCAAATTTTAGCATTAGCCAATGTGAATAGGTATGTTCTATAGGGTAAGATTGCCCTATTATATGACTGCGTTCTAAATGATACCAAGCATTATTATACTGCTTATTTTCTAAACATAAACTGTATAGTTTTAATTCTTCATTATAAGCCTGTTTAAGAGGTTTAGGTATTTTAGTATTAAACTTCATATCCACTAATTTTTTATAAAAATAATCTAATAGTAAGTGCAATGGAAGTACATTTGTTATCTACTACACTTATCACAAATACCTTTTACAACCAAGTTTACATTTTCTGAAACAAAGCCATCAGGCACTTTAATTTTTGGTATTTTATGGTCTGTTAAGCAAATGGTTTCATTACAATTGTTACAATGGAAATGTAAATCTTTATTTATATCACAACTACAACCTTGTTCACATAAAGCATATTTGGTAATACCTGTACCATCATCTATTTGATGTACAATGTCTTTTTCCTCGAATGTTTTAATAGTTCTGTACAATGTAGTTCTATCTGCTTTTTCAAAAGCATTTTCAATATCACTTAATGTTACTGCTACTTGTTTC
Organism: uncultured Polaribacter sp.; assembly: GCF_947495205.1. Lineage (GTDB taxonomy): Bacteria > Bacteroidota > Bacteroidia > Flavobacteriales > Flavobacteriaceae > Polaribacter. The sequence continues at coordinate 28,859 of NZ_CANLXV010000006.1, read as the reverse complement.
TCTGCAAGAAACTTATAAATCAATAAACGCATTGCCGTAACGCGAATATTTTTTAACTCTAATAATTGTTCTATGGTTTGCATAATCTAATGTTCGTGTTCTGCTTCGCCTTTTTTCATTTCGGCTATTAAATAATAGGCATTATTATAAGCAAAGTTTGTATTTGGTTTTATATCTTCAGAAAATTGAATAGCTATCCAATTGCCATCTTTTGCTCCTAAAAGCACTTCAACTGGTTTAAAACTCCAATCGTCATTTTCTTTTTCTGCCGAAAACACAAAAAATTTATCACCTTCTTTTACTATCGCACTTTCGGGCAATGCCATAGTTTGTGTGTTTTCTGTTTGAATTTTTCCTTGAATATACATTCCAGGAATTAAGTTACCTTTCTTGTTTTCAATTTCAGCGTGTACGTGTACTGCTTTAGGGTCATCTTCAAATGTTTTGCTTACGGAATAGATTTCTGCTGTTAATTCTTCATCTTGCATTGTTTGTATATTAAAGCTTACTTTTTGACCTTTCTTAACTTTATACACATCTTTTTCAAAGACCATTAAATCAGCGTGAACGTGATGTGTGTTTACAATTTCAAAAAGTTCGGTTTGTGGTTCTACATACTGACCTGTTTTCACTTCAACCTTTTGCACATAGCCTTCAATAGGACTGCGTAGTGAAATACTTTGAGCAATTGTTCCATTTTTAACTAATGAGGTGTTTATGTTTAATAGTTTTAATTGTGCTTCTAAACCGTTTGCCATCGCTTTTGAGGCATCATATTCAGCTTCTGCTTTTTGAAAATTTGCACCAGAGCCAACTCCTGCATCATATAATTTTTGTTGACGCTCAAAGTTCTTCTTTAAAAAATTACTATTGCTAAAAGCATTCAAATAATCGGTTTGCATTTGAATAATATTTGGATGTGAAAGATATGCCACAACTTGACCTTTATTCACTTTGTCTCCTTCAATCACTTTTATGGATAACACATTTGCACCAACTACAGAAGTTATTGCTGCTTCACTTTGTGGTGGTACTTCCAATGTGCCATTTGCTTCTACATAACCACTCATATTACGCAATGCAATGGTGTCTATCTTCATTTTTAAAGCTTCAAACTGTTGTTGTGAAAGCATCACTTCTTCGCCTTCGCTATGGTCATCGTTTTCTTCAATCTTTTGTTCTTCGTTATGGGAATGACCATCACCTTCCTTATGGCTTTCTTTATTTCCGCAAGCAACAACTAAAAATGAAACTGTTAGTAGTGCTAAAATTATATATTGTGTGTTTTTCATTGTCTTATTGATTAAAATATTGTAGTTGAAATGTGCTTTCTAAATAATTTATTAATGCTTCTTGTGCTTCTATTTCAGATTGAATAGCTTCTTTTATGAGTAGTGTAAACCTCGTGTAATCTATCTCTCCTTCTTTATAAGCAAATAAAGCTCCCAATTTTTGTTCTTTTACAAGAGGTAACACCTCCATTTTATAGAAGAACCAAGCTTTTTTCCATTTTTGATAATTCTCTTTTGATTGTTTAAACTTCGATTGTACTTCTTGTTTTTTAAACTGAATGTTGGTGTCAGCAATTTCCTTATCTATTCTTGCAGTTTTAACTTTTGCTTTATTTGTACCTGATAAAAAAGGAATTGAAATACCTGCTTGATATGTGTAAAAACCTGAATTTCCATTTACTTTTTGTAAACCACCTTGTAGGTTTAGTTTTGGTAAATTATCTGCTTTTGCTGCCTTATAATTTGCTTCTGCTTCTGCAAATTGTGATTGTGCCAAAGCATACAAAGGATGTTTTTCTGGGTTAAAAGCGTCAACATCTATTTCAGGTGATATTTCAAAATTATTAGGAACGGTATAGAAAGTATTAGTAACTAGCCATAAATTTAGTTGTTGTAATGCAATCCTAAATTCTCTTTTTGATTGCATCAACTTGTTTTTAATCTTTAGTACTTGAGTTTTAGCTGCAGAGTATTCTAATTTAGAAATAGCTTCTACTTCATAATTTAATGCTACTGCTTTTTCAAAGTTGGTGTAAATAGAATCTAACTCTTTGTATAAATTATAATTCCTTTTACTCTGTAAAGCATTTGCCCACGCTTTCTTTACTTCCAGTTCTAAATCTAATTCTGAAAGCTGAAACGCTTTTTGAGCTAACTGAATGCGTTGTTTTTGCAAATGTTTTTTTACAGAAATACCAAACACATCAATGTTGTTTTGACCAATACCTATAGTTGTATAAATGCCATTCCCATTATTAACTTCTTCACCTCCTGTAAAAATTTGAGTAGTACCAAAATCGTAAGCTGTATTTTTAAGCTGCTCTTGTTTGTTGATTTCTAATTGCTTTTGTTTCAATAAAGGGTAGTTTTCTTTGGCTAAATTCACAGCTTCTTGCATCGAAATAACTGGCAACGTATCATTGATATCTTGTGCGTTTCCTTTTGTAGGTAACAAAAAGAGAAAAACTACCATAGCTGTTGCTGCAATCATTTTTTTGTTAGCTCTCAATTTGAATGATTTGTTTTCTACCCAATGATATAAAATTGGTAAAACGAATAATGTTAACAATGTAGAAGTTAGTAAACCACCAATTACAACCGTTGCTAAAGGTCGTTGCACTTCTGCACCAGCTGATGCCGAAATTGCCATCGGTAAAAAACCTAAAACATCTGTAAAAGCAGTTAACATAATTGGTCTAATTCTTCGTTTTGTGCCTTCTATAATTCTATCTTTTAAATTGGTTACACCTTCTTCTTTTAGTTCATTTAAACCACTAATCATAACCAATCCGTTTAAAACTGCAACACCAAATAACACAATAAAACCTACACCTGCAGAAATACTAAAAGGCATATCTCTTAACCATAATGCAAAAACACCTCCAATAGTTGCCATTGGTATTGCGATATAAATCATTAAAGTTTGAGGTAATGATTTTAAGGCAAAATAAATAAGTACAAAAATTAATAATAATGCAATAGGTACCACTGTTAGTAAACGATTACTTGCGCGTTCTAAATTCTCAAAAGCACCACCATAACGTATAAAATAACCTGTTGGTAATTCTAATTGGGCATCTAACTTTGATTTTATTTCCATTACTAATGATTTTACGTCACGTCCTCTAACATTTATTCCAACATAGGTTCTCCTATTTGTATTATCTCTACTTATTTGCATTGGGCCAGCTTTATAACTTACATCTGCAATTTCACGAAGAGGAATTTGATTTCCAGAAGGTAAATTGATGTATAAATTTTGAACATCAGAAATATTTTTACGATTGGTAGCATTTAATCTTACTACTAAATCAAATCTTTTTTCTCCTTCAAAAATGATACCTGCAGTACCACCAGCAAAAGCAGATTGTACCAATTGATTCATTTTATTTATTTGAAGGCCATATTGAGCTAATTTATTTCTATTATACGTTATTGTAATTTGTGGTAAGCCAGTTGTAGCTTCGGCTTTCATATCTCCAATACCTTCTGTACCTGCAATAATTTTAGATATTTCTTCTGCTTTTTGAGATAATACATTTATATCTTCACCATAAATCTTTATAGCTATATCTTCTCTAACACCTTCTAATAATTCATTAAAACGCATTTCAATTGGTTGGGTAAATTCGTAATTTACACCAGGAATTATTTCAACAGCTTCTTTCATTTGCTCAATGAGTTCTTTTTTAGAATTAACTGAAGTCCATTCCCTTTTTGGTTTTAAAATCACAAAAATATCTGCAATATCCATAGGCATAGGATCTGTAGGTATTTCTGCAACACCAATTCGACTTACAATTTTTTCAACTTCTGGAAACTTTGTTTTAACAATTTGCTCAATCTTTGTTGTTGTTTCAATAGTTTCAGTTAATGAACTACCAGGTTTTAAAATAGCGTGAAAAGCAATATCACCTTCATCAAGTTGAGGTATGAACTCGCCCCCCATTCTTGTAAACATAAAAACAGTAATACCAAATAAAATAACAGAAACACCAATTATTAGTTTTCCTTTTTTTAATGCTTTTTCTAATATAGGTTGGTATTTATGTTCAACCCAATGCACAAATTTATCTCCATAAGATTTTTTTTCTGATTTTGGAGCTCTTAAAATTAATGCGGACATCATTGGTACATAAGTCAAACACAGCACCATTGCACCAATCATTGCAAAAATGAAAGTCAATGCCATAGGTTTAAACATTTTCCCTTCAATACCCTCTAAAGCCAATATTGGCAGAAATACGATTAGAATAATAAGCTGACCAAAAAAGGCAGCATTCATCATTTTTTTTGAAGCATCTGCTGCAACGCCATCACGTTCTTTGGATGTTAATTTCTTTTTCTTTAATATTTTTGATGCAATGAGAAAAACGGTGCTTTCTACAATAATTACTGCGCCATCTACAATAATACCAAAATCAATTGCACCTAAACTCATTAGATTCGCCCAAACATCAAATCCATTCATCAATATAAAAGCAAATAATAATGATAGCGGAATGGTTGATGCAACGATTAAGCCACCACGCCAGTTTCCTAATAAGAAAATAAGGACAAAAATGACTATCAATGCACCTTCAATAAGGTTTGTTGCTACAGTTGATGTTGTTTCAGCTATTAGCTTACTTCGGTCTAATAAAGGTTCAATTATCACACCTTCTGGCAAAGATTTTTCAATTTGAGCCATTCTAACTTTAACATTTTCTATTACATCATTTGAATTAGCGCCTTTAAGCATCATTACCAAACCACCTACAACTTCTCCTTCGCCATCTTGTGTTAATGCACCATAACGAATAGCAGCACCAAATTGTACTTTGGCAATATCGCCAATAGTAATAGGAATATTATTAGTGTTTTTTACAACAATTTTTTTTATATCATTTAAACTACGAGCTAATCCTTCTCCACGAATGAAATTAGCTTGATGATTTTTTTCGATATACGCACCACCAGTATTTTGGTTGTTATTTTCCAGTGCTTCAAAAACGTCGGTAATGGTTAGTCCAATCGCACGTAATTCGTTAGGGTCAACAGCGACTTCATATTGTTTTATTTTACCTCCAATTGCATTTACTTCTACAACACCTTCTACCATCGCCATTTGACGTTGTACAATCCAATCTTGCATCGTACGTAAATCAGTTACAGAATATTTATCTTTAAATTCAGGTTTTACTTTTAATGTATATTGATATATTTCGCCTAAACCTGATGAAATTGGACCCATAGAGGGTTCACCAAAACCAGCAGGTATTTGTTCTTTGATGTCGTTCAATTTTTCAGCAACTAATTGACGAGGTAAATATGTCCCCATATCATCGTTAAAAACAATAGTAACTACAGACAAACCAAAACGAGATACAGAACGAATTTCTTGAACATTAGGTAGGTTACTCATAGCAATCTCTACAGGATAAGTAATAATTTGCTCAATATCTTCTGTACCTAAATTTGGTGCTTGAGTAATGACCTGTACTTGGTTATTTGTAATATCTGGAACTGCATCTATTGGTACTTGGGTCATACTCCAAATACCAGCTCCGATAATGGTAAGCGTTAGCAAACCAATTATAAATTTGTTATTGATTGAAAAATCAATGATTTTATTAATCATAGTGAATATGTTAATTCAGTTAAACTTATTGATATAATTCGTAAAAAAAAATAGAATTACACGAGATTTAAAGAACCTTTAGGTTCTAAATTGGATATAATTATCCTTTGAAAAACTGAATTAAGCCCTTGGTGGCTGTAAAATTGAAGTAGTAAAGTCTTTTTCTGTACCATTTTGGTAGAAAAAGTCTTGGGTAGAAATGTAGTATGAGATAATATTTACATCTATAAATTTGAAATCTATTGTATTAATATGACAACATTGACAAATACAAAAAGGAGAGCATAAGTCTAAATCTTGATGTTGATGATCAATGTTTGTTGCTTGTAAATTTTCTGTTTTAACCTCATTATCAAGCGCAGCATAATCTTCGCAAGGTGCTAAATTAAGAGCTAAAATATAAAGCGATAATATGAAGGTTAAATATTTCATTATAGCAAAGATATAAATAAATTAATGCAATGGTTGTGCAAATAATAAAGCTTAACTAATAGTTTTGGAAGAAGTGCTTTTTTATAAAAAAAAATACACTTCTTCCCTAAACAGTTTTATTGGTTCATTTCCATAGTATGGTCATATTTACAACAACCAGGTAAATTATCATAAGCATCTAAATCTCCTATCGCTTTTTCTGTATCATAACCAGAAGCTGCAATTGCTTTATGAATAGCCATTTCATTAGTTTTACTTTCATCAAAAGAAACAGCAATTTTCTTTTTATCTACATCCCAATCTGCAGTTGCAACACCTTCAACATTGTTTGCTGCTTTTTCAATTGTACTTTTACACATACCACAGTTTCCTCTTACACCAAAAGAAATTTCTGTTGTTGCCATTTCTTTAGAAACTTCAGTTTTGTTGGTGTTTGTTTCTTTTTTACCTTCGTTTTTACAGCTTACAAATAATGTTGCTGCAATAATTACTACACTTAAAATTACTTTTTTCATTTGTTTAAAATTTAATTATTAATTTGTTTTATTGTTCTATTACTTGTTTTACTTCACCACAGGTTAACATTTTATCACCATAATAAGGATTTATTACTTTTTCTTCTTTACTTAACCAATACGCACCTTTGTTACTATTTGCCATAGGACAGAATTCTACAAACACTTTTGTGTTGATACCGAATATTTGAATTGCTTTTATTAAGTTTAAAGACAAATTTTTAAAATGACTTCTTTGTTCTTCAATATTTGATGCTTTAGAAATTGATGTTGTAGAAATTTTTATCTCTTTTACTAAAGACATCCAATTTGTATGAGTTTCGTTATCTTTTAGTAGTTTCATATCAACTTTAGATAATTTTTCTAATAGCTTTTTTGAAGCTGAAATTGATTTATTAGTTTCTTCTTTAACCAGAGCATCTTTTAATTTTATATACTCATTAAAAACTGTTTTTAATTGATTTTGAAAATCTTCTGACACTTCTATTCTCTCGTTTTTATTGAAGCTGTTTGTTATTGATGAAGTATTCTTTGCCATACCAAGATGATTTTCGTGACCTGTCATTACTTCACCACCTTTTTTATTCATCATAGATTTTTTGCCTTGTAATTGAGCAGCAGCATCTACAGTAAAAGTTCCATTAGTTACAATTTCATCTTCATTTTTTAAACCTTTTAAAACTTCGTAGTTGTCGCCAATTCTATTGCCTAATGTAATTTCGCGCATTTCAAAAACGGGAGCATTATCATTTGTTTTTACATAAACAACAGAGCGTTTTCCTGTCCATAAAATCGCTGATGCTGGTATAGAAATAATTGCTCCTTTATCGAAATTGATTCCTTTAATTTTTCCTTCAACAAACATTCCTGGTTTTAATAGGTTGTTTCTATTATTAAGTACAACTCTTAATTTTACGGTTCTTGTTTTTGTATCTAAAACAGGGTCTATAAAATCTACTTTTGCATTAATTACTTTATTGGTATTTGTTGTTATAGAAATTTCTTGACCTTTTTTAAACAAACCAATCTGATTTTCATACACATCAAAATTTGCCCAAAGAGTGTTAAAGTTTGCTATTTTAAATAAAGGTTGCCCTTGTTTTACAGACGCTCCTTCTGCTACTAATTTTTCTGAAACTGTACCAGTAACAGTTGCATACACAGGAAAGTTTTCTTTTACTTTACCTGATGTCTCAATTTGATTAATTTGAGTTTCTGAAAGTTTCCATAATTTCAATTTGTTACGAACAGCTTTGTATAATGTTGGTTGTGTTTCTTTTAAAGAGGAAGCTGTAATTAATTCTTGTTGTGCAGCAAATAATTCTGGTGAATAAATAGTTGCTAATAGTTGCCCTTTATTAACCTTTACACCTGTAGAATTGATGTTTAAACGTTCTATTCTACCAGAGAAATAACTTACTTGTATAGCATTTTCTTCTTCATTTTCTACAATTTTTCCTGATAATAGAGTTCCATTATCTTCTACTTTAGCATTACCAACAATAGACGTTTGAATGTTTGCTAAAGCCATTGCATTTTCTGTCAGTTTAAATTGGTCTGCCATTAAACCATCTGAACTATTTTCTGCAGGAATTAAATCCATACCACAAATTGGGCAATCACCAGGTTCTGATTTCATAATTTGTGGATGCATAGAACACGTCCACATTTGACTTTTTGTAGAAACTTCATTGTGATTGTGAGTTGTCTTATCAGAAGAATTTCCGAAGAAAAAATAGCCCAACAACAAACCGAAAGCAAGTATTCCTAAATAGATTGCTATATTTTTATTTTTCATTTTCTAAACGTTTTATCATCGCTTTCATTTCTTCAATTTCTCTTTTCTGCGCTTTAATAATATCTTCTGCCAATTTTTTAACTTCTGGGTCTTTAATATCAGCTCTTCCACTTGTAAGGATTGCAATTGAATGATGTGGAATCATTGCTTTCATCCAAAGAACGTCGCCAACTGTAGATTTTTGCTCACGAACCAAACCTAATGAACCTGCAAAAAGAACAAAACTTCCAATAAGAATTGCAATGTTTTTTTTCTTATTCTCATACATATTTCTCATAAAAAACCACATAATTACTGCCATTGTAGAAGTACCTAAACAAACCATATAAAAGCGTGTTAGACTAAAATATACGTGGTCAAATTCATAGGTATTTAAATACATAGTTATGTACATCGCTATAAAAGATAAACCTAACATTAAAAAGAATTTGGTGTAATTGCTCATACTTTTATTATTGTTTTTGTGTTCATTTGAATTCATAATTTTTCTATTTTAAATTGTTAACATTAATATTGCCATTATAATCATAATTGCGTTTTCTATAAAAGTAGCTTCTGTCATTGGTAACTTTAAAGCAGTACCAAGACAAGCGCATCTAATTGCTTTTTTGTCTAAAAGTGTTTTTGTAACACCAATTGTAGTAACACCTAAAATAACCAGTGTAATTATTAGGGCTACAGTTATTTCAAAACGCATTAAAAACATTAGACCTAATGCAGTTTCTATAAAGGGATAAATTTTAGCATAAATAGGAACTCTTTTTGCCAAAGGATCATACATTCTAAATGAATCTGGAAATCCTTTTAAATCTAACATTTTAAAAAAGCTAAATATAATGTAGAATAAACCCATAAAATCGAGCATAAAACTACTCCAATTCCAGTTTTTGTAGTTCAATAAAATACCTGCAGTTGTAATATAAAAGATGATTAGAAATAATGGTTTTAATTGCTCGAATTTTGATTTTTCAAATTCTTCACCAAAATCTACTGCTGGTATTTCTTTCTTTTCTTCTTTTTTTTCTGAAAGTGTATATTTTTCTGGCAAAGCATCTTTTAAAACTTTGGTTTCTATATGTTTTTCCATTGTAACTTCTGCTTCTCCTTTTTCGAGATTTACAGAAACATTGGTAACATTATTTATATCTCCTAAATATTTTTCTACAGAAGCTTTGCAGTTTCCACAAGTCATTCCTGTAATATTATACGTGTGTTTCATTATTAAATATTTTAAATTAATCTGTAAAATTACAATGAGCTTTTCTAATTTACTTTTCTAATTATGGTTCATATTTATACAATTTTGTCTAAAGACTTTCTATTCCATATCTCTGATTTTTTATAATCTGTCATTGTAATACCTGTATTATTTTTAAATTGTTTTGCTAAATGACTGCTATTATTATAATTTAAACTGTACGCTATTTCTGTAAAGTTTAAGTCATTTAGTTGGATGTGTTCTTTTACTTTTTCAATTTTGAGACTTATAAAATATTTCTCAAGTGTTATGCCTTCAGATTTACTAAAAGACTTGCTTAAAAAAGAATATGTTTTACCTAATTCGTTTGCTAATTCAGAAAGTATATAGTCTGTATCACTTTTATCAATATGTTTAATTAGTGCTATTTTAATTTTTTCCATCAAAGCTTTTGATGTCTCTTTAATAATTTCGAAACCTTCCTTTTTTAATGCCTTTTCAAGTTTTTCAAAATTATTATTGTCATTTTCTTTTATCTCAACTTTACCAAGTTCTATAGACAAGATCTGAAAACCTAAATTATTAAATAACTGATGAACAACTGTTTTACATCTGTTACAAACCATATTTTTTATATTTAGTGTTTGCATCTTTTTTAATTGGTTAGATAATTAATAATTGTGGTTTGTACGAAGTAAGATTTTATAGATTCAATTTGATTCATTTCAAACTTCAATTGTAACTCTTGAATATCTAAAACATCATTAAAATCTATAGTACCAGTTTCGTAGTTTTTAATTAGAATTTCTTCTGCATTTTTAGCTTGTTTCAGATTTTTAGTTTGTGTTTTATAACTAATTCTTGCAGAAATGCGTTCATTTTTTGCTTTATCTAAAAACGTTTCTAATTTATTTTTTCGTTCTTTCCTCTGTGCTAAAACTTCTTCTTGTTGTAAGCTATATTGTTTGGTTTTTGATTTATAACTATTATTAAAAATAGGAATAGAAAGAGATACCATTGGCATCAAAATATCTTTACCATTATCACTAAAACTAATATTTGGACGTTCTGTAACATTTATATAGTCTAAACCAAAACCAATTATTGGAGCGCTTTCTTTCTGATTTAATAATTCTGATTTTTCTATAGATTGATACAATCTATCGTACTTTAATAATTCTGGATGAACTGATAAATTATTAGTTTTGGTATCAAAATTTTCTGCAGGAAAATTCAAATCATCCACAACATTTATAAAAATTGATTTATCACGATTCAATAACTTATTGAAGGTAGTTTGTTCTGTTAAATACTGTTGATTTAAAATTGCCAATAGTTGCTCCATTTCATTTTGGCGCATTTGCAAACGCAATACATCTACCATAGATGCCTTATTAACTTCAACGGATGTTAATGCTAGTGTTTCATAAGTTTGAAGTAGTTTTATATTTTCTTTTAAAACATTTTGCTTTGCTTTATTTGCATACAAATTATAATATGATTGGGAAACTGAAGTAATTAGTTTTCGTTTGGCAATAACAATATCTTCATATTTAACCTTTGCCATAGAAGAAACATAGCTTTCTCTGGAAGTAATTGTACCAAACCAAGGCAACATTTGTTTCACAGAAATTCTAAAACGTTGTGCACCAGTTCTGGTTTCTGGTTCACTTACAAAATACCCAACACCAAATTCAGTATTTGGCAATGTATTTACTTCATTCACTTTTTCTGATGCAATATTATATTGCAATTCAAATTTTTGAATTGCTGGATTGTTTTTTAGAGCTTGCTCAATAAGTACATTTAATTCTTGTGCATTTGAAAAACCAAAAGCTAAAAAACTTATGAGTGTAAAAATTAAATTTTTCATTTGTTTGCTTTTTTTAATTTTAATTCTTCTCTCCAACTATATAAAACAGGTAAAAGAAAATAAGATGTGATGTCTATGACCATTCCTCCAAAAATTGGAATCGCCATTGGAATCATAATATCGCTACCTTTACCTGTGGAGGTTAAAACTGGTAATAATGCTAAAATTGTTGTAACAGTAGTCATTAAACAAGGACGAATTCTTTTTTCTGCAGCTTCCAAAGCTGAAGCTCGTATGCTCTTTTTATCTGTAGGTTTTTCACGTTTAAAAGTTTGTGTTAAATAGGTTGCCATAACTACACCATCATCTGTAGCAATACCAAACAATGCAATAAAACCAACCCAAACTGCCACACTTAAATTGATGGTTTTCATATTAAATAAGTCTCGCATATTTTCACCAAAAAAGCTAAAATTGAAAAACCAATCTTGCCCATATAACCAAATCATAATAAAACCACCTGCAAATGCAATGGTTATGGCTGTAAAAACCATAAATGATGTAGCAACCGATTTAAACTGAAAATATAAAATCAAGAAAATAATTGCTAATGCTAATGGAACTATAACAGACAGGGTTTTTTCTGCACGTAATTGGTTTTCATAAGTTCCCGTAAATTTATAACTGATGCCTTTTGGAACCGTTAATTCACCAGAATCTATTTTTTGTTGAAACAATTCTTGGGCATTTTCTACTACATCAACCTCTGCAAAACCATCTAATTTATCAAACAGTACATAACCAATTAAAAAAGTATCTTCACTTTTTATAACTTGTGGACCTTGCTCATATCTAATCGTTGCTAACTCGCTTAAAGGAACAGGACTCCCTTTTACAACAGGGATATAAATGTCTTTTATCGATTCAGGATTGTTACGCAATTCTCTTGGATAACGAACTCGAATACCATAACGTTCTCTTCCTTCAACAGTTTGAGTTAATTGCATACCACCAACTGCAACTTTTAAAACATTCTGAACATCTTCAATAGAAATTCCATAACGTGCTATTTTTTCTCTATCAATATCAATTAGTAAATATGGCTTACCAACAATTCTATCTGCAAAAACTGCTTCTACTTTAACACCTTCTGCTTGTTTTAAAAAGCTTTCTAATTGCAAACCAAAAGCTTCAATTTGTTTTAAATCTTGTCCTTTTACTTTTATTCCCATAGGTGCACGCATACCTGTTTGAAGCATTACCAACCTTGTTTCTATGGGTTGTAATTTTGGAGCAGAAGTAACGCCTGGTAATTTGGTGACTTTTACAATTTCATTCCAAATATCATCTGGAGAACTAATTTCTGGTCGCCAATTTCTGTAGTATTCTCCATCTTCATCTTCGATAAGTTGAGACCTTTCGACTGCGCTCAAGGAGACATTTTCAGTATTATTTGGATTTGTTACAAAACCACCATTTTTCAATTCAAAAGCACCATCTTCATTTAGTTTATAACGTTGTCTTTTTCCCTCTGAATTTCTTATATATTCAGTTTTATACTGAATCATATTTTCATACATTGATAAAGGTGCAGGATCTAAAGCAGATTCTGTTCTACCAGCTTTACCAACCACAGTTTCAATTTCTGGAATTGTGGCTACTGCCATATCCAATTGTTGTAAAACGCGTTTATTTTCTGCAACTCCAGAATGTGGCAACGAAGTTGGCATTAATAAAAATGAACCTTCATTTAAAGAAGGCATAAATTCTTTACCTGTGTTGTTTAAAATCCAACCTCCAAAAATAAGAACAGTTGCAGGAATTATTAAAAACAAAACTTTATTAGCCAAGGCCCATTTTAAAATTTGACCATAGTATTTTCTAAAAACTGAAAATATACCTAAAATACCAAAGCAAATAATGGCTACAAAAAGCAGGTTGATTAAGATACTTCTATTAAAACCTAATGGACGCCAATATTCTGCAAGTAAGAATATAATAGCTGTACAAGAAATAATGATATTTATAAGGTTGTTATTTTTCTTGTTTAGTTTTCCTATAACAAATAATAAACCATTAACTCCAAAAGCAATTAGAATTACTCCTAACCAATAACCACTAATTGTAATTACAATACCAGCCACTATTAAAGCAATATTTATAATATGATTAAAAGATTTTTTTAGTGTTGTTTTTCTAAATAGATAAGCTGCAAAAGGGGGAATTAAAAATAAAGCAATAACCAAAGAAGCTGATAGTGCCATTGTTTTTGTAAACGCCAAAGGTCTAAACAATTTACCTTCTGCACCAATCATTGTAAAAACAGGTACAAAACTTATAATTGTTGTTAAAACTGCTGTTAAAATGGCACCAGAAACTTCTGCAGTTGCATTATAGATTACTTCGTCTGTAGTATATTTTGTACCATCTTCACGAGTTTGTAACTTTTTATCATCTAAATGACGAATCATATTTTCGGCGAGAATTACGCCAACATCAACCATAGTTCCTATCGCAATTGCAATACCTGAAAGTGCTACAATATTTGCATCCACATTAAATAGTTTCATCGTTACAAAAACCATTAAAACTGCAACAGGTAATAAACCAGATATTAAAATAGAAGCTCGAAGATTGAAAACCATTACAATAATTACCAAAATGGTAATCAAAATTTCTAATGTTAACGCTTCATTTAGTGTATCTAAAGTTTCTTCAATTAATTCTGTTCTATCGTAAAAAGGGACAATAGTTACTTGTGATGTTCTACCATCTGCTAAAATTTTTGTTGGTAAACCTCCTTTTAATTCTTCAATTTGAGTTTTTACATTCGTAATTACTTCCATAGGATTTGCTCCATATCTTGCAACTACAACACCTCCAACAACTTCTGCGCCTTCTTTATCTAACAAACCTCTTCTTGTAGCAGGACCTAAAGAAACTTTACCAATATCTTTTATTTTGATTGCTGTAAAATCTACGGAAGTAACTACTGCGTTTTCAATATCATCAATCGATTTTATATATCCTAAACCACGAACTAAATATTCAGCTTGATTGATTTCTAAAGTTTGTGCTCCAATATCTTGGTTACTACTTTTAACGGCTTTTACAACTTGATTTAAACCAATATTGTATTGACGCATTAATTCTGGATTCACATCCACTTGATATTCTTGAACATAACCACCAATTGAAGCAACTTCAGAAACGCCACTTGCAGATGACAATCCGTATTTTACGTAGTAATCTTGAATACTTCGCAATTCTTGTAAATCCCAACCACCAGTAACGTTTCCTTTTTCATCACGCCCCTCTAAAGTATACCAAAATATTTGACCTAAACCTGTGGCATCTGGACCTAAAGCAGGATTTACACCTTCTGGTAATAAATTGTTAGGTAATGAATTTAGTTTTTCTAAAATTCTACTTCTGCTCCAATAAAACTCGATATCCTCTTCGAAAATAATGTAGATACTGGAAAAACCAAACATAGAAGAACTTCTAATTGTTTTAACTCCTGGAATACCTAATAACGAAGTTGTTAATGGATATGTAATTTGATCTTCAATATCTTGAGGTGAACGACCATCCCACTTTGTGAATACTATTTGCTGATTTTCGCCAATATCTGGAATAGCATCAACAGCTACAGGATTGCTTGGTAAAAATCGAATATCCCAATTAAAAGGAGCGTTTACGGTACCCCAACCTACAAATAATAAGAGTAGTAAAACTGCTACAAGTTTATTTTCTATTAAGAATTTGATGCTTTTATTTAGCATTATATTTTGATTATTAAACAATTAGACATAGATGTTAGAAAAACATCGAATACAACAAATTATCCTTATAACATTGCAGTTATAGGATATTATAGTCTATTGTTTAAAAATCAAATTAAATAAGTCTCGTCAATCTTGAAGATTTCTTTTATGACGAGTGGTGGTTCGTATTCTTCGAACGAAGATACATTATTCTCTAAATTTTCAAAAAGATTAATGTATGTGTAGATAAACGAAGCAATAAATAATTCTTGGTTAAAAGATATTTTATCAACCTGCAATTGTACTTCGTCTTGACCATCAATTAATACTTGTTCATCTTTGCAACAATCTTTTTTTATGATTGAACAACCAGAAATAGTTGCAGAAGTATCTTTTTGACTTTCCATCCCACAAGTTGAAGCTTCAGAAAAAATTGCAGTATCTACAAGAGTATCACCACAAAAATGTTTTGTGATAGCAAATGAAGTTGTAGAAAATAAGACTACAAACGACATTAAAACAGCTAATATTTTATGTGATAACTTTGACATTCTAAAAACAAAGGTACGAAATAGTGACAAAAAAGATTAAAATTAATGTTGAAAAATATTGTTTTAATAAATTCTCTGTAATCTTACAGCATTCAATATTGCTAACAAAGCAACACCAACATCTGCGAAAACTGCTTCCCACATTGTAGCTAAACCACCTGCTCCTAAAATTAGGACAATCACTTTTACGCCAAATGCTAATCCGATATTTTGCCATACAATTTTTCTTGTAGAACGACCAATTTGAATCGCTTTTACCACCTTTGAAGGTTGATCTGTTTGAATAATTATATCTGCTGTTTCAATGGCAACATCACTACCTAAACCACCCATTGCAATACCAACATCACTTACTGCTAAAACAGGTGCATCATTAATTCCATCACCAATAAAAGCAATCTTATTTTCTGAATTTTGTTTTAACTTTTCTACTTCATTTAATTTATCTTCGGGTAATAAACCGCCTTTGGCTTCTTCAATATTTAATTCTAATGCTACTTTTTGGGTAATAGAATCTTTATCTCCAGAAAGCATCATTATTTTTTTAATACCTACTTTGTGTAACGCCGTAATTGTTTCTTTTGCATCCTCTTTTAATTCATCTGCAATAACAACATAGCCTGCAAAAGCGTTATCAATAGCCACTAAAACTATAGATTCTACAATAGTGTCAATTTCTTTGGAAACTTCGATATTATTTGCCTTCATTAAGGCTTTATTACCAACTAAAACAGGTTTGTCATTTACGTTCCCTTTTAATCCTTTACCTGCAATTTCGGATACTTGTGAAGCTTCAAAATCTTTACCATCTGCTTTATACTCTAAAATAGCTTTTGCTATAGGATGTGTAGATTGTTCCTCCATAGCCATTAAGTATTTCATAAATTCCTTTTCCTCCCATTTAATGGCTTTAATATCTTTAATTTTAAAAACTCCTTTTGTTACGGTTCCAGTTTTATCCATTACCAAAATATTAATCTTGGTCATTGCGTCTAAAAAAGAAGCACCTTTAAATAAAATACCATTTTTTGAAGCTGTACCTAAACCACCAAAATATCCTAAAGGAATAGAAATTACCAAAGCACAAGGACAGGATATTACTAAAAATATTAATGCACGATATAGCCAATCTCTAAACACATAATCATCTACAAAAAAATAAGGTAGAAATGTAACAGCTATTGCTAAAAACACAACAATTGGTGTATATACTCTCGCAAATTTTCTAATAAACAATTCGGTTTTAGACTTACGAGTTGTTGCATTTTGAACCATATCCAGAATTCTGGCAATAGAACTGTCCTTAAATTCTTTAGTAGTTTCAATTTCAATAACACCATCCATATTAATGCTACCTGCAAACACTTTTTCTCCTTTTGTAATCGTATCAGGTTTGCTTTCACCAGTTAATGCAGCAGTATTAAAAGAACCTTTTTCGGATAATAAAATACCATCTAAAGGAATTTTCTCACCAACACGAACTTTTACTTTTTCTCCAATTTCTACAGTTTCAGGATTTACCGATTTATAATCATTATTTCGATATACCAAAGCTTCATTAGGACGAACATCAAGTAGCGCTTTAATATTACTTTTTGCTCTATTAACTGCTGCACTTTGAAACAATTCTCCAACTGCATAGAACAACATTACTGCAACTCCTTCAGGATATTCTCCAATTACAAATGCACCTATGGTTGCAATAGACATTAGAAAAAACTCTGTAAAAACATCGCCTTTTGTAATACTTTTCCAACCTTCTTTTACTACAGGAAAACCAACTGGAATATAAGCAACACCATACCAAACAATACGAATCCAATCTTTAAAAAAATCAACATCATAATAATCTAATGCAATACCAATAATTAGCATTATAAAACTTGCTATTGCAGGTATATAGGTTTTTAATGAATTACTATTTGAGTGTTCGTGATTATGATGATCTTTGTGATTGTGTTGCTTTTCTGAACCTGGTTTTAAATCACTTAAATTAACTTTCTTTTTTTTCATCAAGTTTTCTTTTAGCAACAACTTTTGTTTTCTTGAATTGGTGGACAAGGAACTGTGCCATAAGAACAATACACACAACAATCTCCCTCGTGTGGTTTTAGAACCGTTTTACAATTCTCACATTCGTAGAAGAATTGGCAAGCGTGAGTAGGCATATCTTCCACTTTTTTATGTCCGCAGTTAGGGCAAGTGATTTCCGATTTTAATATAGTTTCCATTAATTTTCTTTTTTATTAGTTACTTTATAACCTGTAGAGTTAATTGCTTTCTCAATTTCCGCTTCATTTGTTTTTGTTTTGTCAAACTCAATGATTGTATTACCATTTTTGTAAGATGTTTTTGAGTTTACAATTCCGTTAAGTTTATTTAATTCGTGGTTTATGTGAGTTTCACAACTGGCACAAGTCATTCCGCTTATTTTATACTCTATTGTTTTTATATTTGTTTTATCAACTACTATGATTTGTTTTTCGTTACTTGGATAAAATATACTTGAATAGTATGGAAATGCCAACATCACTATTGCGAATATGGTTACAATGCCTAAAAAGGTTTTTGACTTTATAAATTTTGGTTTTTCATCTGTTTCACATTCACAGTCGATTTCTTTTTCTGGTTTTAATTTTTGATACCAAGCTAAGAGAAGAACTAATATAGTTAACCCAATTAAGTAAGGTCTAAATGGTTCTATCCAAGAAAAAGTTGAAGCTACACCACTTGTTCCTGCAATTAAAGCCAAAACAGGTGTGATACAACACAATGAAGCTGTGATTGCTGTAAGGATACTTGTAACCGCTAATTTATTTTTCATAATTTATTTTTCATAATTTATTTAATAATTTTTCAATATCACTTGGAATAGGCATTCGCTTTAATGGTGGTACGTTTGCACCACCTGTATTACCAAGTGGGACGTGATTAATAAATGATTTCCAACCACCAACAATAAGCCTAATAATTTGACCGAATACCTCTTTAGTATCTTTTTGTCTAAAGCCAAACTTTAGCATTAGCCAATGTGAATAGGTATGTTCTAAAGGATAAGATTGACCTATTATATGACTACGTTCTAAATGAAACCAAGCATTACCAAACTGCTTATTTTCTAAACAGAAACTGTATTGTTTTAATTCTTCGTTATACGCCTGTTTAAGGTGTTTAGGTATTTTAGTATTAAACTTCATATCCATTAATTTTGTGTAAAATTAGTACAATAGTAAGTGCAATGGAAGTGCATTTGTTAACTACTACATTTATCACAAATACCTTTTACAACCAAGTTTACATTCTCTGAAACAAAGCCATCAGGCACTTTAATTTGTGGTATTTTATGATCTGTTAGGCAAATAGTTTCATTGCAATTGTTACAATGGAAGTGTAGGTGTAAATCGGTTTTTATATCACAATTACATCCTTGTTCACATAATGCATATTTGGTAATTCCTGTTCCATCGTCTATTTGATGAACAATGACTTTCTCTTCAAAGGTTTTAATAGTTCTGTACAAGGTAGTTCTATCTGCTTTTTCAAATGCGTTTTCAATATCACTCAAAGTTACTGCTACCTTTTTTTCAGCAAGAAACTTATAAATTAATAAACGCATTGCTGTAACACGTATTTGTTTTGACTCTAATAATTGTTCTATTGTTTTCATAATTAATCTTGTTCTTTGTTACCAAATGGTTTAATAATAAGTCCTACACTAAATATAAAACCATCTGTTGGCGCATATATTTCTGGGAAAACAGGATTTTCGTGAGGTGGTAAAACCAAAGGTGAAAACCTGCTTTGTCTTCTATCCGTAAAATTTTCAATATTTACAAATACACTTCCTAATTTAAAGTTACGCATTATCAATAAACCCATAGTTACAAAGTCTGTGGTTTCTGTACCATTAGATAAAAACTGTTTGCCAGTATAAAAGGTTTCATAACCTATTCGCCATTTTTCAGATTCGTACATTAAAACACTACCTGCATTATGTTTTGCAGTTAATGGTTTCTGTGGATTACCAGGTAAATAATTTAGTTTGGTATCAATAAGTGCGTAGTTTAAAAACCATCTAAAATCTTTGTAGGTAAATTTAATATTTGTTTCTGCTCCTTTACTCAAGATTTCATCTGTTGCATTTTCGAACTGAAATAAACCGTTATCTGTTGAATTTAAAAGCATTCCATCTTTAATAGCAGTCACGTAAAATAATTGATTTATAGAAAAACCAATCTCATCAGATAGTCGCGTTTGATAATTGAAATCAAAATTAACGCCATAAGAACGTTCTGCATTGGTGGTAGACTTATCTATACCTAGTACATTTTCAAAGTTAATATATTCTGCTTCTTCTGTGAAAATATCTGGAATCTTATACCCTAAACCTCCACCAATTCTACTTGAAAAACCATTATCATTTTTGTAGAGTAATGAAATTCTTGGAAGTGGAAAGAAACCGAAATCAGTATTGTAATCTGCTCTTAATCCTGTTTCCAATATCCAATTATCTGATAAGTCATAGATATTATTGGCAAATGCACCAAAGGTTACATCTTTTTGGTCTCTTTGTAATGGTAAGTTATCATTTTCATCAAAATTTGAGGTATATAGATTAGCGCCAATTATCCAATCCGTTTTTTCTGATGCTGTATTATATGTAATTTCAGTAAACGTATTTGTTTGTTTTCCATCAAAATTAAAATCGGGAACTGTTAAATTCCTATCAAAAAAAGAGACACTATTTTTAAACTCTAATGAACTAACAGCATCTAATTGCGTTTGATATACCAATTGACTGCTTAATCGTTTTGAATTGTTTTCTTCTGTGTATTGATGAATACCCTCTTCACCATTTTCAATTTTATTAATATCACCACCAATTCTATCGTCATATGTTCCATTTAAACCTAACCAAACTGTTGTATTCTCTGATGGATAATAAAAAAGTTTTGGGTTAAAAGAAATTGCAGTTGTTTTTGGTAAGTTACTAAACCCATCACCTTCAGGGTCGTATGCTTTTTGGTAATGAGCAGAGCCATAAAGTGATACACCGAATTTATCGGTTCGTTTGCTATAAAATACATTTGCTGTACTTCCTAATGCTTGTGTTTGCGTGAGCATTATATCTAAAGCAGGTTCAAAATCTGGTGTTTTGGATACCATATTTATTAAACCTGCAATTGCACCTCCACCATAAAGTGTTGATGAACTTCCTTTAATAATTTCAAATTGTTGTAGGTCTAAAGGTGGGATTTGTAAAATACTTAACCCACTTGAGAAACCACCATATAATGGAAAACCATCTCTTAAAAGTTGTGTGTACCTTCCATCTAATCCTTGAATACGAATATTGGTATTACCACTACTTAATGAGGTTTGTTGCATTTGTATTCCTGTACTTTCACGAAGCACCATAGAAATATTAGTAGGGTTCATTATTGCTTTTTCTCCTAATTCTTCAACTCCTATAAATTCAATACGTGTTGGTATTTTTTTAACCGTTCTTGTACTTCTAGTAGATTGCACTACAATAGTTTCTAATTGATTAGCTCCTTCTTTTAATTTAAAGACTAACGCTATATTACTTGGAATTTGAATTGAAGTCTCAAATGTTTCAAAACCCAAAAATGAAATGATTATTTGATGCTGACCATCTGGGATTTTTGTAAATTCTGCAATACCATCAAAATTTGTTACTGCTCCTTTTTCTAATGTTTCAAAGTAAACAGTAGCACCCATTAAAGGCTCGTTTTCTTCTGCTGTAATTACTTTTATTTGTATATCTTTTGTTTGTGCCTTTAAAGATAGGCAAAGTATTAATATGAGCTTTATGCTCAATAAGTATTTATTCATTGAATTTTAATTGAAATATTAACTAAATAATTGATTTTATAAATCGTAATAATTTAGCTTATTACTTTTGGTGGTTGCCAAATATTAGATTGGAAATCAAATCTATAATTTGACTGATAAGTAGATACTAATTTTGTAGAAATTCTATTGAAAGTTAATAACTCAAATGTTGCTAAAGACTCATAGGTTATTGACATACCACAACAATTACAAATACAAGTAAGAGGACAAGAATCGTCACTATCTTCTTGATGATTATGATTAACACCTATTTCTTCTTGATTTAGGTCTTCTTGATTTAGACCATCTGAACAAGGTGTTGCAGAAAGCAATAGTATTAATATTGATAATATGATTGTAGCAAATTTCATTAATACAAAAGTAAAAAATAATATGTGCAATGGTTGTGCAAAATGAAACCTATATAATAAATTTACAAATGAAGCTCTTTCTTACTTTTTTCAGTATTATTTAGACTTAATTTACTTTTTAAAATAGCCATATCATCACTAACTTTTCTTTCAATAACTTTAGCATAAATCTGCGTTGTAGCAATTTTTGTATGACCTAATAATTTTGAAACAGTTTCTATAGGCACACCATTACTTAAAGTTATGGTAGTAGCAAAAGTATGTCTAGCGATATGGAAAGTAAGATTCTTTTTTATTCCACTTAAATCTGCAATTTCTTTTAAGTATGAATTTAATTTTTGATTTGAAATGTTAGGGAATAATGTTTTAGTTTTTTTTGTTTTAATGTGACCTTTATATTTCTTAATTAAAATTTCAGCTATTGGTAATAGAGGTATTTTAACTTTATTGTGCGTTTTCTGTCTATTTGTGATAATCCATTTACCTCCATCAATTCCTAAACTTATGTTATCTTCGTTTAGCTGCATAACATCTATGTAAGATAATCCTGTATAGCAACTAAAAATAAACAAGTCTTTGACCAAGATTAATCTTTCTATATCAAATTTTCTTTCAATGATTTTTTGTAACTCATCTTCTCTTAAAAATTCGCGTTCATTTTTAATATAAGTGGGCTTAAACTTTATAAAAGGGTCTTTGTCAATCCATTCCATTTTATAAGCTAAAGTTACCATTTTACGGAGTCTTTGAATATGTTTCATTACTGTGTTGTTTTCCATCTGTTTTTGATGGTCTGAAGGAACATATGAACGCAAGAATTTTTCAAAGTCAACAACAAAACGATATGTTAATTGAGATAAATATATGTCTTGAATTTTTCTTTTATTAGTCAAAAATAGTTTGATATACTTTTGAGTTGTGAAGTAGTTTTTTAAAGTCCCATAAGTTAAAGATTCACTCATTTGAGTGTTGTGATAATCGATTAAAGTAAGTAAAGAATATTCTTCATTGTCTTCACCTAAAAAACGAGCTTTAATAGATTGAGAGCAGATAAATGCTTTTTCTTTTATAAGTTCATCATATGCTGTATAAACTCTATTTTTAACTTGGTCTAAATATCTATTGAGTAAACGTGATTCTTGTTTATTACCTTTTGCTCTTCCTCTTCTAGAATCCCATTCAGATAGAATAACTTTTCGTTGTAAGCTAATATTAGCTCTTTTGCCATTTACAGTTATTCTACCATATACAGATACTTGGTTGTTTTTAATACGTGCTGCGTTTACCCAAAAAGATAAGGTAAAATTAATTTGTGATTGCATAGTTGTCGTCTTTTAATTAAACATTCTTTTAGACGAAAGTCAAATCAACTATTTCAAATACAGTTTATTAAGGATTCAATTGGTTCACACTTTTTGTGTTTTGAAACTGTGAACCGAATTGTGAACCAAACTAAACTATATTAATTCAATTCTTATGATAACCCAAAAACTACAAAGCCTTGTAAATCATACGATTTACAAGGTTTTAGTTTCTATTGGTATTCATTTTAGTCGGGGTGGCAGGATTCGAACCTGCGACCTCCTCGTCCCAAACGAGGCGCGATGACCGGGCTACGCTACACCCCGAAAATAAAAAAATAGTTTATGAGAACTACAATTTTCATTAGAGTCTGCAAATATACTTTTTTTATTTGTTAGTTGGTTATAAAATTTAAGAAATATTTATTATTTGAATAATGTACTTTTGTACGCTTAAAGTTAAAAAATGTTTTTGACAGTACTTTTTAGAAAATTAATGCTTCTTACCTTTCTTTTGCAAACAATTGCAGGTTTTAGTAAAGTCAATATCCAAGTCAATATTCAAGGGAAAGTAATTAATGCAAACGGAGTTGCATTAACGCAAACTAAAATAGTAAGTTTAAAAACAAATAAAGAAGTATTGGTAACAAAAACAGGGCGTTTTAATGTACAAGAAATAGGATTTTATTCCTTTCAATGCAAAGGTTATCATTTTAAAACCATTCGTTTAGAGGCCAATAAATTTCACACCATTCAATTAGAATTAAACGCTTTAGAGTTAGAAGAAATAATTGTAATGGCTAACCATATTCCTAAGCAATTAAAAAAAGCAACGGCAGCAATTGCTATTATTTCACCCAAAGATATTGCGCGCTCTAATCATACAGATTTTGCACCAATTTTAAACAGGGTTCCTGGTCTTTTTATGCAAAACGGTGCATTAAATACCAATCGAATAACTATCAGAGGTATTGGTTCAAGGAATCTTTTTGGAACAGCCAAAATTAGAGCATATTTTAAGGAAATACCATTGACAAATGGAAGTGGAGAAACAACAATAGAAGATTTTGAATTGGCTGCTATTGGCAGTATGGAAATAATAAAAGGTGCAGCATCTAGCATTTATGGTGCTGGTTTAGGAGGTGTTATTCAATTAAATCCTAAAGCAGCCAATTTAAATGAAGTTAGTTTACAGCCAGAGTTTTTGTTAGGCTCTTTTGGTCTTCAAAAATACATGTTAAAGGCGAATTATGGTGATAGTAACCATGCTGTTAAAGCAGTATATAGTGATACCAAAAGCGATGGTTTTCGAGAAAACAACAACTATAGCAGAGAAACATTTACAGTACACACCAATCATTATTTAGGACAGCATAACGAGTTAACTTTTTTAGCAAGCTATGTAAATTTAAAAGCGTTTATACCAAGTTCTTTAAATGAACAAACGTTTAGAGATAGACCACAATCAGCTGCTTTTACTTGGAAACAAGCAAAAGGTTTTGAAGATTCACAGCGTGGTATTTTTGGACTATCTTGGAAGCATTCTTACAATGATAATGTACAACAGATTACGAGTGTTTTTACTTCTTTTAGAGAAAATTATGAACCAAGACCTTTTAATATTTTAGATGAAACCACTTTGGCAGTGGGTGCAAGAACTCGTTTGTTAGGGAATTTTAATTTTTTAGATAAAACTTTAAAATGGACAATTGGGGCAGAAGTTTTTAAGGATATTTACCAATCTAAAACTTTTGCAAATTTGTATCGTGATTTTCCAGAAGGAACAGGAAGCGTTCAAGGAGATAATTTATCAGATTTTAAAGAAAATAGAAACTACTACAATATTTTTGCAGAAGCAAATTATCAATTTACAACAAACACAAACGTAACCATTGGTATAAATGCAAATGAAACCAGTTATGTTTTAAAAGACCGTTTTGAAGTTTCTCAGGATAATCCAGATCAGTCTGGTAGTTTTTCATTTAATGCTATTTTTTCGCCAAAAATTGGGTTATCACATTCCTTTTCAAAAAATATTTCTGTTTTTTCTAGTGTAAGTCATGGTTTTTCTCCCATTTCATTAGAAGAAACTTTATTGCCAAACGGACAAATTAATACCAACTTAAAACCAGAAACGGGTTGGAATTATGAAATAGGTACAAGAGGGAGTTATTTTGATAATAAATTGTTATTTAACGCATCAATCTATCGCCTAAATATAGAAAACCTTTTGGTTTCTAGAAGAACAGCCGCAGATGAATTTATTGGAATAAATGCAGGCAAAACACAACACGATGGTTTGGAGTTAGAAGTTTTTTATAAATGGATAGAAAATGAAAAGATTAACTTACAATTATTTGCAAATTATATACTAAACAATTTTGTTTTTAAAGAGTTTATAGACAATGAAAAAAATTTTTCTGGAAATGACTTAACAGGAGTACCTTCTTCTGTTTTTAATGCGGGTGTAGATTTTAACGCTGCCAACGGTTTTTATGGCAATATAAATTATCAATATGTGGGTAGTATGCCAATTACAGATGCTAATAGTTTGTATTCTAACGCCTATAACCTAACTAATTTTAAAGTTGGGTATGCATTTAATTTCTTAAAAGACATCAAAGTAAATACTTTTTTTGGTGTAAACAACTTGTTTAACGAAACCTATGCATCACAAATATTAATAAATGCTAGCAGTTTTGGTGGTAATGCACCAAGATATTTTTATCCAGGAAACCCTGTAAATTATTTTACAGGAATAAATTTTAATTATCTTTTTTAACGTATTTTTAAAAATAAAAAATGAAACAAACTTACACATTTTTGTTATTTCTTTTGATTGCATGTTTTTCATGTGCGCAAAAAATAACATCAACAAAAGTAGTACCTTTTACGTACACAACAGAAGTTGTTGTGCCAGAACTTAACATTCCTTGGGGATTTACATTTTTACCAGATAATTCTATTTTAATTACTGAAAAATCGGGTGAATTAATTCATTTCAAAGATGGTAAAAAAACCAATGTAGCAGGAATGCCAGCAGTAACTGTAAGAGGGCAAGGTGGTTTGTTAGATATAGAATTGCATCCAAATTACAAAGAAAATAAGCGCATTTACTTTACTTATGCATCATCAAAAGGTTCAGAAAGAGGCGTAAATACGGCTTTAATGAGTGCTGTTTTTAAAGACGGTATTTTATCAAACCAAAAAGTATTGTACAAAGCCGCACCAAATAGTAGAAAAGGACAACATTTTGGCTCTAGAATTGCATTTGATTCAAAAAACAGAATCTATTTTTCTGTAGGAGATAGAGGAAATAGAGATGTAAATCCGCAAGATATTACTAGAGATTGTGGTAAAATTTACAGGTTGAATGATGATGGAAGTATCCCAAAAGACAATCCTTTTGTTGGTGTAGAAAATGCAAAAGAAGCAATTTTTACATATGGAAATAGAAATCCACAAGGAATGGAAACCAATCCTTTTACAGGAGAAATTTGGGCGCATGAACATGGACCAAAAGGTGGCGATGAAATTAATATTATTAAAAAGGGTAAAAACTATGGTTGGCCTGTAATAAGTTACGGCATTAATTATTCGGGCACAAAATTTACAGATATTACAGCAAAAGAAGGTATGGAACAGCCTTTACATTATTGGGATCCTTCTATAGCGCCAAGTGGTATGGCTTTTGTAAATTCAGACAAATATCCTACTTGGAAAGGAAATGTATTAATTGGTTCTTTAAAATTCAAATACATTGCCAACTGTTACTTAAAAGAAGGCAAAGTAGTTAAAGAAGAAAAAATATTAGAAAATTTAGGAAGAGTAAGATCTATAGAACAAGGCAATGATGGTTACTTATATGCAGGAATAGAAAGTTTAGGAATTGTAAAAATAATACCAAATTAACATGAAAATTATAAGTTTATTCATACTAGCAAATTTGTTTTTTTTATCAACAAAAGAAAACAAACAAAATTATACAACAGTAAAGCAAGAAACTAAATTGCAACAAAGTATAAAACGTGGTAAAGAAATTTATGTAGATATGTGTGCCACTTGTCATTTACCAAATGGTAAAGGCGTTGCAAAAATATATCCGCCTTTGGCGAAATCTGACTATTTAATGAAAAAACGCGAGGCAAGTATACAAGCAATTAAGTATGGTCTTAAAGGAAAAATAGTAGTTAACGGCGTAACATATAATGGTAATATGGCTAGTTTAGGTTTGTATGAAGATGAAGTTGCAGATGTCATGAATTATATTACCAACGCTTGGGGAAATAAAAACCCAAAAATGGTAACAAAAGAAGAGGTTAAGAAAATTCAAAAAAAAGAAGCATAATTATTTTTTAGTGTTTTTATCAATTTTTGTTATGCTTAAATTGTAATTATTCATTTAAATTTGCCACTATAATAAAACTAAAAAAATACATTTGTATTCTAAAATAAAAGAACGATTATGTCAGACACTATAGAAAAAATAAAATGTTTAATTATTGGTTCTGGACCTGCAGGTTATACTGCTGCAATTTATGCAGCAAGAGCAGATATGAAACCGATAATGTATACAGGTATGCAAATGGGAGGCCAATTAACTACCACAACAGAGGTAGATAATTTTCCTGGATATAAAGACGGTACAGAAGGACCTAAAATGATGGACGATTTAAAACATCAAGCAGAACGTTTTGGTACAGAAGTGCGTTTTGGTATGGTTACTAAAGTAGCGTTAAGCCAAAAAGTTGGCGGCATTCATAAAGTTGTGGTAGATGAATCTAAACAAATAGAAGCAGAAACCATAATTATTTCTACAGGTGCAACTGCAAAATATTTAGGTTTAGAAAGCGAACAACGTTTAATTGGCGGCGGAGTTTCTGCTTGTGCAACCTGTGATGGCTTCTTTTATAAAGGACAAGATGTTGTGGTTGTTGGTGCAGGAGACACCGCCGCAGAAGAAGCAACATATTTAGCTAACATTTGTAGTAAAGTAACCATGTTGGTGCGTAAAGATTACATGAGAGCCTCTAAAGCAATGCAACATAGGGTAAATAAAACTAAAAATATTGAAGTTTTATACAACACAGAAATAGACGAAGTTTTAGGAAGTAACGTGGTAGAAGGTGTTAGAGCCATTAACAACCAAACCAAAGAAACCCAAGAAATTCCTGTAACAGGCGTATTTATTGCCATTGGCCATAAACCAAATTCAGATTTATTTAAAGGCGTTTTAGATATGGATGAAACCGGTTATCTAATCACTGAAGGCAAAACAACTAAAACAAATTTACCAGGTGTTTTTGCAGCAGGAGATATACAAGACAAAGACTACAGACAAGCAGTAACAGCAGCAGGTACAGGTTGTATGGCAGCCTTAGATGCAGAACGTTATTTAGGCGCTTTAGAATAGTAACAAAGTTGCATTTATCATAAAAAAAGAGATTTCAGTAATGGAATCTTTTTTTTTTGAAGCTATTTCCAGCTTTCCACTATATCTTTTTGTAAGCTCCTAAATTTCATTTAGGAGCTTACAAAAAGGATGCCGTTTCAATCTGGGCTCATATCTTTGAGATGTTCAAAGATATCTAAATTTTCTATCTTTAGAATTATAAATTGATAAACA
>NZ_CANLXV010000005.1 GCF_947495205.1 uncultured Polaribacter sp. | reverse complement strand
ACCATCTAAAATTTATAAATTTTAAATGGTTTTTTTTAGAATTGTTATTTATAAGTCTGCTACTTCTGAAAGTGCTTTTTTAATGCAATAATATTTAAATTATTTTGCAGATTGCGCTTTGTCTGCAATAATTCTTGTTTCTTGATTTGCAACTTCCCAAGCTGTATGAAAAACTAAACGCGCTCTATTTTCTAATAGTTCATAGTTAATTCTGTCTGGTGTATCTGTTGGTTTGTGATAATCTGCATGCGTACCATTAAAGTAAAAGATAATAGGCACATTATTCTTAGCAAAATTATAATGGTCAGATCTGTAGTAAAATCTATTAGGATCATTCTCATCATTATACTTATAATCTAAATTAATTTTTGTGTATTTTTCATTTACTCTTTCAGATAAGTTGTGTAATTCTGTGCTTAACTTGTCTGAACCAATTAAATACACAAAGTTAGGATCTGTTTTGTGTCTGTCATCAATTCTACCAATCATATCAATATTTAAATCACAAACAGTGTTTGCTAAAGGAAAAATAGGATCTACGTCTGTATAATATTTAGAACCTAACAAGCCTTTTTCTTCACCAGTAACATGTAAAAATAAGATAGAACGTTTTGGGCCCTTACCATTTTTTACTGCCATTTGAAAAGCTTCTGCTATTTCTAACATAGCCACAGTTCCAGAGCCATCATCATCTGCACCATTATACACTTCACCATCTTTTACACCTTCATGGTCTAAATGTGCAGAAATTACAATAATTTCATCTGGTTTTTCAGAACCTTTAATAAAGGCAACTACATTTTCGGAGTCTTTAAATTCCCCTCTTCTGGTGTTTTTATTAATCCAATCTGCGGGTACTTCTTGAAAATAGTCATTGCCACCTAAAGGACTTATAATACCTTGATTAATGTAAAAGTTTTTTAAATATTCTACTGCTTTTTTTTGACCAGGTTCACCAGTTTCTCTACCTTCAAACTCATCAGAAGCATATGTAAATAAATGTTCTCCTAAATCTTTAGCTGTTATTGTACTCGCATATTTAGCTGATTGGTCTTTGTTAGCATCATCATTAAATGCATCTTTACTAGAACCACAAGCCATAAAAGCCAATGCACTAGCAACATAAAGTATTTTTTTCATCTATTAAAAAGTTATCTTATTTGTTGTGAATTAAAAATCAAAAATAACGAAAAGTTACATTTTCTTCAAAATTAAATTTTGTTGATGACAAACTGTTGCAATTCTTTGTTAAATTTTATTAAATTATTAGGAAAAAGACTTGTAAAAGCGTTTTGATTTATTAAATTTTCTGTTGTGTTAAAAAGTACTTTTTTATCATTTAAAATCAATAATTTATCAGATAACTGTATGGCCAAATTTACCTCGTGAGAAGAAATAATAATTGTTTTACGGGTTTCTTTTACTAGTTTTTTTAAAAGCGAAAAAATTAAAACTGTTTGATGAATGTCTAAATGTGCAGTGGGTTCATCTAAGATTATAACCTCTGTATCTTGTGCCAATGCTCTTGCTATTAAAACGCGTTGCAATTGGCCGTCACTTAATTCAAAAAACTTTCTGTTTTTTAAGTGGTTAATTTCGGTTTGGTTAATTGCTGTATTTACTTTTTCTAAATCTAAATTCGTAAGTTTATCTAGCCAATTGGTATAGGGTTGTCTTCCTAATGCAATTAATTCAAAAACTGTTATCTGACTTTCTGGTAAACGTTCTGTTAAGACTAAACTTAATTTTTTAGAAAGTTGATTTTCTGTGTATTCTTCTAGATTTTTTTCATCAAAATAAATACTGCCCAATACAGTTTTTTGAACCTTAGAAAACGTTCTTAATAAAGTAGATTTTCCAATTCCGTTTTTACCCAAAACACTAATAAACTGCCCTTTTTCTATGGCAATATTTATATCAGATAATATAATTTTATCTTTTTTTTTCTGAGGAAAACCAATAGATAAATTCTCTGTTCTTAAAACAATATGTGCGTTGCTGTTTTTAATTTTAAATAGTTTTTGAATTACGTTAAATATATAATTTCTTTTTTCTAAGCAATAACCAAATTACTATTGGTGCTCCAAAAAGGGAAGTAATTGCATTTATAGGCAAAGTGAATTCATTTGCTGGTAATTGTGCAATGGTATCGCAAATTAATAAAATTATTGCACCTAAAATTACTACAGCAGGTATTAATATTTTATGATTTGAAGTTGTAAATACTAATCTGGCAATATGTGGTACAGCCAAACCTATAAATGCAATTGGACCTGCAAAAGCGGTAATTACACCTGTTAATACACAGGTAATTAGTAAAATAATATTTTTATTTTTTTTAATGTTGATTCCTAAACTTTTTGCATAATTTTCTCCTAGTAAAAAGCTGTTTAACGGTTTTGTAATAAATAAGGTAGCTAATAAAGCAATGGTGTAAATTGAAGAAAATATTGATAATTCACTCCAAGATAAATTCCCTAAACTACCAAAACTCCAAAATATATATTGCTGAATTTGTTCTGCAGGACTAAAATAAGCCAAAACAGCTATGATTGCAGCAGTAAAATTGCCAAACATTAAACCAATAATTAAAATAGACATGGTGTTTTTAACTCTATAAGATGCTAAAATAACAGCAGATAAAACAAGAAAAGCGCCAAAACTAGAAGCTATTGGTATAGACCAACTAGAAAATACATCTGTTAAAAGGAAACCACCAAATAAAGATGTGCCCAAAATAAATAAGGCTACACCTAAACTTGCACCAGATGAAACGCCTAAAACAAATGGGCCTGCAAGTGGATTTCTAAATAAGGTTTGCATTAATAAACCAGCAACAGATAAACCAGAACCTACTAAAATTGCTGTAATAGCTTTAGGTAGTCTAAAGTTTAAAATAATAATTTCCCAGCTTTCTTTGGTGGCAATTCTACCCGATAAAGTTTTTAAAATTTCTTTAAAAGGTATGTTAACAGAACCCAAACTAATGTTTGTTAAAAACAAAATTAGCAGTAAAAGGAATAAGAGAGCAAAATGTTTTTTGTAGTTTTTTTGTTCCATTTTATAATTCTTGCCTAGGCAGGAATTTATTTTTTATAATTTGATAAAAATTCTACCAATTGCTGAATGGCAAGTCCTCTGTGAGAAACCTTATTTTTATCATTAGAATTCATTTGGGCAAAAGATTCAGTAAAACCTTGTGGTTTAAAAATAGGGTCGTAACCAAAACCTTTGTTTCCTTGTTTTTCGGTTAAAATTTCTCCTTTGCAAACACCTTCAAAAATAAATTGTTTATGATCTAAATTTAAACAGATTGCTGTTCTAAATTGTGCTTTTCTGTTTTCTTTATTTTTTAGTGCAGTTAATAATTTTAGCATGTTATTTTCTGCATTTGCTGGTTCTCCTGCATAACGTGCAGAATACACACCTGGTTTACCGTTTAAACTTTCTACTTCTAAACCAGTATCATCTGCAAAACAATGGTAACCAAATTTTTTAGTAATATAATCTGCTTTTAGTTTTGCGTTGCCTTCTAAAGTCGTTTCTGTTTCTTCAACTTCATCAAAACAATTAATATCTTTTAAACTTAATAATTGTATAGAATTAGGTAGCATTTCTTGTACCTCTTTTAGTTTGTTAAGGTTGTTTGTGGCAAAAACTAGTTTCATTAATTTACGTAGATTTTTCACAAATGTAATCAATTTATAAGTTAGTATTTATGTTTGTTTCAGAAGAAAAACTTAAAAATATAATGTAAATTGCAAGAAACTTAAAAGCCTAAAACTGTTGTTATTGTTGGTTTTTATGGAAGTATTTGGTTATTAATAACGGTTATTTTGTTTCCTGTAGCTTTGTTTTTTGTAATTCCAATTTTAATTCTTGAAGTAGTTTTTTTATACCAAATATGTAAAACCGCTAAAGGTTTACAAACAATTTAAATGAAACCTATTTTTTAAATAAAAATTATAGGATAATTAATAAAACTTGTTATCTAATTAGCTGAAATCTATTGGAGAAGTTACTCATGATGATAAGGTTCATTCTTTAAAATGGTAAAACCTCTATAAATTTGTTCTATTATAAAAAGACGAATCATTTGATGCGAAAATGTCATTTTAGAAAGCGATATTTTTCCTGTAGATTTTTTATATACAGCATCAGAAAAACCATAAGGTCCGCCAATTACTAAAACTAGTTGTTTAATACCAGCGTTCATTTTTTTCTGAAGATATTTGGAAAACTCCATAGATGTGTAGTGTTTTCCTTTATCGTCTAACAAAACTAAAACATCTGTGTTTTGTAATTTCGATAGAATAAGTTCGCCTTCTTTTTCTTTTTGTTGAATTTCACTTAAATTCTTAACATTTTTAATATCAGGAATAATTTGAAGTTCAAATTTTATATAATGTTTTAATCTATTTTGATATTCTTCTATTAGTGCAATTAAGTGTTTGTTGTCTGTTTTTCCAATAGCTAGTAATTTAATTTTCATTTTTTGTAATATCAAATAATTAGTGAAACGCAATAGCTTTACAAAGTTATTAGATTACTAGCAATAAAAGGAAATGCCTAGCTATTAAATTTCAATTAATTGAAAGCTAGTTATTGGAGCATCACAAACCGAGCATTTAAAAGTAGTATTTAAGTCTTTAAAAAGTGTGCCTGCAGCAACATTATTTTTTTGATCTCCGTAAGTTTCGCTGTAAACGGTTAAACATTCTTGGCATTGATGTGCTTCTTTTTTTACAATTATTTCTGGAGCTTTATCGGTTTCATCATCCGTAATTTCATTACCAAACTGATTGAAATAATTTTTACTAAGTTCCATTAATAAGCCAGAAACCTCAATTTTATCTACATCTTGTGCGTACACAATGTATTTTTGAGTGTTTGGGTTAAAATTTTCACAGTATAATACGTTGTAAGTAGGCCTAACTTGATAATCTTTTACAATTTTTGGCGCGTTATTTTTTTCAATTACAATAGAAGTAAAGTACTTTCTTTTGTCTGAACTGTTAGAAATTGCAAAAGTAAGTCCATAAGTACTAATATCATTTTGATCGAAGTTTTGTACAATAAACTTTTTTAAAGTTAATGCTTCATCGTCATTTACGGGTAAATGCCAATTTAATTCTAGTAAAGAATGCCTTACATTAATACCAGATTTACCCAAAAGCTTTTCTAGCATTAGTTTGCTGGTTTTAGGTATTCCTTTTACAATGATAGATTTCCATGGTGTAATACAAATTTTACCAACTCTGTTGTCTAAACAGAAATCACAAAATTCTTTTAAGAAATCTAAATAATACCTATTGTTTCTCCAATATAAGCCTAACCAATATTGATTAATTCCCATTTTATTCATTCCTTCATAATATGGAAAAGGTTTAAAAGCAATTTTTAAAGGTGCTTCTATAGTTCTGTTATTGGTTTCAACAATATCGTTTACTAATGTAAAAAGTTCATGAATATCATCTGCATCTTTATAGATGTCTTCTATTGTTTTTGCTATTTTAGAAATATCCCAGCTGTAAATTAAAACAGGGTAATAAACTGGTTTTTCCCAATTTGGTAATATCAAATGTAAATACCAATAATCTTCATTTTCTGAAGCTATAAAATTAAGTTCACCATTAAATATAGGTACCAATTCTTGTTTAGGATCTGTAATATTTACCTTTAGTTTAGGTTGATATTTAAAACTTTCTAAAATATACAAATACGTAACACCGCTTAACCAAGAAGTGTTGGTAAATATATCTGCAGAAACATAAGAACAAACCAAGTTATCAAATTCAGTATCAGAAATCATGCTGGTACTTAGTTCTGGAAACTGATTGTCTATTGCTGTGTTTTTTGGGTGTTCTGGAAAGATAATATCTTGCCTAGACCCAAAATGTAGCGAATCTAAACCTAAAGCAGTGGCATAGTTTAAAATTTGCTTTAGTTCACTTGGTGATAAAATACCTCCTTTTATAAAAACTCTTTTTAAATCTACCATAATTTATACGCTTGCTAAATTCATTTTTAAAATATCTTTTATTTCTGGTTTACAACTTCCACAGCCTAAACCAGCACCTGTAAGTTTACATAAGGTATTAAAATCTGTACAACCTTTTTCTATTTCTTCTTCTAAATTACCTTCACCAATTTGGCTGCATGTGCATACCAATTTCCCTTTTACAGGCACAGAAGATTTATTAGATCTTAAAATGGCTTCTCTTTTGTCTGCCAATTCAATTTCATCTTCAATTAAGGTTTTAAATTCAGCAAACTCTTTCTTATCACCCATTAAAATTGCACCTACTAATTTATCATCTTTAATAATGCATTTTTTGTAGTATTTCTGAGAGACATCCATAAAAATAATTTCTTCATAAGAAAAATCGTTTTTAGGAACGGTTACCATACCAATGCTGCATAAATCTAAATCTTCAAATTTTAGAATGTTCATTAAAACAGAGCCGTTATAAATACTACTTAAATCTCCTAAAATGTAGTTTACAGCAATATCTGCTTGTTGTTCTGCTGCAGAAGTAATACCATATAATGCATTTTTGAATTCAGCAATTTCACCCAAAGCAAAAACATCATTATCACTAGTTTGTAAATGTTGATTTACAATTACGCCTCTTCTTGTATCTAGTTTACTTTGTTTAGCCAATTCTACATTTGGTATGGTACCAATGGCATATACAATGGCATTACTGTGTATAACTTTACCTGTTTTAAGTGTAATTTCTAATTCATTAGCATTTAAACCTTCAAAAACAGTGTCTACTTCATTATCAAAATACGTTTGAATGCCTCTATCTTGTACATCTTCTGCCAATAAACGACTTGCAATTAAATCTAACTGACGCTCCATTAAACGAGAAGCACGTTGTATAATTGTAATTTGAATTTTCTTTTTGTTTAAAGTAGCCGCAAGTTCTAAACCTAAAAGACCACCACCAACTATAACTACATGTTGTTTTTCTTCTGGTAAACCTGTATTGTCTAAATGATTTTTTAACCTGTCTGCATCTGTTTTACTTCTTAAGGTAAACCTACCAGGTAAATTTAACTGTACATTATTTGGTACAAAAGCTCTACTACCTGTAGCCATTATTAGTAAATCGTATTGATGTTCTTTTTGATTACTATCTGTAATTATTTTAAGGTTTCTATTAATATGATTTATAGAAACTCCAGAAAGTAGATTAACTTTTAGTTTGTTTACCTCACCTTTTTTTAATTTTTCTAATTCTTTCCAAGAAAGCTCTTCACTTACATATTCTGGTAGTAATACACGATTGTAAAAAGAGTTTTCTTCTTTAGAAAAGATGGTTAACTCATCTTCTGTATTACGTTCTCTATAGCTTTGCACAAAACGGTATGCAGCTGCACCAGCGCCAATAATACATACTTTTTGATGTTGTTTTTTATATTTTGTTACTTGAACGGCACTAAATTTAAAATCGGGTTCTTTAGAAATTGGATCTACTAAATTGTTGGTTAAGTTGTTTGCTCTACCAAAATCATTACCTAGAATTTTACCCCAATGCATTGGCATAAAAACAACACCTTTTCTAATATCATAACTAAAATTAACTTTAACCCTTACAGTTCCTCTTTTATTGTTAATTGTTGCAATATCGCCTTCTTTAATGCCTCTTTCAAAAGCATCAACTCCATTCATTTCTAAATACGGAGATTTAATATGTGTTTCTAAACGATTTACTTTACCTGTTCTTGTTCTAGTATGCCATTGATCTCTAATACGACCAGTAGTTAAAATTAAAGGAAATTCTGATGATATTTTTTCAGATTGATTTTCTGTAAATTTTGGTACGTTAAAATTTGCTTTTTGAGTTGCCGTATAAAATTGGTTGTCTGTAAACAAACGTGCAGTTCCTTTATGCGTTTTATTTGGAACAGGCCATTGAAAACTACCCTCGTTTTGCAATCTGCTGTAAGATAAACCAGAAATATCTATGCTTGTATTTTTGGTTAGCATACAATGTTCATCAAAAATTTCGCTATTATTTTTGTAGTTAAAACCTTCAAAATTCATTTTTTGAGCAAATCTTGTAAAAATTTCAACATCTGGTAATGCTTCACCAGGAGGTTCTATTCCTTTGTCTAGGTAGCTAATTCTACGTTCTGAATTTGTCATAGTACCTTCTTTCTCTAACCAACCAGCAGCTGGTAACAATAAATCTGCATATTTTGTGGTTTCAGAATTGTGAGAAATATCTTGTACAATAACAAAATTGGCTTTTTTAAGCGCATTTTCTACTTGTAAAGCGTCTGGTAAACTTACCACAGGATTGGTACAAACAATCCAAATTGCTTTTAACTTACCCGAGTTTAAAGCATCAAACATTTCTGTAGCTGTAAGTCCTGGTTTTTCAGAAATTTGTTTTCCTCCCCAAAAATTAGAAACTTCTGCTCTGTGCACAGGATTTGCTAAATCTTTGTGAGCTGCAAGTAAATTTGCCATTCCGCCAACTTCTCTTCCGCCCATGGCGTTTGGTTGTCCTGTAAGAGAAAACGGACCAGCACCTGGTTTACCAATTTGCCCTGTTAAAAGTGATAAATTTAAAAGCGAAACATTTTTATCTACCCCAATAACACTTTGGTTTAAACCCATAGTCCACATGCTAATAAAGCCCATAGATTGCCCTATATACTGTGCTGCTTTTTTTATTTCATTAACAGTAACACCACAAATTGTAGCAGCTTTAGAAATAGATGTTTTAAAAACAAATTCTTTAAGATTTTCGTAATCTGTAGTATGATTTTTAATAAATTTTTTATCTACTTTATTCTTTTCTATTAATCTTCTGGCAATGGCGTTGTATAACACTACATCTGTACCAGGAATAATTTGTAAATGCAAATCTGCAATTGCACAAGTTTGTGTTTTTCTAGGATCTACAACTACAATTTTAACATTAGGATTTTCTTCTTTATGTTTTTCTAATCTTCTAAATAAAATAGGATGGCACCAAGCAGGATTAGCCCCTGCAATAAAAAAGCAATCTGCTTTTTCTATATCTTCATAAGCAATAGGTACTGTATCATCTCCAATAGATTTTTTATAACCTACAACAGCAGAGCTCATACAAAGTCTAGAGTTGGTATCTATATTATTTGTACCAATAAATCCCTTGGCTAACTTGTTTATAATGTAATATTCTTCTGTAATACACTGGCCAGAAACATAAAAGCCAACACTGTCTGAACCATGTTTTTTTATAATTGATTTAAAAACTGCTGCAGCTCTATCTAAAGCATTGTCCCAACTAACTTCTTGCATTGGATGATTTCTACTCCAGCGCATTTGTGGTTTTAGAATCCTATCTTTTTGGTCTTGCACAACGTAGTTTAGATTCATCCCTTTAGAACATAACATTCCTTTATTTACAGGGTAATCTGGATCTCCTTTTACAGACAAACGGCCTTTGGTATCTTTATTAACTATAATACCACAACCTACACCGCAATAAGAACAGATAGATTTATAAGATTTTGCTTTAGACATAAAATTATTTATTTATTGTCTCAAAAATACAATATTACGTATTAATACGTAGTTTTTTATTTGTAAAAATTACGTATTAATTTTATGAAATTGATAGTTTTATATAGATTTGTATGTATTTATATTGATAAAACAACAATTTTATAGAAAATTGGTAAGAAGTAGGGGAGTGTTGGTATGTTTAATTTAATTCTAACTGAGCTGCTTTGGAAGAAAGTTCTATTAAGTTTTTTACATTCATTTTTTTCATCATATTAAAACGATGCGTTTCTATAGTGCGTTTACTATTTTGTAAAATCTCAGAGATTTCTGCATTTGTTTTGCCAGACAAAATAAGTGGTAAGATTTGCTTTTCTTTTTTAGTGAGTCCAAAATCTTCTTCAATAACCTTTTTAGGTTCAGTTGTTTCTTTTTGAGTAGATTTTTTAAGTAAGTTAGATACGATTACGTTAGAAATATCCCCACTAAAGTATTTTCCACCTTCATAAACGGTATTAATAGCCTTTATAAATTCCTTTTTATCTGTATCTTTTAACAGGTAACCATTTGCACCAGCTTCTATAGATTTTAAGATGTATTCTTCAGAATCATGCATAGAAAGTACAATGGATTTTGTGTTTGTTGGGGTTTGGTTTAAGATACCAACTGCTTCAATACCATTCATTTTTGGCATTCTTACGTCTATAATTAGCAAGTCAGTTTCATTATTTTTAATAAACTGCAACGCTTCTTGCCCGTTTGATGCTTCTCCAATAATCTTTATATTTTCTTCTTCTTCTAAAAGATATTTAATGCCGTCTCTAACAATAGTATGGTCATCTGCTAATAAAACTCTTATAGACATTTTTTTATAATTTTATAATATTTTAACAAATTTACGTAAATATACTTAAAATTTCAAAAAAACAAAACCCAAAGAAATAATACTCTTCAGGTTTCATCCATTAACAAACTAAATAGTTAATTATTTTAAACCGTTTAAGAATTTTGGTTTTATGACTAGCATTAACCATGCCCAGTTTTGAGTATCTTTTGCATTTGCAGGAGCTGTATCTGGCTCAAAAAAGTGAGAGTAACCACCTACTAATTTATATCCTTTAAATCCTTTAGCAACTACAAGATCTAATTCGTTACCTAAAGCATTACCATCTCCTGATTCTTCTGAGAAGTTATGAAATTTTGCAGTTAGGTTGTATCCTTTAGGTAAAGCAAATTTTGCACCAAAATTAATATCTACTAAACCATTAGCATTTGCATGATTACCAACATAAAAACGATCGATTAAACCATTAAATTTATGGTTTGTTCCAAATAAAGGAAAGAATCCTGCAGAATCATCTTGAGCTCCTGAAATAGACTCAATACCAGCTAATAAAGTAACTTTATCACTTGCTTTTAATGTAGCGTCTAAACTTGCTAAATAAGCCCCACTAACATCTTGGTAAGAACCTACCATTCTGTTTCCTTCTTGTAAAAATAAATTTGTACTTAATCCTAAAGCTCCTGTTTTGTAACCTGCATGTAAACCAGCTGTTATTAATGTAGCTTTATTACTTCCTGCTGGAGATAAAGCTGTTCCATTTTGAAATGTATTTACTAAAGCTAAAGCAGAAAAATTAAGTTTATCAAACTTTTTATTAGCTCTCATAAAAACCATATCTCTGTAAGTAAAAAGAGTAACATTATTATATACTTCATCTGTAGTTGTATTTAATGATGCTCCTATATCAAGATTATAACCATCTTTTTTATATTTAAATACTGCAGCATCATGCGTTCTTGCTTGTTGTGCCCATCCAAGACCACCAAGTATTCTTTGATCGTCATAAGATAATTGCTGACGACCTAATTTTAAAGTTGAAAATTCTCCTAGTTTCAAGTCTGCCCAAGCTTCTTGCACTCTAAAATTCCCATTACCTGCAGTTGATATTTGTTGTCTATCTCCAAAAGCAAATACTTCTTGAAAATTAATATGAACTTTATAAGCTTCTGTTGCGTATGTTGCTTTTAAAGCAGCTCTAACAGTAGTTCTTACAAAACCTTCATCTCCCTTAACCGCGGTTTGTGCAGGAAAAGAGCCACCAGTAAAGTTACCTCCGTTTCCAAAATATTCAGAACGCGGTCTAAATTCTCCTTCTAATGTAAATTGTGCACTTGCCAATTGAAAACACGCTAATAATAGCCCTAAGATTAAATGTTGTTTTTTCATTTTGTTTGTTTTTAAATTTGTGTTATTTGTTGAGTTAATTTGTTTAATTTTTGGTTGTTTACCCCCAAGAAACATGAAATTATATGGTTTTCATATTCCCGATTATTGTTATAAAATGTTTACTTGTTTTGTGTGCTTAGTGCTCTAAAAAGTCAATTAAATGTTTACGATAAGCATAATAATCATCATGTTCTAAAACAGATTTTCTAGTTCGTGGTCTTTGAAAGTTGATGTCTAAAACATCACCAATCTTTGCTTTTGGTCCACTAGTCATCATTACCACTCTGTCGGCTAAAAATATAGCTTCATCAACATCATGCGTAATCATAACCGCAGTAATTTTTTCTTTATTCCAGATTTCTATTAAGATATCTTGTAATTCTCCTCTTGTTAAAGAATCTAACATCCCAAAAGGTTCGTCTAATAAAAGTACTTTTGGTTTAATGGCAAACGCTCTTGCAATACCAACTCTTTGTTGCATTCCTTGAGATAATTCACTTGCTTTTTTGTGAAAAGCATCTTCCAAACCTACTTTTTGTAAATAATATTTTGCAATATCATTACGTTGTGCTTTGCTAGCGTGAGGAAATACTTGATTTACACCTAATAATACATTCTGTAAAGAGGTCATCCAAGGCATTAAACTAGGTGATTGAAAAATAACACCTCTATCTGGTCCTGGTCCTTTGATATGTTTTCCTAAAACAGATATATTTCCACCAGAAATTGGGTTTAAACCAGCAATCATAGAAAGCATTGTTGTTTTTCCACAACCAGAATGCCCAATAATGGTAACAAATTCTTCTTTTTTAATTTGAAGATTTAAATTCTCTAAAACTACATAATCTCCCTTTGGTGTTGGGTAAACCTTTTTTAAATCTTTTAAATCTAACATTACATCTTTAGATGCAAAACTTGTTGTTTTTAAAACCTCTTTAGTAATTGAATTTTCTGTTATTATGCTCATCTTGTTTTATCTAAATTGGTTTACAAAATCTTTTGGTGTTAATTCCGGTAGCACATACTCTTCTTTTGCTTCAGATTTACGCTCATTTCCAATATCCATTAAATACTCTATAATTGCATTTCTGGTTTCTTTAAAATTCGCGTTGTCATTCATTTCTGTTTTGTCTCTTGGGCGGTCTAAATCGATTTTAAATTCTGGTCCTAAAGTAGCTTTTGGTCCAGGACGTAAAGGAATAATTCTATCTGCCATATAAATGCCTTCATCTACATCATTAGTAATTAACAAAGCAGTACGTTTATCTTTACCCCAAATATTTAAAATTTCATCTTGTAAATTTCCACGAGTTAAAGCATCTAAGGCTCCTAAAGGTTCATCCATAATAATCATTTCTGGTTTCATGGCTAAAGCTCTTGCTACAGCAACTCTTTGGCGCATACCACCAGACAATTCTTTAGGTCTTTTGTTGATAGCTGGCGTTAAACTTACCATTTCTACATAATTAGAAACAATTTCATTTAATTCAGATTTACTTTTCTTAGGAAACGCTTCTTTAACAGCCATAAATACATTTTGACCAACTGTTAACCAAGGTAAAAGAGAGTAGTTTTGAAAAATTACACCACGCTCATGACTTGTGCCAATAACAGGCTCTCCTTTAAATAAAACTTCGCCACTTGTTGGTTGAATTAAACCATTAATTAAGTTTACTAAAGTTGTTTTTCCACTTCCTGTAAAGCCTACAATAGCTACAAATTCGCCCTCTTCTATTTTTAGGTTGATGTTAGATAAAACTTCTGTTTCATTATCACCTTGCCCGTAGGTTTTATAAATATTATTTAATTCTAAATATGCCATTTTTTTTATGTTTAATTGTTGTAGCGTTTAATTGTTTAATTGTTTTCGTTTTTATGATTAAACAGTTAAACAATTACATGTTTTAAATAGCGTCTTGTTTATCAAAAGATACCCAGTTTTGAATGCTTAGCATAATTCTGTCTAATAAAAAACCAATAATACCAATAGCAAACATGGCTACAATTATTTTAGCATTAGAATCGTTTGCACCATTCTGAAATTCTTCCCATACAAATAATCCTAAACCAGGACTTTGTGCTAAAAGCTCTATGGCAATTAAAACCATCCACGCTACAGATAACGTTATTTTTAAACCTGTAAAAATCAACGGTAAAGAAGATGGTAATACTACTTTAAATATCTTTTGAAATGTTCCTAATTTTAATACTTTGGCAACATTAATGTAATCTTTGTCTACAGAAGAAACACCCATAGCAGTATTTACTAAAGTTGCCCACATAGAACATAAACCAACACTAATAAAAGAAATGGTAAAAGAACTATCATTTGTAGAACCAATTAATATGGTTTTTACAATCATAAAAACTAGTAAATACCATACAACAGGAGATACTGGTTTAAAGATTTGAATAAACCAATTGAAAGAACTTTTTAATGTAGGACTTAGTCCTATAAAAATACCCAATGGAACAGCAATTAGTAAAGCCAATAAAAAACCAGCAAAAACAGTTTGTAAACTTCTAAAAATTTGATCTACAAAAGAAGGTCTTCCTGTATATACAATGGCATCTTTACCGGCTGCAATTCTCTTTTCATTTAAAGCCGCTGTTTTT
The DNA here is from genome assembly GCF_947495205.1 of uncultured Polaribacter sp. Lineage (GTDB taxonomy): Bacteria > Bacteroidota > Bacteroidia > Flavobacteriales > Flavobacteriaceae > Polaribacter. The sequence goes on along the minus strand of NZ_CANLXV010000005.1, from coordinate 251,794 downwards.
TCTATAAAGGCAGCTTTATCTGCACTAATAATGTTATGATCTCTTAATAAAGATTGAAAAGATTCCCAAACTTGAGCAGGAGATGGCAATGTGTTGGGTTGGCAGCTAGACTCTCCAGAAGCAATACAAGCAGTTAAAGCATCTGCAGCTACTTGCCCTTGATCTTTTAGTGCTTTAGCTATTTTAAAGTCTGCCTCTCTATTGTATAAAGATTTTGCACCCAAATGCCATAAACCAATAAATAAAAGTATGGAAGCAAGCGGTACTATAGACTTGCGTAAGAAATCTTTAAAATCTTCTTTTTCTAATTTCCCGGTAAATAAATCTTTTAAAGTTGTAAAAATTCCCAATCCTAAAAAATTAGATACTTTTCCTAGTGTTAAACTTGCTTTCATAATTTTAAATCTAATGTATATGTAAATTACTTTTTATCTTTGTTTCCTATTTTAAAACTGTTGATGTAACCAATTGGATCTTTAGCGTCATAAGTAGTTCCATCAATAAAATCTGCCGTAGCTGGTTTGTAACCATCTGTTGTTGGTACGTCTGAGGCAGGAATATTACCTTCTTCAACTAATAATGCTGCTGCTTTTTTCCAGATATCTGGTCTATAAATATCTTTTATTGTTGATGCATACCAACCTGCAGGTTTTGCGTCAGGAATTTGTCCCCATCTTCTCATTTGAGTTAAAAACCAAATACCATCAGAATAAAAAGGGTAAGTTGCATTGTACTTATAGAATACGTTAAAGTCTTCCATTTCTCTTTTATCTCCTTTTTCAAATTCAAACGTTCCAGTCATAGAATTTGCTAAAACTTCTACTGGTGCACCAACGTATTGAGACATCGATAAAATTTCTACAGCTTCTTTTCTGTTTTCTGGCTTATCTAACCATTTACCAGCTCTAATTAATGCTTTAGTTACTGCAATTGCTGTATTTGGGTTTTCTTTTACAAACTTCTCTGTCATTACAAATACTTTCTCTGGGTTGTTTTTCCAAATATCATAATTGGTAACTACTGGTACACCAATTCCTTTAAATACTGCTTGCTGATTCCAAGGTTCTCCTACACAATATCCAAAAATAGTACCTGCTTCTAACGTTGCTGGCATTTGTGGTGGAGGTGTAACAGATAGTAAAACTTCTGCATCAATTTGTCCTTGTACATTTTCTTTGGTATACATACCTGGGTGAATTCCAGCTGCAGCTAACCAATATCTAATTTCGTAATTGTGAGTAGATACAGGAAAAACCATTCCCATTTTAAATGCTTTACCAGCGTTTTTGTATTCAGTAATTACTGGTTTTAAAGCATCTGCTTTAATTGGGTGTACAGGTTTTCCACTACCATCTTTTGGCACATTTGGCTTCATTTTAGACCAAACATCGTTAGAAACTGTTATTCCATTTCCATTTAAATCCATAGAAAAGGCAGTTATTAATTTTGCTTGTCTACCAAATCCTGCACCAGCAGCAATTGGCTGTCCAGCCAACATGTGAGAACCGTCTAATTGACCATCAATAACTCTATCTAAAACGTTTTTCCAGTTAGATTGTGCTTCTACAGAAACAAACAAGCCTTCATCTTCGAAAAAACCTTTTTCTTTAGCAATAGCCAAAGGAGCCATGTCTGTTAATTTGATGAAACCAAAAGTTAATTGTGGTTTTTCAATATCTAATTGTTTTGTTTTTGAGGTTGCTACTGTTGCTGTAGTAGTTTCTTTTTTGGTTGTTTTACCACCACAAGCAAATAGCAATGCTGCAGCTGATAAAACTAATGTCGATTTTTTAAATAGAGATTTCATTTCTTGTTAAGTTTTTGATCTACGTATTAATACTTATTTTACGGCAAATATATATCGGTATTTAAGAATGAAATATGTAAAACGTATTATTTTTATAGTTTTTTAATCAGTTAATTATCTGTTTTATAGCAGGTTTTTTAGTTAATACCCTTGTTTTAAACAAAATAAAAGTACTTAGAAATCCTAAGTACTTTTATTTATTAGGGGAATTATTATTACGTAATTAACTAGCTAGGTAGTAATTATGTTCAGCAATTTCTTTTTTTAAGGCATTAATGTTTTGAATAGCTATTCTTTTACCAGTTGTGGTAATGTATCCTTCTTTTTTTAGATTAGAAAAGGTTCTTGTAACCTGTTCATCTGTGGTTCCTGCAAAATCTGCAATTTCCTTTCTGCTAAGTATTAGGTTTAAATAACCTTTTTTGTTTGCACCAAATTTTCTATTAATATATAAGAGACTATCTATTACTTTTTCACGAACAGTCATTTGTGCTAATGTTTTTACTTTTTCTTCAGATTTACTTAGTTCTTCAGCATAAAAAAGCATAAAATCATAAGTCAACTCGGGTATTTGAATCAGCATTTCCTTTAAGGTTTTATCAGAAAAGTTGCAAAGTGTAGTATCTTCTAAAGCTAGCGCACCAATAAAGTATTTTTGTCTTACACCAAAACCTCTATGTCCAATAACTTCTCCGTCTGTTACAAAACGTAAAATTTGTTCTTTACCATAAATACCTGTTTTTATTACTTTTGCTTTTCCGCTTTGAATAAAAAACAAACCGTTAGTTGGGGCGCCTTCCATAACAAATTGTTGTCCTTTTTTACAGGAAAATGTATTTTTTTCAGAAATAAATTTTTCGAAGTCTTTCGTTTTAATGTGCTTGTAAATTAAACAATTTGTGTTTTTACAAGAAGTACACGGTATGTTGTTAATTGGCATAAGTCTATAGTTTTACTAAACATTAAAATGACTAATAATTTTCTAAAACGCGTTGAATTTCTTCTTCTAAAAATGTATTGTGCTCTGCAACTACATCACCAATAACAATAATTCCTGGTGATTTGTAGTCTATTTTTGGTAATGCGTTTTTATAATTCTCTAATGTTTCAATACAAATAGTTTCATTTTGTAATGTTCCATTTTGAATGATAGCAAAAGGAGTATTTATGGGTCTGTATTTCAGCACTTCATTTAATATAGTTGTAAAATTACGCAATCCCATCAAAATAACTAAAGTAGCAGAAGATTTTGCTCCGTGCATAATATCTTTAGAAATTTCTCCATTAGAGGTTGTGCCTGTAATTACCCAAAAACTCTCGTTTACACCTCTTTTAGTAAGCGGTATTCCTTGGTTTGTTGGCACTGCTAATGCGCTGCTAATTCCTGGTATAATTTCAACTTCTATACCGCAGTTTTCTAAATAATCTACTTCTTCTGAACCTCTACCAAATACAAATGGGTCACCACCTTTTAAGCGTACTACATTATTTTTTGTAAAGGCATATTCTGCCAATAACGTATTAATTTCAGTTTGAGAAAAACGGTGATTATTAAATCTTTTACCTACATATATAAGATTGGTATCTGGTTTTGCGTTTTTTAAGAGTTCCTTATTTACAAGCGCGTCATAAAAAATAACATCAGCAGTTTTAATCGCATTTAAACCTTTTACGGTTATTAAGTCTACAGCTCCTGGTCCTGCACCAACTAATGTCACTTTATAATTTTTTTTATCATTTTTCATAGGTATTGCTATTTACAGATAATAATAATTAGGTTTTTGACAAAAATACTTAGTTTTGAGTAAATAATCTAGGTTTTATGCTTTTAATTTACGTATTAATACGTATTTTTGTGGCAATATTATAATTAAGTATACTTATATGGAAAAAATAATAGTTATTGGTAACGGAATGGTAGGGTATAAATTTTGTGAAAAATTTGTAGCGCAAGAAGCAAGTAAAAACTTTTCGATTACTGTTTTTGGAGAAGAACCAAGACCAGCTTATGATAGAGTTCATTTAAGTGAGTACTTTGAAAATAAAGATGCAAAAGCCTTAGAAATGGCACCACGTTCTTGGTATGAAGAAAATAAAGTGGATTTAATTACCAATGCTAGAGTTACAGATATCAGTAGAAAATCTAAAACCATAACTACAGCAGATGATACGACGTATAATTATGATTATATTGTTTTAGCCACAGGTTCTTCTGCATTTGTACCGCCTATAAAAGGTATAGAGAAAGAAGGCGTTTTTGTTTACAGAACTATAGAAGATTTAGATGCTACTATGAATTACGTAGCAAAATTAAAAGCAGAAGGAACACAAAAAAAAGCAGCAATTTTAGGTGGTGGGCTTTTGGGTTTAGAAGCGGCAAAGGCTTTGGTAGATATGGGTTTAAAAACTTCTGTTGTAGAATTTGCGCCAAGATTAATGCCTAGACAATTAAATACAGATGCTAGTAAATCGCTTCAAACAAAATTAGAGGCATTGGGTATAGAAATTCTTTTAAGTAAAGCTACCCAACAAATTACAGGAGAAGAAAAAATAACAGGAATGCAGTTTTCTGAAGAGGAAACTACTCCTTTTGATATGCTTTTGGTTTCTGCAGGTATTAGACCTCGAGATGAATTGGCTAAAACTTGTAATTTAGAAGTAGGCACAAGAGGTGGTATATTGGTTACTAATGATATGCGAACTTCAGATCCAAATATATTTGCTATTGGCGAGTGTGCATTATTAAATAGTATGATTTATGGTTTGGTAGCTCCTGGATATGATATGGCAGAAGTTGCAGTAGCTCAAATTTTAGAAGATAAAGAAGCAGTAATGCCATCAGCAATAGATATGTCTACCAAATTAAAGTTGAGTGGTATAGATGTTGCTAGTTTTGGAGATGCTTTAAATGAAAATAATGGTGTTGAAATTGTATACGAAAATGGTTACGAAGGCATCTACAAAAGTATTAATGTAGACAAAGAAGGAAAATCGCTTTTAGGAGGAATTATGGTTGGTGATGCTTCTGATTATAGCATGTTACACCAAATTTTCTTAAACGGAATGAAAATTCCAGAAAATCCGGCAGAATTAATTTTGCCAGCAACAGATGGCGCTGCATCTTTAGGAGATGTAACAGATTTACCAGATGAAGCACAAGTGTGCTCTTGTGAAAGTGTTACAAAAGGGCAAATTTGTAGCGCTATAGAAAACGGAGAAGCAACAGATGTAGCTGGTGTTGTAAGCATTACAAAAGCAGGTACAGGTTGTGGTGGTTGTAAACCAATGGTTGCAGATTTAACCAATGCAACTTTAAAATCTTTAGGAATTACTGTTAAAGACACTGTTTGCGAACATTTTGATTATAACAGACAAGATTTATATAAAATTATTCAAGTAAAAGGATATACAAACTTTAATCAAGTATTAGATAATCATGGAAATGGTGGTCATGGATGCGAATTGTGTAAACCTTTAATTGCCTCTTTAATGGCAACTATTAATGCAGATACTGCAAACAAAGAATACGCAATTCAAGATTCTAATGATCGTTTTTTAGCAAATATTCAAAGAAACGGAACGTATTCTGTAGTGCCTAGAGTTCCTGGTGGAGAAATTACACCAGACAAACTAATTGTTTTAGGAGAAGTTGCTAAAAAATACGATTTATACACTAAAATTACTGGTGGTGTGCGTATAGATTTATTTGGGGCAACCTTAAATCAACTGCCACATATTTGGCGAGAATTGGTAGACGCCGGTTTTGAGAGTGGTCATGCTTACGGAAAATCATTACGTACAGTAAAAACCTGTGTAGGTTCTACTTGGTGCAGATATGGTATGGATGAAGCCGTTAGTTTTGGTATCGAATTAGAAAACAGATACAGAGGTATACGTGCACCGCACAAAATTAAAGGAGGCGTTTCTGGCTGTATTAGAGAATGTGCAGAAGCACGTGGTAAAGATTTTGGTTTAATTGCTGTAGAAGGTGGTTGGAATTTATATGTTGGTGGAAACGGTGGTGCAACACCACGTCATGCAGAATTGCTAGCAGAACAAATAGATAATGAAACCGTAATCAAATATTTAGACAGGTATTTAATGTTTTACATGCGTACAGCAAAACCATTGCAAAGAACAGCAGCATGGCAAGAGCGTCTAGAAGGTGGTTTAGACTATTTAAAAGAAGTAATTTTACAAGATTCTTTAGGTATTGCAGCAGATTTAGAAGAGGAAATGCAAACTTTAGTAAATAAGTTTGAGTGTGAATGGACGCAAGCCATAAATGATCCTGAAGTAATGAAACGTTTCAATCATTTTGTAAATAGCGAAGAAAACGATGATAATTTAGTTTTTGTGCCTTTAAGAGATCAAAAAATGCCAGAACCTTGGTCATAAAATATTTTTTTGGGCGTTTTAACAGGCTTTACGCACTCGCTTTTTTTCTGAAAAAGAAAAAAGAGCTCAAACAAATGCTTCAATCCTTAACGCAAAATGCAAGTCTATTAATTCATTGATGTTTTTTATAAGATTTGTTCGTATTAAAAAAATAAACCAGAAGTAAAAAATTAGTTTTCAAAACACAAAAAGTTGCTTTTAATTTAAACAAATTAAGAGAAAACTTTAAAATTACAAATTATGCAAGACATATTACAACAATACAAAACCACAAAAGTAGAAGAAGTAACAGTTTGGTTTAAAGCAGCAGCTGTAAAAGATTTCCCTAAAGATGGCGGTGCTTGTATAAAATATAAAAACAAACAAATAGCGGTTTTTAACTTTACTAGAGAAAATAAATGGTACGCTTGTCAAAACCTTTGCCCGCATAAATTAGAAATGGTGTTAAGTAGAGGAATGATTGGTGATGATAAAGGCACTCCTAAAGTAGCTTGCCCATTGCACAAAAAAACATTTTCTCTAGAAAATGGCGAAAATTTAAACGGCGATTTAGATGCAATAGCAACTTATCCTGTAAAAATTGAAGATAATAGTGTGTATGTTGGATTTTCTGAATAGATTTGAATTTCTAATTAATACAAAAAACACTTGAAAAATAAATTTAACCAAGCACTAGAATTATTTGACCAAGCCAACGCTAAAGATCCTAACAAAGAAGTTTGGCAAGAAAAAGAATACCCAAAAGAATTACTTTATGGTATTAGAATGAGCGAAACTTTAGAAGAATTTGAACCTAATGCCTCAGAAGCAGTACAATTAGCAGTACGTTGCCAGCACATTTGCAGGTGGGAAATTCCTAGAGATTCTTATGAAATGAATAGAGTTGGTTATTTAAAATGGAGAAAGTACCTCTATAAATTTCATGCAGAAAAAGCAGCAGAAATACTAGAAAAAGTAGGTTATGATACGAGTGTTACAGAAAACGTAAAATTTTTATTGCAGAAAAAGCAATTGAAAAAAAACACAGAAACCCAATTATTAGAAGACGTAATTTGTTTGGTGTTTCTAAAACATTACTTTAAAAAGTTTTCCAAAAAATACACCGAAGAAAAATTAATAGATATTCTACAAAAAACTTGGGGTAAAATGTCTAAAAACGGACAAGAAGCAGCATTAAAAATTCGTTTTTCAGAAGAAGAAACACAATTAATTTCTAAAGCTTTGGCATAGTTTTTAACTGCAACTATGAAAAAAACTGATAAAAATACCGGTTTAGATGCCAAAATATTTAAAAAGTTAAGGCGTTTGTATCTGTTTGCTTTTTTAGCAGTGGCATTTTCTATTATTATAGCTCAGTTTTTAATTCAAGATCATATTAGCACTCAAATTAATGATTCTAGAGTTATTAATATTGCTGGGCGTCAAAGAATGTTAAGTCAAAAGTTAACCAAAGAAGCACTTCAACTTAAAAACAGCACAAACCCCAATCAACAAAAAGCCCTTTTAAAAACCTTATCAAACACCCATAAACTTTGGGTAAATTCTCATAAAAGTTTACAAAAAGGTAACAAAGATTTAGAGTTGCCAAAAGAAATGAATAAGGTAATCTTAAAAATGTTTAAAGATTTAGATGTTCATTTTTTACCTATGCATAAAGCCGTAGAAAGTTTATTGCTAAATGCAGGTAATTCAAATGCAGCCTTAAATAATAATTTTGATGATAATTTAACTATTATTCTTGCCAATGAAAGTTCATTTTTATCAAAGATGAACGCTATTGTATTTAAATATGATGAAATTAGTAAAACTAAAGTAGAAAAGCTAAAATTTTTAGAAGGGGCGTTATTAATAATATCCTTATTAATTTTAGCTACAGAAATTCTATTTTTATTCAGGCCAATTTCTTTAAAGATAAGAGATACTATAAAACAACTTTCATTATCTAAAGAAGAAGAGCAAGAAAAGGCATTGGAGCTGCAAAAAATGTACAATCAAAAAGAAGCATCTTTACAAGAATTGCAAGAGTTAAATTATGCTATAGACAACGCAGTTTTATTTGTAAGTACCAATACAAAAGGTGATGCTTTGTATATGAGTGAAAAGTTTCAGAATTTACTAAATCTGTCTTCAAATACAGTGCAAGGATCTGTAGAAGAATTGCTTACAGTAGATCAAGGGCAACAAATTTATCTTAAAAATTTAATAAGAAATCGTAAAAATATTTGGGAAGGAGAAGTAGAGGTTACTACAAATACAGGAAATAACCTTTGGTTAGAAATGTCTATAATTCCTATTAAGAGTGTTGGTGTAGAGAAAAAAATATTAATACTCTGTTCTAATATTTCAAGAAGAAAATTAAATGAAGCTACTTTAAATGAAGTTTCTAATCAGAAATACAACCAAGAAATAGAAGCACAAAAAATACTTTCTAGTAAAATTATAGATGCACAAGAAGAGGAAAGAAAAAGAGTAGCAAAAGATATTCATGACGGAATTGGGCAAATGTTAACTGCCTTAAAATTTACGGTAGAATCTATAAATACAGAAAGTTTAGCAAATTCAACAAATAAAATAAACAATTTAAAGCAACTAACAAAACAAATTATACAAGGTGTTAGAATGGCAACCTTTAATTTAACACCACCAGAATTAACAGATTATGGAGTTGCACCCGCGTTACAAAAATTAACGATGCAGTTAAATAAATTAACGGGTAAAAATATTTTGTTTGACAATAAAACCAATTTCGCCCAACGTTTAGATTCTTTGGTAGAAACCAATTTGTATAGAATTACGCAAGAAGCTGTAAATAATGCTATTAAATACGCAGAATCTAATTATATTTTAATTGTAATTAATCATACAAAAAGTATGTTAAGTATTACCATAGAAGATGATGGTATAGGTTTTAATAAGGAAGAATTAAAATCATCAGAAACAGATAAAGGTATGGGGCTTTTATTTATGAAAGAACGCATTAGTTACATAAATGGGCGTTTGTTTATGAATTCAGAAAAAGACAAAGGAACCCGCGTTGTCATTAACCTATCACTCTAAATAGGTTTTGTTTTTTTTGAATTTTTATTTTAAAAAAATACTTTTTTGGTATTTAAAATTAGATTTCTCCTTATAATTCATGTAATTATCTCTTTATTTTCAAAATCATTGTTATTTTTACATCAGAATATATAATTTATGATATCAGAAGCACAATTTCAAAACGAATTAGATTTAATTATAAAAAACGCCATTAGAGAAGATGTTGGCGATGGAGATCATACTTCACTTTCTTGTATTCCTGCAAGTGCAGCTGGTAAAGCAAAATTACTAGTTAAAGATGAAGGTATTATTGCAGGAGTAGCATTTGCAAAACAAGTTTTTAATTATGTTGATGCTAATTTAAAGGTTGAAACTTTTATAAATGACGGAGAAAAAGTAAAATTTGGCGATGTTGTTTTTCATGTTTCAGGTAAATCACAATCTATTTTAATGGCAGAGCGTTTGGTATTAAATGCAATGCAAAGAATGAGTGCTATTGCTACAAAAACTGCTTTTTTTGTAAATTTATTAAAAGGTACATCAACTAAAATTTTAGACACTAGAAAAACCACACCTGGCATAAGGGCTTTAGAAAAATGGGCTGTAAAAATTGGTGGTGGCGTAAACCATAGATTTGCTTTGTATGATATGGTAATGATTAAAGATAATCACATAGATTTTGCTGGAGGAATTACCCAAGCAATTACAAAAACTAAAAATTATTTAGCTGAAAAAAATATTGATATTAAAATTATTGTAGAAGCTAGAAGTTTAGCAGAAATCAAAGAAATTTTATCGGTTCCTGGTGTGTACAGAATTTTAATAGACAATTTTAATTTTGAAGATACCAAAAAAGCCGTAGCTTTAATTGGTGATACTTGTTTAACAGAATCTTCTGGCGGAATTAACGAAAAAACCATTAGAAATTATGCAGAATGTGGTGTAGATTTTATTTCTTCGGGAGCTTTAACACACTCTGTTTATAATTTAGACTTAAGTTTAAAAGCGTTTTAAGCTTTTATTCCTGCAAAGGCAGGAATTTTAGTATTAAAAATAAAAAGAAATGCTTGCCTAAGCAGGAATAACAAACATGGATAATTATTTTGAAAGTGAATCTTATGTAAAACTAGATTTTACAAAAACCAAAATCAATAAAGGTGAATATGACAATTGTACGTTTACAAATTGTAATTTTGAAGCAATTCACGCTTCTAACATTCAATTTATAGAATGCGAATTTATAGATTGTAACTTTAGCAATACAATAGTAAAAAATACGGCTTTTAGAGATACAAATTTTATAAATTGTAAAATGATTGGCGTAAAATTTAATGAGGTAGATACTTTTTTATTACAGTTTCGTTTTAAAGACTGTCAGTTAAGTTTTTCTTCATTCTATCAATTAAAAATACCTAGTACACACTTTATAAATTGCAATTTACAAGAAGTAGATTTTACAGAAACCAATGTATCAAACAGTGTTTTTAATAATTCAGATTTTAAAAACGCTATTTTTGAGAATACAAATTTAGAAAAGGTAGATTTTAGAACAAGCTTTAATTTTAATATCAATCCTTCAGAAAATAAACTAAAAGGCGCTAAATTTAGCAGAAATACAATAGATGGCTTGTTGCTAGATTACAAAATTAGTATTGAATAATTTTATAAGCTTAGATATAATCAAATCGAAATAATAAAATCTCTAAAAGATAAAAGAGACAACTCCAAAAAATGAGTAAAGATATAGAAGACAAACTGGCAAAAATTCCAATTATTGGGAGGCTTGTTAAATTCGGGAAGCAAATAAAAGTTCCGGGTTTATTAGGGATGTCTTTGTATGATATTTTAGAACTCTATTTTATTGGAATTGTTAGAGGTGCTTTAACGTCAAGAGCTGGTGGTATTGCATTCAGTTTTTTCATGGCGGTTTTTCCGTTTTTACTATTTATTTTAACGCTTATTCCATACATTCCTATAGAAGGTTTTCAAGAGGGTTTGTTTTCTTTTATAAAAGATATTTTACCACCACAAACGTTTGAAGCCGTAAATGTGGTTATAGGAGATATTGTAAACAACCAATATGGTGGTTTGCTTTCTTTTGGTTTTTTATTGTCTATTTTTTTAATGACAAACGGTGTAAATGCAATTTTTGGCGGATTTGAATATTCCTATCATGTTACTGAGTTTAGAAGCGTTTTTAAATCGTATTTCGTAGCTTTAGGAGTATCTTTATTAACTTCTCTTTTTTTAATAGTTACCATTATTTTAGTAATAATTTATCAGGTAGCTTTGGCAAAAATTGATGAAATAGGTTGGCTAGACACTACAGATTTAAATTTATTTTATTACGGTAGAAGTTTGCTTTTTTTATTGATGATTTTTACAATTGTCTCTTTACTGTTTAGATATGGAACAAAGCAAGTAAAAGAAATTCGGTTTTTTTCTGCTGGGGCAATATTAACAACATTCTTATCATTATGTACGTTTTATTTGTTTGGTATTTATGTGCTTAAATTTGCACAATACAACCAATTATATGGTTCTATTGGTACACTTTTAATTTTAATGTTGTTTGTTTGGTTAAATGCTATGATTTTATTGTTGGGTTTTGAGTTAAACGCATCTATTTATAGTTTAAGACAACGAAATAAAAGGGTGGTAACTAACAAAAAAGTATAACTTTTTCACGATATTTGCCGACTCAATTCACAATTACAAATTTTAAAGTACGAATTCATAGGTTTTTACTATAATTCGTAACGTTTAATTTTCAATTCATAATTAAAAAATGAAACCAAGTATCCCAAAAGGAACCAGAGATTTTTCGCCAACAGAAGTAGCAAATCGTACTTATATTATAAATACGATTCAAACCGCTTTTGAAACTTACGGATTTCAACCTATAGAAACACCAAGTTTTGAGAATTCATCAACTTTAATGGGCAAATATGGTGAAGAAGGAGATCGTTTGATTTTTAAAATTTTAAATTCTGGCGATTTTTTAAAGAAAGCAGATGACCAGCTTTTATCAGAAAAAAACAGTTTAAAAGTAACCACTCAAATTTCAGAAAAAGCATTACGATATGATTTAACAGTGCCTTTTGCGCGTTATGTTGTACAACACCAAAACGATATTACTTTTCCATTTAAAAGATATCAAATTCAGCCTGTTTGGAGAGCAGATAGGCCACAAAAAGGACGTTTTAGAGAGTTTTTTCAATGTGATGCAGATGTTGTTGGAAGCAAATCTTTATGGCAAGAAGTAGAATTTATTCAGTTGTATGATACTGTTTTTACCAATTTAGGTTTAGAGGGTACAACCATAAAAATGAATAACAGAAAAATACTTTCTGGTATTGCAGAAGTAATTGGTGCACAAGATAAATTAATAGATTTTACAGTAGCTTTAGATAAGTTAGATAAAATTGGTCAAGAAAAGGTTGAGGCAGAAATGCTTTCTAAAGGAATTACTGAGGAAGCCATACAAAAAGTACAACCTTTGTTTACTTTTAACGGAACAAGTTTAGAAAATCTAGATGCTTTGGCTAACATGTTAGCAACATCAGTAGAAGGTACAAAAGGAGTAGAGGAGTTGCGTTTTGTAATTAATGCCGTAAATGAATTGGGTTTAGAAACCGCAAATTTAGAAGTTGATGTAACTTTGGCAAGAGGCCTAAATTATTATACAGGCGCAATTTTTGAAGTTGCTGCGCCACAAGGTGTAAAAATGGGTTCTATTGGTGGAGGAGGAAGGTATGACGATTTAACAGGAATTTTTGGCTTAAAAGATATTTCTGGAGTTGGTATTTCTTTTGGGTTGGATAGAATTTACCTCGTTTTAGAAGAATTAGGTTTATTTAAGTCTGTAGATTTGCCAAAACCAAAGGTAATTTTCTTAAATTTTGATGCAAGTACAGATGTACTTAAAATGAAAGCGATAAAAAGCTTGAGAAAGAATAATATCAAATCAGAATTTTATCCTGACTTAGGCGAAAGCAATAAAGCGCAAAAAAGACAGTGGAAATATGTTACAAACAGAGCAATTGAGTTTGTGGTTTCTAAAGTTGAAGGAGAATTATTTACATTAAAAAACATGAATTCTAGCGAGCAAGTATCTTGTTCATTATCTGAATTAATAGATAAATTAAAGTAGTTTGCTAAACTGTTAATTTATTAACCAGTGTAAATTGAACTGTTAGAAGTAAAATTTTTCTATACATACTTTAGACACAAACTTTCTAAAAAGAGCAGGAATAAAAGCAAAAAAAGTTTTTAAAAATAGATGCATAATTATAATTGATAAAAAACTAAACGAAATAGTTTGTAAACTTGTAAATTTGCACTTTAATAAACGTTTGAAATATTAGAATCGAACAAAGAATGAATGACGAAAGAATAGACGAAATAGGTGAAAATCATATAGCAACATCAGCAAAAAACCCTTTAAGGGAAGACGCTTTTGCCATTTCTGACCAAGAAAAAATAGCCAAAATAGAAAATAGCGTAAAAGACATTCTACATACTTTAGGAATGGATTTAAACGACGATAGTATACAAGGAACACCAAAAAGAGTTGCAAAAGCTTTTGTAAATGAGATGTTTATGGGCTTAAATCCCGTAAACAAACCCAAAGCATCTACTTTTGAAAATAACTACAATTATGGTGAAATGTTGGTAGAAAAAAACATTGTTGTGTACTCTACTTGCGAGCACCATTTATTACCAATTATTGGCAGAGCACATGTGGCTTATATTTCTAATGGTAAAGTAATTGGCTTGTCTAAAATGAATAGAATTGTAGAATATTTTGCAAAAAGACCACAGGTTCAAGAGCGTTTAACGATGCAAATTGTGCAAGAAATGCAAAATGCTTTAGGTACAGAAGATGTAGCTTGTGTTATAGATGCCAAACATTTATGTGTGAATTCTAGAGGAATTAAAGATATTGAAAGTTCTACAGTAACTTCAGAATTTGGAGGTAAATTTAAAGAAAAGGAAACTAAAAAAGAGTTTTTACAGTATTTACAAATGGATACCCAATTCTAGCTTTTAATTGCTGTACAAACAAGAGTATTTCAAAAAAAAATCCGTTAAGAATTAATTCTTAACGGATTTTTTTTTGTTTTCTAATTATCCAATCTTCGCTATTTTTCTGTGGGATTTCTTTTGTCTTATAAACTATAATATTGTGATTTTAGGTTGAATGAATTCATAAAAAAAAGTCTGTTTAGTATTTTCTAAACAGACTTTAATTTTATTAAAAAAATAGTGCCAATTATTTTTGAACAACTACCCATTCTCCTTTTTCTATTAAAGGAATGGCTTGTTTAAATTTCACTTCTTTTTCATCGCCACTCATTACGTTTTTAATAGTAACACGCTCGTTTCTACCAATTTTTGGTTGTTCTCTAACAACTGTTTCTACAGGTTCTGCAGACTGTTGTCTTGAGTTAGAAATAGCTTGTTCAGTTGTGTTTTGTACATCTGCTTTACTAGTACTTAAACTTTCTCTTTTTTGCTGACGTGCTTCAGAAATCTGATTTGATTGTTGTGGTAATTCACCTTTAAATAAGAAAGATAATACTTCTTTATTAATATCATCTACAGTAGTTTTAAACAATTCAAAAGCTTCAAACTTATAAATTAAAAGTGGGTCTTTTTGTTCGTAAGAAGCATTTTGTACAGACTGTTTTAACTCGTCCATTTTACGTAAATGCTCTTTCCAATTTTCATCTATAATGGCAAGTGTAATATTTTTTTCAAAATCTGTTACTAAACTTTTTCCTTCACTTTCGTAAGCTTCTTTTAAATTGGTAACAACTTGTAAAGATTTAATTCCGTCTGTAAAAGGCACAACAATACGTTCATATCTATCACCTTCATTTTCATAAACATCTTTTATAACAGGGAAAGCTAAAACACTATTTCTTTCAATTTTATTTTTATAATGTTCGTTAACAATATCATATAGTTTATCTGTTAATTCTTTTTCAGATAATTTTGTAAATTCATCTTCAGAGAAAGGAGATGTCATAGAGGAGAATTTAATCAACTCAAACTCAAAATTTTGAAAATCTTTTACAGCTTTATTACTATTGATAATTGATTCACAAGTATCATAAATCATATTTGCAATATCTACTTGCAAACGTTTACCATCTAAAGCATTTCTTCTTCTTTTGTAAACAAATTCACGTTGTGAGTTCATAATATCATCATACTCTAACAAACGCTTTCTAATACCAAAGTTGTTTTCTTCTACTTTCTTTTGCGCTCTTTCTATAGATTTGGTAATCATAGAATGTTGAATAACTTCACCTTCTTTTAATCCCATTCTATCCATCATTTTTGCAATTCTGTCAGAACCAAATAAACGCATTAAATTATCATCTAAAGCAACATAGAATTGAGAAGAACCAACATCTCCTTGTCTTCCTGCACGTCCTCTTAACTGTCTATCAACCCTTCTAGAATCATGACGTTCTGTACCTATAATTGCTAAACCACCAGCTTCTTTTACTGCTGCAGAAAGTTTAATATCTGTACCACGACCAGCCATGTTTGTTGCAATAGTTACCACACCAGGATTACCAGCTTCAGCAACAACATCTGCCTCACGTTTGTGTAATTTTGCATTTAAAATATTATGTGGAATTTTACGCATTTGTAACATTCTACCTAATAATTCAGATATTTCTACAGAAGTTGTACCTACCAGAACTGGTCTTTTTTCTGCAACTAATTTTACAATATCTTCAATTACTGCGTTGTATTTTTCTCGAGCCGTTTTATAAACTAAATCTTGTTTATCATCTCTTTGAATTGGTTTGTTGGTAGGAATTTCTACAACATCTAGTTTGTAAATTTCCCATAACTCGCCAGCTTCTGTAATAGCTGTTCCTGTCATACCAGACAGTTTACGATACATTCTAAAGTAATTTTGTAAAGTTACCGTTGCAAAAGTTTGAGTTGCATCTTCAATTTTACAATTTTCTTTGGCTTCTATGGCTTGGTGCAATCCGTCTGAATAACGACGACCATCCATAATACGACCTGTTTGCTCATCAACAATCATAACTTTGTTGTCCATAACAACATATTCCACATCTTTTTCAAAAACTGTATAAGCTTTTAAAAGTTGATTCATGGTATGAATACGCTCACTTTTTATGCTAAAATCTTTGTATAATTCTTCTTTTTCAGCCGCTTTTTCTTCTGCAGTTTTATCAGATGCATCAATTTGACCAATTTTTACACCAATATCTGGTAAAACAAAGAAAGAATCGTTGTTTGTTTTTTCTGATAAATGTGCAATTCCTTTATCTGTTAAATCAATTTGATTATTTTTTTCTTCTACAACAAACCATAAATCTTCATCTACTTCTGGCATTAATTTGTTGTTATCTTGCATGTAATAGTTTTCTGTTTTCTGCAAGATTTGTTTGATACCTTCTTGAGATAAAAACTTAATTAATGCTTTGTTTTTTGGTAAACCTCTATAAACTCTTAAAAGTAAAAAACCACCATCTTTATCATTACCATCTGCAATTAATTTTTTAGCTTCTGCCAAAACACCAACTAATTTTTGTTTTTGCAAGCTAACAATATCTGCAACTAACGGTTTTAGTTCTGTAAACTCATGTCTATCTCCTTGTGGTATTGGACCAGAGATAATTAAAGGTGTTCTTGCATCATCAATTAAAACAGAATCTACTTCATCTATAATGGCATAATTGGGTGCTCTTTGTACCAAATCGTCTTTGGAACTTGCCATATTATCACGTAAGTAATCAAAACCAAATTCGTTATTGGTACCATACGTAATGTCTGCATTATAGGCTTTTCTTCTAGCATCTGAATTTGGTTGATGATAATCGATACAATCTGTTGTAAAACCATGAAATTCAAACATTGGAGCCATCCACGCTTTATCTCGTTTTGCTAAGTAATCATTTACAGTAACCAAATGCACACCATTACCTGTTAAAGCATTTAGGTAAACGGGTAAGGTAGAAACTAAGGTTTTTCCTTCACCTGTCATCATTTCTGCAATTTTACCTTGGTGTAAAACAGAACCACCAATTAACTGCACATCATAATGTATCATGTCCCAAGTAATTGGTTTACCTGCAGCATCCCAAGAATTTGCCCAATAGGCTTTATCGCCTTCTAAGACTACGTTTTCTCTTTCTGCAGATAATTCTCTATCAAAAGGAGTTGCTGTTACTTCAATTTCTGCATTTTCTACAAAACGTTTTGCGGTTTCTTTAACTACGGCAAAAGCGGCTGGCATTATTTCTTCTAAAACATTTTCAGAAACGGTATAGGCTTCATCTTTTAAAGCGTCTATTTCTGTATAAATATCTTCTTGCCTATCTATATCTGCAGATTTTGCTTCTTCTTCTAAAACGGTAATTTTATCTGTAAATGTTTTAGTAGCTTCTTTAATTTGCGCTTTAAATTCTAATGTTTTAGCTCTTAATTGGTCATGTGAAAGCTTAGAAAATTCATTTTCAAATTTTCTAACATTATCTACAATAGGTTGTAAAGTCTTTAAATCTTTTTCTTGTTTGTCTCCAACAAAAAGTTTTATAACGGCGTTTAAAATATTCATTTTTATATTTTTTTTAAAAGCAAATTAGGTTGCTTATTATTTGGTTGTTTATCAGGTTTTTAGAAAACGAAATACGATTGTTTTTATTTGACAAATTTAAAACAAAAAAAAAGCCTCTTTAGAGACTTTTTATATTTTTTACTGATTTAATATTCATCTTCGTTCCAAAGATAATCATCCTCTGTGGGATAATCTGGCCAAATCTCTATAATAGAATCGTATGCATCACCTTCATCTTCTATATCCTGTAAGTTTTCTACAACTTCTAAAGGAGCTCCAGTTCTAATAGCATAATCTATTAATTCGTCTTTGGTTGCTGGCCAAGGTGCATCTGCTAAATAAGATGCTAATTCTAATGTCCAATACATTTCTTATTGTTTAATTTTGTGCAAAAATAATTTTTTTGCGGAATTATGCAAGTCTTTTTTAAGAAATTTATTGTGAAGCACTTCTTAAATAAGTTAAATTATTGTTGTTAAGTTGTTTAATTTTGTTTTTTACTTAAAAACACTTCAAATCGATAAAAAAAGAACTTTTTATTGTTTTGATGGAATCCATTTGATTTCATCTACTTCTAAATCTAAAGACAATTTTCGTGCCAGCACAAAAAGATAGTCAGAAAGTCGGTTTAAGTATTTTAAAATAGCCTCATTAAGTCGTTCTTCATCATTTAAAACAACCGTTAATCTTTCTGCGCGTCTGCAAACGCATCTTGCTACGTGACAGAATGACACGGCTTGATGACCACCAGGAAGAATAAAATGAGTCATTTGTGGTAAATCATTATCCATTTTATCAATTTCAGTTTCTAAAAATGCAATAGAATCTTCATTTATTTTAGGAATATTTAAACGTTCTTTTCCAGATTTTAAAGTTTCTTTTTCTGGTGGAGTTGCTAACATTGCTCCCAAAGTAAATAATTCGTTTTGTATTTTTAAAAGTGCCGTTTTTATATTTACAGAAATTTCTTGGTCTTTAATTAAACCAATGTAAGAATTTAATTCGTCTACTGTGCCATAGGCTTCTATACGATTATTGTATTTTTTTACGCGTGTGCCACCAAATAATGCAGTAGTTCCAGAATCGCCAGTTTTTGTATATATTTTCATTTTTGTAGTTTCAACGTTTTAAAGTTTCAAAATTATAAGCTTTTGAAAAGCTAAGAATTTTAAGTCCCAAAGTTACAAAGTAATCGTTACTGATATTTATAAGTTAACACCTTTTAACAGTTGATTCTTTTTTGAAAAGCAATAAAAAGAAATGGCAGTTTAAACTCTAATCTTAAAATGTTCTTTGGCTTGTTCTTTTCTAAAGAAAACTAGTCCAAAATAAAAAACATCTACAGTAACAGTTACGCTTTTGTGTTTTTTAATGATTTCCCAAGCTGCTAACATTTCTTTGTTCCAGTAAATATCATCAAAAATAAAAAAAGAGTTGTTATGTATGGAATTTAAACAAGTTTCAAAATAATTTAAGGTCGCTTTTTTTGTGTGATTTCCATCAAAATAAAAACAATCGAACTTGTTGTTTTTTATTGAAGGTAAAAGTGTTTCTTTAAAATCTCCATTAATAATTTTAATATGAGTGAAATTATTTTTTAAAAACATTTCTTCGGCTATTTTTGCGGTTTCAGGGCAACCTTCTAATGTTGTAATTGCAGCATTTTCTGCGCCTAATTTTAAAGCTGCAGTACCTAAACCTAGAGAAGTACCCATTTCTAAAATAGTATTGGGTTTAAAATATTTTGTTATTTTTAGTAGTAAGTTTGCTTTTTTGTTAGAGATACCTGCAATTTTAGCAATTTTACTAATTTTTCTATCTTCGTCTTTAAATATTCTAGAACCAGCACCAAAATCAGTTACTTTTATCGAATTTTCATTTTTAAGAAGTGTTTGTTTTATAGTTTTGTGTTTCAACCATTTTATTTGGTCTTTTTTAGCATAGAAACAATTGGTTACTAGGTTGTAAACAAAAGGAGAATGCACTCCATGTTGGTTGGAAGCTTTTAGTAAAAAAAAGAAATATTTTATAGGTTGAAATAACATTTTAAAAAATAAAAACGAAAGTAAAATAAAATTATAGCTTTACACTTATAAAAAGTATATTTGTAACTATTCTTACTAAAAATTTATAATGAAAAAATATTTACTATTACTCGTTTTAGGAGTAGTTTATAGCTCTTGTGTTTCTAATAAAGAACTAACTTATTTACAAGGAAAGCCCACAACTAATTCAGAAATAAAGAGAATAAATAATGTGCCCTATAAACTTCAGGTAGATGATATTTTAAACATAAATATCACTTCTAAAAACCCAGAAATTGTAGCAGCTTTTCAAAAAAATAACGCGGGTGGTAACAACAATGCAAATATAAATGGAGCAGGTGGTGGCCAAGGAAGTAATGTAGGATATTTTTCTGATTACAGTGTAGATAATTATGGGAATATTAGGGTACCAACATTGGGTAATATTAATGTTTTAGGATATACAACGCTAGAAGTAAGAAAAAAGATAGAGACTAAATTAAGGGAAGAATATATAAATAATGATAACAGTTTGTTTGTTTCTGTTAAATTATCTGGAATTCGATATACAATTATAGGAGAAATTAATCAGCCAGGAACTAATATAATTTTTCAAAATAGAGTTTCTATAATAGATGCTATTGCAAATTCTGGTGATATTTCTGATGTAGGAAATAGAGAGGAAGTAGAAATATTAAGAACAACAAACAAAGGAACAGAAAAGTTTACCTTAGATTTAACTAAAGTAGCTGTTTTAAATAAAGCTGTTTTTTACATAAAACCTAATGATATTATAAACATAAAACCTTTAAAAGAAAAATCTTGGGGAACTGGTACAACAGGCTTACAAAGTTTATCTACCGTTATTTCTATATTTACTTTAGTAACATCA
Source organism: uncultured Polaribacter sp. (assembly GCF_947495205.1). Lineage (GTDB taxonomy): Bacteria > Bacteroidota > Bacteroidia > Flavobacteriales > Flavobacteriaceae > Polaribacter. The sequence continues at coordinate 231,020 of NZ_CANLXV010000005.1, read as the reverse complement.
ACCATTATTTTAGCAAGAAATTTATAATCGCATGAATAATAAAACAAAAATATCTAATGCTAGCCCTGTTGGTAATATAGATATAAAAGACTATATCTATAAAGTTTTGGCGTATTGGAAACTTTTTTTAGTGGCCATTATTATAGCACTTGTTGTTGCAAAATTTATGAATGGTTACTTACAGAAAAAGTATACTTTAGATACTATTATTTCTGTGAAAGAAGAAAATAATCCTTTATTTTCTACAGGAACAAATATTGCTTTTAATTGGGGAGGTGCAAGTGATGAGTTAGAGACAGTTAAGGTGATTTTAAAATCGAGATCACACAATGAAATAGTTGTTAAAAGACTTAATTTTTTTATAGAATATTTACAAGAAGGTAAATTTAGATTAGAAGACAAATATGGCTACACTCCTTTTGTAATTAAATTAAACACTAATAAATCTCAAATTTTAAATAAGTTAATACAGATAGAATTTGTTGGAGAAGATACATTTAAACTTTCTTTTGATTTTAACGAATTTGGTAATAATTCTGTTATTCATTATGATACAAACACTATAGATTCTAGACCATCTTCGCAAAAGTCTTTTTCTAAGACTTATAAAGTAGGCGAAACAATTAGCACACCTTTTTTAAACTTTAAGCTTCAGCAAATTAAACCTTTTACAATTGGAGAAAAATATTATATAAAATTTGCAAGTTTTGATGGCACTGTATCTGGCAACAGAGGTGTAGGCGTAAGCAGCATCACAAACGCAGCTTCTATGTTAAAACTGCAATTGCAGGGTAGAAACAAAAAAAGAATAGAAGCTTATTTAAATGCGACTGTAAAGGTTTTAGATTCTGTAAAACAAATTCAAAAAATAGAATATGCCGTTAGAACGCAAGCGTACATAGATACTTTATTTAAAGCAGAGGCTGTAAATTTAAAAAAGTTAGAAAAAGATTTAGGAAATTACAGGGAAACCAATAATATTTTCGATTTATCTTCTCAAGGGACAGAAATTTTTGGAGAAACAATTATTTTAGAAAAAGAAAAATTACAATTACAAAACTATAATGATTATTTAACCAATTTAAATAGTTATTTAAAAAGTAATACAACTTTTAATAAAGATAATTTAGTACCAGCAACCTTACAAATAGAAGATCCCAAAATTACTAATTTAATTAATGAGTTGGTATTAAAATCTAGTAAAAGAGAGGTGTTAAGAGATCTAGTGAAAGACAATCATCCAGACATTATACAAATGTCTAGAGAGATTAAAATTGTAAAAAATAATCTTCTAGAAAACATCAACTCTTTATTAAGACTAAATGCAGGTAGACTAAGAAAATTAAATGCTAGTTTAAAAAAGTATTTAACTGAAAAGAAAAAATTACCAAAACAAGAACAAGGTTTACTAACTTTTCAAAGAGATTATGAAATTTCTGAGGCAAACTATAATTATTTAAAACAAAAAAAGTATGAGGCAGGTACTGCAATTGCAGCTAATGTTTCTGATGTTAAAATAATTGATACAGCTAAAGATTTAGGACAGGGTCCAAATTACCCTAATCCAAATTTTAATTATTTAGTAGCGTTAATGTTGGGCGTTATTTTTCCTTTGTTTTATATTATTATCAGAGAATTATTAGATAATAAAGTACATATGGCAGAAGAAATACAAAACAATTATGCCATACCAGTTTTGGGTGTTGTAGGTAAAAATACAGGAAACAATAATTTAGCCGTATTTGAAAGACCAAAATCTTCTGTAGCAGAATCTTTTAGAGCCTTAAGATCTAACATTCAATTTTTATATAAAAATACATCTCATAAAGACGATTCTAAAACCTTAATATTAACATCTTCTGTAAGTGGAGAGGGTAAAACAATGATTTCTATTAACATGGCTACTGTTTTTGCTTTAAGTGGAAAAAAAACAGTTTTGTTAGGTTTAGATTTAAGAAAACCAAAAATATATGATGATTTTGATTTACCTAATGACGTTGGAGTTGTAAATTATTTAATAAAGCAAAAAACTTTAGATGAAGTTATTACACCTACAAAAATTCCTAATTTAGATTTAATACTTTCTGGACCTATACCTCCTAATCCGTCTGAGTTGTTGTTAAGTGATGCAGCAGATAAAATGATAGCAGAGCTTAAACAAAAATATGATTATGTTATTATAGATACACCTCCAGTTGGTTTAGTATCAGATGCATTAGAATTGTTTAAATATTCTGATGCAGTTATTTATGTTATCAGACAAAATTATACAGAAAAAGGTATGATGAAGATGATTGATGATAAGTACAGCAACAAAGAAGTAACCAACATTAGTTATGTATTAAATGATTTTTCTATAAAAAGTAAATACGGTTATGGCTACGGTTATGGTTATGGCTACGGCTATGGTTATGGCTATGGAAGATATGGTTATGGCTATCATGAAAATGAAGAAAAACAAAGTTTTTTTCAAAAAATAATTGGTTTTTTTAAAACTAAATAAGTTTGCTGTCCTTAAAACAAAGAATTTTAAAGAGATTATTAGATATTTTTTTATCTTTAATTGGAATAATGTTATGCATTATTCCAATTTTTGTTTTGTTTATTATTTCAACAATTGTGCATAAGGAATTTGGTTTTTTTGTGCAGAAAAGAGTTGGTAAAAAAGGAAAGTTGTTTTTAATTTTTAAAATAAAAAGCTTAAAATCTGGTAAAACAATATTGCCATTTGGTAAATTTATTCGAAAAAATAAATTAGACGAATTGCCACAACTTTTAAATGTGTTTTTGGGCAGTATGAGCATTGTTGGGCCTAGGCCAGATATAAAAGGGTATGCAGATGTTTTAGATGGCGCAAATAAAATAATTTTAAACGTAAAACCAGGCTTAACCTCTTTAGCAACTTTAAAGTTTGCAAATGAGGAAGAATTATTGGCAAAACAAACAGATGCAAAACAGTTTAATGATTTTGTTTTATGGCCAGAAAAAGTGAAATTAAATACAGCTTATGTAAATAATTATTCTTTTAAGAATGATATTGTAATTATAATCAAAACAATTTTAACAGTTTTACATTTAAAATAAATCATATGATACCTAAAAACGAATACGCCCCTTATTTTGAACAATATTTAAAATTAGTCGCTGTAGTTGAAAAATCTATCGTAGAAAATTTAGAAAGCTCTCAAAACGAATTTGATACTTTATTAACAGGTTTGCCAAAAAATAAGCAAGAATTTAGTTACGAGGAAGGCAAGTGGAGCATAAAGGAAGTGGTGCAACATATTATAGATACAGAAAGAATTTTTAATTATAGAGCATTGTGTTTTGCTAGAAACGATAAAACAAATTTACCAGGTTTTGATCAGGATATTTTTGTTAATAACGATAATGCAAATGATAGAGACTTTGCAGAGATGTTAGAAGAAATGCAAACTCTAAGAAAATCTACCATACAATTGTATAATAGTTTTTCTAAAGAAGCATTGTTAAGAATAGGCGTGGCATCAGAAAATAAAATGTCTGTTAGGGCTTTAGGCTATCTTTTTTCTGGTCATCAAAAACACCATGTAAATATCTTAAAAGAACGGTACTTAAAAGATTAAATCAGTTATAATCTGGTATTTCTCTTAAGAAAATATAAGCCTCATTTTCAAAATCCATTTTGCAATAGTAATGTTGTAAGCCGTTGGTAACTATTAAATAATTTGCTTTTAATGCCAAATTGTAACGCGCAATTTGGTCAAAAGTATCTTGTGTTATTTTTATAGAAGGCGCTTTGCATTCTACAATAATATCATGCTTTCCATTTTTATCAAATATTAAAATATCTGTTCTTTTTTTTCGGTTATTAATTGTGAATTGTTTTTCTAAAGCAATTAAAGATTTTGGATATTTTTTAGTTTCTAATAAAAAATAAACAAAATGTTGACGAACCCATTCTTCTGGAGTTAAAACCAAGAATTTTTTTCTCAAAATATCAAAAATGAGCGTCTTATTTTCGCTATTTTTGATTTTGAAGTGAAATGAAGGTAAATTCAACTTTTGCATTGCACAAAAATATCAATTATTTTCAGTAAAATCTGTCACTTTTGGTTGAAAACATTTTTCAATTTAATTTATGAATGAAATAAAAACAATTGTTAGCGATATTAAAAAGGGCAATTTAAAACCCATTTATTTTTTAGTGGGAGACGAGCCTTATTATATAGATAAAATTTCTGATTACATAGAACAAAATGTTTTAGATGAAGCAGATAAAGGCTTTAATCAGCAAATTATGTATGGTAGAGATGTATCTGTAGAAGAAATTGTGGCTGCTGCAAAACGCTACCCAATGATGGCAGAAAGGCAAGTAATTATTGTAAAAGAAGCCCAAGATTTAAGTAGAAATATAGAAAAATTAGTTGCGTATGCAGAAAACCCACAACCTACAACTGTTTTAGTTTTTAATTACAAATACAAAAAATTAGACAAGCGTAAAAAGTTACATAAAGTTATTGCAAAAAATGGAATTGTTTTCCAAAGTAATAAATTAAAAGATTACCAAGTATCAGATTGGATCCGTAGAGTTTTAAGTGGTAAAAACTATAAAATAGAACCCAAAGCTGCACAAATGCTTTTAGAATTTTTAGGGACAGATTTAAGTAAAATCTCTAACGAATTAAGTAAATTAATGTTAATTCTGCCCCAAGAGACCATTATAACAGACCTACATATAGAGCAAAATATTGGAATTTCTAAAGATTTTAATAATTTTGAATTGAAGAAAGCGGTAGGTGAAAAAAATATAGTTAGCGCAAATAGAATTATCAACTACTTTATAGAAAATCCTAAGAAAAACCCAATTGTAATGACTATTTCTTTACTAAATAGTTTTTTTACGCAATTATTACTTTTTCATGGTTTAAAAGATAAATCTAAAAGCACTGTTGCCAAAAAATTAGGAATAAACCCTTATTTTGTGGACGAGTATTTTGTAGCTGCAAGAAATTATCCTATGAGAAAAGTGGCGCAAAATATAGCATTTCTTAGAGAGGCAGATGTTAAAAGTAAAGGAGTTGGAGCAAATAATACTACAGCAGATGTTTTAAAAGAATTATTATTTAAATTGATGCATTAAAAAAAAAGCTATGAAAAACATTTTTGAAAAAGAGATTGTAAAAGAAGTAATTGCCAGAATAGAAAACTTAACAGCAGAAACCAAACCTAATTGGGGTAAAATGAATGTACAACAAATGTTAGCACATTTATGCGTACCCTATGAGATGGTTTACACTCAAAAACATGCTAAACCAAATGCATTGGTAAAATTATTTTTAAAACTTTTTATTAAAAAAGCCGTAGTTTCTGAAAAACCATTTTCTAAAAATGGCAAAACTTCGGCACAATTTAAAATTACAGATGAGCGTTTTTTCGAAGAAGAAAAGCAAAGGTTAATTGGTGCACTTATTAAAACTCAAGAATTAGGGACGTCTGAATTTGAGGGCAAAGTATCAGATTCTTTTGGAGCTTTAACAGCCAAAGAATGGAATACTCTTTTTTACAAACATTTAGACCATCATTTAACCCAATTTGGTGTTTAAAATATTTTAATTATTAATTTCAATTTTAGAATTGCTATCTTTTAATAAATCCATATAATGTTCAGATTTAAAAACATTGCTATTAAATCTAGACGTTCTGTTTCGTCCTTCCTTTTGTCTTACAATAGATCTTGTAAAGCGTCTAATTTGTGCTTCTGAAGTTAAAATAATACCTGGTGTAGGCGTACTTTTTCCAAATTCATCTTTAGCAACCATGGTAAAATAAGAAGAATTACAATGTTTTGTTTCTCCTGTTCTTATGTTTTCAGATTCAACCCTTAAACCAACAACCATAGATGTTCTTCCAGTAAAATTTATAGAAGCTTTCATGGTAACCAATTCACCAACCTCAATGGGATTCAAAAAATCTACCTTGTTTACAGAAGCAGTAACACAATAGTTTTCTGAATGTTTAGACGCGCATGCAAAGGCAATTTGATCCATTAAATTTAAAATGTGGCCTCCATGAATTTTTCCACTAAAATTAGAGTGAGATGGCAACATTAGTTCTGTAATTGTTATTTGAGAATCTTTAATATATTTAAACTTTTTAATCATCTGTATGGTTTTTACTTCTAAAATGAGGAGATTGTTCTTGTGTTACTGCTGTTATAAAATATTTGGTATCTCCTAACCAAAAAAAAGTTTTATAACGTTCTTTGTAAGATAATTTTACATACCTGCCTTGATATTTTTGCAGCTTTTTAATTACCTCCATATTTTTATCTTCAACAGAAAAAGAAAAAGTTTGAGCTCCAGAAATACCTTGACTTATTTCTCCTTCCCAAGTTTTTACCAAAACCCCTTTTCTGCTTATTTTTATTAATTCGCCAGATCTAAATCCATTACTATAGGTTATAAAATAGATAAAACAGTAATAAAGTGCTGTTATAATTAGTATTGTGGTAAGTAATACGCCTATAATTTTTTTCATGGCTCAAAAATACAAATCTATTTTCAGGTTTGTTTATAATATTTAACCAATTATTTCTCCTCTTTAAAGGTATATATTCCCTTTCAATAGTTTTTTATTTCTAAAAATTATTAATTATAGTTACTTTGTCGCTGTCAATCACAGGGTTTTAAAGTTTATGTGCTTTTTTAACAAAAGTTTACACCTTTAAAATAAAGTTTTTGTGTAAGTTTCAAATCGTTAATCGACAAATTTCAAATAATTTCACTTTAATTTAAATCATTATGAAAAAAAACTACTTTTTTAAATTTTTACTTTTAGCAATACCTGTATCTGCTTTTTTACTTATATCAAGTTCTGGCGGAAGAACAGATGGACGTTCTGGATCTCCCGGAGATGGAGGCAATACTTGTGCTCAATGTCATAGTGGAGGGGATTTTGACGCTTCTGTAGAAATTACATCAGATATACCTGTAACTGGTTACGAATTAAATAAAGATTATACTATTAATGTAAACACAACATCTTCTTCTAATACACATGGTTTTCAGTTAGTTGCAGAAACAGACGCTAATGTTAAAGTAGGTGCATTTACTGCAGGAAATGGTTCTAGAGTAAGCGGCGACAGAATTACACATTCATCACCATCTTCTTCTGGAGATTGGTCTTTTACATGGAGATCTCCAGCAACAGATTTAGGTAAGGTAACTTTTTATACAGCAGTAAACGCGGCGAATGGAAACGGAAGTGCTTTCGATGGACAGGATCAAGTTGTTACAGCAAATTCTGCAACACCTTCTTTAAGTATAGCAGAAGCAAACCGTTTAGAATTTAGTAGTTTTCCAAACCCTGCAACAGACAGAATAACGTTACAATTGCCAACTGGTACAGAAAATGCTAAAGTAGGGTTTTATGATGCTGTAGGTAGATTGGCATTAACACGTAATATTTCTGATGCAAATAACAGTATTAATGTAAATTCTTTGTCTAAAGGAATTTATCTTTTAAAAGTATCTACTGCAGACAAAATAGGAACACAAAGGTTTATAAAAAATTAATTTTTTAGGAATTCAAGTTTAAAAACCGATTGCATTTGGCATTCGGTTTTTTTTATGACTATTTTAAACTAAATTTGTGTTTTTAAAAAAGCAAAATGAACTACATTTTATTTGATGGTGCTGTTAGAAATGCACTCTTACCATTTACATATACCAAACCAGTAGCAGATATTAGAATAGGTATTTTAACGATAAGAGAAAAGTGGGAAAAATATTTAGGTTTAACTACAACTACCATAACAGAAGAGTATTTAGAAGAAAAATATCCTATGGTAGAAATGGCAGAAAACATTTTAATTAATGCCTCTTTTTGTCCTACGGAATCTTTAATAGAAAAGATAAAAAATCTTTCTGAAAATGAAGCGATTTTTAAAGGAGATGATGTTGTTGCTTTTTTTTCTACGGATAAACAAGAAGAAGTAATTTTTGAAGATTACAAGCAAATCGAATTTGAAGAAGATTTAATTCAAATAAAAAACACTTGGGATATTTTTACGTTTAATGGTAAAGCAATTCAACAAGATTTTAAATTAATTACGGCAGGTAAAACATCACAACCTATTCCAGAAACGGTACAAGTTTTAAACAAAGAAAATATTTTTATAGAAGAAGGTGCGCAAATTACATTTGCCACTTTAAACGCTACAGAAGGCCCTATTTATATAGGTAAAAATGCCACAGTTATGGAGAACGTAGCTGTAAGAGGTCCTTTTGCAATGTGCGAGAATGCAGTGCTTAAAATGGGTGCAAAAATTTATAAAGATACTACTGTAGGTCCTTTTTCTAAAATAGGAGGTGAGGTAAGTAATGCAGTAATTTTTGGCTATTCTAGTAAAGGACACGATGGTTATTTAGGGAATTCTGTAATTGGAGAGTGGTGTAATTTAGGAGCAGATACTAATAATTCTAATCTAAAAAATAATTATGCTGAAGTAAAATTGTGGAGTTATGAAACCGAACGTTTTGCAAAAACAGGTTTACAGTTTTGTGGTTTAATGATGGGAGATCATTCTAAATGTGGTATTAATACTATGTTTAATACAGGAACCGTTATTGGCGTTAGCGCAAATCTTTTTGGTAGTGGTTTTCCTAGAAACTTTGTACCTTCTTTTAGCTGGGGTGGTGCAGCAGGTTTTACAGAATACAAAACCAATAAAGTTTTTGAAGTGGCAACAGCCGTAAAGAAGAGAAGAAATTTAGATTTTGATGCAATAGAACAACGCATCTTAGAAAGCGTTTTTGAGCAAACCGCAAAATATAGAAACTATTAGTTTTTAGAAGTAATTTTTTAAAACATACTTTTTTCTACTACTTTACTTTTCAATTTCTTAAAATCATATAGTTTATGATCTAATAAATGAGATGGAAATACATTTTGTAAAGCATTCATCATAACAGCTGTGGTATTGGGTCTTTCAGCTTCCCAACTAGTAATCATTTGTTTTACTTTTTTACGTTGTAAATTTTCTTGAGAACCACATAAGTTACAAGGAATTATAGGAAATTTTTGATCAGCAGAATAGTTTTCTATATCACTTTCTTTACAAAAAGATAAAGGCCTTAAAACTTCTAAATCACCAGCATCATTTAAAAATTTTGGAGGCATCGTTTCTAATTTCCCAGCAAAAAGAAAATTCAGTAAAAAAGTCTCTAAAATATCATTGCTATGGTGGCCCAATGCAATTTTATTACAACCCAAATCTTTTGCAGCCTCATATAAAGTTCCTCTTCTTAAACGAGAGCACAAACTACAGGTGGTTTTACCTTCTGGTGTTTTTTCCATAACAACTTTATAGGTATTTTTTTCAATAATTTTAAAATTTACGCCTAGGTTGGTTAAATATTTTGGTAGAATATGTTCAGGAAATCCAGGTTGTTTTTGATCTAAATTAACGGCAATAATTTCAAAAGAAATGGGCGCTACTTTTTTAAAATGTAACATCATGTTTAGCAGCGTATAACTATCTTTTCCACCAGAAAGACACACCATTATTTTATCTCCATTTGCAATCATAGAAAATTGTTGAATGGCTTCTGCAACCGCTCGTTGTAACTTTTTTGTAGTTTGCTTATTGTTTTTCATCTAGGCAAAAATAATGGTTAGCAATTAATTTTTTAATTTTAAACCATCATAAATTTCATCATTAATTAAAAAATAACGAATGTAAATATCTACCAGGATAAAAAGTAAATGCGCCAGCAATAACAATTGCACCAAAATAAAGCAGTATCATTTTTCGTTTATGCGTTTTTATGTCTCCTTTTCTAGCAGCAAAAAAAGCTGTGGGAATGCTGTAAAAGGTAAGCACGCTAAAAAGATGAATCCAACCAAAATGATTTAAAAATTTAGGCCCAACTTGTGCTTTCATAAATAAGGTTATAAAAGCAGTAATTAGCATTAAAATCATATATAATTTACCCATATTCTTATGCAATTTTGTTCCTTTTTTTATCAAAAGTAAAAGTGCACCAATTAAAACACAGGGTAAAACTGTTATTAAATGTGCAAACATTAAATAATTAAAATTCATTTTATACTTTTTGTTCTAAGATAATGTTTTAAGATTAATATATTTTTTGTTTGGCATAACAATTGTTTTTATAGTATTGATAATCGAGAATTTATTTTATATAAACTTAATTATCAGTACTTTAAAAATAATAAATACACGTTGTTTTTTAGTTTTCTAAAATGCAATGTCAGTATGACAGATATATAGCACATGAGCAAACCAAAAGTAATGAGATTAGACAATATGTCGCTTCAAAATATGTTGAATGAAGATTCTGAGTTGATACCTTTAATGACTCCAGAAGATGAAGAAATCATTAATAATGAAAGCGTACCAGAAACCTTACCAATTTTACCTTTAAGAAACACCGTTTTATTTCCAGGTGTGGTTATACCTATTACTGCTGGTAGAGATAAATCTATACAATTAATTAAAGATGCCAACAAAGGCGATAAAGTAATTGGGGTTGTAGCTCAAAAGAATGAAGAGGTAGAAGAGCCAACTTTAAAAGACATTAACACAACAGGTGTTGTTGCACAGATTTTACGTGTCTTAAAAATGCCAGATGGCAACACAACGGTTATTATACAAGGTAAAAAACGTTTTGAAATAGATACAATTATTCAAGATACTCCATATTTAAAAGCAACCGTAAAAGAAGCCGTAGAAGATAAAGATATAGCAGATAAAAAAGAGTTTGAGGCTATTATAGATGCAGTTAAAGAGCAGGCATTAGAGGTAATTAAAGAAAACCCAATGTTACCATCAGAAGCATCTTTTGCACTAAAAAATATAAAATCAAATTCTTTTTTAGTCAATTTTATATCTTCTAATATGGATTTGCCTGTGGCTAAAAAGCAAACTATTTTAGAGCAAGATAATTTAAAAGAACGTGCTTTATTAACCTTGAAAAATTTAAATAAAGAGCTTCAAAAATTAAAGTTGCGTAATGATATTCAATCTAAAACAAGAGAAGATTTAGATCAGCAACAAAGAGAATATTATTTGCATCAGCAATTAAAAACCATACAAGAAGAATTAGGTGGCGTTTCTAATGACCAAGAGTTAGAAGAAATGCGCTTAAAAGGAAAAACTAAAAAATGGAATAAAGAAGTTGCTGCCGTTTTTGAGAAAGAATTAGGACGTTTAAAACGTATGAATCCGCAAATGGCAGAGTTTGGCGTGCAAAGAAACTATTTAGAGTTAATGCTAGAATTGCCTTGGGGAGAATATACAGAAGATAAATTCGATTTAAAAAGAGGTCAAAAAATACTAGATAGAGATCACTTTGGTCTAGAAAAAGTAAAGGACAGAATTATAGAACATTTGGCTGTTTTAAAGTTAAGAAAAGATATGAAATCGCCAATAATTTGTTTGTACGGTCCTCCAGGAGTTGGTAAAACTTCTTTAGGAAAATCTGTAGCAGAAGCTTTGGGTAGAAAATATGTGCGCATGTCTTTAGGCGGTTTAAGAGACGAAGCAGAAATTCGTGGCCATAGAAAAACCTATATTGGGGCAATGCCTGGGCGTTTAATTCAGAATTTAAAAAAGGCAGAAAGTTCTAACCCTGTTTTTGTTTTAGATGAAATTGATAAATTAGGGCAAAGTCATCAAGGAGATCCTTCATCTGCAATGTTAGAGGTTTTAGATCCAGAACAAAACGAAGCTTTTTATGACAATTATTTAGAAGTTGGTTACGATTTATCTAAAATTCTATTTATTGCAACTGCTAATAACTTAGGTCAAATTCCCTGGGCTTTAAGAGATAGAATGGAAATTATAAATGTTACAGGTTATACTTTAGAAGAAAAAGTAGAAATTGCCAAAAGACATTTATTGCCTAAACAATTAAAAGAACACGGTTTAACAACCAAAGATCTAAAATTAGGTAAAGCACAAATAGAAACAGTTGTAGAAGGTTATACAAGAGAATCTGGAGTAAGAGGTTTAGAAAAGCAAATTGCAAAAGTGGTACGTTTTGCCGCAAAATCTATTGCATTAGAAGAAGCTTATGAAATTGCATTAACTACCAAAAAAGTAGAAGAAATTTTAGGCACACCAAGAAATAGAGATAAATATGAGAATAATGGTGTTGCAGGTGTAGTTACAGGTTTAGCATGGACAAGTGTTGGTGGAGATATTCTATTTATAGAATCTATTTTATCTAAAGGAAAAGGAAACCTTTCTATTACAGGTAATTTAGGTAAAGTTATGAAAGAATCTGCAACAATTGCCCTAGAATATATTAAAGCAAACGCAGAAACGTTTGGTGTTAAACCAAAAATTTTAGAAAACTACAACGTGCATATTCACGTTCCAGAAGGTGCAACACCAAAAGATGGGCCAAGTGCAGGTATTACCATGTTAACCTCTTTAATTTCCTCTTTTACTCAACGCAAAGTTAAAAATAAACTAGCCATGACTGGCGAAATTACCCTACGTGGTAAAGTGTTACCAGTTGGCGGAATTAAAGAAAAAATACTAGCAGCTAAAAGAGCAAATATTAAAGAAATAATTCTGTGTGATGATAATAGAAAGGACATCTTAGAAATTAAAGAAAGCTATTTAAAAGGGCTTACTTTTCATTACGTAACAGATATGAAACAAGTTATAGATATTGCTTTAACAAAACAAAAAGTTACCAATGCTAAGAAATTAGATTAAAAACAAAAGCCTTTAGAAATCGTTTAATTTTTAAAGGCTTTTTTTTTGGAGCTATTTCCAGCTTTCCACTATATCTTTTTTTTAATTTAGACATTTTAAAATAGTTATAGCTTTATAAATAACAGCAGTTTTTTTACAGATACTAAAGGCTATTTATCAAAAAAAAGGATGCCGTTTCAATCCGGGCTAGACTTTTTAAGAAGCTTTTATGATTAGAAAAGTTTTACTTTCTATGTATATATGAGACAAAAAGCGGAGTGTGAAATTATAGATTTAAACATAAATTACAATAAACAAACAAATTAAAAATTATTTCTCACATTGATAAGAATAATAAAAATAGGTGTTTTCCTCTTTTTTTGTGATAGTAAAAAGTACTATTTTCATAAAAAATTATTTAAATGAAAAACTTACAGAAAAAACTTTGCATTAATTCCATTTATTTTATTTTTAATGGGATGCCAAAAAGAAGAAGAATTCATAGAGAACACTAGCTCAATTAATACATTAGAAGAAAGTGAGAATTATGGCGAATATAAAGAAATATACTACCAAGGTTTTTTAGTAAATCATAGATTTACTGCTACAGAAGAAGAATTAAAGCAGGAATATTCAAAAGAAAATTTATGATAAAATAATATTTAAAATGTTACTAGGTATTGTGAGGTATAAATATAAATAATAAAGAAGCATTAATACCTTTAAATAACGATATTGGAATAACAAGTTTAGATGATTTAAATAGTGATACATTACTACCTAACGACCTTTGTGTTCGTAAAGTATACACTACTGTTCTTTTGGATAATTGTTATTATTCAAAAAATATTAATTTTAATCCTAATAATCGATAATGAGAAAAATATTTTTTATAATTTTTACAATAATAATTAGCCTTTCATGTGAAAACACTAATGTTGAAGATGAATATGACGGTTTTGAAATAAAATTCATAAATCAGACAAATTTTATCTATGATGTAGAAGACAAATTGGCTTTAGGTAATGCAACCAAATTAAATACTTTAGAAGAATTACTTAATATTTCAGATGTAGTAACTTTACATGTAGATGATAATGCTGCCAATAAAAATTTCTTCGGAGAAAAAGAAATCTCTCAAATGAAAGAAGGCGCACATTTGGTAAACTTAGCAAGAGGTTTTGTAGTAGATATTCCTGCTTTAGTTGCTGCTCTTAAAAGTGGTAAATTAGCAGGTGCTGCAGTAGATGTATATCCAGAAGAGCCAAGAAAAAATGGCGAATTTTATACAGAATTAAAAGGCTTGCCAAACGTAATTTTAACGCCGCATGTTGGTGGAAGTACAGAAGAAGCACAAAGAGATATAGCAGATTTTGTACCAAGTAAAATTATGGCATATATAAATTCTGGTAACACTGTAGATGCTGTAAATTTCCCAAACATTCGTTTACCAAGACAAACAAATTCACATAGATTTTTACATATTCATAAAAATGTATCTGGTGTAATGGCTAAAATAAATAAGATTTTAGCAAAATATAATCTAAATATAAACGGGCAATATTTATCTACAGACCCAAAAGTAGGTTATGTAATTACAGATTTAGATAAAGAATATAACAGAGAAGTTTTAGAAGAATTAAGAGCTGTAGAAGGCACAATTAAATTTAGAGTGTTGTATTAGATTCTTAAAGTCATTGCGAGGTACGAAGCAATCTGTTCATTAAAACTACATATTATAAATACCTTTCAGTTTTTTAATTGAAAGGTGTTTTTTTTGAACCTATTTCCAGCTTTCGGCACTCGCTTCACGCCCAAAAGCGTGAGAGCTCAAACAAAGCCTCTATCTGGGGTAAACCTTTTTATGAGCTATAGTTTTTAAGAATTAAACAAGTGTTTTTTAAGAATATTCTAACAAAATAAAATTAAAATTACTATATTAGATTAGAAGTTAAATTATTGCTAGAAAAAAAAACAGGTGTTTTCCCTCTTTTTTAACATTAATTAAGTTTATATGTTTGTAAAAAAATATAATTTATGAAAAACTTACAGAAAAAACTTACAGAAAAAACTTACAGAAAAAACTTACAGAAAAAACTTACAGAAAAAACTTTCTATTAATTCCATTTATACTACTTTTCTTTTTAATGGGATGCCAAAAAGAAGATGAGTTTATAGAGATATCTAGTTCAACTAACTTATTAGAAGATACTAAAAACTATGGTGATTCTAAAGAAATTTACTATCAAGGTTTCCTTGTAAATCATAGGTTTTCTGCTACAGAAGAAGACTTAAAAGAAGAACACACCTTAGAATATCTAAAAATACTTTATAATAAATTAAGAAATACTACTGCAAAAGGTACGCAAGCAAAAACTCAACAAATAGAAGAAGAATTACCTGGCCCAAATGCAATATTAGAGGCTTCTAAAGTGGTATTGGTTAATTTTCCTTACGAAAAAATTGAAAACTATAATTCAGTAGGCTTGGAAGATGAAAATTCACTAAATGTGGACATGGTGATTTTTGATTTTGATAACTTTACAGATGAAGATATACAGCCTAATAATCAGGTTATAGATGAATATTATTCTCAGAATTTAGATTATATGGTGTTATTAGAAATTGCAAATAATCCTACAATTTATGACCATTTAGACAATAAACATAGTACACTTTCTAAAACTAATAATGAAACTATTATTGCTTTGTGTACAATTTTATCCGCAAGTGCTAGCGGGTTTGGTTGGGTAAGAGCATCTATTTCTTATCACTTAGCTGGATCAAGATCAGTGGAATGGTCTTCTGATCAGTATCCAAATTTACCAAATGGCGATTCTAGAAGAGATGCTTACAGACACATTTTGTGGAACTCTTTACTAGCTCAATATTATTTTACAGTTTCATCTAAAATGAGTCGGTTAAGTTTTGCTAAATTAGTCACTGATGCAAGAGAAATAGGGCTTTGTTCTAATACTAACGCAGTTGATTCTAGGCAGATGGATTTACATAATAATTTTATAGGGAGAGAAATTTGGAATGATAATACTACTTATCGTAAATTGTTTGGTTGGATAGTTGGTTTAAGGAAACCGAGTAAAACAGATTTGAAAAATTATGCTTTTAATAAAGTAGAAAAACAGAGTTGCTATATAGTTGCCAAAAGATTTTTAATAGAATCAATAAAAAATTTAAATTTCACAGAGCTTGAGGTAAAAAATAAAATATTAGAACAAAATAATAATTTAGCTGTCTATATAAGAGGGCCAATAGCAGCTAAAAGATATAACACTCAAACAACTTATGACTATTCCAATTGTTCTAACCAAGAATTTTCTTATCTCGATCTTGAAACCGGTATAAATGATTCTAATAGCAACAATAATGATCTAGTAGAAAATGTTAACCCATTAATTGATATTGTTGTGGATTTGGATTGCCCAGTAGTAAATACTACAACAATTATAATTAATGCCTGCTTTATATCTAAAGACGCTAACTTTAATCCTTATTAAAATGAAAAATGTATTAATATTTTTTTTAATTATATCTTTTTTTTCTTGTGAAGACCCTGGAGGAGAAAAAGAATTTGAAGGGTTTCAATTTAGTTTTAGTAATGCTACAAATAAAGAATTAAACGCTAAAATTATAATTGCAGGTAAATTTAATGGTGTATTTATACCCACAGATTCTACAACAGTTAAGGGTATTAAAGCAGGTATAAACAATTCTCCACCATTTTTTGTTGATGAAAAAAGGTGGAAACCAAATCTAGCAAAAATTATAAATATACCTTCAGATAGGTGTTATTTTACCTTGAAATTGTCTGATAATAGAACAGAAATGGTGGGTAGATTTCAATCTAGTGAATTATTTAGTTTGTTAGTTATTGATAAAAGTAATTTCATTGGAGATGAAGGAGATATTATTATTTCTATAACTGATGAAGAAATCACAGCATCAACAGTAGCTGAATAAAGTTAATAAAAAAAATAGATTCTCTTTCAATCACATCAAAGAAAATATAACTCTTAGAATAAATTAAAATATAAAAATTATGAAAAAAACATTAATATTAGTAGTCCTTTTAGTAGTTTCTTTTAGTTGTACTAATAGTATGGAAGACCCCATAGAAGTTGTGCCACCAGTAGTAGTAACAAGTCCAGTAATTGGCGAATGGAAACTAATTTCCATAACAGCAATGGGACAAAATTTTATTAATGATTGTAAATCTAAAGATAAAATAGAAGTACGTACAAACAAAACCTTTACAATTACAAATCATTTTGAAGATAATAATTGTGCTATTCAAACGAGTTCTGGTACTTGGAGGGATAATTTAAATAGTACTTTTAATTTTTCAGTAGCTGGAGACACACAAGTTTTTACATTAACTTCAGATAACTTATTAACTTTTAGCTTTCAACAAGAGTCAGAAACTATTGTGTATTCTTATCAAAAATAACGTTTAGTTTTATATTAAAATCTAGTCCTCACAGGTTTTTGAAACCTGTGAGGACTTTTCATTTAAAACATTTACGTCTTTGCTAGAAAAAAATAGCAATAATCTAAAACTTAATTTTTTTCTTTCAAATCTAAAATCATTTTATCTTTTACATCCAAATAACGTTTGCTTCCTAAATATCTGTTTTTATTAAATTCATCATAATTTGGTTGTGTTTTGTCCATAGAAGAAATATGCACATTTCCAGAAGCATGTATAAATTCTTGTTTGCCGTTTCCTAACCAAATACCAACATGGGTAACACGTTGTTTTTTTTCTGAAGTTGCTTTTTTACCAAAAAATAATAAATCTCCTTTTTGTAAATCAGAAAAACCTAGCTTTAAATCTACTTTTTTTCCTGCATTTATTTGCTGAGAAGCATCTCTAGGAATTACAAAACCATTCATTAAATACACCATTTTTGTAAAACCACTACAATCCATTCCTTTAGCAGAAGTGCCTCCCCACAAATAAGGAAAACCTTGCATAGCTTTAGCAGTTTTTTCAATATTATTTTTGTTGTATGCTAAATTGTTTAACCAATTATCATATAATAATCCTTCACTTTTTTTGACAAAACCAGTTCTATTATCAGGATATTTTACTGCATAAAAAGAAGTATCTTCAGAGAGATATTGTAAAAGACCACCTAAAGAAATATCAGAAATAATGTTAGATTCTTCATTTTTATCAGCATATACAAATCCAAAATTTTTAGTAAAAATCACTTTTTTAGAGTTTTTCCAAGCATCAAATTCTTTTTTGTTCATTTTGGTAATTCCACCTTTATCTACCCAAGAAATATAATTATCTGGAGTTTGAATTCTATAAAAATCACCTTCTTTATCTAAAACTCTTAAAGACATGCCTAACAAACCTTGTGTGCCTAATTCTGCAGAATGTTTGGGTTTAGAGCGAATGTTTATTACAGAATTTCTAGCCACAGCATACATTTTATCTCCAATAATTTCATCTGGTAAAACACGAATTTTATCTATAAAATCTACATCTAAAGACTTTAAACTATCTAAAAGTTTTTGATATCCTTCTTTAGAATCTGTAATTCCATAAGCAACAATTTTACTGTTTTTAGTTTTAAAATTAATATCATAAATAGCCACACGTTTGTCTGGTGCAAATTCGTTTTTAATCGCACTATGTATGCTTTCTAGTTGTTCACTAAGTTTATTTTTATTATTACAGGCAGTGCTTATTAATAATAAAACTAAGGCAAAAGTTTTCAGAAATTTTGTCATTTTATATTCTAAATTGATAAAAAATAAAGGTAGTAATTTATTTAATTCTAAATTCAGATTGTTTTATATTTGATAACAAGCATTTTTTAGAATGAAGTATCAAAATAATTTAGCGTTTGCACAAAAATTAGATAAAGAAGACAAGCTTGCTTATCTAAGAGAAAAATTTCATATTCCTAAAGATAAAGAAGGCAAAGATTGGTTGTATTTTACGGGAAATTCATTAGGATTACAACCTAAATCTACCAAAGAATATATCAATCAAGAACTAGAAGATTGGGCAAATTTAGGAGTAGAAGGTCATTTTGAGGCAAAAAATCCGTGGTTGAATTATCATGAATATTTAACAGGAAAAATGGCCAAAATTGTAGGTGCAAAACCTATAGAAGTTGTGGTTATGAATACACTTACCACAAATTTACATTTGTTAATGGTTAGTTTTTACAGGCCTACAAAAACAAAATATAAAATTGTAATTGAGAGTGATGCTTTTCCTTCTGATAGATATGCTGTACAATCTCAATTAAAATTTCATGGTTTTTCTGAGGACGATGTTATAGAATGGAAACCAAGAAAAGGAGAGGAATTATTAAGAATTGAAGATTTACAAACAATAGTTTCAGAACAAGGAGAAGAAATTGCGTTATTGTTAATTGGTGGCGTAAATTATTATACAGGTCAGTTTTTAGATTTAAAAAAAATAGCAGAAATTGGGCATGCTAAAAATTGTGTTGTTGGTATTGATTTGGCTCATGGAGCAGGAAACATTCAACCTAATTTACACGACTCTGGAGTAGATTTTGCAGCTTGGTGTACCTATAAATATTTAAATGCTGGACCAGGAAGTTTATCTGGAGTTTTTGTGCATGAAAAACATTCAAAAAATAAAGAAATTCCGCGTTTTGCAGGTTGGTGGAATCATAACAAAACAACGCGTTTTAATATGAGACAACCTTTTGATGTTATGGAAGGCGCAGAAGGCTGGCAATTAAGCAATCCACCAATATTATCTATGGCAGCCATAAAAGCATCTTTAGATTTATTTGATGAGGTTGGAATGGACACTTTGCGAGAAAAATCAGAAAAATTAACAGGTTATTTTGAGTTTTTAATCAATGCAATTGGTTCAGAAGATATAAAAATCATTACACCAAAAAACTCAAAAGAAAGAGGTTGTCAATTATCTATTCGGGTTAAAAATGCAAATAAAAGTTTACATAAAAAACTAACAGAACATCATATAATTACAGATTGGAGAGAGCCAGATGTAATACGTTGTGCACCAACACCAATGTATAATTCTTTTGAAGATGTATATAGAATGGTTAAATTTCTATCCTTAATTCTTTCTAAAGGAAAGGAAACAAATACCGAAAATTAAACAAATAAATTCTTAAAAAGTTTTTTAATAAATGAGTATTTTTTACAAGTATATTAAAGGAGAAGAAATAATTGCTAAGATAAAAACAAAACGAGATATTGGTTTTTGGAAATATCAATTGTTTGGTATTTTAAGTTTATTTATGAAAAACGAAAACGATTATTTGATCATTACAGACAAAAGAATATTGTTTTGCATTAAAGATAACATAACAGTAAATTTTAGATATAAAGATTTTTCTAAAATAAAAATTAATACAAAAAGTGATTTGTTAAGTTTTCAGAATGAAGATGATAAAATACAAGAAATTTCAGTATCAGATTTTCAATTGGAATATGAAGATTATCAATATTTAAAGCATAAATTAAATTAGAGCAAATAATACTTTATGAAAAACAAAAAGGAAAAAGGGTTTTGGGATTATATATCATATCCTGGTATGTTGTTGTTGATTGTGATTATAATTAATCTAGTAATAAAAATTTATAATGGAACAATTTAACAAAATCCTATCCTTAATCCTTTCCAAAGAAAAGGAAACTCATACCGAAAATAATATTTAAATAAATTTTATGGTGAACAAAGATAATTTAAGTGTTAATTATAAGAGTGATAAAGCCCTTCTCTTAGTAAAGGGGTGGGACGAGATTTTAATCATCGGCGCAGGTTTATGTGGAAGCTTACTAGCTTTAAGACTCGCCCAGAGAGGTTACAAAGTTGCCGTTTATGAAAGCAGACCAGATTTAAGAAAAGTAGATATTTCTGCAGGAAGATCTATCAATTTAGCATTATCAGATAGAGGTTTAAAAGCTTTACGTTTGTGCGGTATGGAAGAAAAAGCGCGCGAAATCTGTATCCCAATGTTCGGACGATTAATGCACGACAGACAAGGAAATACATTTACATCTAACTATTCTGGTAGAGCAAATGAATACATCAATTCCATTTCTAGAGGAGATTTAAATGCTATTTTATTAGATGAAGCAGAAAAGCACGAAAATGTAACTATTCATTTTAATAAAAAGTGTACAAATGTAGCTATAGAAAACACAATAGCTTATTTTAAAGATTACAATACAAAAGAAGAGTTTTCCGTAAACGCAAACGTTATTTTTGGAGCAGATGGCGCTGGTTCCTCTTTAAGAAAAAGTTATATTTCTGAACGAAAATTTTTATTTAGTTATTCTCAAAACTACTTAAATCACGGTTACAAAGAATTAGAAATTCCTGCGGATAAAACGGGTAATCATCAAATAAGTAAAGCACATTTACACATTTGGCCACGTGGCGATTTTATGTTAATTGCACTACCAAATATGGATGGTAGTTTTACAGTAACCTTATTTTTAAGTTATAATGAAGGCGAATTTAATTTCGAAAATTTAACTTCAGAAGAAAAAATTACAGCGTTTTTCCAAAAAGAATTTCCAGATGCTTTGGCATTAATTCCTAATATCTTAGAAGAGTTTACAAACAATCCAACGGGCCCTTTAGGAACCATAAAATGCAGTCCTTGGTCCTATCAAAATAAAACACTGTTAATGGGAGATTCTTCTCATGCCATTGTGCCATTTTACGGCCAAGGAATGAATGCTTCTTTTGAAGATGTTTTTGTGTTAGATGAAGTGCTAAATCATTTTGAAGAAAGCAAAAAAGTTTTAGATTGGGAAGCCGTTTTTAAAACTTATCAGAAAAAACGTAAAAAAGATACAGATGCCATTGCAGATTTAGCAATAGACAACTTTTTTGAAATGAGAGATCATGTTGCAAATCCGCTGTTTAAAGAAAAACGTAAGATAGAAATGGATTTAGAGCAAACATTTCCTAAACAATATTTGTCTAAATATTCTTTAGTAACGTTCAATGAGCATATTGGATATAATGAAGCCATGAAAAGAGGAAGAGCACAAGACAAAGCTTTATTAAATTTAATTGCTGGAGATGAGGTTCACACACATTTAGAAATGAGTAAAAACGAATTGAAAATTGTTTTAGACAAAGTAATTGCAGAAACCAATACTATTTTAGAAGAAGATAAAATTGCGGGCCTTTAAGTTTAGCATAATCTTCCCAAAAGGAAGAAAGTAGAAAATTTACAGATTTGGCTTTAAAGCATAAAATATTAAGAACAATAATAACTTCAATTTTAACCCAATTAGAAGTATCTTAGATTTGATAAGATTAGCAGGGAATTTTAATTATGAGTAAACTAGTACAACCTTTAAATTTTAAAAAGTGGATAGATGAACACCGTCATTTATTAAAACCACCAGTTGGTAATAAAGTGGTTTGGAAAGATGCAGATGTTATTGTAATGGTTGTTGGCGGTCCAAACAACAGAACAGATTATCATTACAATGAAACACCAGAGTTTTTTTATCAAGTAGAAGGAGATATTATTTTAAAAGTAATAGAAGATGGTAAGAAAAAGGATATTGCTATTAAAGAAGGAGAAATTTTCTTTTTACCACCAAAAATTCCGCATTCTCCCCAAAGGAAAGCAAATACAGTAGGTTTGGTAATAGAATATCCTAGACCAGCAGGTGTAAAAGATAAATTACAATGGTATGCAGACGAAGATACGAGTTTAGTATATGAAGAAGCTTTTACTTTAGAGAATATAGAAACAGATATGCCAGCAATTTTTGATAGATATAATAAACTAGTAAAGCATAAAAATTTAAAAAAAGAGTAGCGTTCATAAAAAATACATCATTACAAATGAGGAACGATTGAAGTAAGCTGTTATAAAAAAACGAATCATAATAAAATGAAAAAAAGAAAACTACGTATTAACGGACATTCTCATTTATTACCTTATCCAGAAGAAATTCCTCAATTTATGAAGGAAAAGGAAATTTTTTGGGTAGATGATGAGCGTAAACACATGTTGCAAAAAGGTTGGAAAAGACCTGTAACACATTCTAGTTTTTTTTTAGATGAAAAATTAAAATGGATGGAACGCAACAAAATAGACCATGCTGTAGTTTTAAATTTATCTCAATTGTATGGTAATGGTTTGCGTTTAGAAGAAATGAAAAAAGCCTTGCGTTTTCAGAATGATTTTAATGGGAAAGTGCAAAAGAATCATCCAGATAAATTTACTTGTGGTTTTGTAGTGCATCCTGGTTTTATTTATGGTGCTTTAGATGAAATGAAACGTTGTGTAGAAGAATTAGATTTAAAAGTATTGTGTTTGCCAACACATTTTATGGATTCTATTGGGCAATGGCGTTGTGTTTTTGATAAAGAAAACGATCGTATTTTTGAATTGGCAGATCAATATAAATTAGCCATAGAAATTCATCCTTATGATGGAGATAAAATGATAAAATTAGAAAATACCAATTGGCGTTTTCATTTAATTTGGATGTTGGCACAATGTGGAGATGCCTATCATTACTACACCTTAAATGGAATGCAAGAAAGGTATAAAAATATTAGAACATGTTTTGCACACGGAGGCCAATTGGCACAAATGAATCTTGGAAGACGCATACAAGGTTTTGATGGAAGACCCGATTTATTTGAAGGAAAAACGCACCCAAGAAAAGCAATTGGTCATAAAAATATATTTTTTGATACGTTGGTACACGATACAGATTCTTTAGATTTAATGTTTAAAAGACAAGGTACAAGTCAGGTTTTAATGGGTTTAGATGATCCTTATCCTTTAGGCGAAATGGAAAGTGATAGACAATCTTCTTATCCAGGAAAAATTTTAGATTTGGCCATTGAAAAAAATATTATTTCTGAAACAGAAAAAGAAGAAATCTGGAGCGATAATGTTTTACAGTGGCTTTTTGGTAATGATGAAATCGCAAAGCAAAGTTTGGTTGATAAGATATTAGGAGTTTAATTTTTATTCAGTTTGCAATAAGTTTTAGCTCCGTTTTCAAGCAGTTTTAAATAAGTTTCTAGCCAGTTTCTACTTAGTTTCAAACAAGTTTTCGTGCAGTTTCCACTCAGTTTTGTCATTCCGTAGGAATCTTACGATTACAGTTTAGAGTTTTTGTGTGTGAGACGCTTACAGCGAGACAAACTGTATGTTATAAACTATGCGCTATTAACTTTGTTTAGAAAACAGTTTTATTAGTTTTAACCAGTCCAAAAATTTTTTCGCTTAGTTTCCACTCAGTTTCCACCCAATTTTGTCATTCCGTAGGAATCTTATAATTACAGTTTAGAATTTGTGTGTTTGAGACGCTTACAGCGTGACAAACTGTATGTTATGACTATGTGCTATTAACTTTGTTTAGCAAACAGTTTTTAGTTTTATGAAGTTCAAACAAGTTCTCGCGAAGTTTCCACCCAATTTTGTCATTCCGTAGGAATCTTATAATTACAGTTTAGAGTTTTTTTGTTTGAGACGCTTACAGCGAGATAAACTGTATGTTATAAACTATGTGCTATTAATTTGGTTTAGTAAACAGTTTTTTTTGTTTTACGCAGTTTTAAATAAGTTTTCATCTAGTTTCTACCTAGTTTTGTCATTCCGTAGGAATCTTATAATTACAGTTTAGAGCTTTTTTTGTTTGAGACGCTTACAGCGAGATAAACTGTATGTTATAGACTATGTCTATTAACTTTGTTTAGCAAACAGTTTTTAGTTTTATGCAGTTTTAAACAAGTTCTCGCGCAGTTTCTACCCAATTTTGTCATTCCGTAGGAATCTTACGATTACAGTTTAGAACTTTTTTGTGTGAGACGCTTACAGCGAGACAAACTTTATGTTTCAGGCTAAGTGCTATTAATCTTTCTTGGCAAACAGTTTTTTTAGTTTTATGCAGTTTTAAACAAGTTTCTACCCAGTTTTTGCGCAGTTTCCACCCAGTTTTGTCATTCCGTAGGAATCTTACGATTACAGTTTAGAGTTTTTTTATATTTCGATGCTAATTTCTTTGTTTTCTAATAATTGAAACTTTGCATCTTTGTATTTTGGTGGTCCCACAAAACCTGTTGCATTGTTAGAACAACCATAATCTTCTTTTGGAATTCCTACAAAATTTGTGTCCATTTTATTGTTATTGTTTTCGTCATGAAAAAACGAAATGGCATATTCTCCTTTAACAACCCCTTCAAAAACATAGGTTGCTTTTTTGTCTGTAATTTTAGACATACCACCTTTAAAACGCTTATTTAAAAAGTTTTCTTGTTTATTATATAAAGCTAATAACACTTTGCCTTTGTTAGATGCTAAGCCAGTAATATTTACTGTAATACTAAATTTTTCTGCTTCTTGCGCATTTGTAGTAAATAAACCACTAAAAACAATTGTTATTATTAAAATTATTTTTTTCATGATAGTTGTTTTAATTGTTATTGATGATGTAAATATCTGATGTTTTTTAAGATTTTAAAACAAGAAACATACCGAATTTTTGTTTTTTAAGACTGAATTGTTGGTTTTTTATATTTCAAGGTTTCAAAGGTTCCTCATAAAGTTTGTTAGGTTTAAACTGTCTTACATAAAATTATAATCGATAGAAGATTATTTCAGAGTGACACACCTTAGTAAATAAAAACTTTAAATATTAATTAATGACACAAGTTTGCAAACAAGTTTTAGCCCTGATTGAAATGGCATCCTTTTTTAATGGCAGTTTGAGTGAATTTGCTTTTTCAGCAAATTTGTGCGAGAACTGCCAGTAAAAAAGATATAATGGAAAGCAGGAAATAGCTTCTTATACAATTACAAATGATCTAACTTATTTGGAGAAATGCCATAAAATTTCTTGAAAGCTTTAGAAAACAAAGATAAATTACCAAAACCAACAGCCTCTGCTACTTTTGTTATTGTTTTTTCTTTTTGATGTAAAAAAAAGGATGCTACTTTTTCTAACCTTTTTCTGATGCTATAATTATTAGGCGTTTCTTTAATTACTAAAGAAAATAAACGATGAAAATGAAAGGGAGAGAAGTGAGCTTTTTCTGAAATAACTTCTAAGGTTAATTTTTCGGGTAAATTCTCTTCAATATAGTGTAAAGCCAAGTTTAAACGCGTTATATTTTCTTTTGCAATTTTAAAAGTTTTCATTTTACTAATTTTTGAAGTTGATAAAACACAAGTCCTCCAGCAAAGTATAAAAGAATATCTGTATAATCTTTGGTATATCTTGCTAAATAATTTGGAAAAATAAATTCAAAAAGAATGCTGTACAAAAAGCATATATAAATGATAAGAGGTATAGAAATTTTGTAGTTAGGGTTGTTTTTAGTTCTTTTTAAAATCCATAAAGCGCTATATAATACAATTGGTACAATTAAAAAATCGTTTGCATAAAAACGAATAAATCTTGGTAATTGCAGGTTTAATTGAGAAGCAAAATAAATAAAACTACCCAGTAAAAAAGAAATTAGCACATAGTTTCTTAAAATATTTTTCATATTAACCAGCGGCAATCATTGCAATAAACCATGCCAAACCAGAGCCAATAATGCTTATGGTCATAAAAGCGGAATAAAGAATCCAACCAATAATTTTATATAAAAAAAATGGATGTTGTTTTAAACGTTCTGCAAAATTAGGGTTTTCTTTATCGTAAATAACTTTAGCAATTTCTGCTTTTTTAACGGCTTCTTTTTTTAAAGTTAATTCCTTTTCTCTGGGATTTAATAAAGTATTACAGTTTGTACAGATTTTAGTATCTGTATTAAAAAGGCCACAATTGGCACATTTTATCATGCTTTTATTCGCCATTTTTCTTTTTTAAATTGATGCCTTCTTTTTATAAGGTCTAATAATTAAGCGAGTTTCCCTGTCGAATCGAATATAATTGTATACCCAATTTAAAAATACAATGGCTTTGTTTCTAAAACCGATCAAAGAAAAAAGATGTACAAACATCCAAACAAACCAAGCAAATATTCCTTGAAATTTCCATTTTTCTAAATCTACCACAGCTTTATTTCTGCCAATTGTAGCCATAGAACCTTTATCATTATACACAAAAGGTGTTTCATTTTTATTTTGTAATTTGGCTATAATGTTTTTAGCAACTAACGTACCTTGTTGCAGTGCAGGTTGTGCCATCATTGGGTGGCCAAATGGTTTTTTTTCTGAAGCCATACAAGCAACATCTCCAATAGCATAAATATTTGTGTAGTTTTCTACTTTACTAAAAGCATTTACTTTAATTCTTTCTGCGCGTTCTACAATACAATCTGCATTTAAACCGTTTATAGTTTCTCCCTTTACACCTGCTGCCCAAATAACGGTTGCTGCTTTAAAATGATCTGCTCCTTTGGTAGTAACTATTTTTCCATCATAATCTAAAACACGTAGGTTTTTCCAAACATTTACACCTAGATTTATTAAAAAATCTTCTGCTTTTTCAGAAGCTTTTGCACTCATTCCTTTTAACAAACAGCCAGAACTTTGTATTAGGTTTATTTGCATTTGCCTAATGTCTAAATCTGGATAATCTTTTGGCAAAATTCCTTTTTTCATTTCTGCTAAAGCTCCTGCTAATTCTACGCCTGTTGGTCCACCACCAACAATAACAAAGTTCATTAATGCTTTTCTTTCTTCAAAGCTTGATGTTAATAATGCTTCTTCAAAATTTTCTAAAACCAAGCTTCTAATATTTAAAGCTTGTGGTATAGATTTCATTTCCATTGCATATTTTTCTACATTTTTATTGCCAAAAAAATTAGTGGTAGAACCTGTTGCAATTATCAACTCATCATACTCTAAATTACCAATATTAGTTTCTATTATGTTTTTAGCAGGATTAATTTTAGAGACTTCTGCCAATCTAAAGTAAAAATTAGCAACATCATTAAATCTTTTTCTTAACGGAAAAGCAATAGAATCTGGTTCTAAACCACCAGTGGCAACTTGATAAAGTAGTGGTTGAAAGGTATGGTAATTATGCTTGTCTAATAACACAACTTGTAGTTCTTGCTTTTCTAAACCTCTTGCAGCTGCTAAACCTGCAAAACCGCCGCCAATAATTACAACTCTAGGAAAACTTGTTTGTGGAATGTTCATTTTTGGTGATTAGATGTTTTTAAACTTAGATTTTAGCCTCACAAATTTACTGAAAACTAGAGATTTCTCTATTTGAAACTTTGTTTTATTTCTTGTAAACTTTTATCAGAAGAAATAAAAGGAGTAATTATTTGTTTAGATAATTCATTAATCTCTAAATCGTAATACTTCGCCCATTTATCATCTTTAAATAAATGGTTAATTTGATTTATTCTTTTTTGAGCTTCAGAAAATGTAAATAAAAAATTAGGAGTTTTTCTTTTAGGTTTAATTTTGGCAATTTTTTTATTAAAATCGACTTCAATAAAAAAATATTTCTCTTTAGAATTAATCGGGTAGAAGTCTGTCCATTTAGCAAAACCAATGACTATTTGTTGATTTTTATAATCATCATCAGTAATTAATTTCCATCTACAATTGGCAACTCTTCCCCAATGATTCGATTTTCTATACACACCATCTTCAGTATAAAAATATACGCTTTCAGATTTACTTTTATAGTTTGTGTTTTCTGGAAATTGAAAATCATTAATTTGGGTAAACTCGCAGAACGTATGTTTAAAAAAGTTGGTTTTGTTGTAGGTTTTCAAAATTTATATTTCACTTATTAATTCAAAGTAAATTTAGTTATTCGATTTAAATACACAAAAAAACGCAATCAAATTAATGATTGCGTTTTGGATATATATAGACTCTGAACTTTGTTCAGAAGGATTCTCGAATAGATTATAAATCAATTATAGATTTCCTTAAAGATTCTGCTTTTGCAGCTATTTGTCTAATTATCTTTTTTTGCAAAGATTTCGTTTTGTCTTTACAATAAGTTCAATTACTTATTTTTTAAAGATTCTGCTTTGTCTTTGTAATAAGTTTAATTACTTATTTTAAAAGATTCTACTTTGTCTTTGTAATAAGTTTAATTACTTATTTTTTAAAGATCCCGCTTTTCAGCGGGATAAGCGATTCACAAAGAATTTCTAAAAAGAAATTCTTGTTCTCTGCTTACTTTACCTCCTCAAAATCTACATCTTCTACATTATCTCCTTGATCTGCACTAGCTTCTGGTTGTCCTTGTGCTTCTGCACCAGGATTAGCGCCACCAGCAGCTTGTTCTGCAGCATACATTTCTTCAGAGGCAACTTTCCAAGCTTCATTAATCTTTTCCATAGCAGCATCTATTTGTGCTAAGTCTTTAGATTCGTGTGCAGCTTTTAGTTCTACTAAAGCAGCTTCAATTGGCTCTTTTTTATCTGCAGATAATTTATCTCCAAATTCTTTTAATTGTTTTTCTGTTTGAAAAATCATAGAATCTGCGCCATTTACTTTTTCTGCAGTTTCTTTAGCCGCTTTATCAGCATCAGCATTTGCTTCTGCTTCTTGCTTCATTTTCTCAATTTCTTCTTCAGATAAACCAGAAGAAGCTTCTATACGAATGTCTTGAGATTTCCCTGTAGCTTTGTCTGCAGCAGATACTTTAATTATTCCGTTTGCATCAATATCAAAAGTTACTTCAATTTGTGGTACACCTCTTTGTGCTGGAGGAATATCTGTTAATTGAAAACGACCAATTGTATTGTTGTCTGCAGCCATTGCTCTTTCTCCTTGTAAAACATGAATGTCTACAGAAGGTTGATTATCTACAGCTGTAGAAAATACTTGAGATTTTTTGGTTGGTATGGTTGTGTTTGCATCAATTAACTTTGTGAAAACGTTCCCCATAGTTTCTATACCTAAAGATAATGGTGTAACGTCTAATAACAATACATCTTTTACATCTCCAGTTAAAACACCACCTTGTATTGCAGCACCTAAAGAAACAACTTCATCTGGGTTTACACCTTTACTTGGCGCTTTACCAAAGAATTTTTCTACAGCTTCTTGTATTGCTGGTATTCTTGTAGAACCACCAACTAAGATAATTTCATCGATTTCTGAAGTAGATAAATCTGCATTTTTTAATGCTTTTTGACAAGGTTCTATTGTTCTTTTAACTAAATCGTCTATTAATTGTTCAAATTTAGATCTAGATAATGTTCTTACCAAGTGCTTTGGGCCGCTTGCAGTAGCTGTAACATAAGGTAAGTTAATTTCTGTAGAAGAAGAAGAAGACAATTCTATCTTTGCTTTTTCTGCAGCTTCTTTTAAACGTTGTAATGCCATAGGGTCATTACGTAAATCCATGTTTTCGTCAGCAATAAACTCTTCTGCTAACCAGTTTATTATTTTTTCATCAACGTCATCTCCACCTAAATGTGTATCACCATCTGTAGCTAGTACTTCAAAAACACCATCTCCTAATTCTAATATAGAAACATCATGTGTACCACCACCAAAATCAAAAACAACAATTTTCTTATCGTCATTAGCTTTGTCTAAACCATAAGCTAAAGCAGCAGCAGTTGGCTCATTTATAATTCTTTCTACTTTTAAACCAGCAATTTCACCAGCTTCTTTAGTAGCTTGTCTTTGTGCATCATTAAAATATGCAGGCACAGTAACAACAGCACCAGTTACATCAGTACCTAAATAGTCTTCTGCTGTTTTTTTCATTTTTTGTAATACCATTGCAGATATTTCTTGTGGTGTGTATAAACGACCATCAATATCTACTCTAGGCGTATCATTATCTCCTTGTACTACTTTATAAGGTACTCTTTTTACTTCTTGAGAAGATTCAGAAAATTTATTTCCCATAAAACGTTTAATAGAATAAACTGTTTTAGTAGGGTTAGTTACCGCTTGTCTTTTTGCAGGATCACCAATTTTACGTTCACCACCTTCTACAAATGCAACTATAGATGGTGTTGTTCTTTTTCCTTCTGCATTAGGTATTACCACAGGCTCGTTACCTTCCATTACAGAAACACAAGAGTTAGTTGTACCTAAATCGATTCCAATTATTTTACTCATAATATTTATTTTAATAATATTTTTAATTCAATTTTACGTTTTACATTAAGCAAAGTGTATGCCAACAGTTTTTTACTAAGAAAATGTCAGTTTTTTGTTTTTTTCTGATAAAAAATGTGACATCGTGACATATTGTTGTGTCTAAATAGTAGAAATCTTTCCTTATTTGGAAACCTAAATTATTTTCCTATATTTGAATGATTCATAAAGAATTAAAATAATGTAACCAATAACTAAAATTAAGACAATGAGTAAATTTGACGAAAAAGTGGCTTTATACAAGCAGTTTATGGATGATAGAAACCTACGTTCTAATACAGAATTATTAGCAGCAGTAACAAAAGGTTTAGGACCATCTATTTATAAAGCCGATGCAGAAACTGTTTCTGGTTCTGATGCAAAAGAATTAGCAACTGTAAAAAATAACTTTTTAATTAAAAAATTAGGTTTAGAAGATAGTGCAGCGTTAGATGAAGCCATTGAAGAAGTAATTGAAAAAATTGGTAAATCTGAAAGAAAAAAATACAGAGCAGTAGTGTATTATATGCTAATGAAAAAGTTTGATAAAGAAGCAGTTTACGGTTTCTAAAAATATAATAAACTTTATAATTTATTTAAAAATCTAACTTAATTAAGTTAGATTTTTTATTTTTATACTACAAATACAATATTTTTTACGAATGTCTCAATTTATTAGTGTTTTTGATATGCTCAAAATAGGTGTTGGTCCATCTAGTTCCCATACCTTAGGTCCTTGGAGAGCAGCACAACAATGGGTTGCTAAACTAAAAACGGCAGGTTTGTTTGCTAAAATTGATGCTATTAAAGTAGATTTATATGGCTCCTTATCTTTAACAGGAAAAGGACATGCAACAGATTTAGCGATTTTATTGGGTTTAAGTGAAGCAGATCCTGAATACATACCAATTGAAGATATTTTAATTATAGTAGAAAGGATAAATACACAAGAAGAAATTTTATTTAAAGGAGGCAAAACAATTCCTTTTTTTAAGGATTCTATAGTTTTTAAAAAGACGTTTTTACCGTTTCATGCAAATGGTGTTACGTTTAGAGGTTTTTTTAAAGGTAAAGAAATTACGACCGATACTTATTTTTCTATAGGTGGAGGTTTTATTGTTCAAGAAAAAAATCATATAGAAGAAGCTATTGAAATCAATACTAAAAATTTTCCTTTTCCTATAAATAGAGCAAAGGAGTTAGAAAAATATTGTGAGCAACACCATTTATTAATTTCTGAAATTGTTTTAAAAAACGAATTAGAATTAAGATCTGCAGTAAAAATAGATTTTGAATTGAATAGAATTTGGGAAACCATGTTAGAATCTATGTACATTGGCTGCCATACAGAAGGAAAACTTCCCGGAGGTTTACATGTAAAAAGACGCGCTTTTGGTATTCAAGAAAAACTAATAAAAGGTGCACAATATACAAACCCTAAAGAATGGATTGATGCAATTAGAAATGTTAAAGTGCAATTTAGAGAAATTTTAAAATGGGTAAGTTGCTTTGCATTATCTGTAAATGAAGTAAATGCATCTTTAGGAAGAGTGGTTACTGCACCAACTAATGGAAGTGCAGGTGTAATTCCTGCTGTTTTAATGTATTATTTAGTCATAGAAAATCATAATGCAGATTTTAGTCATATTAAGAGATTCTTATTAGTAGCTGGAGAAATTGGCAGTATTTTTAAGAAAAATGCCACAATTTCTGCAGCAATGGGTGGTTGTCAGGCAGAAATAGGAGTGTCTTCAGCAATGGCAGCAGCAGCGTTAACAGAATTGTTAGGTGGCTCACCTGCACAGTGTTTGGTTGCAGCTGAAATTGCAATGGAACATCATTTAGGTTTAACCTGTGATCCTGTTGGTGGGTTGGTACAAATACCTTGTATAGAACGTAACTCTATGGGCGCAGTTAAAGCAATAAATGCAGCTGAAATGGCTTTAGAAACAGATCCTAAAGAAGTAAAAGTACCTTTAGATAAAGTAATAGATACTATGTGGAAAACTGCACAAGATATGCACAAAAACTACAAAGAAACTTCACAAGGTGGTTTGGCAATACATGTTGGTTTGGCAGATTGTTAGGTTTTAGTTGTTGGTTTCTTGTTGATGGTTTTTAGTCTGTAGTTTGTTAGTTGATTTCAATTTTATCACCCAAAAATTTAGGTTCTACTTGAAAAATAATATCTACAAACACTTTTACTCTGGCTAAGTAATCTCTAAGTTTTACTTTAAAACCATATCTGTTAAAAACATTTTTTGCGTTAAATCCGATTGCTTTGATATCAAAATGTTCTGCCAAATAAATGGCTCTTTCGTTATGAAACTGCTGAGAAATAATTGTTACTGAGTTTTGATCAAAAATTTCCTTAATTCTAACCACAGAATCTAAAGTTCTAAAACCTGCGAAATCTAAAAATATTTTATTTTCAGGAATTCCGGCTTTTACCAAATCATTTTTAAAATCTGTAGGTTCATCATAAATTTTAGAGCT
The DNA here is from genome assembly GCF_947495205.1 of uncultured Polaribacter sp. Taxonomy (GTDB): domain Bacteria; phylum Bacteroidota; class Bacteroidia; order Flavobacteriales; family Flavobacteriaceae; genus Polaribacter. Next base: position 197,750 of record NZ_CANLXV010000005.1, on the reverse strand, counting down.
ATTATCTCCACTAATAACTATAAATGCTATTTTTTTGCTTTAAAAAGTGCAATTGTAGCGTCTAATCTATATTTGTAGTATAAATTTAGTTGTCCGTTTTGTAAAGTTTTAGCAGTTCCTAAAAGCAATCCGACTTTGTTTTTCTGAATATTTTTTACTTCGGAAAATATTTTTGTTTGTGCATTTTGTTCTATGGAATAATTTGAGACAAAAATACTAACTAAACAAAAGATTAAAATGAAGAAGGTTAATTTGAAAAGCTTTTTCATTTACCTTGTAAAAACCAAATCGTTCCCACTAGATAGTTCCTCAGAAAAACGATAGTTTTCTATATTAAAGCCTTTTAAATCTTCTATAGTTTCTACATTATTATCTATAATATAACGTACCATGTAACCACGGGCCATTTTTGCATACGTCATTATGGTTTTATATTCGCCATTTTTAAAGTCTTTAAAAACAGGTGTAATCATTGGCACTTTTAAAGTCTTTTTTGGTAAAGCTTTAAAATATTCTGTGCTGGCTAAATTTACTAACAATTCATCATCTTTTAATTCTTCATTTAAAGAATTTGCCAAGTCATTATCCCAAAATTTATACAAATTTTCTGTTTTACCAACTTTTAAACGCGTTCCCATTTCTAACCTATAAGGTTGTATTAAATCTAAAGGTTTCAACAAGCCATATAAACCAGATAAAATTCGCAATTTGTCTTGTAAAACAGGTATTTTATCTTCGGATAAAGAATTTACATCAATTCCTTGAAAAACAGCACCTGTAAAAGAGTAAATGGCTTGTTTTGCATTTTCTGTTGTAAATGGTGTTTCCCAATTCTGATTTCTGTCATAATTTAAAGCAGATAAATCAGCAGAAATTTTCATTAAATCACTTAATTTATTTTTGGAAAGCGTTTTTAACTTTTTGTTTAATTTTTCGCTTTTGTCTAAAAAACGAGGTTGAGTATATAATTCTGTAGGTACTTTACTTTCAAAATCTAAAGATTTTGCCGGAGAAATAATTATTTTCATTTGTTGAAATTGAAAAATTAGATTTGCATTATTTTAGAATATAAAAATACAATTACTATTAAAATATCTTTACTAAAAAAGGCAAATTTAATTGATGTTACTATTGGTAAAATCAATTTAATAATTGTTTTGTATATTTTTTATCAATCATAAAAAACCTACTTGTTTAAATCAAGGTTTTAATTAAAGCGAAAAACCTAAAAATTGATAAAAATCATCGCGCAGAAGGAACTATCTTTTGTGTCGTATTTATTTGGTTTAGACAATTCCCATCAATTAATCCCTAACTTTTTGTAAAAATAATTTTGGCGAGAAAAACAAAATATGCATTAAGATTAACATCTAATTTAAATTTAATATGGGCAAAACAAGAATTTTATTACTTACAAAGATTCAGAATAAGACTTTTAGTTTGCTTAGTAAATGCCTAATCATTTAACATTTTAAACGCTCAAATTTCCTCACTTAATGACACAACATTTTGTTCTTAAGATTTTGAAATATGTTAATCCCTAAACTTGCTAAATGTTATAACAAATAAAAGTAATTTACCAAATACAAGTTTTTTAGATTTACAATTGTTTATTTATTTGGTGACTGGTAAAAAAGTAATCCTAGTCTTCCTTAGAAAAAAATATACTTTAAAATTTTGTTATTGTTTTTTTTCTGTTTGATAAACGCTGTATATTTAAGAAATTTTTTGAATGTGAAAAACGATTATACGAACAATAAGTTTCAAGAACTACTAGAGAAATTACAACAAGAAAGTTGGCAATTAGAGTTGCTAATTTCTGGTTTTGCTATTTTTGGATTATTTCAGGCTTTAGACCCAATAGAATATTATAGATTGTCTTCTGTTGCTAATGAAAGTTACACAAAATTATTATATGTTGTTGCCGGAATTTCATGTAAAGTTTTAATTGTAAATCTAATTATTCACGTTGTTTTAAGAGGTTTATGGATTGGTGCCATAGGCCTCAGATATGTTTCAAGTGATATTGATTATGAAGCTCTAAACTATAAAAGTCGTTTTACAAATCACTTAAAAAAGAAAGTAGGTTCTTTTGATAAATATATAGGTACTTTAGAAAATTACTGTAGTGTTTTATTTGCTGTTACTTTTTTGTATTTGTTTTACATAATTTCCTTTTTTATGGTAATTGGGGTAATATTTTTAGTTGGTGCCTTCTTTATAGAAACGGGTTATTTTTCTAAAATGCTTGGTTTTATGCTATTAGGATTCTTTGCAATAGGATATTTTTTCTTAGCGTTTTTAGTTTTTATAGATTTTATTACCCAAGGTTATTTAAAAAAAGTAGAATGGATATCTTTTTTATATTTTCCTCTTTATAAAGTTTTTAGTGTTTTAACATTATCTTTTTTATACAGACCATTGGTTTATAATTTTTTAGACAATAAATTTGGTCGCAGATTGTTATTAATTTTATTTCCAATTTATCTTTCTGCCTTTTATTTTTCAACGGTAACAAATGTGAGGTCTAGTTTTATTTTAACGAAATCACATTCTTCAAAAAATTATAGTTATCAAAATAATTATATCCGTAAAATGTGCAAGAATCAATTTGTTAAAAAAGCGGCAATTCAAGATAAAATTATAACAAAACCTTATTTAAATATCTTTATTCCTTTTAGAAGTAAAATAGAAAAAATTGTTTTACAACAATATCCAAATCTAAAACCTATTAAAGATCTTAGAGGGTTTACAAGTAGTTTTTTTAAGTCTCGTTTTACTGTTTCAGATAGTTTAGAAACAAACTATTTAAATAAATTAAATGCCATTTATAAATTAAAAATTGATGGAAATCCTATTCAAACAGATTTTTTAATAACCGAAGTAAATTCACAATTAGGGTTTGAACACATAGAACTCTTAAATAAATTATCAGAAGGTAAGCATTTACTAACTATAAAACGCTCTGAAAAAGATGAAGAAACTAAAGAAATCTCTGAAAAAGATATTATTGAAATTCCGTTTTGGTACCTTAAAAGTTAATCCTTATTAAATAGAAATACAATGAAAAAAATAACAATTCTGCTATTTACATTATTTACAGCAATTTCTTTTGCTCAAACCAATGCTAAAATTTATGACATAATTAACGCAGTTTCTGCGGATAGAATTAAGAAAGACGTAAAAACTTTAACTGAATTTGGAACAAGAAATACCTTTTCTGATACGATTTCTAATACAAGAGGAATTGGTGCAGCAAGACGTTGGATAAAATCTGAATTCGATAAAATTTCATCAGATTGTAATAATTGTATCAATGTATTTTATCAAAAAGATTTGGTAACAACAGAAATGGGTTCTAGAGTGCCACATGACGCTTATGTTGTAAATGTAGTTGCTATACAAAAAGGGACAAAATATCCAAATAGATATGTAATAATGAGTGGAGATATAGACTCCCGCGCAAGTGACACTATGGATTTTACTACAGATGCACCTGGTGCAAATGATAATGCTTCTGGTATGGCAGGTACCATTGAATCAGCAAGAGTTTTAAGTAAATATCAATTTGAAAGTAGTATTATTTATGTAGGTTTATCAGGAGAAGAACAAGGTTTATTTGGTGGTGCAGGTTTAGCAAAATATGCAAAAGATAAAGGTTGGGATATTATTGGAATTCTAAATAATGATATGATTGGAAATATAAAAGGTGTAGATGGCGTAATAGACAACAGAGCGTTTAGAATTTTCTCTGAACCTGTGCCAGCAAATGAAACAGAAAGACAACGCAAATTACGTCGTTTTTATGGAGGAGAAGTAGATGGTATTTCTAGACAATTGGCAAGATATATTCATAAAAATGTAAAAACATACATGCCAGAAATGAATCCTATGATGATTTATAGATTAGACCGTTTTGGAAGAGGTGGTCACCACAGACCTTTTAACGATTTAGGTTTTGCTGGTATTAGAATTATGGAAGCTCATGAAAATTATACACAACAACATCAGGATATTAGAACAGAAAATGGTATTAGTTATGGAGATACTTTTGAACATGTAAATTTTCCGTATGCTAAAAAGTTAACTGCTGTAAATGCCATTAATTTGGCAAGTTTGGCTTGGGCGCCAGAAGCGCCAAAAGAAGTTGCAATTGGTGGTATTGTAGAAGCAAGCGTAAAATTAAAATGGAGCAAAGTAAAAGGTGCTAAAGGTTATAAAATTTATTGGAGAGATACAACATCACCAACTTGGGACAATTCTAGATATGTAGAAAATACGGAATTTACCTTAGAAGGTATTGTAATAGATAATTTCTTTTTTGGAGTTGCAGCTGTTGGAGAAAATGGACACGAAAGTGTGGTTGTTTTTCCGAATAAAATTATGCGTTAAATGATTTTTAGAATTGTTGTTTTTAGTTTGGTTTTATTTTCATGTTCTCATAAGGAAGTTTATAAGAGACCTAAATATATTGATTTTAAACTAGTAAAAGATTCAATTTTTGTGGTTGTAAATAATCCAGTAATTTCTACAACATTTTTAAAAATTGAAGACCTAAGAAATAAAGAAGTATCTTTTATAGATTTTGAAAAACCAGACACACTTCATATTCTAAAATTTCATACTTCAGAAACAGATACCATTTTAATTGATAAAAATTACAAGTTTAAATTACAATATGGTAGTTCTTATTCTAAAAAATATGATACTTTATATAATTATGGACTTCCTTTTTTAAAAGGAAAACGCTATAAGGTTATGCAAGGCAATAATGGCAGTTTTAGTCATAAAAAAACTACTTCTAAATATGCTATAGATTTTAAAATGAATATTGGGCAAGAGGTTTGTGCAATAAGAGATGGTTTGGTTATACAAACTAAAAGTGATTCTAATGAAGGTGGAACTTCTAAAAAATATTTGCCCAAAGCAAATAAAATTCTAATTTATCATAAGGATGGTACTTTTGTGCTATATGCGCATTTAAAAAAAGATGGTGTCCTTGTAAAAAAAGGCGATTTTATTAAAAAAGGGCAAGTTATTGGGTACTCTGGTAACACAGGTTTTTCTACTGGACCTCATTTGCATTTTGTACTTTACAATTCTTCAAAAAATGGTTTGGTTTCTATACCTTTTATACTGAATGGAATTCCTTCTAAAAAATATAAAAAAGGGAAGTATGCACATAATAAATAACTTTTTGTATAGAAAAATAAACATAGATTTCCCTTTAAAAATCTAATTGTAGAAAGCTTTAATCGTTCATAAAAACTTTAATTTCCGCATCTAAAATTAAAGGATTTGCTCCTTCTTTTTGTGCAACCAAAGCGCCTACTGCACAGGCTTTATTTATTGCTTTTTGCGGGTTTTTATTATCTAGTAAATTACTAACCAAAGTTGCTAAAAAAGAATCACCAGAACCTACAGTGTCTTTTACTTTTATTTGATAACCACTGTTATAAAATAGCGTATCGTTATAAAGTAAAACAGCGCCATGTTCTCCTTTGGTAACACAAATGTGCTTGGTGTTTGTTTCTTTGGATAAAAAATAGATATTTTGTTCTAGATTTTTAAACGGAGAATTTAAATATAGTGCAATTTCATACAATTCTTCATCATTAAATTTAATGAAATCTGCTTTTTTCATCAACTGAATTAAAATACTTTTTTCATAAAAAGGTGCACGTAAATTCACATCAAAAATTTTATATTTTGCTTTTTCTAAAAATTTATATAAAGTGTTTTTTGATACTGAATCTCTTGTTATTAAACTTCCAAAAACAAAAGCATCAGCATTTTCTACAAGTGCTAATGCTTCTTTTGTAACTGTTATTTTGTCCCAAGCCTTTGGATGTTCTATGGTGTACTTTGCTGCCCCTTTTTCATTTAAAGTAACCGCAACTTTTCCTGTTTCAAAATCATTTAAAATCTGTACCTGTTTTCTATTAATTTGATGTTTATCTAGATAATTTAAAATGATTTCGCCTAAATTATCATTACCAATGGCACTTATCATAGCAACTTCATTATTAAAAGACTGCAAACGTGTGGCTACATTTAAAGGTGCACCTCCAATTTTTTTATGAGTTGGAAAAACATCCCAAAGAACTTCACCAAAACAAACAATTTTAGCCATGTTTTAATAGATATTAGATTCTGAAGTTCTCTGATTTATAGAGCTAGAAAAAACGGCTAACATTCTTTTAGCAATCCCTGTCCACCCAAAGTTTCTTCTTGCAAAACGCGCACCTTCTACAGACATTTCATTTCTTAAATTAGGATATAAAAGCGGCATTGCCATCATAGCACCAAATTCTTTTGGTCTGTGTGGGTCTGCAAATAATGCTTGGTTACCAAAATCAATCAAATCACATAAACCACCATGAACTGTTACTACACTTGGTGTACCACAAGCCATAGCTTCTATAGCAACCATACCAAATGGCTCATATCTAGAAGGCATTGCAAAAATACTGGCAGATCTGTAAACATTTGCCAAATCATCATCTTCAATATAGTTTTTCCATTTAATTTTATCCATTACACCAATTTCAGAGGCTACTTTTTTTAGTTTTTCAATACCATCTCTATCTTGTTTAGAGTCTCCACCAATTGCAGCAACTAATTGAGATTCTGGAGATAACTCAAAAAGTGTTGGTAAAGCATTTATTAATAAATCGTATCCTTTATTGTGCGCCATTCTTCCTAAAACTAAAACATCAGAAGGACTGATGTCATACTTTTGTCTGATTTTATCATTTTCTTTTGAAGGAACAGGAAAAAACCTGTTTTCATCAATACCGGGAGGAATCATACTACAATTTTTTGGAAGCATATCATATTGTTGTACCAATAAATCTACTTGAGGTAGGGTAGTTGCTATCACAAAATTACACATTTGATATACAAAGTATTCTTTTCGAATACGTTCTTTAAAGCGATAGGTTTTTTCCATGTCTTTCTCATCCATATCACTTCCCATTGTATGTTGTTTCCACCAACCTAGAGAATGTGGAGTGTGCACATGACAAATACCCAATTCTTCTGCAATTTTTTGACCCGCCCAACCAGCATCCCAATAATGAGAATACACTACATCGTATTTTTTGTTTTCTTTTTTAATGGCAGCTAGTGCATTGGTAACAAACTTTTTTAAATGATCGTGCATGTCTTCTTTACGGATAAATTTTTTGCCTCCAAAAGGGATTCTCCATACACTATAATTCTCATTCACATCATCATATTCTGGTTGATCTTCAAATTGTCTTGTCATTAAATCTACAGATTTACCCAATCTGCTAAATCTTTCTGCTAATTCTAAAACGTAAACTACTTGTCCTCCTGTATCTGGTTTTCCTAATTCTGCATTTGCTCCAACATACCCATGTAGAGATATCATTAAAATTGATTTCATGTTTACTATTTTTTAGTTTTTGTTATTTTTAAATCGTGGTAAGCAGAAATATATTGTGCTGCAGACCAAGCTTGGTAAGCTTTACCCATTGGTTTACCTGTTGTTCCATGAGCCCATTCTGTAAATTCCCATTCGTTATTAATACCTTCTTTATTAATAAGTGCCAGTTTGTGTAGTTCTGATATAGCAACATCTCTAAAACCTAACTTGTTTACATATTTTACCCAAAAACCACCTACAAAAGGCCAAATACCTCCATTATGGTAATGGTTTGGTAAATTTAAAAGGTTAACTGTGTAATAAGGTCTCCAATCTGGATCTCCAGGACTTACAACAGGATATACATTTGCTACAGGAAAAGGATCATTTACACCAACTCCTAGCATAAATTTAAAAGTTTGGTGCGCTTTTTCTGCATCTATTGTACCGTGTAAAAAAGCAAGTACATTTCCTAAAATGTCACAACGCCAGCTAAAATCAAAAGGCGTGGTTTGTGCAATTAAATAAGAAGTATCTCCTAACGTGAATTGTTTTTCTGCAAAAGAAACCGAAGAAAATAATTGTTGCTGTGTAGATGGCCAAAAATTTTGAACAATTTCTTTTTTAATTACTTGAGACCATCTAATATTTTCTCCTGCCTCTTCATGATTTCCAAGCATTTCTAACATTCTACCAAAACAAACATTTGCTCTATACCAGAGTATTTCATCGTATAAAATGTTATAACTTCTACCAAACAAATCTGTCCAGTCTCCAGCTTCTGGGATTTCTAATAATGCGTCGTTATTACTATCATGAGCACCCAACCAACGCATGGTTTCTTTAATATCTGCAATGTATTTTCTTAAAAACTCAAAATCTTTAGTAACATTTACATATTCGTAAAATGCAATTACCACCCAAATACCACTATCTATAGAGCAGATACCACCAACTCCAGAATAATCTGGTTCATTATCTTTTAACCGAACATTAGAAGGTATTTGTCCGTTTCTAGAAATATGCTCTAGAAGCGTAATAAGAGTTTGTCTTTGGCATTTATGAATCTCCTCATCATCAACTAGAGAAAGAGAACCTATAACAGTTATAGCGCCATCTCTTGCCCAGACAGAATGGTAGTTTTCATCTGTACCATTTGGAATATTATCTTTTATAGAACAAGCAGAAAAACCTAGAGGAGTTATGTTTTTTCTTAAGGCTTCTATTGCTTTTTTATACCCTTCTTGTATCAATTCTATTTTTTCGCTATCATCTTCTAAGGCTAAATTATCTAACTCTTTTTTAATGAAAAAATCTTCTGAATGGTCTATTTTTGTGGAGTTAATAGCATCTTTAGGGAAGATGTTGTAGTAAATTAGTCCCTCTATTATGCCATCTCCCTTTTCTTTCTCTGTATGATAAACGCTCTTATGCTTTGTGTATTTGTAAAGTTCTTCGTGGGCATTTGCAACTACAATACCAGCAACATTTTTAAGATCGAACATGGCAGAATCATTACCACTATCTCCAGCAACCAAAACTTGGTTGGTTTGTAAACTTAACCTTCTTAAAAGCCATTGCAAGGCATTTGCTTTATTGGCCCATTTGGGTAAGATGTCTAAGAATTTATTGCCAGAATAAATTACGTTTACATCCATACCAGCATCTAAGAAATCTTGTTCTATACTTTCTATTAAAGTTTCATTAGCATCATGAAAAAAATAACTTCTTTTATAAGAATGTTGGTATTTAGTTGGTTGTTCACTTATAGGATGGTTTATTTTATTAATTAGTTTCTCAACATCTTCTAGTTGCCAACCATCATCTAAAATATCGTTAAATTCTTTTTCTACGCTTTTTTTTCTGTAATTATAAATGTGCGTACCTACACCAGAAATTATATAATCTGGTTCTGGTAAGATGCGTTTTTCTATTAAATTTAAGACATCATCTATTAATCTACCAGTATTATAGGTAAGAATTATATCTAAATCTTTACCATGTTTTATCCATGATTTTGTGAAGTTACTCTTAAATGTATGAAAGTCTATTAATGTGTTATCTATATCAAAAGACAATAATTTTATATTGTTTTTTACTATATTTTTTTTTTGAGCCATGTATTTAATTTATCTTATTTGCCCTAAAATAAGGATTTTATAATTTAAAAAAGAATACTAAGACAATAAAAAAAAAGCTTTATTTTACTTTTGTAAAACTCATAAATTATTCCATTTATTTTAATGAAAAAAGAATTTAACAGGTTTGTAATTGGTAAATTATAAAAATGTTTTTTTCGTATGTTATTTAATTATAGGCTAAAATTATTTTATAATAAGATAAATCAATAGCTTTTTATCTAAAAATAACAGTATTACTATTAAATTTGAGTATAAAACAATCAGATATGAAAAATGTATTTCTAATTACCGCGATTTTAATAGTTAATCTTTCATTTGCACAAAGTACAGATGCTAACTTAAAAAGTATTTCTGCTGCAGATTTAGAAGAGAGGCATTTTAAAAACCACACTTCTATAAAGTTTGGTGAGGAACTAAAAACAGAAGTTTTTGTTTTAAAAGATATAAAATCAATAAATAACTCAGAGGGAAAGTTTCCTTTTTATAAAGAGTTTAAAAATACATCTTTTGATAGTGAAACAAAAACAATTGTAAAAGCAGGTACTGAAATTAACAATGTAATTTCTAATAACTTAGAGGTAAATGCAAATATTGCTTTGGTGAATAAGATTTTAATGCAAAATTATATTAATAATTCACTATCAAACAAAACATTTAATGGCGATACAAATTTAGACATGTATAAAAATTATGCTCAAAAAGATGAATTTAATATTGCTTTATATAAAAAGGATGCTGTAGAATTAGAATTGGGAAATAACATTTACCAATCGATACATAAAATTTTTAAAACAGAATTAGATAAAACTTTAGATCATAGTTTAAATCTTTTAACTTTCAATTTTTAAGAGTTATTGAAAGTGAGTTTTTTTTAGATTAAGTTGTTTTTTGATAAATTGACATTTTTAATTAGATGTCAATTTTTTTTATCCGTTTCTTATGAAATCACCCATTTTTAAAGTTTCTTTAGTAAATCTGTACACCATTTTTATACCCAAAGAAATATTTCTACCATTTGCAACAAAAAAAATGGGTAGAGTACAAGTAATAGTTACTGTTAAAAAAATATCTATAAATTTTTATGCAGCAGTAAAAAAAGATAAAAATTCTGGAGATTATAAAATGATGTTTAGTAAAGCCAAACAAAAAGAATTGGGATTGTCTCTAGGAGATATTTTTGAAATGCAACTTTTTGAAGATAAAACAAAATATGGTGTTGAAATGCCAGAGGAGTTAGAAGAGGTTTTTTTAACAGATGTTGAAGCATTTAAAATTTTTGAAACTTTGACCCCAGGAAAACAAAGAAGCATAATTTATGGAGTTTTACGTTTTAAAAGTAGTCAGCAAAAAATAGATAAGGCTTTTATAATGTGCGAAAACCTAAAACGAAGAAATTTTGATACTTTAAGAATTTTTAAACTAGATTGATTTTAATAAAAAAAACCTCACAAGTTTTAAACATGTGAGGTTTTAGGATCGTGTCTAAAAACAAATAAATTTTACAATCCACTCATAAAGCTACCATAAGGATCTTTAAATTGTGTGCCTTCTGCATATCTATATTTTGATAATTTTTTAAATTCAACTAAAGCCCATAGTACAAATTCCTTTACAAAATAGGCATCTTTATTAACCATATTAGGTTGGTACTCTTTAAGAAAACTGTTTAATGGTTTTATTTTATCCAATTCTGCTTTATACTGCGCCTCTGTATGGTCATCTAACAATTCAAAATCTTCTTGTGCGTTAAAAAACCACGAAACAATTTCGTCATATGGTGTTTCTTCTCCTTGTTTTTCTAATTTTTTAATTTCAGGAAAATAAGTAGGAAAAAGCGTTTGTACAGCTTTTTTAATTAAGTTTTCTGCAACAACTTGTGCCCCTTCTTGTTCACCTTCATAAACCAACTCTACTTTACCTGTAATTGCAGGGATAATTCCATCAAAATCACTCAGGCGAATCATGGTTTCATTATCACCAGAAAGTAAAGCTCTGCGTTCTGCAGTACTTAAAAGGTTTTCAAAAGCAGAAATACTTAAACGAGCACTTACACCACTTTTAGCATCTATATATTCACTTTCTCTAGCTTCAAAAACAACTTGTTCTAATAAATCTTTTGCCAATTCTGGCACTTTTATAAACTCTTTTTGTGCACTTGCTTTGCTTGTTTCTTGTTGGGTAATGGTTTTTGCAGTTTCTATATCTTCTGGATAATGCGTTAATATTTGCGAACCAATTCTGTCTTTTAAAGGAGTTACAATGCTACCTCTGTTGGTGTAATCTTCTGGATTTGCTGTAAACACAAATTGCATGTCTAAAGGCAAACGTAGTTTAAAACCTCTAATTTGAATATCGCCTTCTTGCAAAATATTAAACAAGGCAACTTGAATTCTAGCTTGTAAATCTGGCAATTCATTTATAACAAAAATACAACGGTTTGCTCTAGGAATCATTCCATAGTGAATTACACGATCATCTGCGTAAGAAAGTTTTAAATTGGCAGCTTTTATTGGGTCTACATCTCCAATAATATCTGCTACAGTTACATCTGGCGTTGCTAATTTTTCTGCAAAACGGTCATCTCTATGCAACCAACTAATTGGGGTTTCATCTCCTTTTTCTGCAATTAATTCTGTTGCAAATCTAGAAATTGGTTGCAATGGATCATCATTAATTTCAGAACCTGTTACAACAGGAATGTATTCATCCAAAAGGGTTACCATTAATCTAGCCAAACGTGTTTTTGCTTGTCCGCGTAAACCTAATAGGTTAATATTATGTTTACTTAAAATGGCTCTTTCTAATTCTGGAATAACCGTGTTTTCATATCCATGAACTCCTTTAAAAACGGTTTCTTTACTCATCATTTTACTGATTAAGTTTTCGCGCAATTCATCTTTTATAGATTTTGGTTGATATCCAGATTTTTTTAATTCTCCTAGTGTTTTTATATTTTCTATCATATTTTTTTTCCTATCCCTAACCCTTTCCAAGGGAAAGGGAACTGTTGTGTTTATCTGTGTGTTAGTAATATTCTTATTTTTCTATTTTTCTCAAACTTTCTAAAAGCCTTCCCTTTGGGAAGGTTGGATGGGATTTTTTCAAACTTTATAAAAGTCTTCTCTTTGAAAAAGATGTTTGTGATTTTATCGTATCCTTTTCTTTCGATTGGTTTCATAATCTTCAAAAATCATTTCTCCTAAACCTTTTAAGCCTGTGTAAAATGCTTTTCCTTGGTTGGCCTGTGTAAAAGCTCTTACAAATTGCATTAAATAAGGATCTTGTGCAATCATAAAAGTAGTAATGGGAATGTGTAATTTTCTGGCTTGTTGTGCCATTGCATAACATTTATTTACAATGTATTTATCCAATCCATTACTGTTTTTATAATATTGGCCATCTGGTAAACGCAAACAACTAGGTTTACCGTCTGTTATCATAAAAATTTGTTTGTTTGTGTTTCTTTTTCTTCTCAGTAAATCCATTGCTAAATTTAAACCAGCAACTGTATTTGTGTGATAAGGACCTACCTGTAAATAGGGCAAATCTTTAATTTTTATAGACCAAGCATCATTACCAAAAACAATAATATCTAAGGTATCTTTTGGGTAACGTGTTGTAATTAATTCTGCCAAAGCCATGGCAACTTTTTTGGCGGGTGTAATTCTATCTTCACCATACAAAATCATAGAATGACTAATATCTATCATTAACACTGTACTCATTTGGCTTTTATGAAGTGTTTCTTCAACCACTAAGTCATTTTCAGTTAAACTAAAATTGTCTGTTCCGTTATTAATTTGTGCGTTTCTTATACTTTCTGTAACCGAAACTTTGTCTAAAGCGTCACCAAATTGATAAGCTCTAAAATCTCCAGTATGCTCATCTCCAATGCCAGGAGATTTACTTTTATGATTTCCAGCGCCGCTTCTTTTTATTTTACCAAAAATGGCGTTTAATGCTTGTTGGCGTATGGCGCGTTCTGTTTTTGGAGTAATTTTTGTGCCTCCAGTGCCATCTCCTTTAATCTCTTCTTTTATGTAACCTTTCTTTTTTAAATCTTCAATAAAATCATCAATAGTATAATTTTTATCGGTTAAATTATATTCTTTATCTAAAGAACGCAACCAATCAATAGCTTCATCAAAATCACCAGAAGTATGTGTTATCAGTTCTTTAAAAATTTCAAAAAGTTTCTCAAAAGGAGATTTGTTTTCTGCCTCATAAGTCTTAAATACAAATCCTTTTCTTTTATTGTTGTTTTTCATCACCCTAAAAATACGGCTTAATTAGAAAGCATTAAAAAGATTAACATAGCTTTAATATTTCGCTTTATTGTTTCTTCAATTTTTGCAGTTATTTCTTATTAATTCCACTTTTTTTACAATTTTATTATAATATTAACAAGAACTTAAAGGACTATATTTATTTTTCCAAAAAATTAAATAACCATACAACTACAATGAAAATGAATCAATTAAAATCTGTGAAACTAATTTATGTTTTGTTTATTTCTGTAATGTTTATAGGAGTTCAAGAGACAAACGCACAATTTTGGAAAAAGAAAAAGGAAGAAATTATAAAAACGCCAACTAAAAAAACAAAACCTAAAAAGAAAGGCAAATCAATAAAAGACTTAACTAAAAGTAGTAAAAAAATAGCAGGTTTATTTACGGTTTATCAAGATACTGTAACAGGCGGTCTTCAATTAATTATAAAAAAAGAGCAACTCAATAAAGATTTTATTTATTTTTCTCAAATTGCAGATGGTGTTACAGAGGCTGGTCAATTTAGAGGTTCTTACAAAGGTTCTTCTGTGTTTAATGTTCAAAAATATTTTAATCGGTTAGAATTTGTATTTCCTAATATGGCTTTTTATTTTGATAAGAAAAACCCTATTTCAAAATCTGCAAAAGCTAATACAAGTGATGCCGTAATTACTTCTGGAAAGATTTTGGCAGAAGATGAGAAAACAGGAGAATATTTAATAGCCGCAGACGGTTTATTTTTATCTGAGACTTTTACAACAATTAAAAGACCTAGATCTTTTGGTCAACTTCTTTTTGGTTTTTCTTTGGGTAGATTAGATAAAGGTAAATCTAAAATCGAAGAAATAAAAAATTACCCAGAAAATACAAATATAAAAACAGAATATGTATTTAGTAATTCATCTGCAAGAGGTGGAGCAGGAAAAGCAATTGCAAATAATAAAGGGGTTTCCGTTAAAGTATTTCATACATTTATGAAGATGCCAAAAGACGATTATAAAACAAGGTTAGATGACGCTAGAGTTGGTTTTTTTACTACAGAAACCAATGATATGACTTCTACAGATGTTGTAAATTATAGAGATTTTATTCACCGTTGGAAATTGGTAAAGAAAGATTCTAGTTTGGCAATATCTGAACCTGTTAAACCCATAACTTGGTGGATAGAAAATACAACGCCTTTTGAGTTTAGAGAAACCATTAAAGAAGGAGTTTTAGCATGGAATAAAGCCTTTGAAAAAGCAGGTTTTAAAAATGCAATGGAGGTAAAAGTACAGTCAGATACTGCTACTTGGGATGCTGGAGATGTGCGTTACAATGTTTTAAGATGGACTTCTTCTCCAAACCCTCCTTTTGGCGGTTATGGACCAAGTTTTGTAAACCCAAGAACTGGTGAGATTTTAGGGGCTGATATTATGTTGGAATATGTACACTTTACAAACCGTGTTTATTACGACAGAATTTTTAATAATGCTGCTGCTTTAAGTTTAAATATTTTAACGGAAGAGGAAGAACAAAACAAGTTTTTTGAAAATAAAGAAAATCATATGTATTGCTCTAAAGGGCATTTAATGCATGAAAACACTTTATTTGGTCAAACAGTTTTGGCTGCTGCAGGCGCTTCAGATCTAGAAATGGAAGGCATGAAAAAAGAAGGAATGAAATCTTTAATAATGCATGAAGTAGGTCATACATTAGGATTGAATCATAACATGAAGGCGAGTCAATTATTTTCTCCAGAGCAATTGGCAGATGCTAATTTTATTAAAGGCAAAGCGTTAACAGGTTCTGTAATGGATTATGCAGGCATTAATTTAACAACAGATAGAAGCAAACAAGGACAATATTATGATATGGCTGTTGGTCCTTATGATATTTGGGCTATTCAATTTGGTTACACACCTTTTAATACTGAAGAAGAAAAGAACGCATTATTAGAAAGATCTACAGAACCACAATTAATTTTTGGTAATGATGCAGATGATATGCGTGCTCCAGGTAAAGCAATAGATCCAAGAGTTATGATTGGAGATTTGTCTAACGACCAAATAGGATATTCTGTAGATAGAATTGAATTGGTGAATAAAATGATGAAAGATATAAAATCTCGTTTTGTAAATAAAGGAGAATCTTATGAGCAATTAAGGCAAGCTTATTATATTTTAAGCGGACAATCTGCAACTGCTGCAGGCGTTATTTCTAGATTTATTGGTGGCGTTTATGTAGATAGGGCGCAACCAAACCAAAAAGGAGCAACACAACCTTATACACCTGTAAGTTTAACAGATCAAAAAAGAGCAATGAATGCGTTAAAAAAGTATGTTTTTGCGCCAGACGCTTTTACTGCGCCAAAAGATTTATACAATTATTTGGCAAGACAAAGAAGAGGTTACAATTTCTTTGGTGGGCCAGAAGATCCTAAAATTCACGAACAAGTTTTAAGTTATCAAACTAGAGTTTTAGCGCATATTATGCATCCAAACACTTTACAAAGAATTACAAATTCTGCATTATATGGCAATGAATATAAGTTAGCCACATTTATGACAGATTTAAATAATGCCATTTTTAAACAAGATATTTATGGAAGTGTAAACTCTTTTAGACAAAATTTACAGGCAGCCTATGCCAAAGGTTTAATAAGTTTTATTACAGGAAGAACAAGTAGTAGATATTCTGTTGCAGCAAAATCTATGGCTATCTATAATTTAGATACTATTAAGAAGTGGGTTAGTAATAACAGAGGTAATATAGCTACAAAAGCACACAAAGCGCATTTAAAAACTTTAATTACAAATGCTTTAAAAGAAATTAAATAGCATTTTTTCTTAACTTATTTTTAAGTGAAACCGTAATCTTTATAGATTACGGTTTTTTATCTTTACACTATGGCAAAAATATTAATTACAGGAGGTACTGGTTTAGTAGGCACACGTTTAACACAATTGTTAACAGATAGAAAACATGAAGTTAGAATTCTTACTAGAAACCCAGATGCAAAAAATGAATATAAGTGGGACGTTTCTAAGCGTTATATTGATGTAAAAGCGTTAGAAAATATAGATTATATTATTCATTTAGCAGGAGCAGGTATTGCAGATAAAAGATGGACAGAGGATCGTAAAAAAATAATAATAGATAGTAGAGTAGAAACTGCTAATTTATTATTTCAAAAAGTAAAAGAAAATAAAATTCCTTTAAAAGGATTTATTTCTGCTTCAGGTAGTAATTTTTATGGAGCTAAAACTACAACTGATATTTATACAGAAAGTGATAATGCAGGTAAAGATTTTTTAGGTGATGTTTGTGTGAAGTGGGAACAAGCTGCACATCAATTTTCTGAATTACAAATACCAGTAACAATTTTACGAACAGGTATAGTATTGTCTAAAACAGGTGGCGCTTTAGAAAAAATGAAAACTCCAATAATTTCTCCTTTAGGCTCTGGCAATCAATATATGGCTTGGATTCATATAGACGACCTTTGTGGTATTTACATAAAAGCGGTAGAAGAGGAGTTAGCCGGAGTTTACAATACTGTTGCGCCAGAATATCATACAAGTAAAACCTTTTCTAAAATACTAGCATCAGTAATTAAAAGACCATTTTTACCATTACCAGTTCCAGGTTTTTTGTTAAAATTGATTTTTGGTGAATTGGCGATAATATTATTAGAAGGAAGTAGATTGTCTTCCAAAAAAATAAGTGATAATTACCAATTCAAATACGCTAATTTAAAAGAAGCTTTACAAAACTTATAAAAAAAGACAAATCTTTAAAGATTTGTCTTTTAATTCTTTTGATGAAAACTTTCAAGAAATATAGATGCAATTGCATCTTTTTATGCTCCTGCTATTTATTTTATTTTGTCTTTTGTACAAAGAAAACTAATGATTTTAAAGCTACTGTTAAGACAAGTTTCGCCATAAAAAAAAGCTACCAACTTTTAAGTTGATAGCTTAATACCTATTTTTTGTTGTTACAAAAAATTAAAATTTAGAAGTTATGTTTAATGCAACTTCGCTCCATGTTTTAGAAACACCATCTGCGCCTGTATGTAATGTCTCGCAAACTTTATTTAAAGAAGCTAAAGCATCTAATGCATTCCAATTACTAACATCCATAGTTGCACTCATTGCAAAAGTATTGTCAACAATTGTATATGAAAAAGGCACTGTATTTGTTACTCCGTTCATTACAATAGTAGCTTTTCCTGTGGTATCGCTTTCTAACTGTAATTTACCTGAAAGTAATTTTGTGTTTTTCATCATTCCAAAAAAGAATTTCTGAATTTTATAATCTCTACCAGAATTTTTTGTGAATAAGCTACTAATAGGAATTGAGAATTCGGCATTATTAATAGCCTCTTTAATAGAATTTCCAGCACCTCCAGAGGTTATCTTTACTTGTCTAAAAGCTCCGCCAACACCTTTCTTTTCTGTAAATTTATAAGCAGTAAAGTTTATTTCATTTTCAGCTTTTTCTAAAGAAAATGCTGCAGTTTCTTTTTCTAAGGCCTTATCATTTTTTTTATCCGATTTGCAAGAAGTAAATCCAACACTAACCATAGTAAGTAATAAAAGTAATTTTTTCATGTTTTTATTTTTTTGTGTTTAATATTAAGTTTGCTAATTTTATATATTCTTTTTTTGCTTCTTCAGAAGACATGTCTTTTAGTTGCATCCAAGCATTTATTTTAAATGCATCTTTAAGATCTGGAGTTTCCGTAAAAGTTGAATTACTGCCGTAATTTGCTTGTTTATTATATGCATAAAACTTTAACTTTACATCTGGCGCAAGAACTTCTTTTAAATTAGATATTTCTTGAAACGCTTTTTGAAACGTAATGTCTAAATCATTGGACATAATTTATTTTTTAGCAATAACTTGAGTTCCCCCTTTTACTTTATCGCCAAGTTTTACATTTAATGTGGTTCCTAAAGGAAAATATAAATCTACTCTAGAGCCAAATTTTATAAAACCAGCATCTGTACCTTGAATGATTTGTTCTCCTTCTTTAGCGTAATTTACAATTCTTTTTGCTAAAGCACCTGCAATTTGTCGATACAAAACATCTCCAAAAGATTTATTTTGTAATACAATTGTGGTTCTTTCATTTTCTGTAGAGGCTTTTGGGTGCCATGCTACTAAATATTTTCCTGGATGATATTTGCTGTATTTTACGATACCACTCATAGCATATCTGGTAACATGCACATTAATTGGAGACATAAATATAGACACTTGTAGTCTTTTATCTTTAAAATATTCTGGTTCTTCAACCTCTTCAATAACCACAACTTTACCATCAACTGGAGCTACAATTGTGTTTTCATTAAGAATTGTTTTTCTTGCAGGGTTTCTAAAAAATTGAAGTACGGTAACAACTAAAAGAAGTACCAACACTTGCACGGTTTTTTGTAACCAAAAAATGTCTATAAATTGATCTGCTAATAAAATAGCGCTTATTGCTATTACAAAAGTAATAACAATAATCTTATATCCTTCTTTATGAAAACGTATCATTTTTTAAATTATAAAATTAATATACAAATATACAAATGGTGCAGCAAACAACAAGCTATCTAAACGATCTAAAATTCCGCCATGACCAGGCATAATATTTCCACTGTCTTTAATATTAGCTTGTCTTTTAAATTTAGATTCAACTAAATCTCCTATAGTGCCAATTACAGATACTATTGTTGCTATGATTAACCAATTAATTAAAGAGAAATCTTTAAAGCTAAGGCTAATAAAATAAGCTGCAACTAGTGCAAATAAAAAACCCCCAATAAAGCCTTCTTGCGTTTTTTTTGGAGAAATGCTTACAAAAAGCTTTCTTTTACCAATATTTTTACCCACTAAAAATGCAAAACTATCATTTACCCAAATTAATATTAAAATAGCAATAATTATATGTGGTGTATAAGTTTCGCCTTTAAATGGTAATAAAACTAAAAAACAAAATGAGAAAATAACATATCTAATAATTAGGCCCAATTTTGTTTTATCATTTTTAAAAGAAATTTCTTTTTTTGAAATAAGTTGATAAATTAAATATATAGATGAAAGTAAATTAATAACTAATATACCAATTACAGGATAGCTGTTTTGTCTTTTTAAAATTAGAAATACAGTTGCTAAAAAAAGAAGATAAGGAATAATGCTTTTAAAATTTATCATTTTAGAAAATTCCCAGATACCAATAACGCCAAAAATAGCAACCAAACCAATGTAAGATTCTTTAGAGAAAAGAATGGCACCTAGAAACAACACTACATACACAATACCAGAAAAACTCCTTCTAAAAAGGTTACGCATATTATAAATCTTCTAAAAGGAGTAAATATAAGTTTTTTGAGTTGTTATTGCCATAGTTTAAAAAATTATCATCACTTTTTATGGTGGTGTAATTTTTTATTGATGAAATATTGGTAGGTAATGCATTTTCTGCATTTGTTTTAATACCTGTTAATCCCTCGCCTGTATTTTTAACCAACTGACTTGTTTTTGCAAATACAATAAAGTTTTCTGAGAGTTCTGAAAGTTTAGTACTTTTTAATTGATTAGATGAGAATAAAATGTCTCCATGATCTGCAATTAAATGCTCACAAGAAGAAAATACAGGTTTTGTTTTTGTGAATTCCTTGTGAACTGTTACTTTTTTAGTATTCAAAAAAGTAGTTAAGTTTTTATTTAGTACCAGCAGCTCCTCCCAGTTATTTTCTAACAGTATTTTATTTAGATTTTCTTTAACTTCTACTTTTTGTTGACAATATAAAAATTTACCACCTTTTTCTATAAAATTATGCACAAAGAGGTCATCAAGAGATAGGTTTACTTCCTGTTTTTGAATTTCTTTGGTTTCTTTTACAGGGATGCTAAAAATTTTTTTTAAAAAATTCATTTATTAATTAAAGCGTGTTAATTATTCTTCAGTTTTTGTTTGAACTGTTGGAATACTTATTTCTTCTTCAATTTTTTCTTCTTGTTTTATTTCTGTGTCTAATTCTTCAAAAGGTCTTTTTCCAAAGATTTTAAGTAAATCATCCTTAAAAATCACCTCTTTTTCTAGAAGAAGTTCTGCTAAAGTAGTTAATTTTTCTTTATTTAGTTCTAAAATTTCTAAAGCTCTTTCATACTGAGACTCTATCATTTTAGATATTTCTGAATCTATTTTTTTTGCAGTATCATCACTGTAAGGCTTTACAAAAGCGTCGTTTCCAGACGAGTCATAATACGTAATGTTACCAACTTCGTCATTTAGACCATAAACAGTAACCATGGCTCTCGCTTGTTTGGTTACTTTTTCTAAATCACTTAAAGCTCCTGTAGAAATCTTATTAAAAATAATTTTTTCTGCAGCTCTACCTCCTAAAGTAGCACACATTTCATCTAACATTTGTTCTGTTTGAACAATCATTCTTTCTGCCGGTAAATACCATGCAGCACCTAAAGATTGGCCTCTAGGTACAATAGTTACTTTAACCAATGGGGCTGCATGCTCTAACATCCAACTAATGGTAGCATGTCCAGCTTCATGAAAAGCTATAACTTTTTTCTCTTTAGGTGTAATTACCTTGTTTTTCTTTTCTAAACCACCAACAATTCTGTCTACAGCATCTAAAAAATCTTGATGATGTATAGATTTTTTGCTTTGTCTTGCAGCAATTAAAGCAGATTCATTACACATATTTGCAATATCTGCTCCTGAAAATCCTGGAGTTTGTTGTGCCAAAAATTCTAATTTCACATCATCTGCTAACTTTAAAGGTTTAATGTGAACTTCAAAAATTTCTTTTCTTTCATTAATGTTAGGTAAGTCTACATAAATTTGTCTGTCAAAACGTCCTGCACGCATTAATGCACTATCTAAAACATCTGCTCTGTTTGTTGCTGCAATAACAATTACATTGGTATCTGTACCAAAACCATCCATTTCTGTTAACAGTTGGTTTAAGGTATTTTCTCTTTCATCATTCCCTCCAGTCATGCTATTTTTACCTCTTGCTCTACCAATGGCATCAATTTCATCAATAAAAATAATAGAAGGAGATTTTTGCGCTGCTTGCTTAAACAAATCTCTAACTCTAGAAGCACCAACACCTACAAACATTTCTACAAAATCTGAACCAGAAAGAGAGAAAAAAGGTACACCTGCTTCACCAGCAACTGCTTTTGCTAAAAGTGTTTTACCAGTTCCTGGAGGTCCAACTAATAAAGCTCCTTTTGGTATTTTACCACCTAAAGAGGTATATTTTTCTGGGTTTTTTAAGAAATCTACAATTTCTTGAACCTCTTCTTTTGCGCCTTCTAGACCAGCTACATTGGCAAAGGTTGTTTTTACTTTGGTGTCTTTATCAAATAGTTTTGCTTTAGATTTACCAATGCTAAAAATTTGGCCACCACCACCAGCACCAGCGCCACCACCAGACATTCTTCTCATAAAAAATAACCAAATGGCAATTAAAATAATAAAAGGTAAAAGTCCTAAAATAGTATCAAACATACTGGTTTGATTTTCATTTTTTAAATCGAAAGTAAGCTCATTTTCTTTTCTGGCTTCTTCTAAATCATTTTCAAAATTTTGTAAATCTCCAAAATTGTATTCGTATAACGAAGAGCCTGGTCTGTAAAAAGCAGAGTTCTTTAATTTTTGGTATTTTGCTTTTTTAAGCGATTCTTCTTTTATAAAAATTTGTGCAATGTTTTTATTTACAACAACTATTTTAGAAATATCATTATCTCTTAAAACTTCTTTAAATTCGTTTTTAGAAATGCTTTTGGTAGCCAAATCGCCACTACTAAAAAACTGAAAACCTATTAGTGCTAGAAATATAGCACCATAAATCCAATAAGCATTGAATTTAAATTTTGGTGCATTATTGTTGTTTTTATTATCTTTATTAGCGTTGCTCATCTTTAAATCAATAATTTTTTAATAATTTTTTTAGGCAGGATTAATTTCTGTAATCTTAGCGTCTCCCCAAAGACTTTCTATGTCGTAAAATTCTCTAATATGTTTCTGAAAAACATGAACCACAACATTAACATAATCCATTAATACCCATTCTGAATTCCCTTCGCCTTCTACATGCCAAGGTTTATCCTTAATTTGTTTACTGACTAGTTTTTGTACTGAGCCAGAAATTGCATTTACTTGCGTATTGGAATTTCCAGAGCATACTATAAAATAATCGCAAACGGTGTTTTCTATATCTCGTAAGTCTAATAATTGAATATTTTCTCCTTTTACATCTTCAATTCCTTCAATGATAGCAGCAATTAAATCGTCTGTGCTTACTTGTTTTTGCGCCATTAATTTTTTTTAATTTAAGTGCAAAGTTATTGTTTTTTTATGACTATTTTGCGTATTCATAAACTACTTTACACTTTATTTAACAGTTGAAAATAATCAAACTTAATGCCACTAATTCTACAAATTCTTTTTTAAAAGAATTAGCCCAAAATCAAACGGTAGAAAATTATACAGTAGTGGTAACAGATAAGCAACTTAAAGGCAGAGGACAGCAAGAGGCTGTTTGGTTCTCTGAGCCTTATAAAAACCTTACTTTTAGTGTTTTAGTTTCTTTTGATAATCTTGATGTTGCGCAGCAAAAATATTTGAATTTTGCAGTTTCTTTAGCTATATTAGAAGTTTTAAACTTAAAAGTTTTAAAAAGTCTACGCATTAAATGGCCAAACGACATTCTGTCAGGAAACCAAAAAATAAGTGGAATTTTAATTGAAAATATTTTAAAAGGTTCTAAAATTAAGTCTTCTGTAATTGGAATTGGCTTAAATGTAAATCAGGTTGATTTTTCAATAAAATTAAAAAATGTAAGCTCTTTAAAATTATTAACGGATAAAACTTTTAATTTAGACACCTTATTAATTGAGCTTGTAAACAGTTTAAAGCTTTATTTAAACCGTTTAGAAACAAAACAATTTGATTATTTAGAAAAAGAGTATCTAAATTGTTTATATAAAAAAAACACTGCAACTATGTTTAAAGATAGTAACAGTGTTTTGTTTATGGGTTTAATTCGTGGTATTTCTATAGACGGCAAACTTCAAGTGGAGCTAGAAGATGAAACCATTAAAGAATTTGGAATTAAAGAAATTACTTTTGTTTAAAGTTTACCAATATTTTCTGACAAGGTACTCACAAATTTTGTTAGTGGTTTTTTGATCATCATTGCCATCATTGCATTAAATTCGCCATTAAATTTTAAAGTTACACTGGTTTTATGAGCATCTATTGCAGTAAAGTCTGCAGCTAAAGTAAAAGGTAATTTACTGCTAGCAGCGCCTAATGTAATATTAGAAAAAGGTGTTTTTTCTTTTAATACCAATCTAATTTCTGGCATACCAGGCAAACCAAAAAGAAAAGAATCTCCATCAACTTCAAATTTATTGATGTTTTCTGGCATAATTTTTCCAAAATTATTTAAATCACTAAAAAAGTTAAAAGTCTCTTCTTGTGTTTTATTTATAGTAACTGTATTTCCTTCAATATTCATTTTGGTATGTTTTTATTGTTGCCAAGTGCTAGGGCTTTGTCGCCATTCTTGTAATAACAAAACTTCTTTGTCAGAAATATAATTGCTATCTAAAGCTTGTTCTAATAAGTTATTGTAGTTACTTAAAGTAACCAAATCTAAGTTTTTATTTTTAAAATTTTCTGTTGCTACGTCAAAACCATAAGAAAAAATAGCCACCATACCTTTAACAACTGCACCCGCTTCTTTTAAAGCTTCTACAGCATTTAAACTACTATTACCAGTACTTATTAAATCTTCTATAACCACCACATTTTGGCCACTTTCTAAATGTCCTTCAATTTGGTTTTTTCTACCGTGTTTTTTAGGTTCTGGTCTTACATAAATAAAAGGCACTCCTAATTCTTGTGCAACTAAAACACCTATAGCAATTGCGCCAGTTGCAACACCAGCAATAACGTCTGGCTTTCCATATTCTTTTTCTACTATTTTAGCCATTTCTTCCTTTAAAAACACACGTACTGGTGGGTAAGAAAGTGTAACTCTATTGTCACAATAAATGGGAGATTTCCATCCAGAAGCCCAATTGAATGGCTCACTAGGATTTAATTTAATCGCTTTTACTTGCAGTAAAAGTTCAGCAGTTTTTTTTGCAGTATCTTTGTTCAAAATCATATCGCAAATGTATAAAGTTTTTGTAAATGATAAACCAATAATTATCACTTCTTCTCAACAAAAAGAAAATAACTTTCCGTTGTATATTCTTAAAAATATTGTATTCGAAGAGATTGTACATCAATTAAAAAATAATAGTTTAGAAGGGGTAAATTTGTATGCACCAGATTTAGAAGAAGGTTGGCAACAATTGTTACAAGGTATAAAAGTTGTTTCTGCAGGTGGTGGTTTGGTTTTAAATGATAAAAAAGAAGTACTTTTTATTTTTAGAAATGGCACTTGGGATTTACCTAAAGGAAGAATTGAAAAAGGAGAAACCATTGAAGAAACAGCGGTTAGAGAAGTAGAAGAGGAGTGTGGTATAGCAAATTTGAAGTTGATAAAACCCTTATTAACAACTTATCACGTGTATTTTGAAGAAAAAATAAAATTAAAAGAAACATTCTGGTTTTTAATGACTTCTAATTTTGATGGTAAATTAAT
Source organism: uncultured Polaribacter sp. (assembly GCF_947495205.1). Classification (GTDB taxonomy): domain Bacteria; phylum Bacteroidota; class Bacteroidia; order Flavobacteriales; family Flavobacteriaceae; genus Polaribacter. The sequence goes on along the minus strand of NZ_CANLXV010000005.1, from coordinate 172,288 downwards.
TCCTCAATTAGAAGAAGGTATTACAGAAGTAGCTTTTAAAAATGAAGAAGAAATAAAAAAAATATTACCAAATTCATACAAAAACATAGCTTTGGTGTATGATACTTACTTGAAAATGCGGTAATCTCAAAAAACCTTCTATCTTTGCCGACTTCTATAAAGGCTAAAAAAGATGACTGAATTTATCAAAAAAATTACACCCAACGCAAAAGACGATGTTTTAGCAGGAATTACGGTTTCATTAGCCATGATTCCAGAAGTTGTTGCCTTTGCTTTTGTGGCACAAATAGATCCTTTAATGGCGCTTTCTGGTGCTTTTATTATTGGTTTAATAACGGCCATTTTTGGTGGAAGGCCAGGTTTAATTTCTGGTGCAGCAGGTGCTGTAGCTGTTATTTTTGTAACGATGATTGCAGAAGGCCACACCAAAGGAATGTTGTTTGATACACCCATAGACAACATGGGTTTTTTCTATTTAATGGCCTGTGTTATTTTAATGGGCGTTATTCAGATTTTAGCAGGAGTTTTAAAAATAGGAAAATTTGTACGTTTAATTCCACATTCTGTTATGATGGGGTTTGTAAACGGATTAGCCATTGTAATTTTCTGGGCGCAAGTAAAAATGTTTTCACATAAATCTCTACAAGTTTCTAAAGAAGGTGTAAAAGAATACGTAAGTACTTTTATGACAGGTACAGAATTGTACATTATGTTAGGTTTGGTAGGTTTAACCATGGCAGTTATTTGGTTGTTACCAAAATTGACTAAGAAAATTCCAGCAGCTTTAACAGCCATTTTAGTAACAACATTGGTTGTTGTTTTTTCTGGTTTAGAAGTTTCTACAGTTGGTTCTTACATTATAGAAGGTGGTGGAACGGGTTTAAAAGGAGAGTTTCCAACACCAAATACAGATCTTTGGAGCAACTTACCTTTTAATTTAGATACGCTAACTTTTATTTTACCTTATGCTTTTTTAGCAGCTTCTGTTGGTTTAATAGAATCTTTAATGACAATGAATTTGGTAGATGAATTAACAGAAACCAGAGGAAATGGAAACAGAGAATGTGTGGCACAAGGTGCAGGAAATATTTTAAGCGGTCTTTTTGGTGGAACTGGTGGTTGTGGAATGATTGGACAAACCGTAATTAACATAAATGCTGGTGGACGTGGACGTTTATCAGGAATAATGATGGCGTTAACTTTATTAACTTTTATACTTTTTACGGATAAATTAATAGAGCAAGTGCCAATTGCAGCTTTGGTTGGTGTTATGTTTATGATGGTAATTGAAACTTTTGCTTGGTCTAGTTTTAGAATTTTAAAGAAAATACCAAAATCAGATGCTTTTGTGTTGATTGTAGTTTCTTCGGTTACTGTAATATACGATTTAGCAATTGCTGTTTTTGTAGGTGTTATAATTTCTGCCTTGGCTTTTGCATGGGAAAATGCAAAGAAAATTAGAGCTAGAAAACGTTTTAAAGCAGATGGAACTAAAATTTACGAAATTTGGGGCCCACTTTTCTTTGGAAGTATTACTGCTTTTAACGAAAAATTTGATGTAAAAACAGATCCAGATAATGTAGAAATAGATTTTGTAGAAGCAAGAGTTTCAGACCATTCTGCCATTGAAGCCATTTTTGCTTTGGTAGAAAAATACCAAGCCGCTGGTAAAAAAATTACCTTAAAACATTTAAGCGAAGATTGTAAGTTGCTTTTATATAAATCTAGTCCTGTTTTTAAAGATGTTATTGCAGAAGATATAGACGATCCTCGTTATCATTTAGCAGCAAATCCAGAAGACTTTCCTAAACCTTTGGGAGAGTATAAGTTTTAGGTGATTTACTAACAATATAAATAATTATAGAAACTCAACTTTTGAAAGTTGAGTTTTTTTTATGCATAAATTTTAAATTTTTACTATTTCAATTTTTATAATGTGGTTGCAATCTTCACAAGTTGAAAATTATTAAATCTTTATAATTTATTAAAATTGATACTTATTGTCGGTTGTGAGTGACTTTTTAACTGGTTAATTTTGAAGAAATAAATAAAATATAAATTATGATACCAACAAAAAAAGGCCAAGTAGTAAAATTCCAAACACCAAAAGAAAATGAAAATCCAAACCAACTTTATATTGTTTTAGAATTTATAGAGGATGGTATAAAATCTAGAGTAAAAATTCAACCAGGAAATTCCGGCTTATCTTTTCCTCCAATTCATTTAGTGTATGCTAAAGATTTAGAAGTAGATGAGGGACAAACTTTCGAGTTAGAATGGTATTTAAAGCACGGTAACCACAATTTATTTAATGTTATTAGTGGTATTATTGACTAATCATCTTCAGGTATTGATTCGTCATTCATAAAAGCTTCGAAAGAACCAAATGGTGCAAAATCGATATTTATTGTTGAATAATCATCTTTTTTGCGCCATAAACGAACTGAATCAGTTCCCTTTAATTCTAACCAATCACGCGTAACTTTTTTACGTTCACTCAAACCTAAAACATCAATGAGTAGCCATTGTCCTAATGCATCTTGCCCATAATTTTTTCCATTTTCATCTTTTTCATTTCTACTTCCAGATTGAAAGTTTTTCATATTATCTCCAGTTAAAAGAGCAGGTATTTTTTTTCCATTTGGCAATTGAAGATGAAAACGAACTTCAGGTTTATTTTCTTTTTCAGTTTTCCTTATTTTTATAATTTCTAAAATGTTTTTTGTAAAAAAATCAGAATTTTTTCTGTGAAATTCAATAGGTATAGGAATATAGACTTCATTCAGAGGTCTTGGAGTATTTCCACTTTTAGGAGCACCATTCCAGGCATTTAAACCAGATTTGTCTTCTACTTCTTTTGATTTATAAGAATATAAAGGTAGATAGATTTCACTAATTTCTGTTTCAGTAGTTTTGGAAGAATCAATAAGGTTTAAATAAGACTTCATTAAAAAACTAAATGGGTCTTCAATTATCTCAACATTAAACTTATTTAAAATTAGAGTGTCATTTTTTTGTGAATCAAATTTCTGCCACACTTGAGAATCACCAAAAGTATATTTGTAATCTTTATTTCCATCTGACCACGTTAAAGAAGTTTTAGTTTTATTAATATCTTTTAAATTATTTGTATTTACTAAAGGATATGCGCATTCGTTTATAGTAAAAAGCCCCTTGTCTCGAGTTATATAATGATAAATGTTATTGTTTTCAGTTAATCCTAAACGATTATAGTCGATTTTCATTTTTTCATTTTTTATTTCTGAAATAACAAAAGCCATAGCTTCAACATCGTTTTTTAGTTCATTTATTCTTTGTTGATGACTTTTTAATTGCATCACTTTTTGGAATGAAGCTTGACTATTCATCCAGGTTTTTAAACCTATTCCAATTCTATTGTTTCCAAAAACAGATAAAACATCATGTGGTGTATTACCATAATCAACATTTTTTCCATTGAAAGCTCTTGCAAATACTGTTTCTTGAAATTTAGAATCAAGGTAAGGTATCATTTTACCTTTTTTCTGTTTAAAAAGGTTTGTTAATGCTCCATAAACCTGTAGATACTTGATATACTCATTTCTTTGTTCTTTAGAATATTGCTCCCATATACTCATAGTTTTATAAAACTTTTATGATTTCATTACTAATTCTTTCGATCAATATAGTAGTAACAGAATTTCCTGCTTGCATGTATAGTTTTCCATTAGAGAGATTAGGGAGAACATAATTTTTTGGATAACCTTGGAAAGAAAAACATTCCCTTGGTGTTAATTTTCTAATTCCATAATCATCTTTTATTAAAGGTACATTATGGCCTCCTGTTCCCATATTAGCTGTTAATGTAGGACACACATTACTCTTATTTTCTCTTACATAAACTCTTCTCCATTGATATACAGTATCTCTAGAGTTCATAACTTTTTCTAATTCAGGATAATATTGATGATTCTTAGAATAATAATATTTTTCATCTTGTTTCCCTTTTTCTAAAACATCATGTATTGTTTTTGTAAGTTTAATTTTATCTGGAAATTTGAATTCGGAATAATTTGTTACCTGTTTTGGGTCAAAAGCAACAATAAAAATACGCTCTCTATTTTGTGGGACATTTGCGTGAGTCATTGTATTTAGTACTTTACTATAAACTTTATAACCTAATTTTTTTTCTAAAATTTCAATAATAGTTTTAAAAGTTCTTCCTTTATCGTGAGTAACTAAATTCTTTACATTTTCAAGAAAAACAACTTTTGGTTTATGTTTGGCAATAATATCTTCTACATCGAAAAATAGAGTACCTCTAGTGTCAGCAAAACCTTTTCTGTTTCCTGCAATTGAAAAAGCTTGACAAGGAAAACCAGCACATAAAATGTCAAAATTTTCTGGAATATAATTTTTAATTCTATCTTTTGTGATATCTCCAAAAGGTATTTCTCCAAAGTTTTTCTGATAAGTTTTTTTTGCTGCATTTTCCCATTCACTTGTGTAAACACATTTCCCTTCTAAATTTTGTAGAGCTAATCTAAACCCACCGATTCCTGCAAATAAATCAATAAATTTAAATTTATAGTTTTTGGGAGTTGGAAAAGGTACATTTTCAACTTCAAAAAGTAGATGTTGTAATGCTTCTTCCTCTGCTAAATATATATTTTCTTCATTTTTATATTCAACAAAATTCTTTAGAACATTCAACGCATCTTTTTTGTAATGTTTAGAGGCTTTGTTATCGACATTGTGTAAGTAGTGAGTTAAAATCGCTTTATTTTCAGGTTCAACAAATTTTATTTGATACTTTTTCCCATCAAATTCCTCAATACTTATTTTTCTATCTTCTTCTATCAAATCTTAAATATTCTATTTTTTACAAAAATAACATTTTATTTGTGATATGGCTAAGGGATAATTTTCCATATTCATTTTTTAAACCATTCCAAAATCCATCAAAGGTAAACTTCTAACACGTTTTCCAGTGGCATTAAAAATGGCATTACAAATGGCAGGCGCAATTACAGGAACTCCGGGTTCGCCAACGCCTGTTGGTGGTTCGTGCATTTTGTCTAAAATATTAATTTCTATGTTGGGTGCATCTTTCATGCGTGTCATTTGGTAATCGAAAAAGTTATGTTGTTGCACAGCTCCGTTTTTGGTAGAAATTTTTCCATACAAAGCAAGAGACATTCCAAAAATGGCAGCACCTTCTAACTGATTTTTAATATTGTCTTTATTTAAAGCCAAACCACAATCTATAGACGTCCAAATATTTTCTACTTTTACTTTTTTATTGGTTACAGAAACTTCTACAATGGTGGCAACATAACTGTAAAAACTGTAATGTATGGCAACTCCCAAACCATGATTTTTAGGTAAATATTTTTCCCAATTTGCCATGTTTGCAGTTTCTTTTAAAACAGCTTTCATGCGTTTAGAATCGTATGGAAATTTAGATTTTCCTGTTACAACGCTATCTTTTCCAATTAAATCTAAATGAAATTGAATTGGGTCTTTTTTGGCAGCAAAAGCCAATTCGTCTACAAAACAATTGTTGCCAAAAGCACTATGAATATGCACTACAGAACGCAACCACCCAATTCTTAAATTGGCTTCTGCTTTTACATTTTCTAATCTAAAATTATCGATTTTGTAAGGATTGTTTGTAAAACCTTGATTGAGTTCTAAACCAGAGGCGTAATTGGACAAAGGTTTAAAAGAAGACACAATAGAAGGAAAACCAACTCTTTGTAACCAACCAGAAACCAGATTGTTTTTATCTAAACCACCTTTTAAATATTGTGCACTTGTAGCGTGGTAAAAACTATGTTGTATATCGTCTTCACGCGTCCAAACCACTTGTACTGGCGCATTTATTTCTTTGGAAATAGCAACAGCTTCCACCACAAAATCTGATTTTGATTTTCTACCAAAAGCACCGCCTAAAAAAGTAACATTTATGGTAATATTTTCAACAGGAATATTAAAAAAGTGAGATAACTCACTTCTTGCAGTTTGCGGATCTTGCACTGGCGCCCAAACTTCTATTTTATCTTTTTGAAACCAAGCAGTTGCATTGGGCACCTCCATAGGCGCATGCACTAAAAAAGGAACATGATAAGTTGCAGCTATTGTTTTGGTAGCATTTTTAAAAGCATTTTCTACATTTCCACGACTTCCTGGAACTAGTTTTCCTTTTTCTTGAACTCTTTTGGTAAGCGTTTTTTTGAAATATTCAGAATCAAAAGTTTCGTTTTTGCCATTTTCCCATTCAATATCTAAAGCCAATTTTCCTTGAAAAGCAGCCCAAGTATTGTTCGCAATTACAGCAACGCCACCAAGCATACCAAAGAATTTTCCTGTTGGTGGTTTAAATCTTTGTAGTTTAATAATGTTTTCTACACCCGCTACTTTTTTTGCCTTTTGTTCTTTAAAATTTTTTACAGTTCCAAAAGTAACAGGAGGTCTTGCAATGGCAGCAAATTTCATGTTGGGAATTCTAACATCAATGCCATAAGTGGCTGTACCATGTGTAAAATCTTTTAAATCGACACTTTTTAAGGTTTTTCCAATATATTTAAAGTCTGCTACTTTTTTTAGTTTTATGTTTTCTTCATTTGGTATTTCTAGTTGAGAAGCTTCATCAACCAAATCTCCAAAAAAGATTTTTTCGTTTGTATTGGTATTAATTATAAAATGATTTTCTGCTTTACAATCGGTTTTAGTAACATTCCATTTTTTTGCAGCAGCAGTAATCAACATCATTTTGGCAACAGCACCCATTTTACGCATAGGTTTTAATCTTGTGCGCACACTTCTAGAGCCATCTGTATTTTGATTTCCGTATTTTTCGTGCCCAATTGCTTGTTTTACAGAAATATATTTCCAATCTGCTTCTAACTCGTCTGCAATGGCAGAGGCCAAAGAAGTTCTAATTCCTTGTCCCATTTCAGAACGAGAAGCTATTAAAGTTATGTTTCCGTTTTTTTCTATTTGCACAAATAAATTAGGTGTAAAAGTGCCATCCACTTGTGGTAAAAACGCTTTTTTATCTGTAGTAATGTTACAACCTAAAATAATACCACCAGTTGCCAAACCAAACAACTTTACAAAATCGCGTCTATTTATTTTTTCAATTTTGCTCATATTGCTTCGTTTTTAAGTGCTACAGCTTTGTGTATTGCCTTTCTAATTCTTGTGTAGGTTCCACATCTGCAAATATTATCGCTCATAAAAGTATCAATATCTGCATCTGTAGGTTTTTCTATTTTGTCTAACAATGCAGTTGCTGCAATTAATTGTCCAGATTGGCAATAACCACATTGTGGCACATTTCCATCATTCCAAGCTTGTCTTAAAAACTCTAAGTTTGTAGAAGTTCCTTCTATGGTAAAAATTTGTTTTCCAATAATCTCTTCAACAGAAATACTGCAAGATTTTACCAATTTTCCATCTACTAAAACAGAGCAAGCGCCACATTGTGCAACGCCACAACCAAATTTTGTACCTGTTAAACCAACAAGATCTCTAATTGCCCAAAGCAAAGGCATTTCTTTTTCAGCTTTAATTTTATATGATTTTCCGTTAATTGTTATCTGTATATTCACCTAAAATATTTTAAAACTACAAGTTACGAATAAAAGCATTTTTAAGAAATGTTTTAACTTTTTTACGACAAAATAAACTTAATTTAGAGGTTTAAATGCAAATATGAAACAATTAAAAACCATACAATATAAAGTTGCAAGCCTGTTGGTAAATATGGGACCTATAAAATTGCGCCAACCCTTGCCAACACAAGGTGTAGAAAATGTAGATCCGTTTTTGTTATTGCATCATTATGGACCTTATGCAATCTCAGAATTTAACAATCCGTTTGATTTAGGGCCACATCCTCACAGAGGTTTTGAGCCAATTACCTTATTATTTAAAGGTGAGCAATTACACAGAGATTCTTTAGGAAATGAAATGATTGTAAAAGCAGGTGGTGTGCAATGGACTACTGCTGGACGTGGAATAATACATGCAGAAGCACCCACAAAAGCCTTTGTAAAAAAAGGTGGCGATTTAGAAGGAATCCAGTTATGGTTGAATTTACCTGCGAAAGATAAAATGATGCCTCCTAATTATCAACATTTAGAAGACGCACAAATTCCCAAAGTTTTTTCTGCGGATAAAAAAGTACAGTTAAATATTATTGCTGGCAATCAAAAAGATAAACAAGGTTTAATTGCCACACAAACAGCAGTAAATGTTTTTACAGCTAAAGCTGATGAAAATGGAAAAATGGAAATTGAACTTCCAAAAAATCATCAATCTTTAATTTACTTGTTAGAAGGAGAAATTCTGGTAAATTCTTCTGAAACTCTAACTAAGGGAGAAAAACAGATGATTACTTTTAATAAAGATGGTAATTTTATCAATTTTACAGCTAAAAAAGAAAGTACAATTTTGATTTTGTCTGGTGAACCAATCAAAGAAAAAATTACGCAATATGGCCCTTATGTAATGAATACGCAGACAGAAATTTTAGAGGCAATGCGAGATTATCAAGCAGGTAGAATGGGGTATTTGTATTAACAACAAGGGGTTTAAACCCCTTGTAACTTCTTTGTAAACCGCTGTCAAAAAGAGATAATTATGAAAAAAACAATACACAAAGCCAATACAAGAGGTTTGGCAAATCATGGTTGGTTAAAATCGTATCACACGTTTAGTTTTGCGAGATATCAAAACCCAGAAAGAAATAATTTCGGAATGTTACGTGTTTTAAATGATGATTTAGTACAACCAAATATGGGTTTTGGGACACATCCTCATAGAAATATGGAAATTATTTCGATACCAATTACAGGCGCACTTTCTCATAAAGACAGTATGGGAAATAAACGTGCCATAGAAGTTGGTGAAGTGCAGGTTATGAGCGCAGGAACTGGTGTAACACACTCAGAATTTAACGATTCTAAAACAGAAGAAACAAATTTTTTACAATTGTGGATTATTCCAGAGGAACAAGAAGTTACGCCTTATTACAATCAAAAAATGTTTGATGCCTTAGGTAGAAAAAATAAATTTCAAACGGTTGTTTCACCATCAGATAAATTGGTAGCAGGCAGTTTGCCAATACACCAACAAGGATATTTAACTTTAATAGATTTAGATACAGATTTTACAATAGATTATCATTTAAAAAATGGCGTCTACTTTTTTCTAATTGACGGTAAAGTTTCTGTTGCCGATGAACTTTTAGAAAAAAGAGATGCAATTGGTATAGAAAATGTAGAGAAAGTAACATTAAAAGCACAACAAAATAGCAAATTACTTATTATTGATGTTCCAATGTAGGAAACAATAAAATCATTGTTTAGAAAGCCAAAGAAATCAAATTCTTTGGCTTTTTCTTTTCAAAAAATAAACATATCTTGCAAAGTATTATGCACGCATAGTAAATTAAGCACGTTTTTAGATAAGATTTCAATTTAAAATATTTATTCCTATAACAGAGCATCTAATTCCAAATTATATATGAAATACAAGCACATTTTTGAGCCCTTAGATTTAGGTTTTACAACCTTAAAAAACAGAATTTTAATGGGATCTATGCATACTGGTTTAGAAGAAGAAAAAAATGGAATAGAAAGAATTGCATCTTATTATGCAGAAAGAGCAAAAGGAGGCGTAGGCTTAATTGTAACAGGAGGAATTGCACCAAATATACAAGGCTGGACAGCGCCTTTTGCTGCAAGAATGTCTACAAAAAAACATGCCAAACATCATCAAAAAATAACAGAAGCAGTGCATAAAGCAGGTGGTAAAATTTGCATGCAAATTTTACATTCTGGTAGGTATGGTTATCATCCTTTTAATGTAGCGCCTTCTAAAATAAAAGCGCCAATAAATAGGTTTTCGCCTTTTGAATTAAAAGAATTTGGTATAAAAAGAACCATTAAAGACTTTGTGAATTCTGCAAATTTAGCCAAACTAGCAGGTTATGATGGTGTAGAAATTATGGGTTCAGAAGGTTATTTAATCAATCAATTTATTGCAAAAAGAACCAATAAAAGAACAGATAATTGGGGTGGAACTTATGAAAACAGAATGCGTTTGCCAATTGAATTGGTAAAACAAACAAGAGCAGCAGTTGGTAAAGAATTTATTATTATTTACAGACTTTCTATGTTAGATTTGGTTGAAAAAGGTTCTTCTTGGGAAGAGGTTGTTCAACTTGGAAAAGAAATTGAAAAAGCAGGAGCCACCATTATAAATACAGGAATTGGTTGGCATGAAGCTCGAATACCCACTATAGCAACATCTGTACCAAGAGCTGCGTTTACTTGGGTTACAAAAAAAATGAAAGAAGAATTAACAATTCCGTTAATTACTTCTAACCGAATAAATATGCCAGAAACGGCAGAAAAAATTTTAGCAGAAGGAGATGCAGATATGATTTCTATGGCAAGACCTTTCTTAGCAGATCCAAATTGGGTAAATAAAGCAAAAGAAGAAAAAGCAGATGAAATTAATACCTGTATTGGTTGTAATCAGGCGTGTTTAGATCATGTTTTTCAGCAAAAAGTAGCCAGCTGTTTGGTAAATCCTAGAGCTTGTCACGAAACAGAGTTAAATTATATTCCTACTAACAATAAAAAGAAAATTGCAGTTGTTGGTGCTGGTCCTGCAGGTTTAGCAGCAGCTACAATTGCTGCAGAAAGAGGGCATTTTGTTACTTTGTTTGATGCAGCTTCAGAGATTGGCGGACAGTTTAATATGGCAAAACAAATTCCTGGTAAGGAAGAGTTTTATGAAACCATTAGGTATTTTAACAAACAAATTGAATTGCATAAGGTAGATTTAAAATTAGATACTAAGATTAATTTAGAAGATTTACAAAACTCAGATTTTGATGAAATAATTTTAGCTACAGGAATAAAACCACGCGAATTAAAAATTGAAGGCATCAACCATAAAAAAGTACTAAGTTATATAGATGTTTTAAAGCATAAAAAAATTGTTGGTAAACGTGTTGCAGTTATTGGAGCTGGCGGTATTGGTTTTGATGTTTCAGAATATTTAACGCACCAAGGTGAGGCTACCTCACAAAATATTGATGCTTGGTTGCAAGAATGGGGAATTGATAAAACGCTAAAGGCTAGAGCTGGAATTGAAGGTTTACAACCAAAATTTCATAAATCTGCTAGAGAAATTTTTATGTTTAAAAGAAGTTCAGGCAAGTTTGGTGGTAATTTAGGTAAAACTACAGGTTGGATTCATAGAACAAATTTAAAAAAGAAAAATGTGCAGTTTATTGGTGAAGTTACTTACCAAAAAATAGATGATGAAGGCTTACATTATGTTCAAAATGAAGAACAGAAAGTTTTAGCTGTAGATAACGTAATTATTTGTGCAGGTCAAGTTCCGTTTAAAGAATTATACCAGTCGCTGTTAAATTTAGGTAAAAAAGTACATGTAATTGGAGGAGCAGATTTTGCAGGAGAACTAGATGCTAAAAGAGCCATAAATCAAGGGGCAAGATTGGCATCAAAATTGTAATAGTTTGTTTAATTTAGCAACTTAAATTATTTAAAATGAAAACTTATCTATTTTTAATGGCACTTTTTTTTGTTTCCTTTTTAAAAGCGCAACAACAACCAAAATTGCCAAAATATAATGCAAAAAATGCGGCACAACTTTTTTATTATAACATCACTGAAGTGCCAGAAAAAATAAAGGTAAAGAAGGACGTTATTGAAAATAAAACCATAAAAGCTTTAAGAAATTACAATACTAAAATTAAAAAAATATCTTTTTTAAACACGCCAAAACTTACCGATTTAGAGTTAACCATAAATACCTTTGGAAACCAATTATTTAAGGACAGAGATTTAGCAGAGCAAGTTAAAAAAAGAGTAGAAACGCTTATTTTACCACTTAGAGATAGTGTAAAAACTTATGAAAAGACCTTAGACAGCACACTACAATCTTTTTTAAACAAGAAACAATTTAAAAAATGGTTAAAATATCAAAAGGCAGAAAAAAGAAAATTACTACCAGAAAGACCTAAAAATCCTAATAATAATGCAGCATCACAATCTGGATTAAACAATAGAAGAGGAACAGGATTAGGCGGAAGAAGATTTTAAAAAAGGATTTTACTTTTTTTAAAAATTGAAAACATACTTTTTTGCTTAGGAAGATAAAATAACGATATTTGCTTATTAAATTTACAGAGAAAAAATTATGGGAATGAATAAAAATACAGTGCTAGCATGGGCAACTTTTATAATGATTTTTGTGGGAGTGGCTTTAATATGCTTGGGCGCTTTTAAATATCAAGAAGTTGCAGGTTATGGTTTTGCATCTGTTGGCGTAGGTTTTTTTGCTATTGCTTGGGTTTTTAATGCATTAAAAGGTAGAGTTTAAAAAATAGATTTCTAAATATTAAGTTTTACATATATACTTAAAAATATAAAAAATGAGTGACGATAAGAAGGTAATCTTTTCTATGAATAAGGTTTCTAAAACCTATCAATCAACAGGAAAACAAGTTTTAAAAGATATTTATTTAAGCTTTTTTTATGGAGCAAAAATTGGTATTTTAGGTTTAAACGGTTCAGGTAAATCTACACTTTTAAAAATTATTGCAGGTGTAGAAAAGAATTTTCAAGGAGATGTAACTTTTTCACCAGGTTATAAAGTAGGTTATTTAGAACAAGAACCACAATTAGATCCAGAAAAAACGGTTTTAGAAGTGGTTAAAGAAGGCGTGGCAGAAACTGTAGCAATTTTAGATGAATATAATAAAATCAACGATATGTTTGGTTTGGAAGAAGTATATTCTGATGCTGATAAAATGGAAAAGCTAATGAATCAACAAGCAGAGTTGCAAGATAAAATTGATGCAGCGAACGCTTGGGAATTAGATACCAAATTAGAAATTGCAATGGATGCTTTAAGAACACCAGATTCTGATAAAAAAGTTGGTGTGCTTTCTGGTGGAGAAAAACGTAGAGTTGCGCTATGTAGATTACTTTTACAAGAGCCAGAAATTTTGTTGTTAGATGAACCAACAAACCATTTAGATGCAGAATCTGTACATTGGTTAGAGCATCATTTAGCACAATATAAAGGAACCGTAATTGCAGTAACGCATGATAGATATTTCTTAGATAACGTTGCTGGTTGGATTTTAGAATTAGATAGAGGAGAAGGTATACCTTGGAAAGGAAATTACTCTTCTTGGTTAGATCAAAAATCGAATAGAATGGCACAAGAAAGCAAAACAGCTTCTAAACGCCAAAAAACATTAGAAAGAGAATTAGATTGGGTTAGGCAAGGTGCAAAAGGAAGACAAACCAAGCAAAAAGCCCGTTTAAAAAATTACGACAAATTAATGAGTCAAGACCAAAAAGTGGTCGATGAGAAATTAGAAATTTATATTCCAAACGGACCACGTTTAGGTACAAATGTTATTGAAGCTACAGGTGTTTCTAAAGCTTTTGATGATAAAATTTTATATGAAAATTTGGAATTTAATCTTCCGCAAGCGGGAATAGTTGGTATAATTGGACCAAATGGTGCAGGTAAAACCACTATTTTTAAAATGATAATGGGAGAGGAGCAACCAGATGGAGGTGCCTTTAATGTTGGGGAAACTGCAAAAATAGCCTATGTAGATCAAGCACATTCAGACATTAATCCCGATAAAACAATTTGGGAAAATTTTTCTGATGGACAAGATTTGGTAATGATGGGCGGAAAACAAGTAAATTCTCGCGCTTATTTAAGTCGTTTTAATTTTTCTGGTAGCGAACAAAATAAAAAAGTTAGTACGCTTTCTGGAGGAGAAAGAAATCGCTTGCACTTGGCAATGACCTTAAAAGAAGAAGGAAACGTTCTACTTTTAGATGAGCCAACAAACGATTTAGACGTAAACACATTAAGAGCATTAGAAGAAGGGTTAGAAAACTTTGCCGGTTGTGCGGTTGTAATTAGTCATGATAGATGGTTCTTAGATAGAGTTTGTACTCATATTTTAGCTTTTGAAGGAAATAGTGAAGTATATTTCTTTGAAGGTTCATTTTCTGATTACGAGGAAAATAAGAAAAAACGTTTGGGTGGAGATTTAATGCCAAAACGTATCAAATACAAAAAGTTGATTAGATAATTTTTATCTAATTCCTTATATGTTATATACAAAAACTGAATTCGATATTTAAATTGAATTCAGTTTTTAGTTTTGTTTGTATTCTAAATTAAACAGACTAAGAAAAGTAAACGTACACACCAATAACAATAGCGCAAATAAGTATGCTTGCTTCATTAATATATTTCCAAGGAGAAATGTTTACCTGCGCTGTGTATTCTTGTACATATGGAGTTGTTCTAGGTTTAATTTTACCTATAATTAGCATAATTATAATGTTTAAAATAAATAAAACAGCCATTACATCTAAAAAATGAGGGTAAGCACTAGATTCAATTAGGTTTAATTCTGTAACATTTGTAATACCCTGTAATTTTGCTTCTTCTAAAGCTGTTTGTTGAAAATAGGGTTGCAAAATAAACTGACTAAAGATATACAATAGACATCCTGAAATTAAACCAATTTTAGCGGCTATAGCAGGTACTTTTTTAGTTACAAAACCTACAAAAATTATGGTTAGTATAGGAATACTATAAATTCCGTTAATTTCTTGCAAATAGTCAAATAAGCTTCCTGCATTTGCAATTAAAGGAGCTATACACATTGCTGCAATAGCTAAAATTACCCCAAAAGTTTTTCCATATTTTACAACTTCTTTTTCATTTGCGTTTTTATGAATATGTTGTTTGTAAATATCTATTCCAAATAAAGTTACAGAACTGTTTAAAACACTATTAAAAGAACTTAAAATTGCGCCAAATAAAACCGCAGCAAAAAAACCAACCCATTCTTGAGGCAATACTTTTTTAACTAGCATGGGGTAAGCGCTATCAGCAGTTTCTAAATTACCTTCAAAAATATGGAAAGCAATTAAACCTGGTAAAACTACAATTATTGGGCCCAATATTTTAATAAAAGAAGCAAGTAACAAACCTTTTTGTCCTTCTTTTAAATCTTTTGCGCCAAGTGCTCTTTGTATTATTTGTTGATTTGTGCCCCAATAAAAAAGTTGTACCAACATCATACCTGTAAAAATGGTATGAAAAGGAACAGGATCTGTTGAACCACCAATGGAGTTAAATTTTTCTGGATTTTCTGTTACCAATATGTTTAAACCTTCAGATAAACTGCCATCACCAATCATTAAAAGACCAAAAAAAGGAATTAAAACACCACCTACCAATAGCCCTATTGCGTTTATGGAATCTGAAACAGCAACAGCTTTTAAGCCACCAAATACAGCATAAATAGAACCTATTATTCCTATACCCCAAACACAAATCCAAATAGATTGTGTATGCGTAACTCCTAGTAAAGAAGGGATATCAAACATACCACTAATTGCTAAAGAACCAGAGTATAAAATTACGGGTAGCAGTACAATTACGTAGCCTGATAGAAATAAAATAGAAGTTAAAGTTTTGGTGGTTACATCAAATCGTTTTTCTAAAAACCCAGGAACCGTAGTTAAACCACTTTTAAGATATTTAGGTAGCAAGTAAACGGCTGTAACTACCATAGCTATAGCAGCTAATGTTTCCCAAACCATTACAGATAAGCCACTTGTATAAGCAGAACCATTTAAACCAACTATTTGCTCTGTAGATAAATTAGTTAAAAGTAAAGAGCCAGCTATAACACCAGCAGTTAAACTTCTGCCTCCTAAAAAATACCCATCAGAAGAGTTTTCTTTTGTTTTTCTTGTTGCCAAATAAGATAGTAAAGCTACTAAAATGGTAAAGCCTAAAAAAGTAATAATTTGCATACTTCAGAATAATTAAAATGATATTGGTAAAAATAGAGGACTAAAATATATTATTTACTTCTAATTTTATGTTTTTTTATCAAATTTAAAATATTTAGAAAAGATAGCTTTTAGAATAAGTGTTTTTTGGGATCAATATTAAAAATGTTATCGGATAGTTGTCTAATAATAAAAAAGCAGTTACAAAAATTATGTAACTGCTTTATTTTTAAGTAGCGAGGAGCAGATTTGAACTGCCGACCTCAGGGTTATGAATCCTGCGCTCTAACCAACTGAGCTACCTCGCCATTGGTTTGCGGGTGCAAATATAATTACTTTTTATAGACTGGCAAGTAGAGTGCTAATTTTTTTTAAATAGAATTAATACTTATCTTGCCAGCCAACCAAAAAAAATAAATGGAAAAAATACAATACGAACTCGAAATTCCAGTACATGCTTCGCCCAACATGTTATATCAATATATTTCTTCGCCATCTAATTTACAAGAATGGTTTGCAGATAAGGTAAACGCTAGAGGTAAAGTGTTTAGTTTTGTTTGGGAAGGTACAGAAGAATTGGCAGATTTAATAACTAAAAAATCTGGCGAAAGAATACGTTGGAAATGGCAAGAAAGTGAAGGAGATGAAAGCTTTTTCGAAATAAAAATTCAGGTAGACCCGTTAACTAAAGATGTTTCTTTAATTATTACAGATTTTGCTGAAGATGAAGATGAGGTAGAGGAAGCAAAACAATTATGGGAAAACCAAATAGATGAGTTAAAACATACCATTGGCGCCTAATAAACTAAGAGATTATACAAATTTAAAACCAGCAGAATTGCTGGTTTTTTTATGATTAAATTATAACAAATTATAGTAATTTTGCATTCTTAAAATAGAGGAGATGATTAATTTTAATGGAACATTACTTTTTAAAGAAAACATACAATTAACTACAGATAATAGAGGTTTTAAATATGGCGATGGAATATTTGAAACCATTAAAGTAGTAAATAATAAAGTTGTTTTTTGGGAAGACCATTACTTTAGATTAATGGCTTCTATGAGAATGTTACGTATGAAAATTCCTATGGAATTTACATTAGAATTTTTAGAGCAAGAAATTTTAAAAACAATAGCAGTACAAGATAAAGCAACATCTTTTAGAGCAAGATTAAATGTATTTAGAAAAGACGGTGGTTTTTATACTCCAAAAACAAATAAAATAGATTATATCATAGAAGTTTCTGCTACAGATTATCAAACTAAAAGTAGCTACCAAATAGATGTTTTTAAGGATTTTTATAATTATTCTGGCCTTTTATCAACCATAAAAACCAACAATAGAATTTTAAATACTTTAGCAAGTATTTTTGCGGAAGAGAACGACTTAGACAATTGTATTTTGGTAAATGAAAGAAAAGGAGTTGCAGAAGTAGCCAATGGAAATATTTTTATAATTAAAGGCACAACCATAAAAACGCCAGCTTTAACAGAAGGTTGTATTAGAGGTATTGTAAGAATGAAAGTTATTGAAATGCTTACTAAAAACCCAGATTACACAATTGAAGAAACTAGTATTTCACCTTTTGAAATACAAAAAGCAGATGAGGTTTTTATAACCAATGCAATTATGGGCATTCAGCCTGTAACTAAATACAAAAAGAAAACTTTTGATACTTCAATTGGCACAAAATTAAAAAATAGCTTAAGAATTTTACAAATTGCGGGTAATTAATCTTATTGAAGATAAACTGCAATATTTTAGAAGAAAAAAGTCTTTGGTTTTAAATTAACCTGAGACTTTTTTCTTTTCATAAATGGGTTATTTTTAGATTTCATTTTCATAACTTTTAACCAAACGTATAAATTCTGCTCTGTAGCCATCTTCGTCTTTTCCTCTCCCTTTTATGGCTAAGTCAATAACATCTTTTAAGCTTGTTTTGTTACCATAACTAGAATTTTTCAATTGCATTCCAAATAGTGCCACTGCAGCTGCAAATTGAAAATCTTTAGAAATTATAGTTGTTTTGTCTTCTTGTACGTGGGTTATTGCTATACTTTTTTCTTCCGATGGTTTTTTATATCTAAATTTTACGGTAAATAATTCACCTGAATTATTAAGATTAGGCTTATTGTATTTCAATTTAGGCACTTCTTTTAAATAATTACTATTAGAGTTTATCGGAATAATTTCATAAATAGCAGTAACTGTATGGCCAGAACCTAATTCTCCAGCATCTATGGTATCATCTATAAAGTCTTCATTGTTTAACAACCTGTTTTCATAACCAATTAACCGATAACCTTTTACTTTATTTGGGTTGAATTCTAATTGAATTTTAACATCTTTTGCAATCGTATATAAAGTACCACCAAACTCTTGGCCAAACACTTTTTGCGCTTCTTGCATGGTATCTATGTAGGCATAATTTCCATTACCTTTATCTGCCAAAGTTTCTAGTTCTTTGTCTTTATAATTGCCATAACCAAAACCTAAAACAGATAAAAATATACCAGTTTTTCTTTTTGAGGTAATTAGTTTTTCCATGGCTTTATTGCCAGATGCGCCTACATTAAAATCGCCATCTGTTGCTAAAATAACACGATTGTTTCCATTCTTTTTAAAATGTTTTGTTGCCAGATCATAAGCCAATTCTATACCAGCACCACCTGCAGTTGAACCACCAGACTCTAAGTGGTTTAAGGCTGCCATTATTTTTTCTTTATGGTTTCCAGAAGTTGGTTTTAAAACAATACCAGCAGCCCCAGCATAAACTACAATAGCTACTTTGTCTTTTTTTCTTAATTGTTTTACCAACAACTTGAATGCAGATTTTAGTAATGGTAATTTATTTGAACTTCCCATAGAACCAGAAACGTCTATTAAAAAAGTAAGGTTAGCTGCTGGTAAATTTTCTTTTAGATGTTTTTTTCCTTGTATGCCAATTTTAACCAATTTTGTTTGGGTGTTCCAAGGTGTTTGAGCAACTTCTGTATGTATTGCAAAAGGATGATGATCTTTTGGTTGCGCATAATTGTAATTGAAGTAATTTACCATTTCTTCTATTTTAACAGCATCAAAGGGTACTTTTTCTCCATTATTAATCATTCTTCTAACGTTACTGTAAGACGCCTTGTCTACATCAATAGAAAATGTAGAAAACGGATTTAAGTGTACATGTTTAAACTTGTTTTCATGAATTTGCGCATAAGATTCGTCGTTTTCTACTCTGTAATTTCCTTTTTTTGTAGTAATAACGATACAGCCGTTTTTGGCAGAAATTCCGAATAATTTCTTTGCTTTTTGTGATTTGTAAATATTTATTTTTTCAATATTTTTAACGTCTAATTTTTCTGCTAAACTGCTATAGGTATTGCTAATAGGAACTCCATCTACAATGTATAATGGCTTTTTTCTGTTTGTTGATACTCCTTTGATTCTAATATTTTTTTGATGTTGGTTTCTGCTTTTTAATCCTGATAATGTGCCTTTTAACGTATTTGATATCTGAGCATGTAAAGGATTAGTTTGTTTTTTTGATTTAAATAAAGAAATTGCCCCAGTGGTATAACTTTTTCTTGATATTCCATAACCCACAACAACAATTTCTTCTAACACACTATCATCTTCGGCCATTACAACGTTTATAATTGCTGAATTTCCTATAGTTTTAACAACTTTTTTATAGCCCAAATAGGTGAAAATTAATTGATCTCCAATATTTGCTTTTATCTTATATTTTCCATCAAAATCTGTTGTTGTGCCAGTTGTAGTTCCTTTTACAAGAATAGAAACTCCAGGTAAACTTTCAGAAGCACTAGAAACTGTTCCTGTAATTTCTTTTTCTTGGGCGTTTAAAAAGAATAAGTTACATATTAAAGAAAAAAATAGTAATGATTTCATAGTTTTATAGGTTTTAAAAGTTGCTATAAAATTACGTTTGATATTCTATTTTAAAAATAGGGAATGAGTTAACCTATATAAATTTGAAGTAAACTAACTTGTTGAATTAGTTTTAATTTGTTCAAGTGTCGCCTTACGTTGAATTTTACCGGTTTCAGTTTCAATAAAAGTATTGATAAAATAAATTGCTTTAGGAATTTCGAATTTAGAAAGTATATTTGCTGCGCTAATTTTATCTTTTATGTTTTTTGGTAAGTTAGCAACAGCACTTTCAATAATCAGAATTAATTTTTCGCCAAGAATAGCATCTTTAATACCTGCAACAAAAAAGCGGTGTTGTATAATTTCACTTAATTTTTCTTCTATTTTTTCAGGTTGAAGCTTGATTCCGCCAGAATTAATTACATTGTCATAGCGTCCAAGCCATTCAAATTGATTATTTGAAGTAAGCTGCACTACATCATTTGTAAAAATAACTGTATTAGTAACTTTTTCATTTTTTATAACCAAACAACTTCTTTCATCAACATAAATAGTTGTGTTGGGTAACGTTTTATAAAAGGCCGTTTTATAAATGGTATTAAAATTATTTAACTGCTTTACAGCAATATGGGTTATGGTTTCCGTCATGCCATAAGTGGCAAAAACTTTTGTACTACAATTTTGTAATTTTTTTTGTAATTGACAAGAAACTAAGCCACCACCAACTATTAATTGTTTTATTGCATTTAATTTTTCTAAAGAATTTTCTACTTGCAATGGCACCATTGCAGAGAAATCATAGATTTTATTATTGTTTTTTAAAGGTTTGGTATTTGCGTTTATAATATCTAAATGCCAACCCAAAGTTAATGCTCTTACCAGCATCATTTTACCAGCAATATATTTTGTAGGCAAACACAATAAAGCCGTTGTTTTTGGTTTTAAATTGAAAAATTCTCCTGTTGCCAAGGCAGAATTTATCATTTGTTGCTTTAAAATTTTTATTGGTTTTGGTTTTCCAGTAGAGCCAGATGTTTGCACAATAAGAAAAGGTTCTGGCGCAAACCATGCTTTTAAAAACTCTTGGTTTTCTGTAGCTAAATTTTTAGAATAGGAGAGAAGCTCATCAACACAAGTAAATGAAAAACTGTTTAATGTAAAGTTTTTATGAAATTTATGTGGTGCCAATTTCGTCTAGATTTTTATAATTAGCATCTATTTTAGTGGGCATTTCAATTTTTTCAGCTAGTTTTTCTTTCCAGTTTTGCCAGCCATATTTTTTAGAAAATAGAAGCAACATTAATGGATAAAACACAAAAACAGGTATAAACATTTCCCAAGTTACAGAAGGTTCTGATGTATCAATATACAATGCATCTGTTTGAAAAACCGTCCAATCTGTAGTGATTAAAAAAGCTGCAGAAATATTGTTAATAGCATGTAAGCCCAAAGCAAGTTCTGTACCTTCGTCCATTAAGGTTACAATACCAAAAAAAAGTCCTGTACCAATATAAAAAACCATTGTAATTTGGCCTAATTTGGCAACTTC
The DNA here is from genome assembly GCF_947495205.1 of uncultured Polaribacter sp. Classification (GTDB taxonomy): domain Bacteria; phylum Bacteroidota; class Bacteroidia; order Flavobacteriales; family Flavobacteriaceae; genus Polaribacter. Next base: position 150,975 of record NZ_CANLXV010000005.1, on the reverse strand, counting down.
TGGATTTGCACCATGCAATAAACCAAAAATTAAAGAGGTTATTAAAAGTGGTGTTAACTTCGTATTTAAATAGCCAAACAAGGTTTTATTCAAGTTGGAATTTAAAAGAGAATTCATTAATTTTTCACTTATTACAAAATGACTTAAAAAAACTATAATTCCTAAAACAATTATCATACTAAAAATATTGTAACCGTACATTAAATTTAAAATAGAAATTATTATTATGGAAATTAGTAACGTAATAAAATATAATGGAAATTTAGATTTTGTGGTTGCAGCGCCTATTCCTTGCATAAAATATCCTCTAAAAAGTAGTTCTTCGAAACTGGTTTGTAACGGAATAAAAATAAAAGAGATTGCTACTAAAATAAAAAAGTGTTTTGCATTAAAATTCCAAATAAAATTTTCTGGTGCTAATAAAATACTGCAATAAGACATGGTAAAGGCAATAATACCCCAAACTATAAAACCAAATAAAAAGCGTTGCCAATCTATTTTTTTTCTACTTGTAATTAAAGATTTTATACTTCTTTTATGAATATATTTTACACCAATGCACAGAAAAACTAAGCCTACAGCAAACATAAATAACATTAAAAAAAGCAAGAAATTTTTGTTTAAACCAGCCGTGGTAAAATTATTTTCTGCTAAACGTGTAAATTCAGCAAGGTTTTCCGTTTTACTTAATGCTACTATTATTAAAGGAATTGCTCCTAAAATTTGCCAGCCAAATAATACCAAACAAACAGTTATTAACCAATGATACCATTCGTTTTTACCTTTAAAAACTTGTTGTATGTAATTCATTTATATTAAATTGAAATTCCATTTTTTGGAATTGTTATATTTTAAAGTTCCATTAGCTACTTCTAAAGGACTGCTAAAATTATTGGTAAATAAACCACCTGTGCCCAAACCTTGTGGTAATTTATTTTGTAAACTAAACGTAAATTGTGCAATGGCGTTTAAACCAATATTACTTTCTAGTGCAGAAGTTATCCACCAATTAATATGGTGTTTTTTAGCAATATTTATCCACGTTTTGCTTCCTTGAAAACCACCTACTAAACTGGGTTTTAAAATTACATATTGTGGTTTTACGGTTGTTATTATTTTCTTTTTTTCTTCCGAACTAAAAACGCCAATTAATTCTTCATCTAAAGCAATAGGCAGTGGTGTTTGTGCGCACAATTTTGCCATTTCTTGCAATTGCCCTTGCTTTATAGGTTGCTCTATAGAATGCAAATCTAATTTAGATAAAATTTCTAATTTTTCTAATGCATTTTCTGGTTGAAAAGCTCCGTTTGCATCTACTCGCAGTTCAATTTCATTAGCAGAAAATTCTTTACGAATAGACTTTAATAAATCAATTTCTGTATCAAAATCTATAGCCCCAATTTTCATTTTTATACAAGAAAAACCTGTTTTTAATTTTTCTTTAATTTGAGATTTCATAAATGCTTTGTCTCCCATCCAAACTAAACCATTAATGGCAATTGGTTTGTTGTTTTGGGTAAAATCAGATGGAAATAATTCGAATTTATTGTTACTTTCTAATGATAAAAAAGCTTGTTCTAAGCCAAATTGAATAGAAGGAAACTTTAAGAATTCGTTTAATAAAAAATCAAGTCCTTTGTTAATGTTTTTACAAGCGTAAATTAATTGCTCTTCATAATTTTCTACATCATCTGCACTTAAACCTCTAAATAAACCGGTTTCTCCTATACCAATTTTACCGTTTTTTTCTAAAATGATAAACCAGGTTTCTTTTTTTCTTAAAACGCCACGAGATGTGCCACTGGGGTTTTTAAAATTAAGTAAGTATTTTTTATAGCTCGCTTTTATCATTTTTATAGTTTTATTTTTTTTAGAGCAGAAAAAGGCTATAAGTGAGTTGTTTTGTATGTTTAAAATTATTTTTTACAATATTCTAAACTTATAAGGCTCACCTAAAGACCTTCAATATACGTTTTAAAATTACTTAAATGCAATTCGCTTTGCTCTTTAAAAGTACCTTTAAAATAAGGGAAAATACAGGCCATAATATAAGAATCGCTTTGGCAATTGGCATTTAAAGTAATGGTGGTTTTATTGTTTTCTTGCGTAAACACAAAATCGTCTTTTTTCAGCATATTTTCTGCATCGTAAAAAAATGTAGCTTTTTCATTGGGTATGTAGGCCATAATTTTTTGTGTCATTTTAAAGGTTTGTTCATTATTTAAAATCACAATATTATAGGTACTGCCTGTTATGCTTGGATTTTTAACCACAGTTTCTATGGTTTGTATTTCTGGAATCCAGTTTTTAGTACTGTCTATTTTCATAAAATTATGAAACACTTTTTCTATAGATTTATCAATCGTAATAGAAGCCGTGTAATTGGTTTCTTTAACAATTAAACCTGTGGCTAAAAAAGTAACAATACATAAAGAAATAATAATTAAGATAATTTTTATTGTTTTCATTTTTCTAATTTTAAAAGATGGTATTTAGAACTCCAAATAAAATTGCGAATAGAAAAGTGCTAAGTGCAACTTTTTTGAGCTCACCGTCTAATTTTGCTGGAATTGTATTTTTAGAAACGGTAATAATATTTTTAAATAAAGGTATAAATGCAATTAAAAATACCAATTGATAAATTGATTTAAAGTTAAGCATTAGATAAACTAAAGCCGTTATAAGGGCAGCAATAATTAAAAAATAATGATATTTTTTAGCTTTAGAAAAGCCTAATTTTACAACCAATGTGTTTTTGTTATTGTTTTTGTCTTCTTGATGATCTCTTAAATTATTTAAATTTAAAACAGCTGTACTTAGCAAACCAACAGCTATTGCAGGTAAAAATATTTGAAAGTTTATGTTTTTGGTAAACAAGAAGTAACTACCAGCAACACTGAGTAAACCAAAAAACAGAAACACAAATACATCTCCAAAGCCGCTATAACCATAAGCAGAGTTGCCAACAGTATATTTTATTGCTGCTATTATTGAGGTAATGCCCAACACAAAAAATAAGATTGAATATCCAAAATTATCGCTACCAAAAGCTACATAAATTAAATTTAAAGCAATTGTTAAGGTGATAATTGTAGTAATTATCATTGCTATTTTCATTTGTTTTGGTGTTATTTTTCCAGAAGAAACCATTCGTGCTTCTCCGGTTCTATTTTTGTCTGCACCTTTTTTAAAATCGCCATAATCATTGGCAAAATTAGAAAGTACTTGAAAACCAATTGTGGTTAAAATGGCAAGCCAAAAAAGGCTTGAAGTTAAAATAGAATCTGCTGTTTTAAGTTGATGATTCCCTAAGAAACTACCTATAATTATGCCAGAAACAGACAAAGGTAAAGTTCTTAAACGGGCTGCTTTTATGTAACTTTTTACATCCATGATTTTGTACTGCTTTCAACTTTAAATAATGTGTAATTGTAAATAAACATAGCTTTTTCTAAATCTATACAAGGTATTTTTAATTTACCAGAAGCAGTTTGAAAAATTAAATCTGCTACGTTTTTTCTTTCCTGAAAAATGGTTTGTTTCAACTTTATATTTTGAACCTTATAAAAAGGTAAGTAAGTGTTATGTGTTTCTAAAATGCCAAAGCCAATACATAAAACATCTTCAGAAAATTTAAATATTCTTTTTTTGTAGAAAAAATGAACGCTGATTAAATACATAGGTATAACTAAAATATTAATCCAAAACGCATTGTATTCTTCCATTCCAAAATAAAACAACAGATTTAAAGGAATAAAAAAGAAAAGCGAACGAATGTAATTTCTAATTTTTAAATATTTATTTGATTTCTGAAATGGAATTTCTTCCAATTGTGTATGAATTGCAAGTAATTTTTTAATCTGATTAATTTGTTCAGTTTTACAACCTACAATTCTTATAATTTTATCTTTTTGTTTTTTACCAGCAACTTTGCCACTAATAGCTTGTTTAAAAGTGATAAACGAAATGCCTAATATTTTTTTTATAGGATTTGTTGCAATTGTAATATGTTGTATTTTGTTTCGTTTTAAAATAACCGATTTTTTAGTAGTTAAACCTTGGTAAATTTCTAAAGCATTATTTTTTATGTAAACTGTTAAATTAAAATGCTTAAAAACTACACGAACTACAGAACTTAAAACCGCCGTAATTGTTAGTAAAATAAGAAAACCTACAATTAAAAAAACACTTGTTTCTAAGGCAGATGTATTTTCAGAAATGTATTTATCTATAGTTTCTTTTTGTCCTAGACCATCAAAAAGATCGTTAATTTGTTGAAAAAAACCTACTAAAACTGCAAACAATAATAATAAACTTTGTAAATGATTTTCCGTTAAGCTTACTTTTAATAATTCTAAAAAACCAATTTTTAAAAATGGTTTTTCTTTGGTAACCTTTTCTACAATTGTTTCTTTTTTATCATAAATTGTAATGGCATTTTTTAGTGCTTTTGCATCATTAAAAGCTAGTGCTTTTATAGAAATTTCTGCTTTTGTAGAACCTGCAGTTTCTATATTAACTTCATGTACATTTATAATTTGCTGAATTATATTTTGTTTAAAGTTAATGTTCTGAATTCTATCAAAAGGTATTTCAGTATTTGTTTTTTTAAAAATACCTTGTTTTAAAACAAAATATTCTTTGTCTATTTTAAATTGAAAGTTTTTGAAGATTAAATAAGCTCTTATTAAAAAAAAGAGCAAAATGAATGCAATAAACCCATAAATATAAACCAGTTTATCTTCTGATATTTTAGAAAACTTTTGAATGAATAAAAATAATAATACCCAAATCGCTTTAAAAACCTTGTAAAGTAAATTGATATATATTACAAGAATTCCTTTTTTAGATTGTTTTGTAAAATGTTTAAAATCAGTTGTATTACCCATCTATTTTATTACTGATGAATTCTTTTATCTGTATGGCGTCTTCTTTTAAAATTCCACTAATTTTTAAATCGTCACTAGAGTCTCCAGCTGTATAAACACTTATAGCAGCCAATTTAAATATGCGAGAAAATGGACCTTGATCTATTTCTATGTGTTGTACTCTATTGTAAGGTACAGTTGTTGTTTTTTTAAATAAAATACCACTTTTGTAAGAGATGTCTTTTTCTCTTACTGCATATTTTCTTTTTGAAAAGCCAATAATAAATACAGTGTATAGAAATAAAAATACTAGAATTAAACAAAGATATATGTAAATCTTTTGGTTTGGTATTTGCTCATTTAAAAAATAAATATCCCAAAGAATTAAACCTATCAAAAGCAGTAAGAAATATAAAGAAATGTTTAAAAGAATTACTTTTAAGTATTTCTTATTGATTTTTATAAAATCGATTTTAGTGATGTCTGGAAAAGTAGATACTACATTATTTTGAAATAAATTGGTCATATACCCTTTTCTTGTTTAAGAGCATCTAAAATTTTAATTTCGAAGCCACCTTTTAAAGCTTGCACAAATGCTGTTGGATAGTGCTTTTTTACAACATTTTTATAAGCATTGGCTGCTTTATATGTTTTAAATTCTCCAAGTCTATACTTATATAGATTTTCATCTATATAAATAGAAATATTTCTCAATTTTTCTAAAGCTTTATTTCTTGTTTTAAAAGCACCTATTTGCACTTTGTATTCCAATGGTTTTTGTTGTAAATCTGTTTTAAAACTAGGAATACTATCTTTAGTATTTTGCTTTATTTTATGGATTGATATATTGTTTTTGGCACTTGTAAAATAACTAGCACAAATAAAAAGTGATATGAGTAAATACTTCATTATTAATAATTATAATTTATTTGCTTGCGCAATTAATTCTGCAATATCTCTTACAATAACGCTGTCTTCTTTTTCTTTAAATTTAATTCCGTCTGTCATCATTGTATTGCAATATGGGCAACCTGTAGCAATAATATCTGGTTTGGTTTCTAAAGCATCTTCTGTTCTTAAAATATTTACTTCTTTATCACCAGCTTCTGCATCTTTAAACATTTGTGCGCCACCAGCACCACAACAAAGTGCAGTTCTTTTATGGCGTTTCATTTCTGTTAAATTAACACCTAATCTACGAATTAAATCTCTTGGAGATTCATACACCTCATTTGCCCTTCCTAAGTAGCAAGGATCGTGAAATGTAACTCTTTTTCCTTGCAAGTTTTGGTTGTCTATTTCTAAACGACCTTCTGCAATTAAATTTTGTATGAATTGTGTATGATGTAAAACCTTATATTTGCCACCCAAACTTGGATATTCGTTTTTTAAGGTATTGAAAGAATGTGGATCACAAGTAACAATTTTTTTTACTTCGTAACCGTTTAAAACTTCAATATTCATTAACGCTTGCATTTGGAATAAGAATTCATTTCCAGCTCTTTTTGCAGCATCTCCAGTAGAAGATTCTTCGGTTCCTAAAACCGCAAAATCTACTTTTGCTTGATGTAAAATTTTTACAAAAGCTCTACTTATTTTTTTTGCTCTATCATCATAACTTCCGGCAGCACCAACCCAAAATAATATTTCTGGTTGTTTGCCTTGCGCCATCATATCTGCCATTGTTGGTACTATCATAATTTACAAATTTAAAATTATAGATTGCGAATTGTTTGAATTCGTAATTAATAATTGTGAATTAAAAAATTGTTTATTCTTCATTTGCCCAATTTAATCTGTCTTGTTGATTGTATTGCCAAGGAGCGCCATTGTTTTCAATATTACTCATCATTGCATTTAATTCTTGAGGAGCTGCACTTTGTTCCATTACTAAATATCTACGCATATCCATAATAATAGATAATGGATCTATGTTTACAGGGCACTCTTCTACACAAGCATTACAACTTGTACAAGCCCACAATTCTTCTGGTGTTATATAATCGTTTAGCAGTTGTTTACCATCATCTTTAAAAGTACCTTTATTTTCATCTATATTTCTTCCAACTTCTTCTAAACGATCTCTGGTATCCATCATTATCTTTCTTGGAGATAATTTTTTACCAGTTAAATTTGCAGGACAGGCAGAGGTACATCTACCACATTCTGTACAAGTATAAGCATTCATTAATTGCACCCAACTTAAATCTGTAACTTCAGATGCTCCAAATTTTTCTGGCACTTCTTCTTCAGCTCCAGCTTCTGGGGTGGCATAAGGATCTGCATCTGGATCCATCATTAATTTTACTTCATTGGTTACAGAATCTAGGTTATTTAACTGTCCCTTTGCATTCAAATTCGCAAAATAGGTGTTTGGAAAAGCTAATAGTATATGTAAATGTTTAGAGTAATATAAATAGTTTAAGAAAACTAAAATTCCTAAAATATGAATCCACCATGAGGTTCTTTCAATTAAATGTATACTTTCTGCAGAGAAATTATTAAAAATAGGAGCAACAAATTGACTAATAGGATTACCAACACCAGCTTCTTGAAAAGGTACATCTGTGGCATTCATTACAATAAATAAGGTCATTAAAACCATTTCGAAATACAGAATCAAATTTCCATCTTTCTTTGGCCAACCTTTCATTTCTGCGCTTAAAAAACGTTTAATATTAGCTACGTTTCTTCTGGTCCAGAAAATAACAACGGTTATAAAAACTAAAGCCGCTAAAATTTCGAAAGTACCTATTAAAAATCCATAAAACGCATTGCCAATAAATCCTTGAAAAACTCGATGAGTACCAAATAATCCATCTACTATAATTTCTAAAACTTCTATATTTATAATAACAAAACCAACATAAACAATAACATGTAAAATACCAGAAAGTGGTCTTCTAACCATTTTGTATTGCCCTAAAGCAATTTTTAGCATGTTTTTTAAACGTGCGGGTTTGTTGTCTGTGCGATTAACATCTTTACCTAGCTTTATATTTCTAGATAGTTTACGAATATTAAGAACAAAGAAACCAACACCAAAAATTAAGGCAATGGCAAAAAGAATGTTAGGTAAATATTGCATTTTTATTTTAAAGTTATAAAATTAGTCTTTTACGGTTTCTTCAAAAGGTGTGGCTTTTTTACCAAATATAGAGAAATGTATAAATCTTTTAGGGTTTAATTTAATATCTCTTAGTAATTCTTCCAGCTCTTTTGTTGCGGCTTCTAAATTATCATACATTTTCTCATCATTGATAAGTTTACCAACAGTACCTTTTCCGTTATTAATTTTTTGAGATATCACATTAAAATTGTCAACTGCATTTTCTGCCTTTGTAATAATTTTTTTGAAATCTACTGTGGCAATACTATCTGTTAATTTATCTACGTTTTCGGTTATGTTTTTGGTATTATTAATGGCCGTTTTTAAATTTTGGCTATTGTCATTTACCATAACGTTTACAGAAATAATTGCCTTTTTTAGTTGTTTTATGGTTTCAGATAAATCTGCTATAGAAGTATCAATATCATTTACTGCTTTTTCATTTAATATTTTATTTACGCTGGTAAATAGAGAATCTGCACTTACAATTACTTTTTCTAATTTATATTGCAGCGGATCTAAACGTTCACCAATAGATGTGAATAAACTTTCTTCCATTTCTCCTTGAAGTAAATCTCCAGAAACTGCCATTTCACCATCATAATTAGGTACAATTGCTAAATTAGAACCCGCTAATGGATTTGGAGAGTAAATTTTTACAGTACTATTTTTAGAGAATTGAAAATCGTTTTGTATTATAAAAGTTACAATTAAATGACCTCTTGTTTCTGCAGCGGTATCAAATTCTATTTTATCTACTTTACCAACTTTTAAACCATTTATAGTAACAAAGCTAGCTGTAGATAAGCCACCAATTTTTGGGTATTCTACTTGAAAAACACGGGTGCCTGTATCAAATAAATTTTGTCCTTTTAGAAAATTAAAACCCCAAATAACACCAATAATTATAATTACTACTACAATACCTGTTTTTAACTCTTTACTCATACTTATGGTTTATATTAAACACAAAATTACTAATATTTTATTTTAGAAAGCGCTAATATTATTTCAATTTTAAAGCTTCTTTTATGCTTATTTTTTTTCCTTCTTTGAAAGCAACAATAAATGCAGAATTAAAACCTTTGTTTTTTGCTTCTTTTTGTGTCAGTTTAATTTTTTGGTAAGAAGTAGAATTGCCCAAATAATATTTGTAATAATCTCCTACTAAAACTCTTTCAATATTTTTTAGGCCTTTAAAATTATAGGGTTTTGTAGCTAGCTTGTTTTTGCTAGAAGCAATTTGTACTTTATAAATTACAAGTTCTTTGGTAATGGTTTTTGTGTTTTCTTGCTCAGGAACCGTATTTAATTGTAAATTTTTAATGTATTTGTAAATAGCATTGGCTATTGCTGTAGCCATATGTTCTTGACCCGTTTTAGAGTTTAAAAATCTACCTTCTTTTTTATTTGTTAAAAAACCTAGTTCTACAAGTACACTTGGCATAATGGTTTCTCTTAAAACCTGAAAATTATCTTGTTTAACTTTACGGTCGTTTCTTTTTAATTGATACGAAAAGTTATTTTGTATAGTGCTTGCTAAAGATAAGCTTTTGTCTAAGTTTTCTTCCTGTAATAAAGATAGTCCTATTACAGATTCTGCAGAATTTGGATCAAAACCCCGATATCGCTTCTCAAAATTATCTTCTAATAAAATAGAAGCATTTTCTCTTTTTGCAATTTCAAGATTTTTTTTATTTCCTCTAAGCCCTAAAACAAAAGTTCCTGCACCATGAACGTACGGTTTTGGTGTATAAGAATCGCAATGAATAGAAACAAATAAATCTGCTTTGGCATTATTTGCAATATCTCCTCTTTTCCAAAGATCTATAAAAACATCTGTTTTTCTAGTGAAAATAACTTTTACTTCTTTGTGTTTTTGAAGTTTTGCGCCTACTTTTTTTGCCACTTTTAAGGCAATATTTTTTTCTATATAACCGTTTCCTGTATTACCAGGATCTTTCCCACCATGGCCAGCATCTAGAACAACGGTATATTCCTTTTGAGCAAATATTGCAAAAGGTAATAAAAATAAAACGAAGAATAAACCTCGTAAAAAAAGATTTGTATTTTTATGTGTTTGTTGGGATTGCATCAATAAAATTTAACTAATTTTGATATTTGATTTAAGGCTTTCAAATATTAAGCCATAATTTATTCAATATACAAAAATAGTATTTCTAACATTGCAAACAAATCGATCATACATACTTTTATTTTGTTGCTTCTTTTTAATTAAGTTGGTTTATACTCAAGATATTAAACCTAAAAAAAGAATAGTACTTCCTGTTTCTAAAAAAGATTCTTCAAGAGTTAATAAAAAAGATACAATTCTTACAAAAAAGTTAGATACAATTTTAAGAAAAAAAACAGATTCTATTGTAAAAGACTCTATTAAGCCAAAAGAAACGCTAGAAGGTGTTATAAAACATGTAGCAACAGATTATACAAAGCAAAACGCCAAAACCAAAAAAGTAACATTGTATAATGAGGCAAATATTATTTATACAGATATTGATTTAAAAGCAGGAGAAATTATAATAGATTACACCAATAATACGCTATTTGCAAGAGGAATTAAAGATAGTACTGGCTATGTGCAAAAACCTATTTTTAAACAAGGTAATGAAGAGTCTGAACAAGATTCTATTATTTATAATTTTAAAAGTAAAAAAGCAATAATTTATGGTTTAAAAACCAAACAAGGAGAAATGTTTACTTATGGCGAAAAAACCAAACGGGTAAACGATTCTACTATTTATGTGCGTAAAATTAGGTTTACTACCTCAGAAAAAGACAATCCAGATTACTATATAGGTACAAATAAAGCCAAAATTGTACCAGGTAAAAAAATTATTGTGGGTGGTAGCCAAATGTATTTAGCAGATGTGCCTACACCTTTATTTTTGCCTTTTGCTTATTTTCCCATTACACAAACTAGTGTTTCAGGTTTTTTAATGCCTACTTTTGATACAGGAAGTAGCGCTAGAGGTATAGGTTTACAAAACGGTGGTTATTATTTTGCAATTAATAATTATGTAGATTTATCTTTAACTGCAGATGTTTTTTCTAATGGAAGCTGGGGTGTTAGAGCAAACTCTAATTACAGCAAAAGATACCGCTTTAACGGAGTATTTAATTTTAATTTTGAGAATAATATTAGCGGAATTAGAGGTTTTGATACTTTTAACAAAACCAATAATTTTAATATAAGATGGACACATAATCAAGATGCAAAGGCAAGCCCAAATTCTAGATTTTCGGCATCGGTTAATTTAGGTAGTAGTCGGTTTTTTAGAGAATCTCAAAATCAATTTAACATTTCTCAAACACAAACAAATACTTTTAACTCTTCTGTAAATTATAGCAAAACTTTTGTGGGTACACCGTTTAATATGAATATTACGGCCACTCATCAACAAAACACAAACACACAAGTAATTACAATGACTTTGCCGTCTTTAAATTTAAATATGAATAGAATTTATCCTTTTGTGGGAAAAGACGGAATTCAAAAAAATGCATTTCAAAAACTTGGTTTTAATTATACGTTAGATGGCCAATATTTAATAAATACTACAGATGAAGATTTTTTAACATCAAAAATGTTTGAAGGTGCTAGGTCTGGTATGCAACATCGTACAGGAACGAATACCAACTTTAAGGCTTTTAGATATTTTACGGTTTCTCCTAGTATAAATTATGAAGAAGTATGGCAGTTTGATTTTATTCAAAAACAATACGATGCTGTTAATGATGAGGTAGTTACAGAAACTTTAAATGGTTTTAAAAGATTTGGAGAATATAGTGCAGGTGTAAGTTTATCTACTAATATTTATGGTACTTTTCCAATAAAAACAGGTAGGTTAAGAGGTATAAGACATACATTTAGACCATCTATATCTTACGGTTATAGACCAGATTTTGAAGAAAAATTTATACAACGGGTAAGAAACGGAAATGCACCAGATGATTTTGAAGAATATACACCATTTGATAATGGTATTTTTGGTGCTCCAGGAGCTGGTCTTAGCAATTCTATAGGAATTTCATTAAACAATGTTTTAGAGGCAAAATTGGCACCAAAAGATCCTGATAGTGATGCTGAAGATGAAAAAATTAGCATACTTAATAATTTAAATTTTAACACTAGTTATAATATAGCATCAGACAGTTTGCGTTTGGCTCCAGTTTCATTTTCTGCAGGAACACGTCTTTTTAATAATAAATTATCAGTGAATTTAAATGGCTCTTTAGATCCATATCAAGTGGTAGCTTCTAGCTCTGGTAGTCCTATTCGTATAAATAAATTTAACTCGAGTATTTTTAGATTAAGTAATGCTAATTTAAGTGCAAATTATTCTATTTCTAGTGAAGATTTTAAGAAAGACAAAGAAGGCGATAGTGAAAAGGATAAAAATAGAGATCCCAATAATACTGCAGATGTTATTGGTGCAGTTATAGATCCTACAAATCGTTTTGGTAACGGAAATCAACAACAAACACAAAATAGCAACAATCAAGATAAAGATAAAACAGCCAAATTATATAATGCAGATATACCTTGGTCTATAAACTTAGCGTATTCTACAAATTATAGAAATAATGGTATAGACCCTGGTGAAATTGGTGTGCACAGTTTAGCTTTTAGTGGTAATATAAGCTTGTCTCCTAAATGGAGTTTGGGGTATTCTTCTGGTTATGATATTAAAAATGGAGCTTTTACTTTTTCTAGATTTAATTTTTCTAGAGATTTAGATAGTTGGAATTTTAATTTTAATTGGGTTCCTTTTGGTACAAATTCTTCTTACACCTTTTTTATTGGTGTAAAGTCTTCTGTTTTACAAGATTTAAAGTGGGATAAAAATAGACCGCCAGATAGAAGATTATTTTAATGGTGTTATACATATTAATTTTTTAATAAAAAGACCAATGAAAAAAACAATAATTAAAACAGATAAGGCGCCTGCGCCAATAGGTCCATATAATCAAGCCGTTTTAAGTGGAACAACTTTATATACTTCAGGACAAATAGCAATACATCCAGAAACAGGAGAATTAGTTTTAGATAACATAGAGGAGGAGACAAAGCAAGTAATGGAAAACATGAAACAAGTTTTGTTAGCTGCAGAAATGACTTTTGAGAACGTTATTAAATCTTCTATTTTTATTGCTGATATGCACAATTTTTCAAAAATAAATGCAGTTTATGGTACTTATTTTAATGATGATACTGCACCAGCTAGAGAAACTGTAGAAGTTGCAAATTTGCCAAAATTTGTAAATGTAGAAATTAGTATGATTGCCGTTAAATAATTAGTATTTAACCTTACAATTCAATCAATTAAACCAAAACAATAGCTTTGTTAGGTAAAATATTTGGTTTTTTTATAGAAGACTTTGTGGTTAAAAAAGAATAGGCAATTAAATCAGAAAATTAATTTACAATAAAATTAGTATTGAACTCATTAAATGTTTATTTAGTTATTATTTTTCTGAATAAAATTAAAAAACCAATAAAAAAAGCGTTAATATTTTAAAATATTAACGCTTTTAGTTGCTTTATATAAAGTAATTATTTTCTCTTTTTTTGCTGTGCTTGTTGCTCTTGCGCTTGCTTCATAGCGTCATCTATTCGTTGTCTAAATTTAGACTTTTTCTTTTCTGGTCGCTTTTTATTTTCTTCTATTTGTGCGTGAATTTTATCTTCATCAATAACAAAATTCTTAATTACTAACATTATTGCTATGGTTAGTAAGTTAGAAATAAAGTAATACAAACTTAAAGAACTTGCATAATTGTTAAAGAAGAATAACATCATAATAGGAGAGAAGTAAATCATATACTTCATCATCTTACTCATATCTGGCATACCTTCTTGCGTTGGCGCTTGCATATTTGCTTGCTGACTCTGGTTCATTTTCATGTAAAAGAAAATAGCAACAGAAGCTAAAATTGGGAATAAACTAACATGATCTCCATAAAAAGGAATTGAAAACGGAAGTTTAAAAATAGTATCATAAGAAGATAAATCTGGTGCCCATAAAAAACTTTCTTGTCTTAAAGATAAGTTGGTTGGAAAAAACTTAAATAACGCAAAGAAAACTGGCATTTGCAATAAGGCTGGTATACAACCAGATAACATACTAACGCCTGCTTTACGCTGTATTGCCATGGTTTCTTGCTGGCGTTTCATAGCGTTTTCTTTACCAGGATATTTCTCATTTAAAGCTGTTAATTCCGGACGAATAACTTTCATTTTTGCACTAGACAAATAAGATTTGTAAACTAAAGGAGACATTATTAATCGAACAACAATTGTCATTAATATAATAATTAATCCGTAGTTAGATAAAAATCCTTTTAAGAAATTAAAAACAGGGTAAAAAATAGTTCTGTTTAAAAAACCGAAAATTCCCCAACCTAAATCTGCTGTTTTATCTAAGTCTGTGCCTGCAAATTGGTCTTTGCTAAATAAATTATAATCACTTGGTCCGTAAAACCATTGCATTTCATAATTTAACTCGCCGTTTGCTAATTCTAAAGGAGTTTTTAACTCGTATTTTTTAGTAAAAACGGTGTCTATTTCTTCATTAAGAACTAAATCTGTAGAAGTAATTGTAGCGTTTTTAAAAGGTTTGTTGGTTAATAAGTTAGAGGTAAAAAAGTGTTGTTTGTAAGCAACCCAATCCACATCATTTAAAACCTCAGATTTTCCAGCACTTATATCATCTACATCATCACTATCTTTATAGTATAAGTGAGAGTACATGGTGTTTTCTGTTTTTAAACTTTTTTCGTTTCTGTAACCTTTTAAAGACCAATCTAAATTAATAGGGTTAGATGCGTTAATTACGTTGCTTAAACCTTGAGATCTTATGGCAAAATCTACCATATAATTATTAGGTTTCATTTCGTAACGGTATTCTAAAAATTGCGATTCAGAAACCTTTAATTTTAAAGAAACTACAGTATTTGCTCCGTTTTTAGTAATTGTTGGCGTAAAGTATAAATCTTTAGTATTTAATATACGATTGTCTGTTGTGCCAAAATTAATATTAAAAGATGCGTTATTATTTTTAATTAATTTTAAAGGTAAAGCATTATAAGTTTGGTAATTTTTTATTAATGCCTCTATAATTTGGCCACCTTTGTTGCTTACTGTTAATTTTAAAACTTCGTTTTCTAAAATAGAAACACCTTCTGAAGCGGTAATTGCACTTTGAGCAAATGCACCCAACTTATTTTGTAATGCAACTTGTTTTATAGAATCATTTGCAAAAGCAGTTTCACTTATTGCTGTATTTGTTGAAGCATTGTTGTTATTTATAGGTGCAGCAGTTTGCGCTGTTGTAGAAGTTTCTTCTGGTTGATTTGTACTCATCCACCAGAAAACAATTCCTCCTAAAAGAATCATTCCTATAAAAGAATTTAAATCGAATTTTTTTTGTTCCATGTGTTATTTTAAATTGTCAATTTGTCATTAAATATTTCTTTTTTGAAATAAAAACGGACAAATGTAGCAAAAGGTTGTTCTAATTAGTAGATTTTGCTGTATTTGTTATTACTCTCCTTAATCGTTCAAATAGTGTTCCTAAAAAGTTACTTTAAATTTCTTTTTTAGTTTGATACTTTTTTTGAGTATTTTAAAGAAGCTTTAATAAAGTTTACAAATAAAGGATGTGGTTTTAAAACCGTACTTTTATATTCTGGGTGATATTGCACACCAACAAACCAAGGATGTTTTGGTATTTCTACCACTTCTACCAAACCTGTTTTAGGATTGGTACCAGCAGCCTTCATTCCAGCTTTTTCTATTTGTGTTAAATAATCGTTATTAAATTCAAAACGATGTCTGTGCCTTTCGCTTATGAATTCAGAATTATACGCTTTATATACGTTAGATTTTGTGTTTAATTTACAATCCCAAGCACCCAAACGCATTGTACCACCTTTTTCGGTTACTTTTTCTTGACTTTCCATTAAGTTAATCACAGGGTGTTTGGTGCTTTTGTTCATTTCTGTAGAAGAAGCACCTTCAAGATTTAATACATTTCTTGCAAATTCAATTACTGCCATTTGCATACCCAAACATATACCAAAAAACGGAATATTATTTTCTCTTGCATATTTTACAGCTCTAATTTTACCTTCAATACCTCTATCTCCAAAACCAGGTGCTACTAAAATACCATTTACGCCTTGTAATTTTTTCTCAAAGTTTTTAGGCGTTAAACTTTCAGAATGCACCCAACGTACTTTTACTTTGGTTTCATTAGAAGAGCCTGCATGTATAAAAGCTTCTGTAATAGATTTGTAAGAATCGTGTAACTCTATATATTTACCAATTAAGGCAATTTCTACCTCAGAAATAGGATTCTTATGCTTTTGTAAAAACTGATTCCAAACCTTTAACTCAGGTTCTTTTGTAGATTCTAATTGTAATTTCTTTAAAACTACAGTATCTAAACCTTCTTCTAACATTAAATTAGGTACGTCATATATAGTTTCTGCATCTATAGATTGTATAACGTCTTCTTTTTTAACATTACAAAATAAGGCTAATTTACGTTTGATATCATCAGAAATATCATGCTCTGTTCTACACACTAAAATATCTGGACTTACACCACTTTGCATTAACATTTTTACAGAGTGCTGTGTTGGTTTTGTTTTTAATTCTCCAGCAGCAGCTAAAAAAGGCACTAATGTTAAGTGAATTACAATGGCATTTTCTTCGCCTTTTTCCCACAACATTTGTCTTACAGATTCTACGTAAGGTAAAGATTCTATATCACCAACGGTTCCACCAATTTCTGTTATTACAATATCGTAATCTCCTGTTTCACCTAAAAGCTGAATTCTACGTTTAATTTCATCTGTAATATGTGGTATTACTTGTACTGTTTTTCCTAAAAACTCACCTTTACGCTCTTTATTTATTACAGATTGATAAATTCTACCTGTGGTAACATTGTTTGCTTGAGAAGTTGGTATGTTTAAATAACGTTCATAATGGCCCAAATCTAAATCGGTTTCTGCGCCATCATCTGTTACATAACATTCACCATGTTCGTACGGATTTAAAGTTCCTGGATCTATATTAATGTAAGGATCTAGTTTTTGAATGGTTACAGAAAAACCTCTTTCTTGTAAAAGTTTGGCTAAAGATGCTGCAATAATTCCTTTTCCTAGTGAAGATGTTACGCCTCCTGTTACAAAAACGTATTTAGTATTACTCATGGTGTTTTTAGGTTTGCGCAAAAGTACTAACTCTAAAAATTCTGTCAAATAAAAAAAGTAGAAAAGATTTTTAAGATTATGAATGCATAAAAACTAAACATTTGTTATTTTAAATTAGAAACGTAGGTTTATATTTGAAATTATACTTTACATTGCAATAATTTATTGCTTGGTTTGTTGGGTTTCTTTCGTAAAAAACAGGCGATTTATTCTTAATAAATTAGAAATAAAAAATAATTTCATTTTTTTTCAATTAGTGTTTGTCTAAAATAAAAACAGTTGTATATTTGCACACGCTTTTAAAGAGCATAATGCACACGCATTAAAATAATTAAAGAAGTCATTTAAAAATACATATAATGCCGAAAAGAACTTACCAGCCATCTAAAAGAAAGAGAAGAAACAAACATGGTTTCAGAGAAAGAATGGCTTCTGCAAATGGAAGAAAAGTTTTAGCTAGAAGAAGAGCTAAAGGAAGAAAGAAAATTTCTGTGTCTTCAGAATCTAGACATAAAAGATAATATAATGATTAACAATTTGTTAATAATTAAGGTGTTGCTATTTTTAGTAACACCTTTTTTTATACTTAACAGATAATTATTTTTACAAACTCATATAATACAACAATTTATCATGCCAAAAAGAGAAGATTTAAAATCAATATTAATTATAGGATCTGGACCGATTGTAATAGGACAAGCCTGTGAATTTGATTATTCGGGCTCTCAATCTTTACGATCTTTAAGAGAAGACGGTATAGAAACTATTTTAATCAATTCTAATCCAGCAACAATAATGACAGATCCGTCTATGGCAGATCATGTGTATTTGTTGCCTTTAACTACAAAATCTATCATTCAGATTTTAAAAGAACATCCGCAAATTGATGCCGTTTTACCAACAATGGGTGGGCAAACTGCATTAAACTTATGTATAGAAGCAGATGATAAAGGTATTTGGAAAGATTTTGATGTAAAATTAATTGGTGTAGATATTGATGCAATTAATGTTACAGAAGATAGAGAACAATTTAGAGAATTAATGCTTAAAATTGGCGTGCCAATGGCACCACAAGCAACAGCAACATCTTTCTTAAAAGGTAAAGAAATTGCACAAGAGTTTGGTTTTCCATTAGTAATTCGTTCTTCTTATACATTAGGTGGTGCAGGGGCATCAATTGTATATGATCCAGAAGATTTTGACGAATTGTTAAGAAGAGGTTTAGAAGCATCACCAATACATGAGGTGATGATTGATAAAGCAATGATGGGATGGAAAGAATATGAACTAGAATTATTGCGTGATAAAAATGATAACGTTGTAATTATCTGTTCTATAGAAAATATGGATCCTATGGGAATTCATACAGGAGATTCTATAACAGTTGCACCAGCAATGACACTTTCTGATAAAACTTACCAAAAAATGCGTGATATGGCAATTCATATGATGCGTTCTATTGGAGATTTTGAAGGTGGTTGTAATGTACAATTTGCAGTTTCGCCAGACGAAAAAGAAGAAATTATTGCAATTGAAATTAATCCACGTGTTTCTAGATCATCAGCTTTAGCTAGTAAAGCAACTGGATATCCTATTGCCAAAGTAGCAACAAAATTAGCAATTGGTTATTCTTTAGACGAATTAGAAAACGGAATTACAAAATCTACATCTGCTTTATTTGAGCCAACTTTAGATTATGTAATTGTAAAAATACCTCGTTGGAATTTTGATAAATTTGAAGGATCTGATAGAACTTTAGGTTTACAAATGAAAGCCGTTGGAGAAGTAATGGGAATTGGGCGTTGTTTTCAAGAAGCACTCCACAAAGCAACACAATCTTTAGAAATTAAACGTAATGGTTTAGGTGCAGACGGAAAAGGCTATACAGATTACAACCAAATTATAGATAAATTAACCCACGCAAGTTGGGACAGGGTTTTTGCGATTTATGATGCCATTGCTATTGGAATTCCGCTAAGTAAAATATACGATATCACAAAAATAGACATGTGGTATTTAAAGCAATATGAAGAGCTGTTTCAACTTCAAAAAGAAATTGCTACCTATACAATAGATACTATAGAAAGAGATTTATTGTTAGAAGCAAAACAAAAAGGATATGGAGACAGACAAATAGCACACATGCTAGATTGTTTAGAATCTGAAGTATATACAAAAAGAGAAACATTAAAAATACAACGTGTTTTTAAATTAGTAGATACTTGTGCTGCAGAATTTACGGCAAAAACACCTTATTATTACTCAACTTTCGAAAACGAAATTGAATCTGCAAACGGAGAAATTACCATTGCAAATGAAAGTATTGTTACCGATAAGAAAAAAATTATAGTATTGGGTTCTGGACCAAACCGAATTGGACAAGGTATAGAATTTGATTACTGTTGTGTGCATGGAGTTTTAGCGGCTGCAGAATGTGGTTATGAAACCATTATGATTAATTGTAATCCAGAAACGGTTTCTACAGATTTTGATACTGCAGATAAATTATACTTTGAGCCTGTTTTTTGGGAACATATTTATGATATCATTCGTCATGAAAAACCAGAAGGAGTTATTGTACAATTGGGAGGGCAAACCGCACTAAAATTAGCAGAAAAATTAACCAAATACGGTATTAAAATTATTGGTACTTCTTTTGAAGCACTAGATATTGCAGAAGATAGAGGTAGATTTTCTGCAATGTTAAAAGACAATAAAATTCCTTATCCAGAATTTGGTATCGCAGAAACTGCAGACGAAGCTTTAGCTTTAGCAGATGAATTAAATTTCCCAATCTTGGTAAGACCTTCTTATGTTTTAGGTGGTCAAGGAATGAAAATTGTAATCAATAAAGAAGAATTGGTAGAACATGTAGTTGATTTATTAGGCAGAATGCCAGGAAATAAATTACTATTAGACCATTATTTAGACGGTGCAATTGAGGCAGAAGCAGATGCAATTTGTGATGCTGATGGAAATGTGTACATTATTGGTATTATGGAGCATATAGAACCTTGTGGAATTCATTCTGGAGATTCTAACGCAACTTTACCAGCCTTTAATTTGGGTGAATTTGTAATGCAACAAATTAAAGATCATACACATACTATTGCTAGAGAATTAAAAACGGTTGGTTTAATAAACATACAATTTGCTATTAAAGATGATACCGTTTATATTATTGAAGCAAACCCAAGAGCATCTAGAACAGTGCCTTTTATTGCAAAAGCGTATAAAGAGCCATATGTAAATTATGCAACTAAAGTAATGTTAGGAGAGAAAAAAGTAACAGACTTTACATTTAACCCACAATTAGATGGTTTTGCAATTAAGCAACCTGTATTTTCTTTCAATAAATTTCCTAATGTAGATAAGCGTTTAGGACCAGAAATGAAATCTACAGGAGAAAGTATCTTGTTTATAGATAGTTTAAAAGATGATGAATTTTACGATTTATATTCTAGAAGAAAAATGTATTTGAGTAAATAGTAATATGGTTAATTCAACTAAAAAAAGCATCCAAATAATATTTGGATGCTTTGTTATTTGCGGTATTATAGTGTAACTATTTCACTTTGTTCTTTTTGGTATGTAAAATATAGGTAACATTTACACCAAAATGTAAATTAGGATCCTTAAAATTAAAGTTATTTGCCGTTTGTGTTAAAAACACATCTTCTGCATAATTTCTAGCATTAGTTACATGAAATTGTGCCATTATATCTCCAATTTCCCAATTAATACCAGCCATAAATGTATTAAAAGTATCTACAGATTTAATAGGATTTGCCACGTAACCATATTCTGAAACAATACTTGTGTGTTTACCAATTTTATGTCTACCAGCAAAAACTAAAGCAAAATGAGTACCAGGATCATTGGAAGCTACAGATGTTTCTGTTCTGTAAACCAATGTTGGTGCAATTTGAAGTGAAAAAAGACGATTTATTTTTCTAGCAATTAATAGCTGACTAGCAAAACCATACTTTTCGCTAGCATTGCTATCATAAAAATTATCATTATTTGCGTTTATTAAAGATATGTGAGAAAATGTTTGCACAAGCGTAATGCTTATGGGCATTTTTTTAATTCCTTTTGTTTGTTGAAATAAATTGTATTTCAAAAATCCGTCTGTAATTTTATCAAAATTTGTGTAACCTATACCTGCAGTAAATTTATCTGTAAAAGCATAGTCTAAACCATAACGTGTGGTAACTTCGTCTGCCAAAAAACGCTGACTGGTAGCAGTTGGTTTGTTCCAATATCTGTTATATAAAGAAAGTTGTAAAGCGCCTTTTTTTCTAGTTTCTACAGAGTGTCCTAAACCAATTCTGGTACTTTTAAAAGTACCAATGGTTTTATGGTAAGTATTGGGTAACTCTTTTTGCAATTGCTTTAATAAATCTTGCCCATTTACATTCACAGAGATGATTAAGAATAGACTTAAAATTTTAAAGAAGTGTTTAGTTTTCATAAGGCTGGTATTGAAATCTAAATTTTAAATTAATTGTTTTTGCAATATTACTAGAAAGTATTGCAGGTATTTTTATGTTAAAATCTTTTACAGCAGCAATAAATTCTCCCGTTAACTTATAGTTATTATTTTTGTTTTCTATCATTGTTTTTATGGCAACTTCTTTGGCTATTCCATGTATGGTTAAAGTACCTTTTATAGTACTAGTTTGTTTGGCTAAATTTACATCAAAATCTACAAGTTTTCCTTTAAAATTTGCTTGTGGATATAGGTCAGATTCTATATAACTTTCATTAAAATGTTCATACATTAAATCTTTTTTAAAGACAAAGGCACGCATTAACATGCTTACTGCAATTTCTTTTTTTTCTAAATCTATGATACTTAAAACCTGATTGTTTTTTGCCTCTATATTTTCTACAGAAGTATAGGAGAAAAAAGTAACTTGTCCTTGCCTTGCAATATATTGTTGCTTATTATTTTCTTTGGAAGGATTAAAAATTGTAAAAAGTAATAAAAGAAACGCTATTTTATTCATTTGTTTTTAAATCTATATAACAGTTTAGTAAAATTACATCCATTAAAAATCCTTTGCAAGTGCCTTTAACGGTTATTTTTTGATGTTTTTTTAAGGTTTTTAACTTATCTAATTGGTTATTGCTTACATCGCAAATAACACCATAGTTTTGGTTTTTAGTGTATAAAATTACTGTTTTTCTATTATTAAGAAAACTTATTTGCTTGACATAACCCGTAACTTCTATAATTTTGCCTACATAATTACCATTTGCTTTGGCAGTATTATTTACAAAATTAGCAACTAAATCATTTGAATCTAGGTTATAATCAGAATTTATTTTTTCTAAATTTTTTTCTGATGATTTATTCACGGATAAAGTAGCCCAAAAACTCCAAATAATAAGAGTTATTAAGGAAACAAATAAGAGTATTTTTTTAAAGGTTTTCATTTAATCATGTCAAATTAAACAAAATTTTAGCTAATAAAACGCATAATTACTACCAAAAGGAAAAAAATCATTTTAAGCGGAAGTTTTTAAACTAAAAAGATTATTATTATCTTTCAATTTTACTAAAATACATGAAAAAAGATAGACTTTATTTTTTAACCTTTATTGCAATAGCTATTGTTTTTTTAGTTGTAGCTTCTATATCAGTTCAATATTTTATTAAGGCGAGTGCCAATCAGCTTATAGAAGTTCAAGTAGAATCTAGTAGAAGAGAGGCAAAAGAAGTAGCAAGTTTGTTAGACTATCAACTTGCCAAAGGTGTTTCTAAAGAAGATATTGTAAAAAATATACAAGAAATTATTACAGAAAGCAGTAAAGATGGTTGGTTTTTAAGTGTTTTTAATTGGAGTGGTAAAGAGGTGGCTCATCCAGATATTACTAAAATTGGGCAAAATGTAAACTCTAACCAAAGTTTATTGGCATCTTTAGAAGGTAAAAATAATTCAGAAGATTTATATGAAATTTTTGTAAATAGAAATGTAAAAGAAAAAGAAACTTCAGAAATTATACATATTGCACCTTTAAAAAAAGTAGATTTATTAGTAGCTGCACATGTAAATATGAATCTTATTTCAGAGCAAATGAATACCTTAAAAAGTAATTTTTATCTCATTTTTTTAATTATGGGAATATTGGTTATTGGTTTGTCTTTTGTAGCCGTACGTTTTATAGGAAGTAGATATGAAAAACAGTTAGAGCTTCAAAACTCCTCGTTAACATCAGAAGTTGTAAACTTATCTAAGCTAAATACAGATTTGTTATCTTATAAAGATAAAATAATAGAAGAGGAGCAAACGGAAATTGAAAATACGAACGAGAATGAAGGTACAGAAGAGGTTTTAGAAAAAGAAAAACAACGTATTTTAACTTATGTTAGAAATGAGTTGGTGCCCATACCAATTAAAGAAATTGCATATATTTATACAGAAAACACCATTACTTATGTAGTATGTTTTAGTGGAAAAAGATCTACTACAAACGCTAGTTTAGATGACATGTATACCAATTTAAATAATACATTATTCTTTAGGGCGAATAGACAATTTATAATTAGCATTACTGCAATAGATAAAATTATTAAATATGGTAATAGTCAACTTAAAATTTTATTACAGTCTAAAACTTCAGAAGAAATAATTATCAGTAAAAATAAGGCGGCCGAGTTTAAACAATGGTTAAATATGTAGCAATAAGTTGTTTTTCTAAAATATTTAAGTGCTTTTTTTCCTTTTTAACATTTTATTTTCCTCTTGAGTAAGTAAAATAGAAAACATTAGACCATTATATAGTTACTTTGTAATATTAACTTTTAAAACATATTAAAATGAAAAATGAGTGGAATTTGAAAAGAGTATTTATAATTTTTGGTTTAGGCCTTTTTATAGCATCTTGTGTTTCTAATGTAGAAGAAGAAAGAATGGTAATAGAACCAGCAGAAGAAGGAGAAGTTGTAGACCCAAATATGGCTCCAGTAATTTCTTTTGCAGATGATGTAAAACCTATTATTGATGCCAGATGTGTGGTTTGCCATTCTCCAGCTACAAGAAGTATTTTTCCCAATTTAAGAAATTTTGAAGAAGTAAAAGCAAGAGCAGAAAGAGTAAGTACTAGAGTAGGTAATGGTACAATGCCTCAAGGAGGTCCTTTACCAAATGCTCAAATGCAATTAATAGTAGATTGGGTTAGCCAAGGCGCATTAGATAACTAAAAGGTAAATATGAAACTAAAGAAAATTATAATTTCTGCATTAATTTTAGCTTTTCTTGGAGCATTTATAGGCTATAAAATTTACAATAAACCTCATGTTAATGTTGCAACAGAAAAGGCAGATGTCGTACTTTCTGCAGACCAAATACTTGCAGATTTTACAACTGATGAAGCTGTTGCAAATGCTAAATATTTAGAAAAAATAATACAAGTAAAAGGTATTGTTTCAGAAACCAAGATAGAAAATAACACAGGTATAATAATTTTGCAAACAAATGACGATTTTGCAACTATTTTATGTCATTTAACACCACAGGAAACTAAAAATATTTCTAAAATTAAAAAAGGGCGACAAATAACTTTAAAAGGAATTTGTACTGGTTTTTTAATGGATGTAGTACTTGTAAAATGCGTAATAACTAATTAAAACAAAAAAAGTAATGAAAAATTTATATACAGTATTCTTATGTCTATTTACAGTCTTTGTAATAAATGCGCAAGAAAGATATTTAACCAAAAGTGGACAAATAACCTTTTTTTCTGAGTCGCCTTTAGAAAATATAGAAGCAAAAAACAATCAGGTTTTAAGTATTGTAGATGCATCTAAAAAACAAATGGCAATTTCTATTTTAATGAAATCTTTTATGTTTGAAAAAGCATTAATGCAAGAACATTTTAATGAAAACTATGTAGAGTCAGACAAATATCCTAAAGCAACTTTTAGAGGTAAAATTTTAAATTTTGAAACAATTTCTAATACAGAATCTAAAGTGCAGGTAAAAGGTAAAATAACCATACATGGTGTTACCAAAGAGCTTACGGTAGAAACATTGGCCAAGAAAAAAGACGATGCAATTTATATGAAAGGAAGTTTCTTTATTACTTTGTCTGATTTTGGTGTAGAAATACCAAGTGTAGTAGAAAAAAACATTGCAAAACAAATCAAAATAAGCTTTAACTTCAATCATCAACCTTTTAAAAAATAACACATGAAAAAAATACTAACCTTTACTTTTTTAACTTTATTTAGTTACCACCTAGCAGCACAAGACGATTTATTAGATCTTCTAGATGCAGAAACACCAGAGACAGAAAATGTTGTAACCGCAACTTTTAAAGGCACCAGAATTGTAAACGGTCATTCTGTAGAAAACCGTAAAAACAAAGAATTAGAATTTATTATTGCACATAGGTTTGGTGCAATAAACACAGGTATAGAAGACTTATTTGGTTTAGATATTTCTAATATTCGTTTTTCTTTTGAGTATGGTTTGTCAGATAATTTAACGGCAGGTTTAAGTAGAGCAAGTGTAGAGAAAACGTATGAAGGTTTTTTAAAATATAGTTTATTAAAGCAAAAAACTGGGGCAAATTCTTTTCCCGTTGCAGTTTCTTTATTTGGTAGTATTGCAGCTAAAAGTCAAAAAGCAATACCAGGTTTTGAGCGTAGTTTTGTAGAGAGTTTGTTTTACACTGCACAGGTTTTAATTGCAAAAAAAATAAATTCTTCGTTATCTTTTCAATTAACACCAACATATGTGCATAGAAACTTAACTGCTATTTTTGATGATCCTCATGATATTTTTGCTTTGGGTATTGGTACTAGAGTCAAATTAAATAAAAGAGTTTCTTTAAATGCAGAATATTTTCCTCAATTTGATAAGTTAAAATCTATAGATGCTACAAATTCTTTGGCTTTTGGTATTGATATTGAAACAGGTGGTCATGTTTTTCAGATTATTTTAGCCAATTCTAGAAGAATGGTAGAAAAAGCTTTTATTACAGAAACTACTGGAGATTTCTTTGGCGGAGATATTCATTTAGGATTTAACCTTTCTAGAACTTTTTAATAGCTGAAAATAAAATAACTTTTAATTAAAAAACGGTTTATTGTATTCCATATCGAATGCAATAAACCGTTTTTTTGTTTCTTTATTTTGTGTAAAATAAAACTTTTACAAGCTTATTTTAGTTTTATTATATATTGATAAGTTACGTCTATTAACTTAAAGATTGCATGTTAACTAGCTTAAAGTATTCGCCTTTTTTAGCCAATAATTCATCATGCTTGCCTTGTTCTACAATTTTACCTTTTTGCATTACAATAATTTTATCTGCTTTTTGTATGGTAGATAATCTATGCGCAATAACTAAAGAAGTTCTGTTTAGCATCATCTTTTCTAAAGCAATTTGCACCAATTGTTCAGATTCTGTGTCTAATGCAGAGGTTGCCTCGTCAAGAATCATTATTGGTGGATTTTTGAGCACTGCTCTGGCAATAGATAAACGCTGTTTTTGTCCGCCAGAAAGAGTATTACCACTATCTCCAATATTAGAATTATATTTTTCTGGTAAATTCTGAATAAACTCATCTGCATTAGCAATTTTAGATGCTTCTAAAACAGCATTGTCACTGGCATTTTGCGATCCTAATTTTATATTATTTGCAATACTATCATTAAATAAAATAGAATCTTGAGAAACAATACCCATTAAATCTCGTAAAGATGTTTTTGTAATATTTTTAATGTTTTCGCCATCAATTAATACTTCACCTTTATTCACATCGTAAAAACGCGTAATTAAGTTTGCTAAAGTAGATTTTCCACTACCAGATTGCCCGACTAATGCAACAGTTTCTCCTTTATTAATTGTTAAAGAAAAATCTTTTAAAACGTAATCATCTTTATATTTAAAAGAAATGTTTTTAAAGGTAATTTGTTGGTTAAACTCTTTTTTTACAATCGCATTTTCTTTCTCTTCAATATCATTTTGTGTATTTAAAACTTCCATAATTCGTTCTGCAGAAGCTTCTCCTTTTTGTATGTTGTAAAAAGTTGTGGTAATTAACTTTATTGGGTTTAAAACGGTATAAAATAGTACAATGTACCCCATAAATTTACCAGCTTTTAAAGAACTTGTATTTTCTAAAACATCTGTACCTCCAAACCAAAGAATGGTAATTATGGTAGCTGAACCTAAAAATTCGCTCATGGGCGAAGCTAATTTTTGTCTTAGGAAAACATTATTGGTTAGTTTTTTAAAATTCTCTGTAGAGTCATTAAATTTTTTCTCAATAATTTTTTCAGCATTAAATCCTTTTATAATTCTTAAACCTGTTAAAGTTTCTTCTATAAATGATAAAAAGTTACCTGTTTCTTTTTGTGCTTTTACGGAATTAGATTTTAATTTTTTACTGATTGATGAGATAATAAAACCAGAAACGGGTAATAATATAAAAACAAAGAGTGTTAGTTTTACACTTATAAATAGCATAATAGATATAGAAATAATAACCGTTAACGGTTCTCTAACTAAAGTTTCTATGGCTGTTAAAATACTACTTTCTACTTCTTGCACATCTGCAGTCATGCGCGCAATAATGTCTCCTTTTCTTTTTTCTGAAAAGTAAGAAATAGGTAGTCTAACAATTTTATGATACAGATTGTTTCTTAAATCTCTTACAATACCTGTTCTTAAAAATGTAATTACATAAGAGGCTAAATATCTAAAAAGATTTTTTAAAAAAAATAAGGAAAGTGATAGCAAACAAACAAATAGAAGCACATTTATTTCTCCTTCTTCTGTAATTTTATTAGAAATAAAATAATTAAAATTGCCTTCTAAATACTCTCCAATATCACTAATTCCTTGGTAAATTGGTTTTTGCGTAACTTTTTCTGATTTTCCAAAAAGAATATTTAAAACGGGTATAAATGCTAAAACGGAAAGTACATTAAATACAGCGTACAATATATTAAAGCCAATATTTAAAACTGTAAATTTTCTATACTTCCTTTCATATTTTAAAATATCTTTAAAATAGCCCATTAATTCAATTTCATTTCTTTAATAATTCGCTGAATTTTAGCATCTAATTCGGCTTCAACTTTTAGAGCATTTTCTTTAGTGTCTAAAGCTGTATTAACGCTAAAATAGAATTTAATTTTTGGTTCTGTTCCACTTGGTCTTGCTGCAATTCTTGTACCTTTTTCTGTCTGATAGATTAACACATTAGACTTAGGTAAATCTATATTACTTTCTTCACCAGTAATTAAATTTCTTTTCATAGAACTATTGTAGTCAGAAAGAGTTGCTATTTTTTCTCCATCAATTTCTGTAATAGGATTGTTACGCATATCGCTTAACATTTGTTGTATTTCTGCAGCACCATCCATTCCTTTTTTGGTAATAGAAATTAAATGTTCTTTATAAAAATTATTTCTCGTGTAAATTTGTAACAATTCCTCATAAAAAGAACTTCCGCTTTGTTTTGCATAAGCGGCTACTTCACAAGCCAATAAAGTA
The DNA here is from genome assembly GCF_947495205.1 of uncultured Polaribacter sp. Taxonomy (GTDB): domain Bacteria; phylum Bacteroidota; class Bacteroidia; order Flavobacteriales; family Flavobacteriaceae; genus Polaribacter. The sequence continues at coordinate 122,238 of NZ_CANLXV010000005.1, read as the reverse complement.
GCAGTAACTGCATCTTTATCTCTCACAAAATCGCCAACCATGTATCCAAAACTTTCTTCTCCACCGCCAATAAAATTTAATTCAGGAAAATCTCTTACCATTTTAGCAATCCATTTAAAACCTGTTAAACCTACTTTGGTTTGTACGTTGTAGCTTGCAGCAACTTCATTTACCAATTCTGTAGAAACTATTGTAGAACCAACAAATTGTTTTCCGTTTAATTTATTTTCTTCTTGCCATTTTTTTAGTAAAAAATTGGTCATAACCACCATGGTTTGGTTCCCGTTCATTAACTTCATATTGCCATCTAAATCTCTAACAGCAACACCTAATCTATCACAATCTGGATCTGTACCAATTACAATATCTGCTCCAATTTTATGAGCTAAATTTGTAGCCATTTCTAAAGCTTCTGGTTCTTCTGGATTTGGAGATTTTACTGTAGGAAAATCGCCATTTGGCTTGCTTTGTTCTTCTACAATATGCACATCTGTATAACCTGCATTTTTTAAAGCATCTGGCACAGACATAATAGATGTTCCGTGTAAAGAAGTAAATACAATTTTTAAGTTTTTACGTTCAATTTTATCTGATAAAGAGCCATTTTTAACAGAAGCAGCTATAAAAGCTTTATCTACATCTGCACCAATTATTTCTATTAAATCTTCATTGGCATTAAAGTTAATTTCAGAAAAATCTAAAGTATTTACTTTGCTAATAATTCCATGGTCGTGTGGTGGCACAATTTGTCCGCCATCTGCCCAATACACTTTATAACCATTATATTCTGGCGGATTGTGAGAGGCAGTTAAAACGATACCAGCATCACACTTTAAGTAACGAACAGCAAAAGATAATTCTGGTGTAGCTCTTAAATCATCAAACAAAAAAACTTTTATACCATTTGCAGATAATATATTTGCTACAACTTTTGCAAATGATTTGCTATTATGTCTGCAATCATAAGCAATTACAACACTTTTTTGTGCTTTTTCTACATTTTCTAACAAGTAATTAGACAAACCTTGTGTTGCTCTTCCTAAAGTATATTTATTAATTCTATTGGTTCCTGCGCCCATAATGCCACGCATACCACCAGTACCAAACTCCATATCTTTATAAAATCTATCAGCTAAATCTGCGGAGTTTTCATTAATTAATTGCTGTACTTCTTGTTGCGTTTCTGCATCAAAAGTTGGGGATAGCCACTGTTTTGCTTTGTCTAAAATTTCGCTCATTTTTTTAGTTTGATAAAAGTTTATTATAATTTTCTCTCAAGATACAAAGATATAATTTACAAGTTTAGTTTTTCTTTAATACTGTAGTGTTTTTCACTGTTTTTGGTTTTAATAATAAGTTCACCTATAAAACCGGCTAAAAACAATAAAGTACCTAAAATCATAGAAGTTAATGCAATATAAAACCAAGGATTGTCTGTAACCAATATTGTTTTTATGCCATTGTAAACTTTATACAGTTTTAGAATACCAATATAAAGAGCAGAAAATGTACCAAATAAAAACATAAAAGTACCCCAAAGGCCAAAGAAATGCATAGGTCTTTTACCAAATTTAGATAAAAAAGAAATGGTAATTAAATCTAGAAAACCGTTTACAAAACGATCCATACCAAATTTAGTTTCTCCGTATTTTCTTGCTTGGTGTTGCACTACTTTTTCTCCTATTTTTGTGTAGCCTTCGTTTTTAGCTAAAACAGGAATGTATCTGTGCATTTCTCCGCTAACTTTTACGGCTTTAATTACTTGGTTTTTATAGGCTTTTAAACCACAATTAAAATCGTGCAATTTTAAACCAGATGTTTTTCTGGCAGCAGCGTTAAATAGTTTAGACGGTATGTTTTTAGTAATAACATTGTCATATCTTTTCTTTTTCCAGCCAGAAATTAAGTCGAAATTATCTTTGATAATTAAATCGTATAGTTCTGGTATTTCCTCTGGATTGTCTTGCAAATCTGCATCCATAGTAATTACTACAGCACCTTTTGCCATGGCAAAACCTGCATCTAAAGCTTGTGATTTACCAAAGTTTCTTTGAAAACGAATGCCTTTTACGGAGTTGTTTTTTTGCGATAGTTTTTCAATAACTTGCCAAGAAGTATCTGTACTACCATCATCAATAAAAATAATTTCATATAAATAACGATTGGATTGCATAACTTTTGCAATCCAATCGTGTAATTCTTGTAAAGATTCTGCCTCGTTTAAAAGCGGAATTACAATTGAAATATCCATATTATTTTAAGTTGTAAAGTTTTTAATTACAAAGTGCTTAAGTACTAATAAAACTTTTTGTTTTTAAAACTTTTAAACTTTCTTTTTAGTAGGTTTCTTCTTCAGATTTTTTCATAATTGCGCCAGCAATTAAAGATATAACACCGCCAATAAAAAGATTCCCAATTAAAGCGCCGCCTAGTAAACTTAAATTAAAATTTTCTAAAGAACTTTTAGTTGCTTCTTCAATTTGTCCTTCTGTCATGCCAAAAGAATCTGCCATCATTGTTTTTTGTGCCTCTACGGTGTTTACAGCAAAATCTGGTTCTATAAAGTTAGCTAATAAATAAATATACACCACATTTATTACAGCTGCAATCATAGCAACTCCTATACCAACTTTTACAGCTTGTCCAAAAGAAAGAAAGCCGCCATTGTCTGTTTTAAATTTTTTAATACCAAGCACTACAAAAGCAATCATTAGTGCAAAACCTATAATGCCAGAATAATATTCTTGCGTGTATAAAGCACCCATTGCATATTTAACAAGAGATATTATTACTACTGCCAACCCTAAATACAATCCGTAGTTTAAAATAATACTTTTACTATTAGCTTGATTTTCCATTTTAATAAAATTTTAGTTAGTTATACAAATATATTCATTTCGTTGAGATAGCATATTTTTTTTTAACTTTTTTAGAAAGCTATCCAAAACAAAATATTAGTATTCAATAAATTAAAAATGTTACAAAAAAATTAATCTTTTTTTAATTGTTTAAATCAAATAAGATTGTAAATTTGCAGCGGCAAGTTCTACACAACTAGCTCCCTTTGAATCCTCCAGGGCAGGAATGCAGCAAAGGTATTAGGTTGTAGCAGTGTGATGTAGGTAGCTTGCCATTTTTTGTGCCCTAAAGTTTCGTTATCAAAACTATTTCTTTCACTTTAACTTTTTAACTTTACAGTTTTACTTTAAACTTAATGGTATGTCTAAAATTGTTTTAATTACTGGTGCATCTTCTGGAATAGGAAAAGCTATTGCTACCTTTTTAACTGAAAAAGGAAATATAGTATATGGCACAAGTAGAAATCCTAAAAATCAAGAAAATTACAATTTTAATTTAATTGCTTTAGATGTTTTAAAGGAAGACACCATTGCAACTGCAGTAGCTTTTGTGCTTAAAAAAGAAAAACGTTTAGATGTTTTGGTAAATAATGCAGGTATGGGCATTACTGGCGCTATAGAAGATACACCTGTAGAAAAAATGAAAGCTGTTTTTGATACCAATTTTTTTGGTGCTATAAATGTTATGAAAGCAGTTTTGCCGCAAATGCGAAAGCAAAAATCTGGAAAAATTATAAATGTAACTTCTATTGCAGGTTATATGGGTTTGCCTTTTAGAGGTATTTATTCTGCCTCTAAAGGTGCATTAGAAACTGTTACAGAAGCCACAAATATGGAAGTGCAAAATTTTGGAATAAACGTTGTAAATATTGCTCCAGGAGATTTTGCTACCAATATTGCTGCTGGCAGGTACCATACACCTGTTTTTGAAAATTCTGCATATAAAGAGAATTATCAAAAAAACTTAGATTTAATGGATGCTCATGTAGATTCTGGGATGAATCCGTTAGTTATGGCAAAAGCGGTTTATAAAATTATACATACTAAAAATCCGAAAATTCACTACAAAGTAGGGGCTTTTATGGAAAAATTTTCGATTGTTTTAAAACGACTGTTGCCAGATATTTGGTACCAAAGGTTATTAATGAAGCATTATAAAATGTAATTTTGTAATAATACGCTTTATTTTATGGCTTTGCTTGTAAGCTTAAAATAGTGTGGTTTAATTTCTTAAAATTGTTAAGAACTAACTATCTTTGCGTTAGGGATTGAAACGACATCCTTTTTACTGTTTCCTGAATGCAATTCAGGAAACAGCAAAAAGATATAGTGTAAAGCCCGTTAAAACGCCCAAAAAAAAAATCAAATTAAAATAGAACAATGAAATTTTTTATAGACACAGCAAATTTAGCTCAAATTGAAGAAGCCCAAGCCATGGGAATTTTAGATGGAGTAACAACAAACCCATCTTTAATGGCCAAAGAAGGCATTACAGGCGCAGCAAATATTATTAACCATTATAAAGCAATTTGCGAGTTGGTAGATGGTGATGTTTCTGCAGAAGTAATTGCTACAGATTTTGATGGAATGGTAAAAGAAGGAGAAGCTTTGGCTGCTTTAAATCCGCAAATTGTGGTAAAATTACCAATGATAAAAGATGGTGTAAAAGCGTGTAAATATTTTTCTTCTAAAGGTATTAAAACCAACGTAACTTTAGTGTTCTCTGCGGGTCAGGCTTTATTGGCTGCAAAAGCAGGTGCAACTTATGTTTCGCCATTTATTGGGCGTTTAGATGATATTTCTACAGATGGTTTAAACCTTATTGCAGAAATTCGTCAGATTTATGACAATTATGGTTTTGCAACAGAAATTTTAGCAGCATCTGTGCGTCATACAATGCATATTATAGATTGTGCAAAATTAGGATCTGATGTAATGACAGGACCATTAAGCGCTATAGAAGGTTTGTTAAAACACCCTTTAACAGATAGTGGTTTGGCTAAGTTTTTAGCAGATTACCAAAAAGGAAACTAAATAGTTTTTAGTAATTAGTGTTTGGTTTTTAGTATTTGCATAAAATGAAACATTAGTAATTTAAAAATTAACAATAATAAGAAGCTATTTCCTGCTTTCGTTACTCACTTTTTTTGCAGAAAAAGCAAAAAAGAGTTCAAACAGGCCACTCAATCAGGGCTAAGCCTTTCTGCCAGCAAATAGCAAAATAATAGATTACAGAAACTCCAAATTGCATAAAGTTTGGAGTTTTTTTTAAAATAATTAGGAATCTTCTTTTCTAAATGAATAAAAAAAGCAATTTTCAATCAAGTGAGAATTCCTCTTCTTTAGAGAGGTTAGGAACGGCTTTTTTTCCAGCAAAAGAACTAGCACAACTGGTAATTTCTGCCTGTACACAATTTCATATAGAAACCGTTGTTATTTCTCCAGGATCTAGAAATGCACCCTTAACTATAGGTTTTTCTAATCATCCAGAAATAGAAACCTTAAGCGTTGTAGATGAGCGTTGTGCAGCGTTTTTTGCTTTAGGAATTGCACAACAAACCCAAAAACCTGTAGCAGTTTTATGTACATCTGGTTCTGCATTGTTAAATTATTATCCTGCAATTGCAGAAGCGTTTTACAGTAATATACCACTTGTAGTTATTTCTGCAGACAGACCCAAACATTTAATAGATATTGGCGATGGACAAACCATTCGTCAAGAAAACGTATTTGCAAATCATATTTTGTTTTCTGCAAATTTGGTGGAAAATCCAAAATTTAAAACCAGAAACGGCCAATTAATTGGCGAGGCATTACAAATAGCAACATCTCAACAAGGTCCTGTGCATGTAAACGTACCTTTTGATGAACCTTTGTATGAAACTGTGTCTGAATTGCAGGAATTTAATTTCCCGAATATTTCTTTGAGTTCTTTAGACAATTCTCATATCAACTATCAGAAATTAGCAAGTATTTGGTCTGCAGCATCAAAAAAAATGATTGTTGTTGGTGTAAATTATCCAGATGAAGAGTTACACAATTTAATAGATTTGTATGCAGAAGATGAATCTGTTTTAATACTTACAGAAACTACTTCTAACCTGCATCACAATAAAGCTGTAAATGCTATAGATCAATTAATTTTTTCTTTAGAAGATGCAGAATTTAAAGCTTTACAACCAGATGTTTTGGTTACGTTTGGTGGTATGATTGTTTCTAAAAGAATCAAACGTTTTTTAAGAGATTACCAACCCAAACATCATTGGAATATTGATGCCAGAAAAGCAACCAATACATTTTTCTGTTTATCAGAATTTATACAAACAACACCTGTAGATTTTTTTCGTAATTTTAATAAATTTGTAACACCTATTACAAGTAATTACCAAGCTAAATGGTTAAGTATTAGAGATTACAGAAGAAAAAAACATGCCAGTTATTTTGCAGATTTAAAACACTCTGATTTTAAGGTTTTTGAACAAGTTTTAAATGCAGTGCCAGCAAATACGCAACTGCAAATTAGCAATAGCGCCATAATACGTTATGCACAGTTATTTACCATAAAAAATAGCATACAAGTATTTTGTAACAGAGGCACAAGTGGTATAGATGGTAGCACAAGCACTGCAATTGGTGCTGCTTTTGCTAGTAAAAACCAAACCCTTTTAATTACAGGCGATTTAAGTTTTTTCTATGATTCTAATGCATTATGGAATGCAAATATTCCTAAGAATTTTAGAATTGTACTAATTAACAATTCTGGAGGCGGAATTTTTAAAATAATTCCTGGTCCAAAAACAACAAATGCTTTAAGCTATTTTGAAACACCACATTGTTTAACGGCAGAACATTTGGCAAAAACCTATGGTTTTGAGTATAATAAAGCATTTGCCACAGAAATAGTTGCAAGCGAATTAAATGGATTCTTTAATGAATCTCATCAACCAAAAATATTAGAAATCTTTACGCCAAGTAAAGAGAATGATACAGTTTTAAAAGACTATTTTAAATATATAAAATAATGAGTTTACAGGAAGATTTTAACCAAGAAGACAGTAATTTAAATACTGAAAATAGCATGCCAGAATTTGATTATGACTTTAAAGAAGGTGATAAAGTAAATTTGGTTATAGAAACTGAAACCGGTTTAGGTTACACTGTTTTAATTAATGAAGAGTTTGATGGTTTACTGTTTAGAAGTGAAGTTTATCAAGATTTAGAAGAAAACATGGAAGTTACTGGTTATATTAAAAATATAAGAGAAGATGGTAAAATAGATGTTTCTTTAAGACCACAGGGTTTTAGAAATGTAATAGATACAGATACTCAAAAAGTTTTAGATAAATTAAAAAATAGTAAAGACGGTTTTATAATGTTAACCGATAAAAGTAGTCCAGATGCTATTCGTTTTCATATGAAAATGAGTAAAAAAGCATTTAAAAAAGCAGTTGGCAATTTGTACAAGCAAAAGCTAATTACTTTAGAGTCAGATAGAATTGTTTTGGTTTAGCTCGCTTTGGTTTAAAAGTAATTAAGTTTTACGCAAAAATTGTTTGTATTTTTCTATGGATTAAGAAGTAGTTAGTTTTTATTAAATTAAACTAAAAACTAAAAACTAAAAACTAAAAACTAAAAACTAAAAACCAAAAACCATCAACCAACAACCAAAAACCAAATACAACTTATTGTCCACCAATTCTTAATATGTTTTCATAAAAGGCATCAGCATTAGGATCAGCAGGATCCATTTTTCCATAACCTATTTTATAATGTTTTAAAGCCTTTTTTAGATTTTTGCCACTTTCATAATACCTACCAATATAATAATCTCCTAAAGGAGAAGACGGAAATAATTTTAAAATCATGATACCATAATTTAATAATTGATCTCCATTTTCTTTTTCAATAACTATTGTTTCTACCGCATAAATATCTGCTTCTCTAATTCCTAAATTGCTGCCAAACAGAAATTCAATATCTAAATATTTATTTTCTAAATAAGCAATAGCATCTATAGGAGAAAGTTCTTTAATGTTTTTATCGAATTCTTCTTCAGAAATTGCTGAGTATATTTCAAAAACTTTAGTAAAGGCTCTTGGTATGGCTTCACTAATTGCAGAAATGCTACTTGCTGTAGTTATATTATCATTTACAACGTTAAAGTTTTTAATAGTTAAGTTAGTTAAACCGGTTTGTAGATTGTTAATAATTGTTTGTTTTTTTTCTGAAAAAGTGTTGGAATTGTTTGTGTAAAAATAAAAAGTATTGTCTTCATTCTCATAACGGCTAAGTTGGTAAGATTCCATTTGTGCTCCAATATAGTCAGAGAAAAGAGGATTTATACAAATATATGCGTTTACAAAAGGTGTAGCTTCACTTAAAAAACTCGCTACAATATTTGCAGCGGTGCCAGCACCCATAATCGTTATAAAAGGAGATGTTTTGTAGGTACTTTCAATTTCAAAAATTACTTCGTCTCGTATAAAATTATAAAATTGCTGATTTGAATTTGTTAGTTTCCCAGTATTTTGGTTAAAGTAAGTATCTTTTTTTCTAGTTTTGGCCATATTTATGCCAACCACAATTTGCTTAGGAGCTTTATCTTTTGCAGCAAATAAAACAGCATTTCCCACATACGCATCAAACAAATATTCAGCATCTAGCACAATAGCCAGTGGGTAATTTTTTTCTTCCTTGCTATCATAACCTTCAGGAATGTAAATTTTAATAAGTCTTTCACCTTCAACAAAATCTGATTTAATTTTTTTTGTAATAATTTTTTGAGAATACCCCAATAGCGAAAAAAATAAGAATATTAATGGTAAGGTTTTCTTAATCATCATTTAGAATGTTTATTTTTGTAATACAAGTGTCGTTGAAATAACTAACGCCTAAAATACAAAAATATGATACAACCGGAATGGAAAACCGCTAAAGAATATGAAGATATTACGTATAAGAAAAGTGGTGCAGTTGCAAGAATTGCATTTAACAGGCCAAATGTAAGAAATGCGTTTAGACCTAAAACAACTTCAGAATTATATGACGCGTTTTATGATGCAGGTGAAGATGTAAATATTGGTGTAGTTTTACTTTCTGCGGAAGGACCAAGTACCAAAGATGGTGTGTATTCTTTTTGTTCTGGTGGAGATCAAAAAGCTCGTGGTCACCAAGGTTATGTTGGTGATGATGGTTACCACAGATTAAATATTTTAGAAGTACAACGTTTAATTCGTTTTATGCCAAAAGCAGTAATTTGTGTAGTTCCTGGTTGGGCAGTTGGTGGTGGCCATAGTTTACATGTGGTTTGCGATTTAACTTTAGCCAGCAAAGAACACGCTATTTTTAAACAAACAGATGCAGATGTAACTTCTTTTGATGGTGGTTATGGTTCTGCATATTTGGCAAAAATGGTAGGGCAGAAAAAAGCCAGAGAAATTTTTTTCTTAGGTAGAAATTATTCTGCACAAGAAGCGTATGAAATGGGAATGGTAAATGCTGTAATTCCTCATGACGAATTAGAAAGCACAGCTTACCAATGGGCACAAGAAATTTTAGAAAAAAGTCCTACTTCTATAAAAATGCTAAAATTTGCTATGAATCTTACAGATGATGGTATGGTTGGCCAACAAGTTTTTGCTGGTGAGGCAACACGTTTGGCATATATGACAGATGAAGCAAAGGAAGGAAGAGATGCTTTTCTTGAAAAACGTAAACCTAATTTTCCTAAAAAGTGGATACCATAAATTATGGTTATTAGTTTTTAGTTGTTGGTTTTTAGTAAAAAAGAATTCCAACAACCACAAACCATCAATAAACAACTAAATAAAAAATGAAATCACAAATAGTAACATTTTTAATAAAATGTCCAGATCAAAAAGGAGTTTTGGCTAAAGTAAGCAACTTTTTTTTTGATAAAGGATTTAATATTGTAAGCTGTCAGCAGTACGTAAATGCAGAAGAAAATCGCTATTTTATGCGAATTCGTTTAGATGCAGACGGCACAAAAATCACCAAAAAAGATTTAGAAACTTGTTTTGTAACCTTGGCAAAATCTTTACAATTAGATTGGTCTGTACATTATGAAGATCAGCAACAAAATGTAGCCATTATGGTTTCTCATACCAGTCATAATTTATATGATTTATTGTCTAGACAAAAAGAAGGCTTGTTAGATTGTAATATTAAAATGGTAATTAGCAATCATAATAAATTAAGACCTATTGCAGATATGTTTGGTATACCTTATTATCATTTGCCAGTAACTAAAGAAACCAAGCAAGACCAAGAAGCACAAGTTATACGTCTATTAGAGACTAATCAGGTAGATTTGGTGGTTATGGCAAGATATATGCAAATTTTATCTTCAGATTTCATCAATCATTATGCAGAAAGAATTATAAACATACATCACTCATTTTTACCGGCTTTTCAAGGAGCAAATCCTTATAAGAGAGCTTATGAAAGAGGAGTAAAGTTAATTGGGGCAACAGCACATTACGCTACAGAAGATTTAGATGAAGGCCCAATTATAGAACAAGATGTGGAGCGAGTAACGCATGAAAGTACAGCTAAAACACTAAAAAGAATTGGCGCAGATATAGAAAAACTGGTTTTAGCAAAAGCAGTAAAAAATCATTTGAATAATCAAATTATTGTAAACGGCAATAAAGCAATTGTTTTTCCAGAAGCTGGGGAATAAAAAGTTACGAATTACGAATTATCAATTTTGAATTCGTAATTAATAATTTATAATTGAATATGAAAATAATTTGTATTGGGCGCAATTACGCAAAGCATATAGAAGAATTGGCTAACGAGAAACCAGAACATCCTGTGGTTTTTTTAAAGCCAGATTCTGCAATTTTACCACGAAAAAATCCTTTTTTTATACCACCGTTTTCCAATGATGTACATTATGAAGTAGAGGTTTTGGTTAAAATTAATAAAGTTGGGAAACACATAGATGCAAAGTTTGCACATAAATATTATGATGAAATTGGTTTAGGAATCGATTTTACAGCAAGAGATGTACAACAAAACTGCAAAGAAAAAGGGTTGCCTTGGGAAAAAGCAAAAGCGTTTGACGGAAGTGCAGTTGTGGGTGAGTTTTATGCTAAAGAAAATTTCGACTTAGAAAATATTAAATTTCAATTGTATAAAAACGATGTTTTAGTACAAGATGGTGAGTCAAAAACGATGTTGTGGAAAATAGACGAATTAATAAGTTACGTTTCGCAATATTTCACCTTAAAAAAAGGAGATCTTATTTTTACAGGTACTCCAGCAGGAGTTGGTAAAGTAGCAGAAAACGATCGTTTAAAAGGGGTTTTAGAAGATAGAGAAACATTTAATATAAGAGTAAAATAATCTTGATAAACTTTATAATACAAATAATTGTTTCCATATTTATGGGAATTTGTTTTGTGGTTTTAGCAAAAAGATACTGTAAAAACAAGTTTATATTTTTTTGTATTGGTTTTCTCTCATCATTCTCTGTAAGAATACTTTATTTAATTATTTATGGTTTTTTTACAGATTTTAAAGTGAATGAAGGTTTAGATTATCACAGAAACCTATCTGTTTTATGTAGTCTTATAATTTCATATATACTTTTTGTAGTCATTAGAAAAAAAATAAAAGAAAATACTACAGAGTATGTAGATATTGATGAAATAGGAATAGAAAAAGACTAGCAGTATTTATGAGGATTTTAGGATAAGTTAGAGATTCATAATTCCCTATTTTAAAAAAAATAAAAATATTCATTTTATAAAATGAAAACCCTATTCAATAAAAAATAAATATTTATAACTTAAATAAATTATAACTAAAAATGAAGATAAATTACCCTATTTTTTTCACTCTATTTTTTTCGATTACTCAGATGTTTTCTCAATCTAATATTGTTAACATTCCAGATGTAAATTTTAAAAATTATTTATTAGAAAATTCAAGTATTAATGCAAATAATGATAATGAAATTCAAGTAGCAGAAGCAGAAGCTTTTTCAGGTAAAATTGATGTAAAAGGTTCTGGAAAACTTGAAAGTCTAAGAGTAAAGGATTTAACAGGTATAGAAGCTTTTACATCTTTAACAGCTTTAGATTGTGAGTTTAATGGGTTAACCAATATTAATGTATCACAAAATATTAAACTTTTAGACTTGCATTGTTCTAATAATCAAATTAGTAGTTTAGATGTTTCTAAAAACACTAATTTAGAAGAATTAGAATGTTTCAATAATAAAATAACTACTTTAGACATAAGTCAAAATTTAGAGTTGGTAAAACTATGGTGTAATAATAACTTATTATCAAATTTAGATGTAACTAAAAATGTGAGATTAAGACTTTTGGAAATAGAAGAAAATCAATTTACAAATCTAGATGTTTCTAAGAATATAGAACTAACTACTTTAGTAATTAGTAAAAACAATTTTACCAATATAGATATTTCTAATAATAGAAATTTATTAACTTTTTATGCAAGGGCAAATGATTTAGAAAGCATAGACTTTTCTACAAATTTCAGGTTAGATGATATTGTACTTATTGGTAATAATTTAACTTTTTTAGACATGTCTAAAAGATCAAATACAACTAGATTATTAGCCTATGCAAATGCTAATTTAAGTTGCATAAAAATAGAAGGTAATAATTTTGTGCCGCCAACTTGTGTTAGTAATAGAAGAAATGGTTGGTGTGTAGATGAAGAAACCAATTATAGTGAAAAATGTGAAACAGCTAGTGTAAATAAAGAGTCTTTTTCTGAACAAATAATAATATATCCAAATCCTTTAGAAGATATTTTACAAATTTCATTAAAAACAAATGCAACTATTAAGAGTGTAAAAATATTTAACCTTCTAGGAAAACAACTTATAGAAACTCAACAAAGAAACATAGATATATCTATGCTTTTAAAAGGAATGTATATAGTAAAAATAGAAAATTCTCTTAGTGAAATTGCAGTTAGAAAAATTGTAAAATAAATGAAAGCAGAAATTATAACTATTGGAGACGAGATTTTAATCGGTCAAATTATAGACACAAACTCACAATGGATTGGGAAAGAATTAAATAAAATTGGTGTTTCTGTTTATCAAATAAGTTCTATACAAGATGAAGAGCAACACATATTAAAAGCACTGCAAGAAGCACAATCAAGAGCAGATATTGTAATAATAACAGGTGGTTTAGGACCAACAAAAGACGATATCACCAAAAAAACACTAGCAAAATACTTTAACGATACAGAAATTATAGAACACCCAGAAGTTATAGCACATGTAAAAGGTATTTTTGCAAGATTAAACAGGCCTTTTAAACCCATTCAAAAAACACAAGCGCAAATACCATCTAAAGCAACTGTTTTACATAACGCATTTGGCACAGCACCAGGCATGTGGTTTTATGAGAATAATACTGTTTTTGTATCCTTACCAGGAGTGCCTTATGAAATGAAAGGATTAATTACCAATAAGGTATTGCCTAAAATTCAAGAACAATTTAAATTGCCGTTTATCATCCATAAAACAATTATGACTTATGGAGAAGGAGAAAGTAATATTGCAGAAAAAATTGAAGCATTTGAAAATAATTTGCCACCACATATAAAGTTGGCTTATTTGCCATCTTATGGCAGAGTGCGTTTGCGTTTGTCTGGTAAAAGTAATCATAAGGAAAAATTAGAAAAAGAGTTAGACGCAGAAGTAGCAAAAGTATATCAATTAATACCAGAAATTATTACAGGTTTAGATGATGAGGCTTCTTTAGAAAAAAGAATAGGAACCTTATTAAAAGAAAAAAACCAAACCATTTGTACTGCAGAAAGTGTAACAGGTGGTAAAATAGCAGCCAATTTAGTTGCAGTTGCAGGTTCTTCAGCGTATTATAAAGGTAGCATAATTGCTTATAACGCAGAAACTAAAATAAACCTTTTAAAAGTAAACAAAGAAACTATAAAAGAACATACAGTTATAAGTAAAGCAGTAGCTTTAGAAATGGCAAAAGGAGCTAAAGAGAAACTAAACACTAATTTTGCGGTGTCAGTTACAGGTAATGCAGGTCCTACTGCAGATAAAAACACCACCAATCTAGGTGTTGTTTTTATAGCCATAGTATCTGATAATAAGGAGGTTGTAGAAAAGTTCGATTTTGGTCAACCCAGAGAGAAAGTAATCAACAGAACCGTAAGCAAAGCATTAGAAATGTTGCAAAGAGAAATTCTTTAAAAATTTGCAAAATAGTTTTGTTCAATCTTTTAATTATTCGTAGATTTGCACCTCGTTTAGAGATAACACTATAAATACTGTCGAAAAGATGTCTAGAGTTTGTGAATTAACAGGAAAAAAAGCAATGGTTGGAAACAATGTTTCTAAGGCTTTAAATAGAACAAAGAGAAAGTTTGACGCTAATTTAATGACAAAGCGTTTTTACATTCCAGAAGAAGATAAATGGATTACTTTAAAAGTATCTGCATCTGCTTTAAAAAATATTAACAAGAAAGGAATTTCTGCAGTTATAAAAGAAGCTAGAGCTAACGGATTTTTAACAAAGTAAGCTCAAGCAATTTAAAATTTTATACAAATGGCAAAAAAAGGTAACAGAGTTCAAGTAATTTTAGAATGTACAGAGCATAAAGCTTCTGGTAAACCAGGTACTTCTAGATACATTACAACTAAGAACAAGAAAAATAGTCCTGATAGAATGGAGATTAAGAAATTTAACTCTATTTTAAATAAAATGACTGTTCACAAAGAAATTAAATAATTAAAACATCTAGAACTCAGAACAGAGCACATAGATAAAAAACATTTAGACAATGGCAAAAAAATCAGTAGCATCGTTACAAACAGGGTCAAAAAGATTAAGCAAAGCTATAAAAATGGTAAAATCTCCAAAAACAGGAGCTTACATGTTTGTAGAAGCAATTATGGATCCTTCTAAAGTAAATGACTTTTTAGCAAAAAAGTAAATTTTACAGCATAAATCATAAAAAGCTACTTTCTATTTTTAGAAAGTAGTTTTTTTTTTGTCCTATATTTGTAATATTTAGGATATTATATAAATTTGGGCGTTACCTAAAGGTCGGGCTTTACATTATATCTTTTTTATGAAAAATAAAAAAGGATGCCATTCCAATCCCTAACGCAACTTGTTTGCAAGCGTAATTAAATATCAGACAATTTGTCAAATTTTTACTTTGGTATAATTTTAGACAAATAATTAACACTAACCAAATAACCCACAACTCTAATTATGAGTTTTTTTAAAAAAATATTTTCAAAAGAAAAAAAAGAAACATTAGACAAAGGTTTAGAAAAAACCAAAACTAATTTTTTTGATAAACTATCTAAAGCAGTTGCAGGAAAATCTAAAGTAGATGACGATGTTTTAGACAATCTAGAAGAAGTTTTAGTAGCCTCTGATGTTGGTGTAGAAACTACATTAAAAGTAATTGATAGAATAGAAGCACGCGTTGCCAAAGACAAATACGTTGGTACAGATGAACTTAATAAAATTCTTAGACAAGAAATTGCAGGCCTTTTATCAGAAACCAATGTTGGTAACGAAACCGAATTTAAAATTCCTACTATAGCAAAAGACAAAGACGGCAATAAAATGCCTTATGTTTTAATGGTAGTTGGTGTAAATGGTGTTGGTAAAACCACTACAATTGGTAAATTGGCAAGTCAGTTTAAAAAACAAGGTTTAAAAGTTGTTTTAGGAGCTGCAGATACTTTTAGAGCAGCAGCAATAGATCAATTACAAGTTTGGGCAGACAGAACAAATGTGCCAATTGTAAGGCAAGAAATGGGTTCAGACCCAGCTTCTGTAGCTTTTGATACCTTAAAATCTGCTGTAAATCAAAATGCAGATGTTGTTATAATAGACACAGCTGGTAGACTGCATAATAAGGTGAATTTAATGAATGAGTTAACCAAAATAAAAAGAGTAATGCAAAAAGTGGTAGACAATTCTCCACACGATGTATTACTAGTTTTAGATGGTTCTACAGGACAAAATGCATTTGAGCAAGCCAAACAATTTACCAAAGCAACAGAAGTAACCTCTTTAGCAGTCACAAAATTAGACGGTACAGCAAAAGGTGGTGTTGTAATTGGCATTTCAGATCAATTTAAAATACCCGTAAAATATATTGGAGTAGGAGAAGGTATAGACGATTTACAAGTTTTTAACAAACACGAATTTGTAGACTCTTTCTTCAAATAAAATATTAAAAGCACAGCTAATAAAAAACTCGTAATCAATTTTGATTACGAGTTTTTTTTAGTTTTAACTAAAAACTAAAAACTAAAAACTAAAACTGCTCTCTTCCAGAAAAGTGAAAGTTTCCTTCAATAGCAGCATTTTCATCAGAGTCAGAACCATGTACAGCATTTTCTCCCATAGAAGTTGCATATAATTTTCTAATAGTTCCTTCTGCAGCATCAGCAGGATTTGTAGCACCAATTAAGGTTCTAAAATCTTCTACTGCATTGTCTTTTTCTAAGATTGCAGCTACAATTGGTCCACGTGTCATAAACTCAACTAATTCACCAAAAAACGGACGCTCATTATGCACCGCATAAAAAGTTTCTGCATCTGCTTTTGTCATTTGTGTTTTCTTTAAAGCTACAATTCTAAAACCTGCAGCGTTAATTTTTTCTAATATTGCACCAGTATAACCGTTTTCTACAGCATCTGGTTTTAGCATTGTAAATGTTCTATTTGTTGCCATTGTATAGACTTTTAAAATTCATTTTTATTCTTGTGAATCTACTCATAAATTCGGCGCAAAATTACACAATTTTTTTAATTAAATTGTATATTCGCAACGTATGATTTTAAAAGGATTTGAGGCTTTAAAAACCTTTCTTGCACAGTCAAGAAATATTGTAATTGTTGGGCATAGAAACCCAGATGGAGATGCTGTTGGTAGTACCTTGGCATTGAAATTGTATTTGGATAAAAAAGGGCATAAAGCCACAGTAGTTATGCCAAATGAATATCCAGATTTTTTACATTGGCTGCCAAGTTCAGATACGGTTTATCGTTTTGATTGGCAAAATAGTCAATCTCAAAAAGCAATTAATGCTTCAGAAATTATATTTTTATTAGACTTTAATGCTTTGCACAGAGTTGGTTCAGATATGCAAAATACTTTAGAGCAATATCCCAAAGATTTTGCCATGATAGATCATCATCAACAGCCAGATGATGTAAAATATATGTATTCTGATGTTACCATTTGTTCAACTTGCCAAATGGTGTACCAGTTTATAGAAATGAATGGCGATGTAGATTTAATTGATTCAGACATTGCAACTTGTTTGTATACAGGAATTATGACAGATACAGGTTCTTTTAGATTTAGATCTACTACAAGCAAAACACACAGAATTATTGCAAATTTAATTGATAAAGGAGCAGAAAACGATAAAATACATAATAACGTATATGATGCAAATTCTTATGGTAGATTGCTTTTGTTGGGGCAAGCGTTAAGTAATTTACAAATTTTTCCAGAATTTAAAACAGCATTTATTACGTTAACAGAAGCAGAAAAAAACAAGTTCGATTTTCAGAAAGGAGATACAGATGGCGTTGTAAATTATGCACTTTCTTTAAAAGGAATAATTTTTGCGGCTATTTTTATAGAAGACAAAGAACAAAATATTATTAAAATCTCTTTTCGTTCTAAAGGCAAATTTTCTGTAAACCAATTTGCCAGAAATCATTTTAATGGTGGTGGGCATGATAATGCTGCTGGAGGAAAGTTTGATGGCACTATGGAAGCAATGATTACAGATTTTAAAAACCATTTACCAAATTATAAAGACGAATTAAACAATTCATATGAAGTTTAAGATATTCGTTTTTTTTGCATTAGTTGTACTTTTGGGTTGTAAAAAAACAACACCAAGAAGACCTATACAACCTAAACCATCCACCACTATTTTTCAAGAGAATATAGCCGTTACCAAGCAATTATTTCAGCAAGAAGAGAAAGAGATATTACAATTTATAAAAAAAGATTCTTTAAAGAAATATCAATCTTCTTCAAATGCATTTTGGTACACTTATAAAACTAAAGTTGACGAAAATTTACCAAGTCCTAAAACAGGAGATTTGGTTACATTTAGCTACAATATTAGTACTTTAAATGATTCCATTGTATACACCAAAGAATTTTTAGGAGTTCAGAAATATAAAGTAGATAAAGAAGACTTTATTTCTGGAATTCAAAAAGGATTAAAGTTGATGAAAAAGGGAGAAACAATTACCTTTGTTATTCCTTCTTACAATGCCTTTGGTGTTGCTGGCGATGGAAAAAAAATTGGTATTAACAAAACGATAAAAAGTACAGTAACATTAATTAACATAAATTAAATTTTAAATTAGAAACACAATGAAAGTAATTAAAAGCTTAGCAATAGTAGCAGTTACAGCATCTCTTTTTTCTTGCGGAAAGCAAATAAAAGAAGTAAAATCTTTAGAAACGGAAATAGACTCTGTAAGTTATGCGGTTGGTTTAAGTATGGCAAATCAGTTAAAATTCAATTTTAAAGAAGTAGATAAAGATGTTTTATTACAAGCAATTTCTAACGGTTTAGATTCTACTAATCTATTAATTGCTTATAGTGATACACAAGCTGTTTTAACTCCTTTTTTCAATAAAAAAAGAGAAGAAATGATGAAAGAACAGCAAGCAAAACAAGCGGAAGAAGCAGCTGCTAAATTTGGCGATAACAAAAAAGCAGGAGAAGACTTCTTAGCAGAAAATAAAAACAAACCTGGTGTTAAAACTACTGCAAGTGGTTTACAATATATGGTAATGAAAGAAGGAACTGGAGAAAAACCAGCATCCCCAACAACAAAAGTAAAAGTACATTATCATGGTACAAACCTAGAAGGCAAAGTGTTTGATAGCTCTGTAGATAGAGGAGAACCATCTGAATTTGCTTTAAATCAAGTTATTCCTGGTTGGACAGAAGGTTTACAATTAATGTCTGTTGGTTCTAAATATAAATTTTTTATACCACAAGAATTAGCATATAAAGCAGCACAAAGAGGTCCACAAATTAAACCTTTTTCTACTTTAATTTTTGAAGTAGAGTTATTAGATATTGTAAAGTAACAATGAGAATTTTTATATTATTTACTTTTATAGCCGTTTTTTTAAGTTCTTGTATTTCAGAAAAATACAAGAACTTAGAAGACGGTTTATATGCAGAGATAGAAACCAATAAAGGTCAAATATTTTTAGAGCTTTATGCCAAAGAAGTACCTAAAACTGTTGGTAATTTTGTGGCTTTGGTAGAAGGTACCAATTCATTTTTACCAGATTCATTAAAGGGAAAAAACTTTTATGAGGGCATTATTTTTCATAGAGTAGTAAATAATTTTGTGATACAAGGTGGTGGCTTTACACCAGAAGGTAGGCGAAGTGCAGGATATCTTTTTGGAGACGAGTTTCCAAAAGATAAAAATGGAGATTTACTTTTTAAGCATGATAATTTTGGTGTGCTTTCTATGGCAAATGGTGGACCTACAACAAATAATAGCCAATTTTTTATAACGCATAGAGCGATACCACATTTAGATGAAAAGCATAGTGTTTTTGGTAAAACAACTGTAAATTCTAATCAAATAGAAGCATTACAGTTAGAATATAAAGATTCTTTAGCTTTAAATAAAGCCATAGACTCTGCTAGAATGGCAGTAGTGCGTAAAATTGTGCAAAATGATACCATTAAAACTATTAATATTGTTAGAATAGGTAGTTTTGCTAAAAAGTTTAATGCGGCAGAAACATTTGCTAAGGAAGTTGCTGCATTTAATAAATTACAAGAACAGAAAAATGCGATACAAAAAGATAGTGAAGAAAAAAGATATGCAAAGTATTTAGCAGAAAAAGAACTGTTTTTTGGTAAAATGGAAATTTTAAAAGCGAAAGAGACAGAATCTGGCTTATCTATTTTAAAATTAAAAGAAACCAATGGTAAAAAGGTGGTAGACCATAAACCAATTACCGCTAATTATACCATTTATTTGGCAGATGGTAAAAAAATACAATCTACAGAAGATGGTGGAAAACCTTTAGTTTTTCAACTAAATGATGAGCAAAGACCAATGATTACTGGTTTTAAAGAAGGTGTTTTAACGTTAAGAGAAGGAGAAAAAGCAAGGTTATTTATACCTTATTATATTGGTTTTGGCGAACAAAAATATGGTCCATTTCCAGCAAAATCAGATTTGGTTTTTGAAGTAGAAATTTTAAAAGTAGGCAAATAGTATGTTAGAAGATATCATACAAAAAGACAAAGATTTATTAATTTTCTTAAATAGTTTAGGAAACGAAAATTGGGATACGCTTTGGTTAATGATTACAAAACAATTTAACTGGATACCTCTTTTTTTATTAATTATTTTCTTGGTAATTAAGTATTTTGGTTGGAAACGTGGTGGATTTGTAATTTTAAGTATGATTGTTTTGGTTGCTTTTTCAGATCAATTTACCAATTTAATTAAAAATACTGTAGGACGTCTTAGGCCAAACAACGATCCTGAAATCATGCACATTTTAAGAACTTTTATTAGACCCAAAGGCTTTAGTTTTATGTCTGGTCATGCAACTACATCTACCTTTTTTACTGTTTTTACCATTCTTTTGTTAAGAGATAAAGTAAAAGCAATATACTTTATGCTTATTTTTCCAGCAGTTTTTGCTTATAGCAGATTGTATTTGGGTGTACATTTTCCAATAGATATACTCGTTGGAATTTTAATTGGTACAACCTTTGCAAATTTATATTATAAACTCTACAAAAAAGTAGATAAAGCTATTTTTGATTAATCTGTTTCTTGTTTGAATTACAAATACTTTTGCTATAGTAAAAGGCCTGTAATTAACTGTTTATTTATTTTGCTTTACAATGCATTGATTTGTAGTTTTTAAATCAAATAAACTGTTTGTTTTTGAGCTGAAGTAACACTTTTTTACAAAAAACCTTTTAGCATATTTCTTTTCGAAAAATGGATAATTTATAATTAATACCCACTATTTAAAGGGAAAGGCATTATGAAATTTAGTTTTAAATCGAAACGAAAACCCAAGAAAAACTGCTTTAAACTTCTTTTGCAACAGCATTTTCTGATTCAGTAAAAAGGAAATAAAATTCAAGTACAAAATTTAAAATCTTTTGATACTAGCATGGTTAAAATTTTTTGAATAAAACTTTTAGTTTACATGAAGTATTGCAATTGCTAAAATTTGGAAATAGTTTTCTGTTTAGATAAATTACCTTGTAAAACTTCTATTTTTAAAGTGATAAATCTCTTAAAAAAAAGATATTAATTCAGTAAATTTGCGCTATAAAATCACAAAAAGAGATTATGAAAATATCATACAATTGGTTAAAACAGTTTTTGCAAACAGACTGGGAGGCAGTTAAAACTGGAGAATTATTAACCGATTTAGGATTAGAAGTAGAAGGAATAGAAACCAAAGAATCTATAAAAGGAAGCTTAAAAGGTATTGTTGTTGGGCATGTTTTAACATGTAAACAACACCCAAATGCAGATAGGTTAAAGGTTACTACTGTAGATTTAGGTAATGGAGAGCCTGTGCAAATAGTTTGTGGAGCACCAAATGTAGACGCTGGCCAAAAAGTGCCTGTAGCTACTATTGGCACAACTTTGTATGATGATAAAGGTGAAGGTTTTAAAATTAAAAAAGGTAAAATTAGAGGAGAAGAAAGCCATGGAATGATTTGCGCAGAAGATGAATTAGGTCTAGGTGCTAGTCATGATGGGATTATGATTCTTGATGAAGATTTAGAAGTTGGTAAACCTGCTGCTGAAGTTTTTAATATAGAAACCGACCAAGTTTTTGAAATTGGTTTAACTCCAAATAGGTCAGATGCTATGAGCCATTTTGGTGTAGCTAGAGATTTAAAAGCAGGTTTACTGCAAAATGACATAAATTTAGAATTAATTACACCTTCTGTTAGTGATTTTCATGTAGATGAAAGAACTTTACGTTTTGATGTAGAAGTAGACAAAAAAGAATTAGCGCCAAGATATTGTGGAATTACAATTACAGATATTGAGGTTAAAGATTCTCCAGAATGGATTCAAAATAGGTTAAAGGCCATTGGTTTAAGCCCAAAGAACAATGTTGTAGATATTACAAATTACGTTTTGCACGAATTGGGGCAACCTTTACATGCTTTTGATGCGCAAAAAATTAAAGGCAATAAAATTCTTGTAAAAACTTTAGAAGAAGGTACAAAATTTACCACTTTAGATGACGTAGAAAGAGAATTATCTGCAGAAGATATTATGATTTGTGATGCAGATTCTAATCCACTTTGTATTGCAGGTGTTTTTGGTGGAAGCAAATCTGGAGTTACAGAACACACCACATCAATTTTTCTAGAAAGTGCTTATTTCAATCCGGTTTCTGTTAGAAAAACAGCTAAAAGGCACGCGTTAAATACAGATGCATCTTTCCGATTTGAAAGAGGTATAGATATCAATTTAACAGAATATGCATTAAAAAGAGCTGCACTTTTAATAGAGGAGTTTGCAGGAGGTAAAATGGCTTCTGATATATCTGATTTTTATCCAGAAAAAATAGAAGATTTTCAAGTGTTTTTGTCTTACGAAAATGCATATCGTTTAATTGGTCAAGAAATACCTAAAGAAACTATCAAGAAAATTTTAGCTTCATTAGAAATTAAAATTAATAGCGAAACAGCGGGTGGTTTAGGGTTAACTATACCTTCTTACAGAACAGATGTGCAACGTGAAGCAGATATTATTGAAGAAATTTTAAGAGTTTATGGTTATAATAATATCGAATTTTCTCATAAATTAAATACTTCTATTTCTTTTGATTCTAATAAAGAAACAAAGGTAGAAAACATTGTTGCCAATCAATTGAGTGCGTTAGGTTTTAATGAAACCATGGCAAATTCGCTAACAAAAGCAGCTTATACAGATTTATCTGAAAATATAAATGAAGAAAATGGGGTTACCATGTTAAACCCGTTAAGTAACGATTTAAAAGTGTTGCGCCAGTCTTTATTGTTTAGCGGTTTAGAATCTATTGCTTACAACATCAATAGAAAAAATAATGCGTTAAAGTTTTATGAATTTGGTAAAACCTATCATAAATACAATGAAAAATATCAAGAAGACAAGCATTTAACTTTATTTGTTACAGGAAATAAAACGGTAGAGAGTTGGAATGTTACTTCTGAAAATTCAGATTTTTTCTATCTAAAAGGAATTATTGTAAATATTTTAAACAGATTAGGTTTAGATAATACCAAAGCATCACCAAGCAAACAAGATGTTTTTGCTGAAGGAATTTCTTTAGGTTTGGGAAAAATGAAGTTGGTAGAATTTGGAGTTGTAAAACGCTCCATACTTAAAGAATTTGGAATTAAGCAGGAGGTTTTATTTGCAGATTTTAATTGGGATACAATTTTAAAATTAGTAGGCAATAAAAAAGTTAAAGTAACTGAGTTGCCAAAATTTCCAGCAGTAAAAAGAGATTTAGCTTTGTTATTAGATTCAAAAATTGAATTTAAAACATTATATAATTTGGCTTTTCAATCTGAAAAGAAATTACTTAAAGCTGTAGATTTATTTGATGTTTATGAAGGTGATAAGTTACCAGAAGGCAAAAAATCTTATGCAGTAAGTTTTTTATTACAAGATGAAACCAAAACTTTAGCAGACAAGCAGATAGATAAAATAATGCAAAAATTACAACAGACTTTTGAGAAAAATTTAGAAGCTGTTTTAAGATAATTTAAAAGCTCCATTTATTTGGGGCTTTTTTTGGCACTAGTTATCATTTTAGGACCAAACAAATACGTACATATGTATAAATTAATTATAAGACCCATTTTATTTTTATTCGATCCAGAAAAAGTACATTATTTTACATTTTCATTAATAAGAACGCTTTGTAAAATTCCTTTTTTTGCAGCTATTTTTAGAGGTTTGTATCAAGTAAATGATAAAAAATTAGAACGAAACTTATTTGGTTTAACCTTTAAGAACCCTGCTGGTTTAGCTGCTGGTTTTGATAAAAATGCAGTTTTATATAATGAATTGGCAAATTTTGGTTTTGGTTTTATAGAAATTGGTACAGTTACTCCAAAAGGACAAGTTGGTAATCCTAAAAAAAGATTATTTCGTTTAAAAGATGATCAAGGAATTATTAATAGGATGGGTTTTAATAATGATGGAGTAGCAGAGGCAATTAAAAATCTTAAAGGAAACCAAGGTAAAGTAATTATTGGTGGTAATATTGGTAAAAATACCCAAACTGCTCCAGAAAATTACACAGCAGATTATTTGGCAGTTTTTAAAGAGTTGCACGCTCATGTAGATTATTTTGTGTTAAATGTTAGTTGCCCAAATGTTGGGAGTCATGCAAAATTAAATGATGTAGATTATTTAGTTGAATTAATTACGTCTTGCCAAGAAGAAAATATAAAGTTTGATCAACAAAAACCAATACTATTAAAAATTGCGCCAGATTTAAATGAGATGCAATTGGATGAAATTATTTCATTAGTTGCAAAAACTAAAATTGATGGTGTAATTGCATCAAACACTTCTACTACCAGAGATAATTTAAAAGCTTCAGAAGAAAGATTAAAAGAAATAGGCAATGGTGGTGTTAGTGGGCAACCTATTAAAGCACAAAGTACAGCAGTTATAAAATATTTGGCAGAAAAATCTAACAAGGCATTTCCAATTATTGGAGTAGGTGGTATACATTCAGCAGCAGATGCTTTAGAAAAAATAAATGCGGGTGCAGATTTGGTACAAGTGTATACAGGTTTTATTTATGAAGGTCCTAAATTGATAAAAAAAATTAATAAAGCATTGTTACAAAACATAAATGGCTAAATTGTTAAGATGATAGAAACACTATTGTCTTTTGCAATTGCAACCGCTATTTTGGCCATTTCTCCTGGACCAGACAATATTTTTGTTTTAATGCAAAGCATTGTAAATGGAAAAAAATATGGTTTAGCCACTGTTTTTGGTTTAATTTCTGGCTGTTTAGTACATACAACTTTATTGGCATTTGGTATTAGTGTAATTATACAACAATCAGAAAAGCTATTTTTAGCAATAAAGATATTTGGTGCTTTATACCTTTTATATTTGGCTTATATTGTTTTTAAATCCGATTCAAAAATTTTATTTTCTTCAGAAAGCATTCAAAAGAAAACAACAAAGCAATTGTTTAAACAAGGTTTTGTAATGAATGTTTTAAACCCTAAAGTATCTATTTTCTTTCTGGCTTTTTTTCCTGGTTTTTTATTTAGTGAAACGTTAAGTACAATTGCACAATTTTACGTTTTAGGAGTTGTTTTTATGCTGGTTTCTTTATTTATATTTTCAACTATTGCTTTGTTAGCAGGAAGTATTTCAGATACTATAAAACAAAAAGAAACTATAGGAATTTATTTAAAGTGGTTGCAAATAATAGTGTTTATTATAATTGCGATATTTATTTTACGTTAAGCTTTCTTTTTTAAAACAATATAAGAATTTTCAGATATTATAATTTGTTTGAATAATTCTTTTAAAGCAAAATACGCTGCACTACTATAAGTTTTTTTTGCAATTCTAAATCGCGTGTATACGGTTATTTTATTTTCCTCTTTATTGGTATTTAAAATAAAATAACCACCTTTGTTTGGCAGTTGTATACTTTTATTTTCTGGTATTTTTACAATATTATAGTTCGCTGGCACTTCTAAGCTAATTGCAAAATTACGATTTATAGGATGTCCAAAATCTACTGGATACAATCTTTCTCTTAATTTAAAAGGGTTTTCTTTAAAACGATCAAATAAAAAGGGATTAATTCTAAAGGTATTGCCTAAATCTTCAGCTATAAAAATTTTAATATCAAATGTTTCATTTAAAGGTTTATCCAACTCCAATTCTCCAGAAACTGTATAGTTTTCAACTTCTATGTCTATTTCTTTATCTTCAAAATCATCAAGATAAGCTTCTTGCGTAATAGTTGCTAGTTTTTCTCTTTGTTTGGCAGCGTAATAACCAGTATTATTAATTTTTAAAGTGCCGGTTAAGTCTCCTGTTTCAGTTAGTATTAATTTTGCATTTGAATTTTTAACAGTATTATAAAGTGGTTTTAGTTTTACCCAATTGCCATCTTCTTTAAAATTTATAATTCTTGCTTCACCATTTAATGTTCTTATTGGCAATTGCCCAAAAGGTAAAAACTTTTCTGTAGCATCTAAATAATAATTAATGCCATTGATTTTAGTACGCACCACAACATAATTATAATCATAAATAATAGGATATAATTTTGTTGGTATTCCATTTTGTCTGGTAGAAAGTACTACTAAGTTTGCATTAAGATCTGCAGCCTGTAAACTATTAAATAAAGCCAAATTAATTTCACCTACATTACCGCTTTTTTCTAAAAAAGCATCTTTAATTTTTGCGTCTTCACTAGTCCAATAATTAGAATTCCAGGTAAAATGATTTTGCACAAAGCTATATATTTTCTTGGCTTTTTCTAAATCATCTGGCGTTTCTAAAATGTTTAAAGGGATTCTTTTTTTGAAATATCTTTTTTTAGAAAGTTGATTGTTAAAAAACTGACTTTTCAGTTTTTTATCTGCTTCTGCCCAAGTGGTTGTATATTTTTCTACACCTCCTGTAGGACTGTGATAAGATTCTAAATCAAAAGACAATCTAGACAAGTAATTTTTCTTACTTAACATATAATCTTCTTCTTTAAATGCAGGAATATTATACATTCCATAGGCATAAACAGCACAGGCACCTTGCCCTAAACCGTCTATAAAAATACATTTTTTATCTATAGAAGGTTTATCTTTATCAAGTTTGTTAAAGCCAATTATTCTAACATTGTATTTATAATTGCCTAAAATAGCGGCATCATATTCACTCTTTATTTTTGGTATTTTAGATTGAAAAACCCAGTCTTCTAAACCTAAATATGGAGATATAATACTGTATTTGTATTCAATTACTGTTCCCTCTTTAATGTTGGGTAAAGTAAATTTTTTAACGGTCCAATTATCTCCTTCTTTTAAAGAAAATATTTTAGTTTTATCTAAAGAAGTTGTGTTTATTTTACCATCTACCAAATTATAAGAAATGGCCATGATATCTTTAATTTTTTTTTCTTTATATAAGTTTACAATGATGTTGGCAAGATCAAATGCATTTTTATTAAAAATTTTTATTCGGTAGTAATAATCAGTTCTAGTATTATAGTTTTCTTCTGCATCTAAATAAACATTGGCATGTTCATACAAAACTACTGCATTGGCTGTACTATCTTTATCATATAAAGGCATTTGTAGTTCCTTAATACTGGTTTGCCCCATTTGAGTAGATTTTTTATTTTGAGCACATAAATTACTAGTACTAATTAAAATTAAAATAAGGGTTACTATTTTTTTCATTTTTCTAAGCGGATAATTTTTTGAACTTTGTTTTTATTCAAATATTCTTTTACAATTCCTTTTGCTAAGTTTTTATCATCAATAATGGTTAAAACACTTTTAAGAATAGCTAACTTATTTTCTTGATAGGCTAAATTAGTATAGCCATAACCATATACTTCATTATTTTCTATTAAGATAACTGCATGTTCTTCTATAGTTCTGCCTTTATCAATTACAATAAAATCATTATTATTAAAATGTAATAAATAAGGTTTTCTTTTTTTTCTGATGTTATATTTTGGTGATAAGTTATCTAACTCCATTTGGTATTTTAGGCGCATAAATAAATCATTACCAGATTTTTCAAAAGTAATTGTACTTGCTCTTTCTTGAATTTTTAAAGCGCGTTTGGTTTGTTTTAAAAACAATTTGTTTACTTCTGCTTTTGCATTTTTGCCACGACCTAAAAAGATTACTTTACCTTCTTTATTATGTATATAAAAAAGCCCCAATTCTTTTGGTACAGATTCAATTAATTTTTTTAGGCGTTCTTTTTCTATTCTTTTGTCGTGGTATTTTACAGTATTTTGTATAATTGTTTTTCCGTTATCTTTATCTAATAATAACTTAAATAGTTGCACAGTTGCCAACGCATCGCCAGAGGCTCTATGTCTATCTGTCATAGGTATTCCTAAAGCTTTTGTTAGTTTTCCAAGGCTGTAAGAAGGTTGGTCTAAAATTAATTGCTTACTAAGCTCTACCGTACAAAGTGTATTTCTATTATAACTGTAACCTAATCTGTCAAACTCTGTGCTTAAAATTCTGTAATCAAAAGAAGTATTGTGCGCCACTAAAGTGCAGCCGTCTGTAATTTCTAAAATGCGTTTGGCAACTTCGTAGAATTTAGGAGCATTACGTAGCATTTTATTGTTGATACCTGTAAGTTTAACAACAAATTCTTGAATTGCTTTTTCTGGATTTACTAAACTTATAAATTGATCAACAACTTCTAATCCATCAAATTTATAGATGGCAATTTCTGTAATGCCTTCTTCATTAAATTTACCTCCTGTTGTTTCTATATCTAAAACTGCGTACAAACTTTCTTTTTAAATTGTTTTTTAATTGTAATTTCTATTTCCAAATATAGAACTTCCTACGCGAATCATTGTGCTACCTTCTTGAATTGCCAATTTAAAATCGCCACTCATACCCATAGACAATACATTTAGCTCGCAATTTTTAGCAGCAGTTTTTAGTTTTTGTGTATTAAAAAAGGTTTTTAAAGAAGAAAATTCTTCTTGTAATTGCTTTTGATTGTCTGTAAATGTCGCCATTCCCATAAAACCAACAACCTTAATGTTTTCTAAGGTTGTAAATGAAGATGAATTTAAAATTTCTTCAATTTCCGAAAAAGGTAAACCAAATTTAGTAGCTTCTTTTGCAATTTTGGCTTGTAGCAAACAATTAATTACTCTGTTGTGCTTTTTGGCTTGTTTATTAATTTCTTTTAAGGTAGAAAACTTATCTACGCCATGAATTAAATCTACAAAATGAGCCATATACTTTACCTTGTTACTTTGCAAATGGCCAATCATATGCCATTTAATGTCTTTAGGTAAAGCTTCATACTTATCTACCATTTCTTGTATTTTATTTTCACCAAAAATACGCTGACCAGCAGTATAAGCTTCTTGTAAATCTTCAATTGGTTTGGTTTTAGAAACAGCAACCAAAGTAGTGTTAGCAGGAATTTGACTTTTTATATTTTCTAAATTTTTTTGAATCATTTTATAAATTTCAAAGTTTTACAAAAAACATCAACTAAAAAACAAAAATTAATTTTTTAACAATGCAATTATTTGGTTAGCTAATTCTAAACCTATTCTTTCTTGTGCTTCAATTGTACCAGCACCAATATGTGGTGTTAAAGATATTTCTGGATTCATTAATAATTGTACTGCAGGTGTTGGTTCTGTTTCAAAAACATCTAAACCAGCAAATTGTACTTTACCATCTGCAATTGCCTTTACCAAATCTACTTCATGCAAAATACCACCTCTTGCAGTGTTTATTATGCCTACACCATCTTTCATTTTATTAAAATCTTCTTCAGCAATTAAATACTCTTCTTGAGCAGGAACGTGTAAAGAAATAAAATCTGCTTCTTTTAAAAGTTCATCTTTTTCTACGGTATCAATATGAAAAGTAATTTTTTGTCCGTTGAAAAATTCTAATGCAATAGGTGCAGATTCAATTAATTGATCGGTTGCTAAAACTTTCATTCCAATACCAAGTGCAATTTTAGCAACTTCTTGTCCTATTTTTCCAAAACCAATAATACCTAAGGTTTTATCTCTTAATTCTGTACCGTTTGCAAATGCTTTTTTGAGTTCTTTAAAATGGGTATCTCCTTCCAAAGGCATTTCTCTGTTTGCAACATGTAAAAACCTAGCCAAACCAAATAAATGTGCAAAAACCAATTCTGCTACAGCACTAGAAGAGGCTTCTGGAGTATTAATTACGTGTAAACCATTGTCTTCTGCAAACGCTACATCAATATTATCTAAGCCAACACCAGCACGCCCAATTAATTTTAAACTTGGGCAAGCTTCTATTAATTCTTGATGCACTTGTGTAGCGCTTCTAACTACAATTGCATCAATATTATGTTCGTTTATATAATTTTCTAATTGATTTTGAGCTACTTTGGTAGTTAAAATCTCAAAACCAGCTTTTTCTAAAAGGTCTTTTCCACCATTAGAAATGCCATCATTTGCTAATATTTTCATTCCATCCCAACCTTCCTAATAGGAAGGAGTTTTTATTTAGTATTAATTTTAAACTAGTTTTTTTCTCTTTAGAAAGCTTTAAAGCTGAGATTCTAATTCTTGCATTACATCTACCAAAACTTGTACACTGTATAAAGGTAAAGCATTATACATACTCGCTCTATAGCCACCAACACTTCTATGACCGTTTAAACCGTTTATGCCAGCTGCTGCCCACATTTTATCGAATTTTTCTTTTAAAGAATCATCTTTTAAAATAAACGTTGCGTTCATAGTACTTCTATCTTCTTTGGCAACAATGCCTTCAAAAAGCGAATTTCTATCGATTTCTGCATATAAAAGTGCTGCTTTTTTATTGTTTACTTTTTCAATAAAAGGAATACCACCCAAATCTTTTAACCATTGCAGTGTTAGCATAGAAACATAAACAGGAAAAACGGCTGGTGTATTAAACATACTGTCTTTGTCTATATGAATCTGATAATTTAACATAGCTGGAATGTGTCTTTCTACTTTTCCTAAAATAGCTTCTTTAATGATGACCAATGTTGTGCCTGCAGGTCCCATGTTTTTTTGAGCGCCAGCATAAATTAAATCGAATTTTTCGAAATCTAACTGGCGAGAAAAAATATCTGAGCTCATATCACAAACTAATGGAACATTTGTTTCTGGAAACGTTTTCATTTGTGTACCAGCAACCGTATTGTTACTTGTGCAATGAAAATAATCTGCATCTTTAGGAATGCTAAAATCTTTAGGAATATAATTATATCCTTTGTCTTTAGAAGAGGCAACTTCTACCAATTCACCAAATTCTTTGGCTTCTTTTATGGCTTTGTCCGCCCAAGTTCCTGTGTTTAAATAGGCTGCTTTTTTATTTAATAAATTGTAAGCTACCATTAAAAACTCCATACTAGCACCACCATGTAAAAATAATGCTTTGTAGCCTTTGTTTTCTAATCCTAAAAGCTCTAAAGCCAAACTTCTGGCTTTTTCCATAACAGCAACAAAAGGTTTACTTCTGTGTGATATTTCTATTAAAGACAGCTTATCATTATTAAAATTAAGAACTGCTTCTGATGCTTTTTGCAGTACTTCCTGAGGTAAAATACAAGGTCCTGCACTAAAATTATGTTTTTTCATTCTATTTTGAGTTTCATTCTATTTTGAGTTTCAAAGCTTTTTTAAAAACTAAAAAACATCAACTAAAAACTAATTTATATTTCTGATAAAAATTCTAAGGTATTTACATTATCTGCATAATCCCACAACTTAGGGTTTTGCGTTTCACCAAAGGCAACTTCATTTGCTAAAAAGTCTTTGGATACAATACATTGAATTTTATCTTTGTCTTCGTGTAATTTTATTTTTAAATCGATTGGATTGTTGTAATATTCATAAAAAATGGTAGCAATAGGAGAGGAGTAACTCTCATCTTCCTTAATCATTAAAAAACCATTTTCTAACAAATCAAATTCACTCATTAAATAAACAGCCTTGTTATAATCGTAATTATTGGCATATTTTGCGTTGTTTATAATGTCTTTTTTGTTGTACATTCCATTAAAAAAATGATTAAAATCGTAATTTTTAGGAACGTATAATTTAGAAACAGATCTGCAACCCAAACCAAAATAAGTAAAAACATCATCAGATAATTTTTCCAAATCTTGTTCGGTTTCCTTACCTGTAATTACAGCCACAGAATTTCTGTTTTTTCTAATAATATTTGGTTTATTTTTGAAATAATATTCAAAATACCTGGCTGTATTATTGCTTCCTGTTGCAATAACTGCATCAAAATTTTCTAGTTTTTGGGCTGTAAAAGTTATTTTTCCTTTAAAATTTTCAGCTACATACTCTAAATACTTTGCTAAAAAAGGCAACAGGTGTTGGTCATTAGAAGATTGTTTTACCAATACATGATGTCCGGAAATTAAAACGGCTAAAAAATCATGAAAACCTACTAAAGGAATATTACCAGCCATAATTATGGCTACTGTTTTTTCTGCTGAAATTGGTTTTAAATTAGTGGTCCATTTATTTAAATTACTTGTGTTTAATGCTTTAGACCAATTTTCTAAAGACAGTAAGATGTTATCTTTGGTAAACCAAGAGTTTTTTTCTTGTGCTAATTTTAGTTGATGTTTAAATCCATCAAAAAATAAATCGTTAAAGGGTACGTTGTCTTTTTTTTCTATTTTTTCATTAGAAAACTGACTTAAAAAAACGCCTAATTTGTTAAAAGCGTTAATTCTATCTTGAATTGGAGTCATTTATTTTGGTTGTAACTTTTTTTGGACTTATTTTTGCAGTTACAAAGGTACAAAACAGAAAAGAAAATTATGGCAATTATAATAACAGATGAATGTATAAATTGTGGGGCTTGTGAACCAGAATGCCCAAATACTGCAATTTATGAAGGTGCAGACGATTGGAAGTATGCAGATGGTACAGATTTAAGTGGAGATGTAGTTTTACCAAGTGGTAAAGCTGTAAATGCAGATGAAGATCAAGAACCTGTTTCTGATGAGCTTTATTACATTGTACCAGATAAGTGTACAGAATGTAAAGGATTTCATGATGAACCACAATGTGCGGCCGTTTGTCCTGTAGATTGTTGCGTGCCAGATGAAGATATTGTAGAAACAGAAGAAGAGTTATTGGCAAAACAAGCGTTTATGCATAATGATTAATCTTTTAAGGTTTTAGAAATAATTTAAATCCTGAGTTTTTTAAACTCGGGATTTTTTATTTGTATTTTTCTAAATATTCAATAATTTTTTGTCTTTCTTTCCAATTAGAATTGGCATATTCTTCTTTTAGTAAATAGTTGGTTCTTTTATTAAAATCTTCTTTTTTTAAAGGTTTAATTTTTGAATCTTCTATTGAAGTTGTATTAAGAAAAAGCATTTCTAAACCTTCTGTAACGTTTATTTCTAATTGAATGTTAAATTTTACTTTGTTTTTCTCTTTAGAATTTTCTATAAATTTCAGCGGTCTATTTAAAAACGCATAACTGGTTGTACTATTTTTAAAATAAGATTCGTAAATTTTACCAGATTCTGTTTTTTCAAAATAAATAGTACAGTTTTTAATGTTTTCAGAAAATTTTACACCAAATAAAAACTTTAAATTTATGTGGTTGCCCTTTTTGTTTTCTGCATAATGATAATCTATTTTTCTAATAGAAAAATCTTTGGGGTTAATATAGATTTTACCAGCAAATTTAGATTTCGATTTTATTGGTTGAAAAGAAACAACATAATATTTATTTGTGCCTAAAAGCTCGTTTTTCTCTAAGAAATGTTTGTAATATTTTCTATTTAAAAAGTTTTTCTCTTTATTTTCTTCAAAAAATTTAGTGTTCGCTTTTATTTTGTTTTTATAACCTCTAAGATTTGTGTTACTAAAAGAGTTTTCTTTATCAATAGAATCTTTTACAGCTTTAACTTTTTTGAAAGAAAGTGAATCTTCCACCTTAAAAAAACCAGATTTTAATTTGAAAGAAACATTTTTATTTAAATGTTTTAAAACTATGTTTTGTAATTTTTCAATAATATTGTCTAAAGTTAAATCTTCGCCAAAACCTTCTTTTTTAAAACCTGCTGCTTTTTCTAATCTAACCATGCTAAAGGTTTTTTCTGTTTTTGGAATGTAAAAGTCTTTAGACAAAATGATGGCTTTGTATTCTCTTGTAAAGTTCGCTTTATTTTGTTTTATTTCTTTGGCAAAATTATCTAATTCTTCTTCCGCTAAAGTTTTGTCTTGTTTATTTAGAATAGAACTCGACTTTAAATCTAAATTCAATTTTTTAAAGTCCATTTTTTGATCATCAATAACAAAAATGTCTTGCTGAACAGGCGTCTTTAAATAATTTTCTTCCATACTTTTTTGCGTTTTAAACAACAAGCTATCTAAACTTATTTTTGCAATATTTAGCTGAAAGCCTTTTAATAATGTACTTTTTTCTTTTAAAACAACTAAAAAATTGATGTATTCTAAGTCCTTTAAAGAAAGTGTTTTAGTCTCAAAACCTAATTTAGAAAAAGTAATATAACTTATCTTTTTAGCAGAAATGGTGTAACTTCCATCTGTATTAGAAACAGTTCCAATCTCTTTACTAGTTTGTATGGCAACATTTTCAATTGCTTTTTTAAAAGCAAAGTCAATAACTTTTCCTGAGATTTCTTGTGCAGAAATCGTAAAAAATCCAAAAAGAAAAAAGGTAATAAAAAGTAATTTTTTAAGCATGGTTGGTTGATTTTTTTAGAAATGTAGGGCAATTTTATATTCCCAAAAAAAAGAGATTTAAGTTTAACAAAGTATTATATTTGCATTTTGAAAAAATTATAAAAGATTAACTAAAATTAAGTTAATTAAACTAGAAAATAACAAATGAAAGCTGGAATTGTAGGATTACCAAACGTAGGAAAATCAACCTTATTTAACTGTTTATCTAATGCAAAAGCACAAAGTGCAAACTTTCCGTTTTGTACTATAGAACCTAATTTAGGAGTGGTAAATGTTCCTGACACACGTATAGAAAAATTAGAAGAATTGGTTAATCCAGAACGAGTTTTACCAGCAACTGTAGAAATTGTAGACATTGCAGGTTTGGTAAAAGGAGCGAGTAAAGGGGAAGGTTTAGGAAATCAATTTTTGGCAAATATTAGAGAAACAGATGCTATTTTGCACGTTTTACGTTGTTTTGATAACGATAATATTATTCATGTAGATAATTCTGTAGACCCAGTTAGAGACAAAGAAACTATTGATATAGAACTGCAATTAAAAGATTTAGAAACTGTTCAAAAAAGATTAGAACGCGTAAAAAGAACCGCAAAAACAGGCAACAAAGAAGCACAAGCAGAATTGGTTGTTTTATTAAAAGTAGAAGAAACCTTATTATCTGGTGTTTCTGTAAGAGCTTTAGATTTTTCTGAAAAAGAAATAGAATACGTACAATCTTTACAATTTATTACAGCAAAACCAGTATTGTATGTTTGTAATGTTGATGAAAGTGCGGCCGTTTCTGGTAACGATTATGTAGAAAAAGTAAGAGTAGCCGTTAAAGATGAAGATGCAGAAGTTATTGTTTTAGCAGTTGGTACAGAAGCAGATATTACAGAATTGGATGATTATGAAGAGCGTCAAATGTTCTTAGCAGATATTGGCTTAGAAGAAGCAGGTGTTTCTCGTTTGGTACGCTCTGCTTATAAACTTTTAAATTTACAAACTTATTTTACTGCAGGTGTAAAAGAGGTGAGAGCTTGGACAATTCCTATTGGAGCAACTGCACCACAAGCAGCAGGTGTAATACATACAGATTTTGAAAAAGGTTTTATTAGAGCAGAAACTATTGCTTATGAAGATTATGTTGCTTTTGGTTCTGAAGCCAAAGTAAAAGAAGCGGGTAAAATGAGAGTAGAAGGTAAAGAATACATTGTAAAAGATGGCGATGTTATGCATTTTAGATTTAATGTATAATAAAGATGTAATACTAAACTCGTTTCAGTGTTTCCATTGTATTTCTTATAAAGAAATAGAGAATTAAGTATAGGTTTAAAATTAGTATTTAGTTTCTAAAAAATCCCAATTGAAAAGATTGGGATTTTTTTGTTTAGTGTTTTCTGTATTTTAAATGAAATAATAATAACTTCAATTTGTATTTTTGGAAAAATTAAAATAATTTGCCAAATCCAAATCAAAAAAAAACGAAGACCAAGCAACCGTGGCCAACACAAAAAGCCATGGAACAAGTTTATGATTTAAGTCTTTGGGGAGGAAATGAAAAAGAATTTTATTCTGGAGAAGGTTCTCATAACCCAGAAATGGTTACACCTTACATTAACGCAATACAGGCTTTTTTATCATCTTTTAAAAATAAACTTACGGTCTGTGATTTAGGTTGTGGAGATTTTAATATTGGAAATCAGTTAGTTAATTATGCAAAAACGTATATTGCTATAGATATTGTAGCATCTTTAATTGAAAGAAATAAGTCTATTTTTAAACATAGTAATTTAACTTTTAAAACTTTAGACATTACTAAAGCAGTTTTACCCACTGCAGATTGTGTAATTGTAAGACAAGTTTTACAGCATCTTTCTAATGCAGAAGTACAGTGTATTGTTAAAAAACTTGCCAACTACAAATATGTATTGCTTACAGAACATTTGCCCACTGGCGAATTTACCCCCAATAAAGACATTATTTCTGGTCAAGGAATTCGTATTAAAAAACAAAGTGGAATTCATCTTTTAAAGCCGCCTTTTAACTTTAAGCCTATATATTGTAAAGAATTGGTTCGTATTTCTTTACCTAATAATAAAGGAGAAATTCGTACTACACAATACACTGTTTTTTAAAAATCACCACGATTTAATTTACAATATATTAGTTTTAAATAATTGATATTAAATATATTAATTAGGGTAAACTACTTTTTTTTCTAGCAAGTTAAATTACTTGCGTATTAATTACATTTTATTGAATAGCGTATTTACACGCTAAAAAACACCAAGGTTTCATAAGATATTTGTCATGTAATCAAACAGCAAATATTATTTGCAATGGCGGAATCTGAAAAGCCAAAAAATAAATAGAGTAAGAGTTTAAATATTTTAAGAAATGGTAACAGAAGGTACTAACAAATTACTACACGACTTAAGTACAACAGAAAATCATACAGCACAATTAGAGAGTGATGTAAAAAAGGTAGATCAAGATTTAAAAACAATAGATCAAGATTTATTAATTTCAAAAAAAATAAACACTTCTTTAAGTGATTTAAATACTGCTTTAGGAGAAGCAGATCAATTGCTAGAAGTGGTTTCTATTATTCCAGAAATTGGTGAAGAAGCTGCAGAACTTAGAAATGTAATTTCTACTTTTAAAGGTCCAATTTCAGAAGCGTTAACAGCATCTAATAAATTAGAAAATGTTGTTGGCCCTGTAAGAAATAAAATAGAACAAATAACGCCAAAAGTAAAACAGGTAGATACTGCGCTTTTAAATACCATGAATGAAGAAAACAAATTGATAGCAGCTTTAGGTGGTGCAACTCATTGTATAAATTCTTTACCAAACGGAACTGTAAAAGACGGTTTAGTTGGGCAGCTAGACAAAGTATCTGCAACAATAGATCCTGTAGTTTTAGGTTTTGATAAGCTGCAAACCACCTTATTAAATGCTATAAATGATGCAGAAAACCAATTAAAAAGTATGTTAAGTTTGGCAAGTAGCTTAACAGCTATTAGTGCACATATAGATGCTGTTTTTACAGTTTTAAATCCTGTAATTAGCGCGTTAAAAGCGGTACAAAATGTACTTTCACACACCATTAGAGTTCCTTATGGAGGTTACCCTAAAATGTGCAAAAAATGGGGCGTACCTTACCCTTGTGGTTGGCATACCGTTTATTTTTCTTTTTCTGTAGAACAAATTTTAAAAGGCGGTTTAAGCGTTATTGGTCCTGTTATGGATTTATTAAACAAAGCAATGAACGCTGTTTTAAATCCGGTTTTAAAAGCATTGCATTTAAATATTAATTTGCCAAGTATTCCTGGTTTAGATAAACTGAATCAGTTAGCAAATGAATTGGACGCGCCTTTTAATAGTATAGAAAATGCTATAAATAGTTTAACAGCAGATTTAAATCAATTTGAAACCATTATTACTCAAATAGAAAATTTTGAGAAAGAAATAGCAGAAATTAATAAAAATTGTACAGTGAGTATTAGTTAATTAGTAAGCTTTTTTAAGTTCTAAATAACCGTTACAGATTATAAAGGATTACAATTAAAACTGAACAATACTAGCATTGTTCAGTTTTTTTGATTTATATGTTTTCATTTGTATTTCAACTTATTTGTTTATTTGATCATGAATTAGCATATAATTAGACAAATGAGGTTTTTCTTGATTGTAATTTTCGTTTGATTTTTCAATAAGTTGTTTTTTGAGTTTTAATTTTACAGTACAACTTTTGGTATGAAATTCTTCTTTTAAAATTACATAAACGCTCTCTAAAACTACAATATCATTAAGATTTTATTTTTCTGTCATACTAAACTTAAATACATGTTCACTAAGCAATTCTTGATAATTATTAAAGCAATACTGCAATCAACTATCAGAATGTTGAATTAAAGGTTGTTCATATTGATTTTTACCTTTTATTACATTAATAATTTTAAGGTAACACTATTTTAGAATTAGACAAACTTCAAAAAAAAAAAGAGACTGTTTTTATCAGTCTCTTTTTTTGAATTCAGAATTTTCTTAATGGATTTTTTATAAAATGAATGCACTATTTTTTTACAAATCCATTAGGTATATTTTGTACTTTATTTTTAAAGCCTTTTATAAATTGAATGTCAGATATTTTAGCAAAGCCAATTTTTTGTGTAATTCCATCATTATTATTCCAACCCCAAAAAGACCAATTGTTAGCAATAGGAATTCCTTTTGTTAGCTCATAATTTTCATATTTTATTGCATGAGGATCTTTTTCTGCTTCTTCTTGCGTTTTGCCAGCAGTAACAATATAAGCTGCTTGCTCTAATACATTTGTATTTTTGTTTGCGTAAATTACATACCAATCTTTTGGTGCATCGCCAATATTTTCTTCAAAGCTTAGTTTTGCAGTATTAAATATATTTTTGGTTTCGTTTGATTTGTAATCAAAATTCCATTTTGTACCAACATCATTTAATTTATAAGGCAATAAGAAAAAGTATGACCAAGTGTATGCATGAAACCTAACAGATGCATCTTCTTTTAATTCTGGTGAGGCAAAAACATTTTCCTTATTTACATAAATTTTGCTACCATCTTTCTTTTCTATAATTGCATATTCAGAGTTTGTGGCTGCAGAAATTGTAGCATTTAAAATTTCATTACCTCCAAAATTAATTACAACATTAAACTTAATAGCTTCTTGAGATAAAAAAGCTTCTTTGTTGTGTGCTATTTCAATTTTTTCTGAGAGATTAGTAGCTATGTTTTCTTTTTTTGTTGATGTTTCCGTATTTTCTTTGACAGTTTCTTTTTTACAACTTAAAAGTATTGCAGCTCCTAAAAATAAGGTAATAATAGATTTTTTCATAATTTAGTTTAATAGGTTAATAGATTTTTTTTAGTAATCGAAACTTTATGAAGTTCCTTACAAAAAAAGGTTTTTAATTCCCTTTTATTCGTTTATAAAGTTCAAAAATTAATTTTTTGCCATCTCTTTTTGCTTTTTTTTGTTCGATAAAAAAGGGAGTTCCTTTGGCATCAATTTTAATTTTATACTTAAAAACAAAATTTTCTGCATTTGGTGCTAAACTTAAAGTTCCAAATCTTAAATCATTAAAATAAAGTTGATTTTCTATTTTGTTAATGGTGTACCAACCTTTGGTAATGGCAATCATTCTTTTAATTTTTTGGTGATTTGCAAGTTCACCTAATAAATGATGATTTTTATAATATTTAGAAAAATAAGTCGGTTTTGTATCAAAAAAAGAAGCGTTTCCTATTAAAAAAGCATCTTTAGTTTTCACATTTGCTGTCCATAACATAGTGTTTAAAGGGCTAGGTTTGGTTGCTAACTCTTGGTAGGTAATATTTTGAATTTTTAATTCTTTTTTAAAATTAGTAAAAGCAATACTTTTTAAAATTAATGTAATAATTAAATAACTGTTACTAATTATTAAACCCAAATTATTGTAGAAACATCTTTTTTGAGTTCCTCTTTTTTGACGCATTGTTAGAATTAGAAAAACTAAAAAAGGAATAGTGTATAAAGGGTCTATTACAAAAATATTTTTAAATGCTAATCTTACATCTAAAGGCCAAAACAATTGTGTGCCCCAGGTGGTTTGGGCATCTAAAATTGGGTGCGTTATAAAAGCCCAAAAGAAAAGCCAACTCCAGTTTTTTATGTTTTTATAAGACTCATATATACTTACTAAAAAAGCAAAAATTGGTGCAAACAGCACAGAAAATAAAATGGAATGTGTAAAACCTCTGTGAATTTCTAAAGCAGTAACAGTATCTGTAAAATAAGAAGCTGCAACATCTAAATCTGGAATTGTACCTGCAACAGCACCATACAAAAGCGCTTTATTGCCTATTTTTTTGCCTAAAACAGCTTCACCAACAGCAGCACCTAAAACAATTTGCGTTAAAGAATCCAAAGGTTTTAGTTTTAATATTTAGCTAGATTGATAACTTTTCTTGAAGTTTTTTTCTACTGAAAAATTAATTAAGTTCATAAAATTATCATGAACACCTAAGGTAACATCGAGTTGTAATTGCTGAATTATTTTTACAATTTTTTCTGAATTGAATTGCAAATCGGGTATAGATATATAGTTTTCAAAAATTGCACCAATTGTTTTATAGTACAATTGCTCAAAACCATTTAAATTTTCTGGTTTTTGAGTTACATATTCGTAAGAAGTCATTTTAAAAGATTCTAAAACTTTACCTACATAATTTTTATGCAATATCTGTTTAGGATTTACAATATTTAATTCTTTTATAGATGGATTTAAAAAGGCATGTATAATTGTTTTTGAAACAAAATCTACAGGAACAATATTTAGCCCACTTTTTTTATCAATCCAAATTCTAAAATTGTCTAAAGTTGTATTGGCATATTTATTTAAAAATATTGGCCACGCATAAAAAACATCAAATTTTGGTGTTTCAAAAAAAGGTTTGTCAATTAAACGTCCACAAATAATACTCGGTCTTAAAATTTGTGAATCTATATTTTTAGCCGCACAAATTTCCTTTACAAAACGCTCACTTTCATATTTAGATTTTTCATACGGATTTCTAAATTTTTCTGCCTTGTAATTGGCAATAGCATCATTTACTTTGTTTTTTTGAATACCAAAAGAGTAAGCCGTACTAATGTAAATAAAGCGTTTTACAAAATCTGGTAATTGATTTAAAAGTTGTTGAGTTACTAAAAAATTTTGATTGTGTACCGTGTTTTTTGAATCTGCTGTATTGGCTAAATTAGTAGAACCTGCACAATGTATAACTGTATCAAAATTAAGATTAACTAGGTTTTTTTTAGAAATCGTAGCCAAATCTGAGCTTACTACAGTTACTTTCTCTAAACATTGTTCTAAACTAAAGTTATTTAAAAATTGTGGTCTAGAATTGTCTTGTAAAATATCTATTAAACGTTGTTTTGCAGATTTTTCATTTGCCCTTATAACTACATATAAATGGTTTACCGTTTTTTCTACAAGTGCTTTTTGTATCCAATCAAAAATAACATGACTACCTACAATTCCTGTTCCGCCGGTTAAAAGACAATTCATAATTCTGCAATATTTGCTTTAATGTGGTAAAAATACTTCTTTAAAAATAAAAAAACCTGTTATCTAAAATTTTGTACGCGTAAGGTTTTGTTAATTTTAAGAGATAAGCAAGTTACCCTTTATAAAAAGGCAATTTTACTACTGTTGCTGGTATTGCTTTTTTACGCACTTGTATGTAAATTTTAGAACCAGATTTTGCAAATAAAGCAGGTACATAGCCCATACCAATTCCTTTTTGTAGACAAGGGCTCATAGTGCCAGAGGTTACATTTCCTATAAGGTTTCCATTTTCGTCTACAATATCATAGCCATGTCTTGGAATGCCTCTTTCATCTAACTCAAAACCAACCAAACGTTTTTTTGGTTTCATTTCTTTTTGTTTTGCTAGCGCATCTGCATTTACAAAATCTTTGGTAAATTTTGTAATCCAACCTAAACCGGCTTCTATTGGAGATGTAGTTTCATTAATATCATTGCCATATAGACAATAACCCATTTCTGTTCTTAAGGTATCTCTTGCAGCCAAACCAATAGGTTTAATACCAAAAGCTGCACCAGCTTCAAGTACTTTGTTCCAAACTTGTGCTACCTCATTGTTTTTGCAATAAATTTCGAAACCACCAGAACCTGTATAGCCTGTTGCAGAGATAATTACGTTTTCGATTCCTGCAAAATCACCCACTTTAAATTTATAAAAAGGTATTGCCGCCAAATCTAAAGACGACAAAGATTGCATTGCTTCAATTGCTTTTGGTCCTTGAATGGCTAGTAAAGAATATCCTTCAGATAAATCTTTTAAATCTGCATTAAAATCTTTATTGTAATTAGAAATCCAATTCCAATCTTTTTCAATATTAGAAGCATTTACAACCAATAAATAGGTGTTTTCTTTAATTCTATAACAAATTAAATCATCTACAATACCATTTTCTGTATTAGGAAAACAACTGTATTGTGCATCACCAATAGCTAGTTTGGAAGCATCATTAGAGGTTACTTTTTGTATTAAAGCCAAAGCATTTTCTCCACTAACTAAAAATTCGCCCATGTGGCTTACATCAAACACACCAACATTTTCTCTTACTGTTAAATGTTCTGCAGTAACACCTTCATATTGTACAGGCATGTTATAACCTGCAAAAGGAACCATTTTTGCGCCTAAGGCAACATGTATATCATTTAAAGCTATATTTTTCATTGCTATAGAATTCTTAAGTTTTCAGCTAAATTATTGAAAAAAGTATAAAAAAGTAGCATTATTTTTTCTTAAATTTTTTCATTCACAATTTAATTTCCGCTATTTTTGATTTTCAATATTAAAAATACTTAAAATGAAGGTTAATCAATTGCTTTTTGTCTTTTTTATACTGATGGGTTTTAAGGCTTATAGCCAAATTCCTGCAGATTATTTGCCAAAAGATTTTCACGAAAGTAGAAGAGAGGCATTACGCGCAAAAATGCCAACAAATTCTGTAGCAGTTATTTTTGCAAACCCTTTAAGAAATAGAGCAAATGATGTAGATTTTGTGTTTCATCAAGATCCAAATTTTTATTATTTAACAGGTTATAGAGAACCCAATGGTGTTTTGGTTTTGTTTTCTGATATGCAGCAAACAGAAGATGGTAAAACATACAATGAAATGTTATTTGTTCAAAAAAAGGATAAAAGAGCAGAACAATGGGATGGAAAACGTTTGGGAATTGAAGGTGCAAAAAGCGAATTGGGTTTTAATAGGGTTATGAATGGTGAAGATTTTAAATCGGCAAATATCAATTTTAAAGCGTTTGATAGAGTTTTTATTGAAAAATTTAATGATGATTATAGAAACTCTGCCAGAAACAAAGGGGAAATTTATGATTTGGTAAAAGCTTTTAAAGAGCAGGCAAATTACAATCCAAAGAATTTTTTATCGCCCTTAAAAAAACAGATTTATGAATTGGTAAAATCTACACCAATAGAAAACAGTGCCAATGTTGCACAAATAATTGGTAGAGCTTTGGCTTATGATCCGTCATTAAAGTCAGATACAGATTTAATGAATTTTAAAGATGCTACTGAAATTGCTGTAAAAAAAGATTTAAAAGAAAAAATAACCTTAAAATTAGATGCCAAAACCAATATTGATGTTTCTTTTTTATCTAACAATCTTGCAACTTTAAGAGAAGTAAAAACAGCAGCAGAACTAAAGTTATTAACCAAAGCTATACGCATTTCTGCAGTTGGCCAAATAGAGGTTATGAAAGCCATGAAACCACACATGTCTGAAACAGAATTGCAGGGAATTCATGAATTTGTATACAAAAAATATGGTGCAGAATACGAAGGTTATCCTAGTATTGTAGGCGCAGGAAACAATGGTTGTATTTTACATTATATAGAAAATAACAAAACAAAAGTAGGTAACGATTTGGTTTTAATGGATTTGGGTGCAGAATATAGAGGTTACACTGCAGATGTTACTAGAACTATACCTGCAAACGGTAAATTTACCAAAGAACAAAAAGCAATTTACAACATTGTTTTAGAGGCACAAAATGCTGGTATTGCAGCTTACAAAATAGGAGAAAGTATGGCAAAACCAAATCAAATTGCAAGAGCAATAGTAAATAAAGGATTGTTTGATTTAGGAATTATTAAATCTAAAGATGAAAAACATCCTTATTTTCCTCATGG
This sequence comes from uncultured Polaribacter sp., assembly GCF_947495205.1. Lineage (GTDB taxonomy): Bacteria > Bacteroidota > Bacteroidia > Flavobacteriales > Flavobacteriaceae > Polaribacter. The sequence continues at coordinate 78,088 of NZ_CANLXV010000005.1, read as the reverse complement.
TACATCTCATCACATTGGTTTAGACGTTCATGATCCTGGTAATTATGGTAATTTTGAAGAACATATGGTAGTTACCATGGAACCTGGAATTTACATACCAGAAGGTAGTAATTGCGATAAAAAATGGTGGGGAATTGGAATTCGAATAGAAGATGATATTTTAGTTACTAAAAATGGTCCCGTAAACCTTTCTGAAGGAGCACCAAGAACTGTGAAGGCTATTGAAAAAATGATGGCAAAAAAGTCTGTTTTAGATGATTTTGTTTTACCCAATTTAGATGAATAATAATGAGTAAAGAACAACCGAATAATCCTTTACATGGCATTAAATTAGCCACAATATTAGAACAATTATATTTAGAATATGGTTGGGAAGAGTTAGGCTACTCTTTAGGAATTAAAGCTTTTTTAAACAACCCAACGTATAAATCTTCTTTAAAATTTTTAAGAAAAACGCCTTGGGCTAGAGAAAAAGTAGAACAATTTTATCTTAAAAACATGATTGATTAATAGGTTCTTTACTATTTTTTTTGAATTTAGAACTTAATATAAATTCGCTCTATTATTTGATTACGCGTATTTTAGGATCAGAATTGTTTTCAAAAATAATGGTTTGTGCTTCTCCATTGTAAATGGCTTTATCTAAATTATAAAATTGAAATCCACAAATTTGTTCTCTTATACTTAAGTTAAGTACAAGTGTATCAGTTTCTGTTTCAGAAAGTACAATTTCGTAGGTGTTAGCTCCTTGTTCTAACAATTGTATGGCAATGCTATTTTCAAAAATGTCTAATTTTGTTGCTTGAAATTCTGCAGAATTCAAACGTATTTTAATGGTTTCTTTATCAAAAGTTCCGTTTTCTAATAAATTAATTCCATTTTCGTCTACTAGTACTACTAAAAGATGCTGTATAACAGGATCAAAAAGACGACAATCAATTTCATCTTGATTGTTATTTGTACAACTATTAAATAAAAATAGAGTTAACATAAGTAAGATTGTTTTTCTCATAATTTTGATTTTTTTATGGCTAAAAATCTAGGTATTTTTTTGCACAAAAATGCATTTACAAATTTCTGTAATCAATTTTAAAACTTGGTTTTATGTTGATGTCTAAAGTAAGTGATTAATTACAGAATTAAAGTTGTGAAAGGGTAATTTATCATATAATCATACGCTTCATTTCTAAAAGTCCTTTTGGCTGTTGCTGCTAAATATTGTATCAATTTTAACACAATAGCAGGTTTTGTTTGCTATTTTTGATTAATCTTTAAACAATTACGCAAACTTTTATCTTATGAGAATTTCCATTTCAAAAATTATAATTCTAATATTTGTAGGTGTTTTTTCAATATCGTTTCAAGCACAAAATTTTAGTGGCAAAGCAGTGTATATGTCTAAATCTAAAATGGAATTAGGAAATTGGGGCGCTCGCATGAGTGAAGCTCAAAAAAAACAAATTGCTGAACGTTTAAAAAATAGGTTAGAAAAAACCTATGTTTTAAATTTTAATAAACAGGAAGCTTCTTTTGTGGAAGATGTTAAAATTGACGCTATTTCTGGAGCTACAGACTCTTGGGGAAGTTATTTTTCTAGAGGAAATCAGTATAAAAATATTTCTGAAAACAAAATAGTACAAGCCCAAGAGTTTTATGGAAAATGGTTTTTAATAAAAGATAAGTTATATAAAATAGATTGGACTATTGGTACTGAAACGAAACAAATAGGAAATTACACCTGCTTTAAAGCAAAAGCCTTTGTGCCTTACAAAGAGTTGAATTGGTATAATTTTTCTTGGGGAGATTTAAGAAAACCTAAGGAAGAGAAAGGGCAGGAGCAAGAAGAAAAAATGGTAATTGTAGAGGCTTGGTATACACCACAAATACCTTTAGCACATGGGCCAGCAGAATTTTGGGGTTTACCAGGTTTTATCTTAGAAGTTAGTGCTCAGAATACTACATTATTGTGCACAGAAATTGTGATTAACAAAAATGAAGTGGTAGCAATTAAACCACCTAAAAAAGGTTTAGAAATTACAAAAGCCAAATATGCTGAAACTATAAAAGCTAAAATGTTAGATATGAGAAATAATAGAGGAAGAAGAAGAGGTTAATCTTTTTTTATTGATATTTGTGGTTTATAAATTGATATGACTAAGAAATACAAATTACTTTTATTGCTCGCTAATCTTTTGTTGTTAGTATTTATATTAAATGCCTTTGTGGGTTTTATTATTTTTCCTAATTCTTGGATAAATGGTACATTAATATTTGTTTTTTCTATGGCCAATATTGCTATTGCATTAAGAGCTTCTTTTAACGAAGTAAATAAGAAATAATTTTATGGAAAAGAAAACGCTAGTAATTGGTGCTTCTTTAAAAGCGGAAAGATATTCTAACAAAGCAATTAAAAAGCTTAGAGAAAATAACATACCTGTAGTTGCAATTGGCTTAAAAAAAGGGAGTGTTTTAGATGTAAATATAGATACAACAGAAGTAGCTTATAAAAATATAGATACAGTAACATTGTACCTAAACCCCAAAAGGCAAAAAGCGTATTACAATTTTATTGTAAATTTAAAACCTAAGCGTGTAATTTTTAACCCAGGAACAGAAAATTTAGATTTTGTAAACATTTTGCAAGCACATGATATTAAAGCAGAGGTGGCTTGTACTTTGGTATTATTGGCTACAAAGCAATATTAATTATGTATTTTAAAGTTTTTACCAGGTTCAGCTAAAAAAACATTTTCAAATATGGTTTTAGCTTCAGTTTTAAATACAGAAATGTCTTTGTATCTGCCAGAATAATGGCCAATAATCAATTCTTTTACATTTGCATCTTTAGCAATTTGAGCTGCTTGTGCAGCTGTAGCGTGTTTTGTTTTTTTTGCTAAATCTTCTTTATCTGCTAAAAAAGTAGCTTCATGGTAAAGTAAATCTACATTTTGTATAATTGGGATAATGTCTGGTTTGTACGCAGTATCACTACAAAAAGCAAAACTTAGAGATTTTGGTGGGTCTGTGGTTAATTTGTTGTTGTCAATAACTTCACCAGAACTTAAAATTACATCTTTACCCGCTTTAATATTTAAATAATCTGCTTTGTCTATTTCTGGATATCCAGAAATGTTTAACATATTTAATTTTCTAGGTTTTTCTTTTTCTGTAAATAAATATCCGTTTGTATACACCCTGTGGTTTAGCGGAATTGTACGCACAGTAACTTTATCATCTTCAAAAATAACTTCACTTTTTTTGGAAGACAATTCATGAAAAATCATTTTAAATTTTGCGTGGGATTCAGATATTTTTAAAATTTGAAGGGTAGCTTCTTTAATACCTTTTGGCCCAAAAATATGCATGTCTTTTTCTCTACTTAAAATACCATAAGTAGATAGCAATCCCATTAAACCATAAAAATGATCGCCATGTAAGTGAGAAATAAAAATATGATTAATTTTAGCAAAACCAACTTTATATTTACGCATTTGGCGTTGTGTGCCTTCGCCACAATCTATTAAAAAGTGTCTGTTATTAATTTCTAAATACTGTGATGTAGGAAATGCCTTTACACGCGGTGTTGCAGAATGACAACCTAGTATGGTTAGGTTTATCATTGAATTACAAAACGTTTAGAGGTAATATTTTTTTTGTCTCTGATACTGTAAATGTACATACCATTTGATAAGTTATTTTTGTAAAAAGGAATCGTATTTTTACCTTGAATAACTTTTATGTTTTTTTTAAATACTGTTTTACCTAAAACATTTTTCACAGTAAAAAAAACACTAGTTTTTTGAGTTGCAGTAAATGTTATTTTAGTGTTATTTGTAAAAGGATTTGGGCTAGCAGTTAGCTCTTTTACTGTTTTTTCTGCAATATTTTGAGAAAAACCAATAAAAGAAACACTTAATAAAGCAATAAAAAGTATTTTTTTAATCATTTTTTAATTATCTAAAACCCTAATTCTCTTTCAATATTTTCCATTTCGTAGAGGTCTTCTGCCTCTTGTAATGTTGGTACTATACTAATTTCTTCTGAAACTTCATCTACATCAACAGCACTATAAATTATAATAAAAGAGGTTTTTAAGGCTCTTTTTTCTTCTACAACATCCAAAAATAACAAAAAATCTTTAGTCGTTATATTAATATTATCAGAAATTTGGACAATAGTGTGTGTATTTATCCATGTTGTTTTTTCTTTTAATAAAGCATTGTAAAATTCTTCAAACGTATTTTCTTCCGAAGAAATAAAAATATAATTTTCTTTATTTTGAATTTGCATTTTATCTTTTTATTTGTTGTGCCAATAAATATATAACGGCCATTCTTACAGCAACTCCATTTTCTACTTGATTCAATATAATTGCATCATTAGAATCTGCCACATCACTAGTAATTTCTACACCTCTGTTTATTGGTCCTGGATGCATTATTACAATTTTCTTGCCAAGATTGTCTAAAATTTCTTTATTTATTCCAAAAAGTTGCGTGTACTCTCTTGTAGACGGAAAATATTTAATATCCATTCTTTCATGTTGCACTCTTAAAACATTGGCAACATCGCACCATTCTAATGCTTTTTTAAGATTGGTTTCTACAGTAACACCTAAGCTAGAAATGTACTTTGGTATTAAAGTAGTTGGCCCACAAACTTTAACTTCTGCTCCTTGTAATTGTAAGGCAAAAATGTTAGAAAGTGCTACTCTAGAGTGTAAAATATCGCCAACAATAAGTATTTTTTTTCCTTTTACAGTTCCTAACTTTTCTCTAATTGAGTAAGAGTCTAATAAGGCTTGTGTTGGGTGTTCATGCGTGCCATCGCCCGCGTTTATAATTTTTGCATCTACATGTTTAGATAAAAAAACACCTGCACCAACATTACCATGACGCATTACTACAATATCTACTTTCATTGCCAATATATTATTGACAGTGTCTATTAACGTTTCTCCTTTTTTAACGGAAGATTGTCCTGCAGAAAAGTTTATAACATCTGCAGAAAGTCTTTTTTCTGCCAACTCAAAACTTAGTTTTGTTCTTGTACTGTTTTCAAAAAATAAGTTTGCAATGGTAGTATCTCTTAAAGAAGGTACTTTTTTAATAGGTCTATTAATTACTTCTTTAAAATGATCTGCAGTTTTAAAAATTACATCAATATCATTTGGTTTTAGATATTTAATACCCAATAAATGTTCTACGCTTAATTCTGACATATTATAGTGATTCTATGTAAACTGCATCTTTTTTATGTGTCTCTGCCCAAGTAACCAGTACTTTTTCTTTATTAATAGCATCTACTTGTCTGCCTCTATAATTAGGTTGTATGGGTAAATGCCTGCTAAAACGTCTGTCTATGAGCACTAATAATTCAATTTGTTCTGGCCTACCATAAGATTGCAAAGCCGTTAAAGCGGCTCTAATACTTCTTCCAGAGAACAAAACATCATCTATAATTACAACTTTTTTACCTTCAATTAAAAAATCCATTTCATTGGTTTTTGCAGCTAAAGGTTTGTCTTTTCTACCAAAATCATCTCTATAGAAAGTAATGTCTAAAAGTCCTAATTTTAAATCTTTTATAGCGTATTCTGTATTTAGTAATTGGGCTAATCTATTGGCTAAAAAAGTACCTCTTGGTTGTAAACCAATTAAAACGGTGTTTGAGAAATCATCATGATTTTCAATTAACTGACACGCTAATCGATGTAATATAATTTCAATATCTTTTGAGTTTAATAAGTTTTTTCTGCTCATAAGAAATCCATCAGTTTAAGAAGATGGTTATTGAAAATCAAAATTAATGTAAATATATCTATGCGCAAAATTATTAGCCTTAAATAAAATGGCTTGTTTGTTAATTAAATTGTTGAAAACAAAAAGTGTTTTTTCAAGTAAAATGCCATTATTAATGTAGTTTTAATCGGGCAATTCAAAGCTTAAATAATTATGTCGCATATAAAGTTTGAATCGATGCTAAAAACCAATAGCATTTATTTTTTTGATTTGGTTGAATTCGAAGAGATAATTATCCATTATTTAGATGTGGGTAAAATTTCTTTGGCAAAAAAAGCGTTGCAATTAGGCTTAGAACAGCACCCAACTTCTGTAGATTTAAAGTTGTTGCAAGTAGAGTTGTATTTAACAGATAATGAGGTAGATAAAGCTTCTAAACTTTTAAAAAGAATTGCCTTAATTTCTCCTAATAATGATGAGGTTTATATTCAAAAAGCCACAATAGCTTCTAAAAAAGGTTTGCATAAAGAAGCGATAGTTTATCTTGAAAAAGCATTAACTTTAACTAATGAACCTTTTGATATTTGGTCTTTGTTAGGAATGGAGTTTCTGTATTTAGATAATTTTGAAGAGGCACGTATTAATTTTGAAAAATGTGTTGCAGAAGATTTAGAAGATTATGCAGCATTGTATAATATTGTGTATTGTTTTGATATTGAAGAAAAACACAACGAAGCCATAACTTATTTAACTGCTTATGTAGACAAAAATCCGTATTGCGAAGTTGCGTGGCACCAAATAGGAAGGCAGTATTTTATTTTAAAAAGGTATCATAAGGCATTACAAGCTTTTGATTATGCTGTTTTAATTGATGAAACTTTTATTGGTGGATATTTAGAAAAAGCAAAAACGTTAGAGCAATTAGGTAATTATAAAGAGGCGATAGATAATTATTTAATTAGTTTAGAGCTTGGAGACCCAACTTCATTTGCCTATGTAAGAGTAGGAGAGTGTTACCAAAAATTAGGACAATTAGATACTGCAATTACCTATTATAAAAAAGCAATACATGAAGATCCGCTTTTAGATAAAGGTTGGATTTTGTTAACCAATATTTATGCTGATCAAAAAAAATATCAAAAAGCATTATATTACTTATCAAAAGCCATAGAGATAGAAGATGATAATGCATTATATTGGAAACGTTATGCAGAAATAAACTTAAAACTTAGTTTTTTTGAAGAGGCTATTGTTGGTTTTAGCAACTGTTTGCAATTAGGCGATATTTCTTTAGAAATTTATATTGGTTTAGCAGATGTTTTAATTTTTTTAGGTGAGTTTAAAGAAGCTTTACGTATTATTTTTGAAGCATATAAATCTTGTGGAAATCTTGCTGAAATTTCATATCGTTTTGCAGGTTTATTTTCTATTTTAAATAAAGAGCGTTATGCAAAAACGCATTTAATTTCTGGATTAGAAACAGATTTCGATTACCATATTGTTTTACAAGAATTATTTCCTTCACTGTCAGAAAAAAGTAATTTTAAAAAGATAATTGCTACATTTAAAAAAGCAAATGAGTAATAAAATATTATTTTTCTACACTTAAATGAAATAAAGCATCACCTTTATTTACAATTGGCGTTTTATTTATGCAAAAAACATAGCTATCAAAAGGAGCATAAACTTTTTTTTTAAATTCACCAAAAGGGTCTTGTATTACACCTAAAACTTCTTTCTTTTTTACAAAACTACCATTGGCAATGCTAATTTTAAACATGCCAGAATCAGAAGCTCTTAACCATTTAGAGTTTTTTACATAAATAGGTGTTTCTCTAACAGCAATTTCTCCAGAGATTAGTCCTAAATGTATCAAAACATTTCTAGTGCCATTTACACCTTCATTAATAATAGTCGGGTTTAATTCATTTGATTTTCCACCTTCAAAAAGCAACACTGTTTTACCCATTTTGTGTAAGGTTTCTCTAAGGGATTTAATGATAGTATTAGAATACATAATCATTGGTGGATTAAATATTTTTGCCAACTCTAAACCCTTTTCGTCATCTTTATTACAACGAATTTGAGCCACATTATCTCGTTCTCCACCACCAGTATGAAAATCGATAACATAATCTACAAAAGGAGCTATTTTTTCTGAAAATTGATAGGCAAATTGGCTGGCTAAAGAACCGTTTTGAGTGCCAGGAAACATGCGGTTTAAATCTCTACCATCAGGAAACTCTCTAGTTTGAATTAAATACCCAAAAATATTAAACACAGGAATGCATATAATAGTACCTTTTTGAGGTTTGTTTAATTTTAAATTTATAATTTCTCTAATAATACCAACACCATTGGTTTCATCTCCATGAATACCTGCTAGCAATAAAACTACAGGTCCTGGGTTTTTAGAATGTTCTATAATTACAGGAACATTTACAGTAGTTCTGGTATGTAATTTGGCAACTTTTAAATCAATTATGGTTCTTTTACCTTCAGGAATATCTTTGCCTAATATTTTAAATGGATTACTCGACATGTAATTCTAAATAACGTATAATTTCTTTTGCAATATTTTTTCCTGTGGCAACTTCAATACCTTCTAAACCGGGAGAAGAGTTTACTTCTAAAACTAACGGACCTTTAGAAGATTGTAACATATCTACACCTGCAATACCTAAGCCCATTGCTTTGGTTGCTTTTAGAGCAGTTCTCTCTTCTTCTTCTGTTAACTCTATAACAGTTGCATTGCCACCTCTATGTAAATTAGAACGAAATTCTCCTTCTTTTCCCTGACGTTTCATAGCGCCAATAACTTTACCATCTACTACAAATGCTCTAATATCTGCACCGCCAGCCTCTTTAATAAATTGTTGAGCTATTACTCTTGCGCCCAAACCATTAAAAGCTTCTAAAACAGAAGTTGCTGCGTTTTTAGTTTCTGCTAAAACTACGCCTAAACCTTGGGTTCCTTCCAGTAATTTTAAAACCATAGGTGCACCACCAACAGAATCTACAACATGCTCTACATCTTTAGTGTAGTTGGTAAAAACCGTTTTTGGTAAACCTACACCAGCTCTAGCTAAAATTTGCAAACTGCTTAATTTATCTCTACTTCTGGTTAAGGCTTGCGAGGTTACAGAAGTAAAAACTTTCATCATTTCAAACTGACGAATTACTGCTGTACCGTAAAAAGTTACAGACGCCCCAATTCTTGGAATAATAGCGTCTATGTTAGATAAATATGCGCCTTTATAATAAATTTTAGGCGATTTTTTCTCAATAACAATATCACATTTTAAATGGTCTACAACAAAAACCTCATGGTTTCTTTTTTCTGCAGCTTCCACTAATCTTTTGGTTGAATAGAGTTTTGGATTTCTAGATAAAATTACAATTCTCATGTATTTTTGTATTTTAATTTGTGTGATATGTTTTTTTTTGCGGTGTCAATCACAAATTTTTTGTTTAAAAATTTTCTTCCCAATAAAACGGGGAATTTCATCTTTTTTCTTTCGGTTAATGTTAGATAAATATTAAATCTTTCATTAAAAATAATAATTTCTGTTTTTATTCTGTAACGCTCTTCAACAATACCATTAGAACTTTTTACTTTTTTAAGGTCATAAAACTTAGTAAAAAATGCTTCACTTTTGTATTGCTCATGTTTTTTATCTAAAACGTTATATTTAAGTACTTTTTCACCGTCTTTTATTGTTTCTTCTATATTACAGCAACTTAAAGAAGAGGTGTAGGCACCAGAATCTATTTTAATAGCTATGTTTTCTAAATTAAATTCAGGAAAATCTGCTTTATCTTCCCTTCCAATAATAAGTTTCATAAATATTATTTGTTTGCTGTAAATTTATAGATTGTAAATGGAATAGCCTTAGAAATCTCTTACAAATTTGCAATTGCCGCTTCTGCACAACGTTCACCATCCATAGCAGCAGAAACAATACCACCTGCATAGCCACCACCTTCTCCACAAGGAAATAAACCTGTAATTTGTGTGTGCTCTAAATTTTCTTTTCTGGGTATGTTTACGGGTGATGAAGTTCTAGATTCTACACCAACTATATTGGCTTCTTTGGTATAATAACCATGCATTTTTGAGCCAAAAGCTGTAAATCCTTTTCGTAATCTACCTCCAATAATTTTTGGTAAAAGCGAGTGTAGTGGAGCAGAGTTTAAACCTGGTTGATAAGAGGTGTCATTTAAATCTGCAGATAATTTACCATCTACAAAATCCGTTAGTCTTTGTGCAGGTGCCGTTTGTGTTCTTCCGCCTGCGTAAAAAGCAATTTTTTCTAAATCTTTTTGAAATTCTAAACCTTTTAAAGCGCCAAATTTTTCGTACTTTTTAAAATCTCTATCAATGTCTAATTCTACAACAATACCAGAATTGGCAAATTTATTATTTCTTCTAGAAGGAGACATTCCATTTACCACAACTTCACCATTAGCAGTAGCTGCAGGTACAATAAAACCACCAGGACACATACAAAAAGAATATACACCTCTATTGTTTACTTGATGCACTAAACTGTATGCAGCAGCAGGTAAAAGTTCATCTCTTTCTCCTGAACAACTGTATTGTATTTGATCTATAATTTCTTGCGGATGTTCTACACGAACGCCCATAGCGAAAGATTTTGCTTTTAAATGGATTTTCTTTTTATCTAAGAGTTCGTAAATGTCTCTTGCAGAATGGCCTGTTGCTAAAATAACAGAATTTACAAGCATTTCTTTGCCATTTTGTAAGTGAATGGCTTTTAATTTATTCTGCTTTATAATAAAATCTTCAACTTTGGTATTAAAATGAACTTCGCCACCAAAATTTAGAATTGTTTCTCTAATATTCTGAATTATTTTTGGCAACTTATTCGTACCAATATGCGGATGCGCATCAATTAAAATTTGCTCTGTTGCGCCATGAAAAACCAGGTTTTCAAAAATACGTCTTACATCGCCACGTTTTAAACTTCTGGTATACAATTTACCATCAGAATAGGTTCCTGCGCCACCTTCACCAAAACAATAATTAGAATCTTGATTTACAACATGATCTCTGTTAATCGCTTTTAAATCTCGTCTGCGTTCTTGTACGTTTTTACCTCTTTCTAAAACTATAGGTTTGTAACCCAGTTCTATACAGCGCAAAGCAGCGTACATTCCTGCAGGACCAAAACCAACAATGTGTATTTCTTTTGCGTTGGAAACATCTTTATAATCAAATTCATAGTCAGATTTTTCTGGAACCGGTTCATTAATGTAAACCGCTACTTTGTAGTTAAAAATGATGTCTTTTTTACGAGCATCTATAGATTTACGCAAAACTTTAACTGCAGAAATCTCTTTTTCGGCAATTTTAAGTTGTTTACTCGCTTTAAAAGCCAAAACGTTTTCTTTGCGTTCTTCTATTAAATTTACACGAAGCTGAATCTCTTTAACCATTTGGCAAAAGTACTTAAATTTAAAATGATTTTTTAAAAGAAATTTGAGTGTTTTTTAGAGGTTTTGCCAGCGCTGTTGTATAAAATTTATTGAATTGGCAGTCTTAAAGAAAATAAATGATTATGAAATAGAATGTAATCTTTAAGATTTTTTGATTATACAAAAAAACAATAATTAATTATACATTTTGTTGCCGGTTGTTTTTATTGATTAATCCAGCACCAAATTCATTTATTTGATTTTTTACAGCAAGTGATTTCAGATCTTGTTATATTCATCAATACTTAACTTTTTGTGGATTTTTTTTTACCGGATTTTCTATGTAAAATTCCAACTTTGGTTAATTTTTTTAATTTTTGAATCAGTAGCTATTAATCAGTCAGAATTGGTAGTTCAAGTTTTATCTTTTTTATGAAATATTTGGAATGGAGAAGAAACTCCATCAGCAATATCTACTAAAGTGATAAAATAGTTAACTTTGTAAGAATGATATCAAATGATTTTGAGTAACAAATTGAGTCAACTATAATTGATTTTCAGGAAAAGAAAATTCAAATTTATATAGATTTTTAAATGCAAATTAGGATGCTTTAATTACTAAAGATTTAAAGTATACAAATAAATTGTTTGGTGCTGATTCACAAGATTTAAACACGTATACGAAGTCTGTTAATTGATCATAAAACAATCAATAGAAAGAAACAAACTATTGTTTAAACTAAGTAATAGTCTGTTTTAAAAAAAAAACAAAATATGAAAACTAAAGAAAATGAAAGTTTCTTTTGTGATAAAGAAACAGGGGTTTGTTCTAATGCCCCAATAACTAAGCAACAAAAATCAGAAGATATTGATGCGATACAGTTACCTAAGACAAAACTGATTTATTATTATGATGCACTTTGTGGCTGGTGTTTTGGTTTTAGTTCAGTAATGTCAAAAATAAGTGAAGCGTATGCAGATAGATTTAATATTGAAGTAGTAAGTGGTGGTTTGTTTTTAGGAAATAGAACAGGATTAGTAAATGAAGTTGCGCCATATATAAAAGCAGGTGCATATAAAAGTGTAGAGGAAAGGACTGGTGTAAAATTTGGAGAATCTTTTTTAGAGGATTTGTTTGGTAAAGAAAAAATAGTATTAAACTCTTTACCTCCTTCAATTGCCTTATGCATTGTTAAAGAAAAATTTCCTGAAAAAGAATTGAAATTTGCAGAAATGTTATTGCATGCTGTTTATTTTGATGGAATAAATCCCATAAATCTGGATAATTACACTAAATATGTTGAAAAAATAGGATTGGATAAAGGTGAGTTTTTGGTTAAAATGAAAGATACCAAATACAAGAAATTAGCAGAAAAAGAATTTGAAAAATTTGGTGCAAGTAACTTTTCTGGAATGCCTACGCTAGTTTTAGAAACCGAAAACAAACAAGTTGTATTAACTAATGGTTATACAGATTTTGAAAATATAAAGTCTCAATTAGATCAGCTTCTTACTAGCCACTTAGTTAAATTATAAGTTAAGCTGCATTCCTCTTTAAGACGAATAAACGGATTTAATTTTAAAAATTAAAGACGAACTAAACTAATTCAAATTTTATTATACACTATTTGCTAAATCTGCTATTTTTTATAGAAAATAAGCGGTTTTTAATTATCTACAAACAAAGCTAAATTAAGTTTGTTCCTAAAAATATTTTTTCTAACATAAGGCAGATTGAAAAACTACAATATTAAAATTTTTAGAAAATTTGTATGCTTTTAAAATATTGAAATTCAATAGATTAATTGTATGTTTTTTTAATTAGCAGCACTAATATTATTTTGGACTACCAAATTTATATGGTAGTCCAAAACAATAGTTTTTTATTTTAAGAATAGTATTTTTTCTTTAACCAGAAAGAAACGCGAACCAATAAAATTAATGCAGGTACTTCAACTAAAGGACCAATAACTCCTGCAAATGCTTGTCCAGAATTTAGACCAAAAACGGCAATTGCAACAGCAATTGCTAATTCAAAATTATTTCCTGCTGCTGTAAATGCAACCGAAGTTGTTTTGTCATATGCTGCACCTGTTGCTTTAGTAAAGAAAAATCCAATAATAAACATAAGTGTAAAATAGATAAGTAAAGGAACTGCAATAATTAAAACATCCATTGGTATTTCCACAATCAATTCTCCTTTTAAAGAGAACATAACTACAATTGTAAATAAAAGTGCAATTAAAGTTAATGGCGAAATTGTTGGAATAAACTTTTTTGTGTACCAATCTTCTCCTTTTAATTTTACTAAAATTAGTCTGCTTAAAATTCCCATTACAAACGGAATGCCTAAATAAATGGCTACACTTTCTGCAATTGTACCAATTGAAATGTCTACAATAGCTCCTTCAAAACCAAAATAGGGTGGAAGAACGGTTATAAAAAGCCAAGCGTAAAAACTGTATGCAAATACTTGAAAAATACTATTTAATGCGACTAAACCTGCACCATATTCGCTACTTCCTTCTGCGAGATCGTTCCAAACCAATACCATGGCAATGCAACGCGCCAAACCAATTAAAATTAGACCAACCATATATTCTGGATAATCTCGTAAAAATGTAATTGCCAAAACAAACATTAAAACAGGACCAATTACCCAATTTAGAATAAGTGAGATAGAAAGTATTTTTGTATTTCTAAAAACCTTTGGCAACAAAGCATAATTAACCTTTGCTAAAGGTGGATACATCATTAAAATCAAACCGATGGCAATCGGAATATTTGTTGTTCCACTGCTAAATGAGTTTATAATATTTGGAAAAGTTGGAATAAAATATCCAAGTCCAACGCCAAGGGCCATTGCAACAAATATCCAAAGTGTTAGATTTCTGTCAAGGAAACTTAATTTTTTTGAAGCCATTTTTTAAGAATTTATTTGTGAAAAAACATAAAACATTTCAGTTGCTATTTGTACACTTCTTTCATTGTATTTTTCTGCTTGTTGTGGTGTGTTATCAAATGCTTTTGGATCTTTAAAAGTTATGGGAATACGTTTTTCTGCACCTGGAACAAAAGGACAAGCTTCATTTGCAGAATCACAAGTCATAATTGCAGCAAATTCAGATTTTGGATTAAAATCGTTATCTAACTTTTTTGAAAATCCTATTATGGGATGTTCATTATTAGCGTACTTAATGCTGTAAACAGGGTTTTGGTCTTTGGAAATTTTGTTTATTTGGAAACCAGAATTTTGTAAAGTTGCTGCAACCATTGGAAAAAGCGCTGTTGCTTCTGTTCCGCCTGAATAACAAAACACGTTTTTGATATGGAAGTAATTTGCCATTGTCTGCGCCCAAACTTGAGATAAATGACTTCTTCTTGAATTGTGAGTACAAATGAAATTGATGCGGATTTCTTTGTTTTCAGAAACTTTTGACTGAATAAAATCAGCCAACGGTTGTAAAACAGTTTTACGTTCGCTTGAAATAGTTTCTGGATGTAATGATTTGACTAAATTTTCTATTGCTGAAAATAAAGTTGATTTTGTTGTGGTCATTTTTGTAATGATATTAGTTTATTGCGATTATACGATTAATTGATTCAAATTTTTTTAACAGCAATCTTGTTTTTCTGTTAAGTCTTGATTTAAAAATTCATTCATTACTGTTTTCATTGCGGTCCAGTTTTCTTTGTGAATGCAGTAACAAACACTTGTTCCTTCTACATTACCTTTAATTAAGCCTAAATGTTTTAGTTCTTTTAAATGTTGTGATATTGTTGGTTGTGCTAAGCCAATTTCGTTTACCAAATCTCCACAAACACAGGAGTTAATTTTAAATAAATGTTGTAAAATTGCAACTCTTGCAGGATGACCAAAGACTTTTGCAAAAAGAGAAATTTCATTTTGTTGATCGGTAAACATTTCAGTTTTTGCTAATCCCATTTTTATTATTTATTAATTCATTGCAATATTACGATTAATATAGTAAGCCTCAAAATATTTTTATACGTCTTGGCAAAAAATAAATGTGCTGTTTGTGTGTTGGTTTTTATGCGTTTTTCGCATTGTGCACAACTCAAATAAAAAATTAAGTCTTAGATAACTTTATGATGCATAAAGATTTTAGTTTTTTAAAATTTAAAAACAAACTAAATGAATTCGCACTTTATCATTCTATAATTGCCAAAAAAATCTTTTTTCAATACGATATTAGAAAACCCTTTGTGCTTTAACATTTCTACAGTTTCTTGCGCTAAATATTGATTAATTTCAAAAAATAACAATCCATTTTTTGTAAGATGTTGTTTTGCTAAATCTGCTATTTTTTTATAGAAAATAAGCGGATTATCATCGTCTACAAATAAAGCCAAGTGAGGTTCATTCTCTAAAACATTGTTTTTAATTGCTACTTTTTCTAATACTCTAACATAAGGCGGATTGGAAACAATAATATCATACTTTGCTGGTAATTTGTCCGCTTTTAAAATATTTAACTCCAAAAAGTTAATTTCAACTTTATTTAATTTGGCATTTTGTTTGGCAACTTGTAAGGCTTTATTAGAAATGTCTATTGCAGAAATTTTTACATTTTCTAGGTTTTTAGCCAAAGAAATTGGTATGCAGCCAGTTCCTGTGCCAATATCTATAATATAAAGATTGCTTTCTTTTTTCTTTCTTCTCTCTCCTTCACTCTCTAAAAGAATCCAGGCGACTAATTCTTCTGTTTCTGGTCTTGGAATTAATGTATTTTTATTTACCAAAAAAGGCAAGCCATAAAATTCTGTATTTCCTAAAATATATTGTAATGGCTCTTCTTTTTTTAATCTATCAATAATTTTTTTTAGAACTTTTAATTTTTCAACAGCTATTAAGAAATTGGGTTTTAAAACAGTATCAATTCTTTGCAGTTGCAGTTTCTCTTCAATTAAAATAAAGAAAAATGTATCTATTTCTGTAGTTGGATAAATGGAAACCAATTCATCAGTAAAAAAAAATTTGAAATCTTTTAGGGTCATACAATTATAATAAAGGGCTAAAGAAACGGCACAAACGTTCTAAAGTTTTTTGTTTCTTAGAACGATTTTTAAAAGTTTCTAGGTTTATTTTTGTGGCTTTTGTTAGGCGTTCTTCAAACTCTAGTTTTACCTCTTTTGTTTTTTCTTTATCAAAGATAATCGCATTTAGCTCATAATTATGTTCAAAACTTCTACAATCAAAATTTGTAGAGCCTATAGATAAAATTTCATCATCTATGTAAATTACTTTACTGTGCGAAAAATCTTCTCTCAAATAAATTTCTACACCTGCATTTATTAAAACTTCAAAATAAGAATACATGCTATAGGTAGCAACTTTAGAATCTCCTTTTTTGGGTAATAATAACTGCACTTTAATACCGCTTAACGCTGCAATTTTAAATGCCTCTAAAATGGAAAATGTAGGAATAAAATAGGGGTTTAAAACACAAATACTTTTTTCTGCTAAGTTTATAAAACTTAAATATTGTTGCATAACAATAGCTTGCTTGTAATCTGGCCCACTATTTATAATTTGTAGTTTTGTGTGGCCTTCACTTTTATAAATAATATTGTATTTTTTGTTTTTGCTTAAATCTTTGTTGGTAGCATAATAGTAATCTTTTATAAAAGATTTGTGCAAATGAGATACACTTTTCCCTTCAATTTTAACATGAGTATCTTGCCAAATACCTAAATTGGTGTCTTTTGTAATGTATTCATCAGAAATATTTACACCACCCGTAAAACCAATTTTATTGTCTATTACAGCAATTTTTCTATGATTTCTAAAATTTAAAGAGAATAAAAAAGTACCATATTTTAAAGGGGTTTCTGGGTATATTTTACAACCGGCTTCTTTTAATTCTGTTATAGATTTCTTGTTTAAATAATAACTTCCAAAGGAATCGTACAGTATTCTAACTTCTACATTTTCTTTTCTTTTTTCTAGCAATAATTTTTTTATGCGGTTAAAAACTTTTCCATTTTCTATGATAAAATATTGCAGATGAATAAATTTTTCAGCTTTAGAAATGCTATCGCAAAGTGCATTAAAAGTTTCTTTTCCGTTTTTTAGAATTGTTACGTTGTTATTGCTTTCTAGCGGAAAATTAGTGTTATTGTAGATTAATGTTGATATTTTTTTTGCTTTTACAGATGCTAATCCGTCTAATTGAGAATTTTCTTTGTTCGTAAAAGAAGCTTTTATGTAGTTTTTACGTTTTTTAGTTTCTTTTAATTCAAAAAACTTTAATCGCCTTCTATTAATACCAAAAATTATAAAACTAAGCACACCAATAAACGGAAAAAAGAAGGTGATTAAAATCCAACTTAAAGATTTAGAAGGTTTTACACCAAAATAAAGAATGTTGTAAAATGCCCAACTAAAAAATAGAATATGAATTAAAAAAAGTGTGTAAAATATCAAATTTTATATTTTTTTAAGCATCCAAACATTACAAGAATAATGGTTTGTATTTCCCATTGGCCCATCTAAATGTTTAAAATTATTTTTTTTGTACAATTTTACGGCAGCTGTCATGTAAGGTAAGGTTTCTAAATAACAAGATGTAAAACCAAATGTTTTTGCAGTTTTTATACATTTGTTTATCATTTTAGAACCCAAACCTTTGCCTCTTGCTATGGGTAAAAGATACATTTTTTGTAATTCGCAAATAGTACCATCAAA
Source organism: uncultured Polaribacter sp. (assembly GCF_947495205.1). Lineage (GTDB taxonomy): Bacteria > Bacteroidota > Bacteroidia > Flavobacteriales > Flavobacteriaceae > Polaribacter. Next base: position 60,199 of record NZ_CANLXV010000005.1, on the reverse strand, counting down.
ATTATCTAATTGCGCAATACCTGCACCACCAACTACTTTATTTTGATGCTCTAAAACGTAATAAACCGCTTTGTTTTTTTGGTAGGTTTCAAACATTTTGTCTGTAGCTTTATCTTCATAAGCTGTGCCTACTTTTGGTGCGCCCATTTCTAAAATTACAGTTCTAATTACCTTAGATATAGCTAAATTATCTGTTGGTTTTATTTCTCTAATAATAAAATTTTCACTTGGCATTTATTACTGTATTTTTGCAGCAGCAAGTTACCTAATTTAATTTTTTTTTCGATGAAAAACACAATCTATTTTGGTCTTTTATTTTTAGTAATTACAAGTTGTTCTATAGACAAAGAACCCATATTTAAAAAAGTGGATCATATAAAAGTAATTTCTTTTAAAGGAGATACAATTCACTTAAAAGCAGAAGCTTTTTTTGAAAACCCAAATGATATTGGTGGCAAAATTGCTACAGATGGAATTAAGGTAATTGTAAATGGGGCAGATGTTGCCCAAGTATCTTCAGGAGAATTTAAAGTGCCCGCAAGAAAAGCGTTTGTAGTACCTTTAAAAGTGGTAATACCAACAAGAAAAATTTTTGAAAATAGCAAAGGAGGCATTTTAGGAGGTTTGTTAAATTCGGTTTTAAATAAATCTATAAAAGTGCAATTTAAAGGAGATTTAAAGTACAAAGTATTTGGTTTTTCTAAAGTGTATGCAGTAGATAAGGTGCAAGAAATTAAATTTTAAGAATTTCTTTAATCATGCAAAAAACACACGAAAAATTTATTAAAAGAGCTTTACAAATTGCTAAAAACGGGTTGGGAACTGCAAGACCAAACCCATCTGTTGGCGCTGTAATTGTATTTGATCATAAAATTATTGGTGAAGGTTTTACATCGCCTTATGGCGAAAACCATGCAGAAGTAAATGCTATAAATGCAGTTGAAGATAAAACACTTTTAAAACAAGCTACCATTTATGTGACTCTAGAACCTTGTTCGCATTTTGGTAAAACCCCACCTTGTGCAGATTTAATTGTAAAATACCAATTAAATACAGTAGTTATTGGTTGTGTAGATAGTAATAGTTTGGTTGCAGGAAAAGGAATTGAGCGTATTAAAAAAGCGGGAATTAATGTAAAAGTAGGTGTTTTAGAAAAAGAATGTTTGGCACATCACAAACGTTTTTTTACCAATCAGCATAAAAAAAGACCCTATGTAATTTTAAAATGGGCAGAAACCAAAGATGGGTTTATTGCTCCTATAAAAGATTTTAAGAATACATATTTAGCAGAAAGCAAAAGTGAAGAAAAAGTAAATAAATTTACTAATGAATTGCCAAATAAAGCTGAAAAAAGCATAATTCGTAATGACGCAAAACCAGTTTGGATTTCTAACGCTTACTCCCAACAAGTAGTGCATAAATTGCGCGCTAAAGAACATGCTATTTTAGTAGGTACAAACACTGTTTTGGCAGATAATTCAAAATTAAATGTTAGAAGTTGGTCTGGGCAAAATCCTATTAGAATTGTATTAGACAGAACTTTAAGAATTCCTAAAAACGGTAACATTTTAGACGGAAGTGTAAAAACAATTGTTATTTACGATGAGAATATTAAACGGAATAACAAGGAGTTTCAACCTCTTGAGAATACAATTTTTGAACAAGCAGATTTTTCCCCTTTGGGGAAATTAAAAGCGGCTACAGTTTGTAATATTTTACACAAACACAATATAATGTCTGTAATTATTGAAGGTGGTACACAAACTTTACAAACTTTTATAGACGAAAATCTTTGGGATGAAGCTTTTGTTTTTATTGGCGATAATTCTTTTAAAAGAGGAATAAAAGCGCCAGTTTTACAAGGAGATTTTACTCAAAAAAACATTAAAAACGATATTTTAAAAAAATATACAAATGATTAAAAATATCATTTTCGATTTTGGAGATATATTTATCAATTTAGATAAAAAGTTATTTGCCAAAGAATTAGAAAAATTAGGAATTTCTCCCTTAGATAAAAAATGGAAGCCCATTTTAGACGATTATGAAATGGGACTTATTACAACCGATAAATTTTTAAATTATTTTGAAGAAAAATTATCCATTTCTAAAGAAACGTTAAAAACAGCTTGGACTTCAATTTTACTAGATTTTCCAGAGGAAAGATTGCGTTTTATTCAGCAATTATCCAAAGAAAAAAAATACAGATTATTTTTGTTAAGCAACACTAATGATATGCATATTTCTTGGATTCAGAATAATTGGGGTATAGAATTGTATACCAAATTTAAAAATTGTTTTCAACAATTTTATTTAACGCACCAAATAAATTTAAAAAAACCCAACACAAATATTTATCAATTTGTGCTAAAAGAAAATAATTTAAATGCCAAAGAAACGCTCTTTATAGACGATACTAAAGAAAATACAGATGCCGCAAAAACTTTAGGAATTCATATTTGGAATTTAATTCCTGGTAAAGAAGATGTAACTGATTTAAAAACCAAAAACTTGCTATAATTTGTTTTATTTACTACTAAGTATTTTATTTTCATCGGGTTTATTTGTAATTTTTAAATATTTTGGCATTTATAAAGTAGATGTTCTAAAAGCTATTATTGTAAATTACATGGTTGCTTTTTCTTTGGGGTTTTTATTTGCTGAAAGAAAAATACCAATTACAGAAATTTATACGCAAAATTGGTTTCCTGGAGCTCTAGTTTTAGGGGCTTTATTTATTACCATTTTTTTTGTTATGGCTATGACAGCTCAAAAGAATGGCGTTTCTGTTACATCTATTGCAGGTAAAATGTCTGTTGTGGTTCCTGTTTTTTTTGGGGTTATTTTATATAATGAATCTGTAACTTTTTTAAAAATAACAGGAATTATTATTGCTTTAATAGCAGTTTATTTATCATCTGTAAAAGATGAAAAATCAGAAAATAAAGGCACATTACTTCTCCCCGTTTTACTATTTTTAGGATCTGGCGCCATAGATACTTTAATTAAATACATACAAAGTACTTATGTAGATGATAGAGATATTTCTATATTTTCTGGTACTTTGTTTGGTATTGCTTTTGTATTTGGAATTGTAATTTTAGGCATAAAAAGTCTAAAAAAGAGTACGCCTTTTGGTTTAAAGAATGTAATTGCTGGTATTGTATTGGGTGTTCCTAATTATTTTTCTATTATATTTCTAATAAAAGCATTACAAAATAAAAATTTTGAAAGTTCAACATTATTTACTGTGAATAATGTAGCTATTGTAATTGTATCTACTTTAATAGGATTGCTTTTGTTTAAAGAGAAATTTAGCGTTAAAAATATAATTGGTGTGGCTTTGGCAATTTTAGGTATTGTAATTGTTGCGATTGCTTAATTCTTTTCAGTATTAAATTATTAAGGTTTTAAAGATTGAAGGCTTTATGAAGATGATAAAAGGTAATAATTAATACAAACTAGGATTGGTTCGTTTTTTTTCTTTGGAAAAATTTCTGAAAGACAAAAAAGATAAAAAGCTACTTAATGGGCGATATTTATAAAACTATAGAAAAACCATCAAAAGAAACACTTTTTAAAGAAAAAGGGAGTAAGTTTTTTGGTTATGCCTTTCCTGTAACCTCTGAAGAAGAAATAAAAATAGCCTTAGAAAGTTTACAAAAATTACATTCTTCTGCAAGACACATTTGTTATGCGTGGCAATTGGGTACAGAAATACAAAGGTTTAGAGCAAATGATGATGGAGAACCTAATAATTCTGCAGGTTTGCCAATTTATGGTCAAATTCAATCTTTTGAAGTTACCAATATTTTAGTAGTTTCTGTGCGTTATTTTGGTGGAACAAAATTAGGCGTTGGAGGTTTAATTTCTGCGTATAAACTTTCTGCAAAAATGGCTTTAGAGGCGTCTGAAATTAAAGAAAAAACAATAGACGTGTATTATCTACTAAATTTTGATTATGACATGATGAATAAAGTACAGCGCATTATCAAAGAAAAAAAACTAAGAATTTTACAACAAAAATTAGCTTTAGATTGCCAGTATACGCTTGCCATTCGAAAAAAAAACGCAGAAGCATTTTTTACTATTTTTAATAACTTGTATAAAGTTTCTATTAAAAAACTATAGTAATTTAAAACCCTAAGCTTTCTAATAAATAAATTGGACAACGTGTAGGTTTCATTGTTTTAGAATTCATAAAAGCCAAAACAGAATTACCGGTACAAATTAATTCGTTATTTTGATTTACAATCTCATAATCAAATTCAATTTTAACCAAAGGTTTTTTCTTTAGAAAAGTAGTTATTGTTAGTACATCATCATACAATGCAGATTTAATAAAATTACAAGATAAAGAAATTACAGGTAGCATTATTCCATTCATTTCCATATCTTTGTATGTTACCCCAAGCGATCTTAACCATTCTGTTCTGCCCATTTCAAAAAATTGAGCATAATTGCCATGATAAACAACGCCCATTTGATCTGTTTCAGAATATCTTATTCTGGTTTTTGTTGATGATTTTTTCAATTGTAATAGATAAAATTTATTTTTTCATTTTACGCAAAAAAAAGTTAATAATCAATAGTAATTTCATTTTTTTATCCTGTTTTTTATTCACACTTTTGTATTGCCCTAAGAAACGCAAATTACTGCGACGTAATAATTATCAATAATCCCAAAGCATCCAATAAAATAAATGACTTTAACTGCTGAATCAGTTTGGAATGAATGCCTGTCTTTTATAAAAGACAACATTAAACCACAAGCGTATAAAACTTGGTTTGAACCAATAAAACCTGTTAAATTGTCTGGGGAGGCTTTAACAATTCAGGTGCCAAGTAAATTTTTTTACGAATGGTTAGAAGAACATTACATTAAATTATTAAGAGTAGCATTGGTAAGACAGTTGGGTAATGATGCGAAATTGATTTATGATGTTAAAATGGAAAATAACTATAGCAGTAATAGGCCGCAAATAGTTAAAATACCAAGTTCTAACAGAGATCCTTTAAAACCTCAAAAAGTTACAGTTCCTTTAGAATCTAACAAAAGAGAGTTAAGAAATCCTTTTGTAATACCAGGTTTACAAAAAGTAAAAATTGAATCTCAGTTAAATCCTAATTATAATTTTAACAACTTTATAGAAGGAGACTCTAACCGATTAGCACGTTCTGCAAGTATGGCAGTTGCTAACAAACCAGGAGGAACTTCTTTTAATCCGTTATTAATTTACGGAGGTGTTGGTTTAGGTAAAACACATTTGGCGCACGCTATTGGTGTAGATATTAAAGATAAATATCCAGATAAAACGGTTTTATACATTTCATCAGAAAAATTTACACAACAGTTTATAGATTCTGTAAAGTCTAATACCAGAAACGATTTTATTCACTTTTATCAAATGATAGATGTGTTAATAATAGATGACGTTCAGTTTTTATCTGGTAAAGCAGGAACACAAGATGTGTTTTTCCATATTTTTAATCACTTACATCAAAATGGTAAGCAAGTAATTTTAACTTCAGATAAAGCTCCTGTAGATATGCAAGATATTGAACAGCGCTTATTGTCTCGTTTTAAATGGGGATTATCTGCAGAATTACAAGCACCAGATTATGAAACTAGAATTTCTATCTTACAAAACAAATTGTATAGAGATGGTGTGGAAATGCCAGATGATATTGTAGAATACATTGCAAAAAACATAAAATCTAACGTTAGAGAGTTAGAAGGTGTTATTATTTCTATGATTGCCCAAGCTTCTTTCAATAGAAAAGAGTTTTCTTTAGAATTGGCAAAACAAATTGTAGATAAGTTTGTAAAAAACACCAAAAAAGAAGTTTCTATAGATTATATTCAGAAAGAAGTTTCTAAGTATTTTGATATGGATGTAGCCACTTTACAATCTAAAACAAGAAAAAGGCATATTGTACAAGCAAGACAATTGGCTATGTTTTTTGCAAAAAGATTAACTAAAACTTCTTTGGCAAGTATTGGTAATCAAATAGGGCAAAGAGACCATGCTACTGTATTACATGCTTGTAAAACTGTAGATAATCTTACAGAAACAGATAAGCAATTTAAAAAATATGTAGAAGATTTAACAAAAAAGTTAACCTTTTAATACTTTTATTTTTGAATTTTTCTAATGAATTTTATAGGCTTTCACTAGTTTATAAAATTCATTTTTTATTACAATTAATTTAAACTTTATAGTTATGAAAAAGATACTTATGGTATGTTTGGGCAATATTTGTAGATCTCCTTTGGCAGAAGGTATTTTAAAATCTAAAGTAAATTCGAATAAAGTTTTTGTAGATTCTGCTGGTACTGGAGCTTATCATGTTGGTAATTTGCCAGATTCTCGTTCTATTGCAGTTGCAAAAAAATATAGTATAGACATTACCAATCAGAAAGCAAGAAAGTTTTCTTTTGATGATTTTAAAGAATTTGATGTAATTTATGCAATGGATAAAAATAATTATCAAAATATAATAGCATTATCTATCAGTGAAGAAGAATTGTTAAAGGTAAAAATGATTTTAAACGAGGTTAAACCTAATAAAAATTACGAAGTTCCAGATCCTTATTATGGAGGAGATGCAGGTTTTGAAAACGTTTATAGAATGCTAGATGATGCCTGTGATGTTATTGCAGATAAATTAAAGTAATTCAAATTTTATTTTCAGAAGATTTTCTGCATATCCTATAAAAAAGCCTTAGTTTTACAATAGTACTTTAATTTTAAAAATATGTTTGGTAAGCTTTATTTAATTCCGACTACCTTGGGCGAAACAGAACCTTTAGAGGTAATGCCGTTATCTGTAAAAAAAGTAATTGAACAAATAGATTATTATATAGTAGAAAATGAAAAGTCTGCCAGAAGATTTATCAAAAAAATAAGCCCAAAAAAATCACAACCTGCATTACAACTTATGTCTTTAGACAAATATGCAGAAGAGTTAGAAACTAGAAAGTATTTAGATGTTTGTAAAGAGGGCATAAATGTTGGTTTGTTATCTGAAGCTGGTGTACCTGCAATTGCAGATCCTGGTGCTAGCATTGTAAAGCTAGCGCACGAAAACAATATTAAGGTTGTGCCTTTGGTAGGACCAAGTTCTATTTTAATGGCAATGATGAGTTCTGGTTTTAATGGACAAAATTTTGCTTTTAATGGCTATTTGCCAATAGACAAAACAGATAGAAAAAAAGCCATTAAAGATTTGGAGCGCTTATCTAATGATAAAAACCAATCTCAAATTTTTATAGAAACACCTTATAGAAATGATAAAATGTTTGCAGATTTAAAAACCACTTTATCACCAACTACAAATTTGTGTATTGCTGCAGATATTACTTTACCTTCAGAATATATAAAAACATTAGCTGTTAAAGATTGGAAACAACAACAACCAGATTTACATAAAAAACCAGCTATTTTTATAATTCACAAGTAATTATATACGCGCTTTTTTATCTGCAATTATGTTGGTTACATCATAACCATTAAACTTTTTTAAGTAAGATTTAATAGTTGCGCCATAAGCGTCTGAAAAGCATTTAGTACCATTACTTCTCAAAAACTTTTTTACATTTCCTGCACCGCTTAAGTGGGCTGCAGCTAAAATACCAGATGCTGTAATTTTAATTCCACTTATGGTTTTACCGTTAAAACGCTTAATATCTTTTCTTAAAATATATTTGTTTACTTTGCATAAAGCTACAAATGCCTTTTCTTGTAATTCTGGGTTTCTAAGAAAACTTTGGGTATCATAAATGCGAAAACGTTGCAGAGTAGTGCTGCCAAATTGGTATTTGCCTAAATATCCTAAAGTATTTACAACACTATATTTGCCTTGAGATTCTTTAAAAGCAAGTGCCTCTTTAAACGCTACAAAATCTTTTCTTAAGTAAAGCAGGTTTTTGTTTAATGGTTTTGGATAATTTAAAGTAACCATTTTAGCTACTTTAAAATTGCTTTTTTTAGTTTTTGGTGCTGCATTTATAAAAAGAAATACAATACTTAAAACAAGGATTTTATTTTTGATAAAAAACTATCTTTCTGTTTAGCGGGTGCAAAAGTATAACATAATATGAATGTAATTGATTATCAATATGTTAATTTTTTTTAAAAATACAAATAATGAAATTTTATTTTACCTTTGGTGTTAATTTCTAGGGTAGGAGACGGTATTTTTATGAAATTAACAACAGAAAACAAAGATTTTAAGATTTTTGATTTTGTTTTTATTTTAGTTAAATCAACATCCAAACTAACATAGAATTGTCTAAATGGATCTTGCGATAAAGAGTTTGTAGATCTTGTTCTGCTATATAACATACCTTCTGCGCCATATCCAAACGCAACATTTAACCATTTAGGAAAATTACTTTCTTTAGCAAAAGACCAGATATTTGCAGAGAGCCAATACGTTTGTCCGTTATAATCTTTTAAGGCTTGTTGTAAATAATTTTCTCCTAAAGTATTTGGTCTTAATTCTGCAAAACGGGTCTGGTTAAAAGAATATTTCATGATAATTCTTTGTTCATTCCAAAGTAATTCTTGGCCAACTAGTAAGCCTGTTCCTGTTGCATTTGCTAATATATCGCCTATAGATGCACCCCATTGTTTAGAAAAACCATCTAGCACTTCTACAGCAGTTAAAAAAGCGAAACCATAAGTAGCGCCATAAATTAATTGATTTTTTTTGGAAACTCCCGCCCAATCTAAAACGTTCATACCAACTTTACCAAAATAATAAGATGTCATTATATGGCCCATTTTATCCATCTGTTTCCAATCTTTATTATCATTTATAAAGTGAAAGTTAGATTGAGGAAAATCTTTATACCAAAGTTCATTTAAAGCCAATAAAGTTCCGCCGGCTAAAATACTTTCTGTTACAATAACACTAGTGCGCCTTTTTTTATTTAGGGTATCTGATTTTTTTAAAAATGGAGCGTTTTGTCCGTAAATAAATACAGAAATTAAAAGTAAAGTAATTAAGAACCATTTTGTGCGATTACTAAAATCCATTTCAGTATTTAAAATTCTTTTTTATGAAACTTCGGCCAACAACTATCTATTTATCCTTTGTTTATTTAGCCATCTATGGTATTTTGCCGCATTTCTATTATGCTGTGCCAATGTTCTTGCAAAAGCATGATATCCTATTTTATCTACACTAGCGCACATATATATATAATTGTGTTTTTGTGCGTTTAAAACTCCGTCTATTGCAGAAATATCTGGCATGGCAATTAAAGTAGGAGGTAAGCCTCTGTTTTTGTAAGTATTGTATGGCGATTTTATAGCCAAATCTGCCGTTAAAACTCTTTTTACAACATAATCTTGTCCTTTTTGCGCTTTAACACAATATATAATGGTTGGGTCTGCCTGCAAAGGAATGCCTTTTTTTAATCGGTTTAAGTACAAACCTGCAACAATTGGTCTTTCTGTATTTTTTGCAGTTTCTTTTTGTACAATTGATGCTAAAATAATTACTTCCTCTTTTGATAAATTTAAATCTTTGGCTTTCTGTAATCTGCTTTTGTTCCAGAAGCGTTTGTAAGCCGATAACATTTTAGCTCTAAATTGATTTGCAGGAATAGTCCAATACACCTCATATGTATTAGGAATAAAAATTTGTAAAACAGATTTTTTTGTAAAATTGTTATTCTTTAAAAATTCTTTATCCGTAAAACTTTCTAATAATGCAATAGAATCTGCAGCAATTTGAGAAGCTAGTCTACCCGAAAACTTTTCTAATGTATCTTGATTATTAAAAGCTATTTTTAATGGAGTTTGGTTGCCACTGCGTAACATATTTACCAAATCGTTGTTAGACATGCCTTCTTTTAAAACATATCGTCCAGATTTTGGGTTTATAAAATCTTTTCTTGCAGCAACCCAAAGAAAAGTGTTTGGATGCTTAGTGTAATCTTTAATTTTTTCTTTAATATCTATTAAAGTAGTATTTTCTTTAACAAACAATATAAATTCTTTTGTAATAGCTTTCCCAAAAATTTTTTGATAGTAGTTATAGCTTAAAATACTGCCTAAAGCTATAAAAAAAAGTAAAAGATAAAACGATTTTTTTTTCAATTGAAATAATTTTAGGTTGTAAAGTTACGAGTTTATCAATTGAAACAATAATTCGTCCTTAAATTTTCCTTCAGAAAAAAGCCAATCTTTTTTTACACCTATTTTATTAAAATTATTTTTCTCAAATAAACCAATGCTTTTTCTGTTTTCTGAAGTGATATTTGCATACAATTGATGCAAATTTAAATGAGAAAAACTATAATTTATTACAAGTGCTAGTGCTTGATTTGCAAAACCTTTACCTTGATAATCAGGATGAATTAAAATGCCAATTCCTGCTCTTTTGTGTTGTGGATTAAAATCAAACAAATCTATCATACCAATTTGTTTGTTTGTTTTATTTTCTTGTATTAGTAAACGCAGTTGTTTGGCTTCATAAATATCTAAATGTGCGTTTTCTAAATATTGTTTTAAAATAAATTTAGAAAATGGGGTTTGCGTATGACTTATTTGCCAGAAATTTTCATTATTTTCTATTTGATATAAAAAATCTAAATCTTCTGGCTCTAATGCCCTTAGTAGAATGGAATTATTTTTAATTTTATTCATTAATTACTATTTGTCCTTTAAAAACAAATGTTGCAGGCCCTGTTAAAAACACATTTGTATACAAGCTATTTTCTTCACTAAAAGAAACTTTTAAAAGACCACCTTCTACAGGTAATGTAACCTCATTACTTTTAGTTTTACCAGTTTTATGCATGGCAATTGCTACAGCTGTAACTCCTGTGCCGCAAGCTAAGGTTTCATTTTCTACACCTTTTTCATATGTTCTTACTCTAAAAGTTTTATCATCTAATTGCTCTGCAAAATTTACATTACTACCAGGATTATCATAAGAATATCTTATTTTTTTGCCGTTTTCAAAAACAGGATAATCGCTTAAGTTTTCTACCAATTCTACATGATGTTGGGTACCAGTATATGCAAAAACCGATTTTTCTTTGACTTCGATTTCACTTACATCAATCATTTTTAAAGAAACAATGTTATTTTTTACAGTTGCAAAATGTGGCCCATCATAAGCCATAAAATTAGTTTCAGTATTAATAATACCTAATTTTTTTGCGAAGGCAACTGCACATCTACCTCCATTACCACAAAAGGTTTGGCTACCATCTGCATTAAAATACAGCATTTTAAAATCAAAATTAAGATCATTTTCAATTAAAATAACACCATCTGCACCAACACCAAAGTGCCTATTGCATAAAAGTGAAATTTTGTCAGTATTTTCTTTTGGAAAGGTATTTGCTCTGTTATCAATCATAACAAAATCATTTCCGGTTCCTTGATATTTGTAAAATGCTAAATTCATAAACACAAATATAAGTATTTGAAGCGTAAATTGGCTTTGTTAAAAACCGGTTAAAGACAGTTAAAATGTAGTTAAACAGATTTTTTTAATCTGTTAAAATTATATATTTGAGTAATAAAAAAAGAATTAAAATGAAAAAAACAATCAGTTTTATAAGTATGGCAATTTTAGGAGGTGCCTTAACTCTAGGTGGTTATAAATTGCTTTTTGAAGAACCTGTAGTTATTGAACAGACTGCACAAACTCCATCATCAGAAATTGTAAAAACCAATTATATACCAACGTATAAAAAAGTAAATTCTATTGAAACAACTACAGATTTTACAGCAGCTGCAGAAAAAACAGTACATTCTGTAGTGCACGTAAAAAATACGGCTGTTAGAACTCAAAGCAATCCTTGGGCAGAATTGTTTTATGGCAGTGGTAGTGGTACTAGAAAATACGAACAAATTGGTACAGGAAGTGGTGTAATAATTTCTCCAGATGGTTATATTGTAACTAACAATCATGTTATAGCTAATGCTACTAATATTGAGATTACTTTAAACAATCAAAAGAAATATCCAGCAGAATTAATTGGTGCAGATGCTTCAAATGATATTGCATTATTAAAAATAAACACAGATATGGATTTACCATACACACCGTTTGCAAATTCAGATTCTGTAAAAATTGGCGAATGGGTTTTGGCAGTAGGTAACCCGTATAATTTAACTTCTACAGTAACTGCAGGTATTGTTTCTGCTAAAGGAAGAGATTTAGAAGGCAACAGAAATATAGAGTCTTTTATACAAACAGATGCAGCTGTAAATCCTGGTAATAGTGGTGGTGCATTGGTAAATACAAATGGAGAATTGATTGGTATTAATACTGCAATTTCTTCTAATTCGGGTTCTTTTATTGGATATTCGTTTGCAGTACCTTCTAATATTGCTAAAAAAATTATTGATGATATTTTAGAATTTGGTAAAGTACAACAGGCTATTTTAGGTATTAATTACGATCCTGAATTTGATCAAGAAGGTGTTAAGGTAATTGGTGTTGCAGAAGAAACAGAAAATGCGAAAAAAGCAGGTTTGCAATCTGGTGATATTATTAAGATGATAAATAACGTGAAAATTGCTAAATTTTCTGATTTAAAAGGGCAATTAACGGCAAAAAGACCAGGAGATTATGTAGCTGTTACAATTGATAGAAATGGAGAAACTTTAATTAAAAAAGTAAAACTATCTGAATCCATAGAACAATATATTACTTCCGTTTTTCAATGGGAATTAAAAGATTTAACAAAAAAAGAATTAAAAAAGTTAGGTTTAGAAAGTGGTGTAAAAATTATAAGAACTGGTAAAGATGATGAGGAAGAAAATTTAAACAACTACGTGATTACGAAGGTAAATGACATGGAAGTGAAAAACGCAAAAGAAACCGCTATTTTATTAGATAAATTAGGCGCAAATAGATATAGAATTACTTTAGAAATGCAAAATCCTAAAGGAGAAAAAGAACGATACACTTACCGATAAGAAATAGCTAAATATATTGTAAGCGTCTTAGTTGTAAAACTAAGACGTTTTAGTTATACCGTTTTTGACTTAAAAATTGACTTAAAACTGCTTATTTTCTAAATATTATATTTCCACGGAGTTATTTTCCTTGGTAAATAAATTAGAAAACCGTATTTTTGTTTATAAATAGAAGTATTTCAAATGAAAACAAATAAAATAGTTTATTACATAGCTACTGGTTTATTAACTCTACTAATGCTTTTTTCTGTAAGTATGTATCTTTTTAATAATGATGCCATTACAAAAGCATTTATAAGTTTTGGGTATCCAACCTACATTATTTATCCTTTAGCAACTGCAAAAATATTAGGATTAATTGCAATTTGGTTTGTAAAAAATAAAACTGTTAAAGAATGGGCTTATGCAGGTTTTTTCTTCAATTTTGTTTTGGCATTTTTTGCACATTATATGATTTCAGATGGCGAACAAATGGGAGCTTTAATCGCATTAGTTTTGCTACTGGTTTCCTACTTTTTCAGTAAAAAAATACAATAATGGCAAATTCAAAAGTAGTTTTAAGCACTAAAAAGTACTTGGCAGAAGCAAAAATGAGAAATCATTTTGCGGTAATAGACGAACCTGGTTTTTATGGAGGAGGAGATACAGGACCATCACCTGTAGAATATTTATTATCTGCAATTGGCGGCTGTGTTTCTATAACTTTAAGAATGTATGCAGAAAGAAAAGGTTGGGATTTAGGAGCAATTGCTGTAGATGTTACGCAAATTAAAAATGAAGACGGAAGTTATATATTATCTGAAGAAATTTCATTTGAGAAAGAAGTTTCTGATTATCAAAAAAAAGCTTGTTAATATTTGCCGGTAAATGTCCTGTTGCTAAAATGGTAAAAGGAGAAACACCAATAGTTACCAAGATTATAGAATAAATTAATAATTAAAATTCATCTTAATAACAGTATGAAAAAAATATTAGCTTTTGCAGGCACTACCAGTTCAACTTCAATAAATAAACAGCTGGTAAATTTTACTACTAACATTTTAACTAAAACTAATTTTGATATTCTAGATTTTAGGGATTTTACTGTACCAATATATAGTGAAGATGAACAGAAAGAAAATAGGATACCAGAAGATATTGTTAACTTTTCTAAAAGTTTAGATAATTATGATGGTTTTATAGTTTCTTTAGCAGAGCATAATGGATCTTATGCTGCCGCTTTTAAAAATATTTTTGATTGGTGTTCTGTAGTAAATGGTAAAATATTTAGAGAAAAGCCAGTATTGTTAATGGCAACTTCACCTGGTGCTATGGGAGGCAGATTTGTATTAGCTGCAGCTGAACAACGTTTTCCAAGACATGCTGCTAAAGAAATAGTCACTTTTTCTTTACCAAATTTTTCCGATAATTTTAAATTTGGTAAACTCACCAATAGTAGTCTTTTGGATGATTTGCAGAAAAAAGTAGTACAATTTGAAAACAAGATAAATCAATAAAATATGAAAATAGTTTTATATGGTAAACAAGGGCATGCATATACAGTTGCATTTAAAAATTTCTTAAATTCTACAGATGTTCCTTATGTTTATAGAGACATTTCTAAAGATGTTGATGCCAGAGAACATAGTAAAACACTTTACAATGGCATTGCAAAATACCCAACCTTGTTTGTAGATGACCAAGTTTTTTTAACACCTACAACAGAAGAATTCAATAAAATAATGCAAGATTTAAAGTTAAGAGCGTAGTTTTTTAATTTTAGAAAAAGAAATCAAATACAACCCAAAACTGACAATAGATAATTTTTAACAACAGTTATTTTGGTTTCGTATTTTTTTTAAGGATGTATAAAACAAAAACCCAACATTTAAATAAGATATGGGAGATATATCTAAAGACATAAAATCTACTTTTAAAAGTGATAAGTTAAAAGCTTTAATCAACTTAAAATATACAGCCAATTGGTTGAGCAGTAAAGAAAATGAGTTTTTTAAACCTTATGGTATTTCGCCACAACAATACAATATTCTTAGAATTTTAAGAGGCGCAAAAAAAACAGTTAAGGTGCAAGTTGTAAAAGATCGAATGATAGAAAGAGCGCCTAACGCAACACGTTTAATGGATAAATTGTGTGATAAAAACTTAATAGAAAGAACACGCAGCGAACATGATAGGCGCGTAGTTTATGTACAAATATCTAAACAAGGCTTGGCATTACTTACTAATATAGATAAAAATAAAAACTTATCTTTTTTAGACAAATTAACCGATTTAGAAGCGCTAATGTTAAGTGATTTATTAGATAAAATTAGATAACTTCTATATGAATTACAGCAATTTTTGTTAAAAATTAAAGCGAATTTAAGAATTAAAATTCCCATTAATTATAGTAATTCAGGTAATAATATTGCATAAAGCATAAGTTTCTACAAATCGCTTTTCAATTGAAATAGTAATTTTTAAAATAAAATACAAACTGGCATTGGTGCTTTAATCTCATCTACAAAAGTTAAATTACCTGTTTTTTCATCTCTTTTAAAAGAAATAATATTATCTGTATTTTGGTTTGCAACAATTAAGAAATCTTCATTTGGCGATAAAGAAAAGTTTCTTGGGTGATCGCCTCTAACATTTTCATATCCAATGGTTTTTAAAGACCCGTTTTCTTTGTTTACTTCAAAAATAGCAATAGATTGATGCCCACGATTAGAGGCGTATAAAAATTTACCATCTTTTGTAATATGAATATCTGCAGATTTGCTAAATTCAGTAAAATCTGCTGGTAATGTAGTAATGGTACTTTCTACAAAATATTTTCCGTTGTTTTCTTTTACTAGAGAAACGGTATTTCCTAATTCATTTAAAACATACATCCATTTTTTGTTAGGATGAAAGGTTAAGTGTCTTGGACCTGAACCTATTGGCATTGCCAATTTTTGTTGCGCTGTAAATGTAAATTTGTCATTTTCAATTTTAGAAAACCAAATTTCATTGGTTCCTAAATCTATAGAAATTACTTCTTTTTTTGCTGGATGAAACCAAGCAGAATGTGCATGAGGTGCTTTTTGTCTTTCTGTGGTGCCTTTACCAAAATGTTGTTGTACATCTAATAATTTACTTAATTTACCATTTGTATCTGTTTTTAGTAAACCAACAGTGCCTGCTCTATAATTGGCGGTGACAATGTAATTATCTTTATTTATACCAACAAAACAAGGTCCTGCACCACCAGTTTTTTCTTTACTTATTTGTGTTAAAGAATCTTTTTCAATTTTAAAAGAACGGATAAATCCAACACCATTTTTATCTGTTTCACCAATAACAAATAATGATTTTTTATCGTTAGATTTTACTAAAAAAGTAGGATTTACAATAGTTGCTTGTAAGCCAATTTTGCTTAATTTTCCTGCTTTAGATAAGCCGTATTTATAAATACCTTTGCTGTCCTTTTTGGTGTAAGTACCTACGTAAAAAGTTTGTGCTGTGTTCATTGTCTCTTTTTCTTGCTTACATCCAAAAAATGCAATTAGTAGTATAAATGTGGTAAAATATTTCATTAATAAATTTTATAAATTGGTAATTGTAAATGTGCAGATTCGTAATAAGGTGAATTTTTATAAATAAAATCTAATTGAGCACTTGCGCTTTTAGCAAAAGAATCATCTTTCATTTTTTCTTCAAATTTTGCTTTTATTGAAGTATTTTCTAGCAGAATTTTTTCAGCAATATCTTCAAAAACATATGCAGAATAACCTTCTTTTTGCTGTAAAATAGTATCAAAAAAATTCCAATTAAAAAAAGAATCAGTAGCCTCTGTTTCTAAAGTTTCTAACAGATATCTAACACCTTTTTGGTTTGTAGAAATATACAAATCTCCTGCTTTAAAATGAATTTCTTTTTTACTTTTTGTAATACTGGTGTTGTAATGCAAATAATGCCCTTCATAAGGCGCAGTTCTTGTTTTAAAATCTGCAATATGGTTTGTTTCAACCATAAGACTAGTATCTTTTTTTAAACGCGTATATTCAATTTTATTATTATCTAATCTTTCTACAATTTTGTGCCAACCTTGTTTTAAAATATAAGCTTTTGGTATGTCTATTTCTTTTGTAGCTATAAAATTGTTGTAATAATTTGTTGCTTTCGTAAATGGTTTAGTTGTATCGTAAAATAAGCGTCTTCCATTGGTAACTTTGCTCTCTAAAGTTTGAGCTTCATAACCTTTAAATTGCAATTTTGTTGGGTTTTCTTTATCTTCTTTAAAAGCAATTGCGTAACTTTTTTCTGCTAAGAGTTCAGCAACAGCATTTTTACGTAATTCTTTAATTTTTGCTGAATTGTTTTCAGTAAAATCAAAGGCAGATAGCATTAATTGATACGTTTGTTCAACACGTATTTTATAAGGTTTAAGCATGTGTGTTTCTACCATTAAACCCAGTGTGTGAAACAAAGTTGTGTATCCTGTAGAATATCTTGGTGAGTCCAAAAATTGAGAAAATCCTTTTTCTGGTGTAGTGCCCCAAACATTTACATAAGGCGTAATTAAAATGTTTTTCTCTTCTAAAGACTTTTCTATTTGTGGCCGCATTTCATTTTCTAAAAATGCACCTAAATTGCCACCCAACTTGTTATGTTGTGTAAACAGATGCGTAATAGCATATTGATAATCTGCACCATTACTAACATGATTGTCTATAAAAACATCTGGATTTACCGTGTGAAATATTTCTGCAAAAGCGGCTGCATTCTTGGTATCTTGTTTGATAAAATCTCGGTTTAAATCATAATTTCTAGCGTTTCCTCTAAAGCCATAAGAAACAGGACCATTTTGGTTGGCTCTTGTGTGTGAATTTCTATTTAAAGCACCACCTATATTGTAAACAGGAATTACTGCAATTAAAGTGTTTTTATACTTTTTTTGAAGCGAATCATTTTGTACAATATCTCTTAAAAGCAACATAGAGGCATCAATACCATCTGATTCTCCTGGGTGAATGCCATTATTTATTAAAATTCTATTTTTTGTAGATTTCGTAATTTCATCAACATTAAAAATAGCATTACTATTAAAAACAACTAAATGTAAAGGTTTACCAGCATCTGTTTGACCAAAAGAAAACAAAGATATTTGCGAATACTCTTTCGCCAAATCTTCATAATAAGAAATTACATCTTTGTATTCTGGCGTTTCTTTTCCGTTAGATTTTTCGAAAATTGTGGTAAAATCAACTTCACTTTCCGTTTTAGAATTGCAAGAAATAATAAAAATAGTAAGTACTAAAAATAGTGTTTTTTTCATTCTTAATTATTTAACGCGCACTGCTTTAGGAACTAGTTTGGTATAATCTCCATTATTTCTAATAACGTCTCTTACAATAGAAGAAGAGATGTAAGAAGTACTTGCAGCTGTTAATAAAAACACAGTTTCTACTGGTGCTAAATCTCTATTTGTGTGTGCTATTGCTTTTTCAAATTCGAAATCTGCAGGATTTCTAAGGCCTCTAAATATAAAATCTACATTATTTTTTTTACAAAAATCTACTGTTAAACCTTGGTAAGTAACTACTTTAATTTTAGGATTGTCTTTAAAAGATTCTGCTATAAATTTTTTACGTTCTTCTAAAGAAAACATGTATTTTTTACTGGAATTAACACCAATAGCAATAATTAGTTCGTCAAAAAGCTTTACACCTCTTTCTATAATATCATAATGTCCTAAAGTTAATGGATCAAAAGATCCTGGAAATATTGCTCTTTTCATAAATTATGCTTTTACTTTTTTGTCTTATTTAATTACAAAACAGAATTTTTAGAATTTTAAAAATTATTTTTCAATAGCTTCTCTAAATTTTGATGTTTTCTGGTATAATTTTAAATTACTTATCCAACTTCCAACTTAACTCAAACTTTCTTCAATAGCATTGTCAAACAACTCCTCTAAAGAAATACCTGCTTTTTGTGCTTGTTGTGGCAAAATACTTTCTTCGGTTAAACCAGGTACTGTATTTATTTCTAAGAAAAAAGGTTCATCATTTACAAAAATATATTCAGCTCTAGAAAAACCAGTCATATTTAAAACTTCGTATACTTTTTTGGCTGTTTTTTCTACTTTTTCTTGCTGAATACTGCTAATTCTTGCGGGTGTAATTTCTTGGGATTTTCCTTCATATTTGGCTTCATAATCAAAAAAATCGTTCTCAGAAACAATTTCTGTAATTGGCAAAACTTTAATTTTTCCTTTATATTGAATCACACCAACAGAGACTTCTGTACCTTCTAAAAAAGATTCTATTAAAATTTCTGAATCTTCTTTATACGCCTTTTCTATGGCAGGTAAAACAGCATCTTTACTATGCGCTTTAGAAATTCCATAGCTAGAGCCTGCATTATTTGGTTTTATAAAACAAGGTAAACCTACTTTTGTTATAATAGCATCTAGGTTTATTTTATCGCCTTTATTCAAATAAATAGAAGTTGCCGTTTGTATTCCATAAGCTTTCACAGCACTTAAAGTATCTCTTTTATTAAAGGTTAGTGCCATTTGATAAAATGGGGCAGAAGTGTGTTTTAAGTTAATAAGGTTAAAATAGGCTAATAATTGTCCATTTTCTCCAGGAGCACCATGTATGGCATTAAAAACACAATCAAAATTAATTTTTTTTCCGTTTATAATAAAGGAAAAATCGTTTTTATCAATTACATATTCATTTTCAGTTGCATCTAAAGCTACCCATTTCTCCTTTAAAAGTAATACTTTGTATGCATTATATTTTTTAGGATTTAAATTTTTATAAACTACATTTCCGCTTTTTATAGAAATGTCTTTTTCGGATGAATAACCACCCATTGCAATGGCAATATTTTTCTTCATTTTGGTAAAAATAATAAAACAAATTTATCAAAATATAAATAGAAACAGCAACGTTTACTTTTTATATATTTGTAGTGTTAAAAATATCTAAGAATGAGTTTGTTTCAGTTTTTAAAAAGTAAAACTTTTTTTATACAAATTGCTATTGCTGTTATTGGTTTGCTAATTTTTGTATTTGCATTGCAATATTGGTTGGGCATTACTACCAATCATAATCAAAAAATACAAGTACCAGATTTGCAAAAAATGTCTTTAAATGAAGTAGATAGAAAATTGAACGAACTTAATTTAAGTTATAAAATTATAGATAGTGCTAGTTATAACCCAGATTATCCTAAAAAATCTGTTATAGAACAAACACCAGTAGCAGGAGATTTTGTAAAGGAAAAACGTAAAATTTATTTAACCTTAAACCCGTCTAAATACAGAGATATTACCATACCAAATTTAAATGGTAGAACCAAAAGACAAGCCAGTTCTCAGTTAAGAGCAATGGGTTTAAATGTGGGCATAAATTATACTTATGTAAATGACATTGGTAAAGATGTAGTAAGAGGTTTGCGTTTTAATGGTAAAATTGTAAATGAAGGTGATAAGTTACCACTAAATTCTATTGTAGATTTGGTTTTAGGTGATGGCAAAGGGAGGTAGTTGAAAGCGTGAAGTTGGAAGTATGAAGGTTGAGAGAAATATAAATAGTTTAAGAAAGTAAGCATTTTGCAAGAAAATAAAAATCAAGAAATAGAAAACGACGATTTATATGAACATTATAAATTTGTGGCAAGTGATGGACAAGAGCCTTTGCGTGTAGATAAATTTTTAATGAATTTTGTTGAAAATGCTACTAGAAATAAAGTACAACAAGCCGCAAAAGCAGGTAATGTTTTGGTAAATGATGTTGCTGTAAAATCAAATCATAAAGTAAAACCAAAAGATGTAGTTCGTGTTGTGTTGTCTTATCCGCCAGCAGAAAATTTATTAGTTGCAGAAGCTATTCCTTTAGATATTGTTTTTGAAGATGATACTGTAATTGTAGTAAATAAACCAGCAGGTATGGTTGTACATCCAGGACATGGAAATTATTCTGGAACTTTGGTAAATGGCTTAATACATCACATAGAAAATTTACCAACAAATTCTAACGAAAGGCCAGGTTTGGTGCATAGAATAGATAAAGATACTAGTGGTTTATTGGTAGTTGCAAAAAACGAATTTGCAATGGCACATTTATCGAAACAATTTTATGACAGAACTACAGAAAGACTTTATTACGCATTAGTTTGGGGAAATATAGAAGAAGATGAAGGTAGAATAGAAGGAAATATTGGTAGAAGTTTAAAAAACCGTTTGCAAATGGCTGTTTTTCCTGATGGTGATTTTGGAAAACACGCAGTTACACATTTTAAAGTTTTAGAGCGTTTAACATACGTAACTTTGGTACAATGCAAGTTAGAAACAGGAAGAACGCACCAAATTAGAGCACATTTTAAACATATTGGACACACTCTTTTTAATGACGAACGTTATGGAGGAAACGATATTTTAAAAGGAACTACTTTTACCAAGTACAAACAATTTGTACACAATTGTTTTAAAGTTTTACCAAGACAAGCCTTACATGCCAAAACATTGGGTTTTACACATCCAAAAACGGGTGAGTTTATGCAGTTTAATTCTGAAGTTCCAAAAGATATAACAGCGTGTTTAGAGAAATGGAGAACGTATTCTGAAAATTCTAAAAATATAGAGTTGGAGTAGGTTTTTATTTGTGTTTATTGATTTTCGCCTGTTCAATCAATTTATATTTCTTCATTAGAAATAGTGCGTAAATCAAACACGGCAAAATAAATAATGTCGTTAAAACAGCACTTTCTATTGATATCGAATTCGCTATTCTATGTTTAATAGGATTTCCTGCAGAGTCTAGTTTTGCTACAAAATCTATTAATGCGTGAATTATAACTAATGGATATAGTCTTTTTGTAATAACCAGTAAAGCTCCAAACATAGCACCAATAAAAGTAGCAAAACAAACTTGGGATAATTCCCCATATATTCCTTTGTCAAATTTTATGAAATGGATTAAACCAAAAAATAATGATGAAACAAAAATTGATAGCACTATATTTTTTTTTGTTTTTCCAAATTCATTTATTAGGTGTGATTGTAAAAAACCACGAATACTTAATTCTTCTGAAAGTCCAATTGATATTGCATAAATTACGAGTAAACCAATATTGGGCAAAAGTAAATCCATTTTTGGGTCGTCCATAAATATGGCATTTACCAGTACTAAATAAACGAGCGGAAATATTAAGAGATACCACATCTTAACTTGCGTTCCTTTTAATCCAGAAATTTTGGTAAGTCCATTTTGCTTGATTAGATAATAAGAAACAAAGATTAAAAGTAAATTTGCTCCAATCTTCAAAAATGTATGAGTTTGATAAGAGTCAATTCCTTTTTCTATAAGTTGGTAAGAAAAGTATTCTCTAATGCTTAAAATTGCTAAAAGAGTAATTACGAATATTGCGAGTTGATTCCAGAATTTTGATTTCGTCATTTTTTGGTTTTTTAATTAACGTTCATTTATTAAATAGACGCAATATTTATCCAATTGGTTGTCTCACACAAAATTTCTTTTGCATTAAACACAAAGTTATTTTACATTTTTTTTTTGATTTAGCCTAAAATTAATAAATATTTACTGAATTAAAAGTGTTCGAGAATTTTTTAAATAAGCCATTAAAAGCAATAACATTTATAAGGTGTTGTGTTTCGTTATTTTAATTGATACGTTGTTTTGTTTTTTTCTCCTATTTTTTCAAATAAACCAAGTTCAGTACCTTTTTTCAAATCTCTACTTGCTGTTGCAGAAGAAATGTTTTTAAAAATATCCATATAATCTTTTCTTGTAAATTCTGTTTTATTCAATGAAACATAATAATTTAACCTTTCTTTTTCATTTAACGTTCGATTATTAAAGTCTAATAATTCACCAATTGAAATATCAATTACATTTAGCATATATTCAATAAATTTAGTCGATTTACCAGATTTATCAGATTCAGCCAAGGCTTTATAATATTTGTCTTGGTCTTTACTAATTAAAGTTTCAAAGGGTAAAAACTCAAAGATTGGATGTTTTTCCATTAAGATTAAAGTTTGCCATAACCTTCCCATTCTGCCATTACCATCTAAAAAAGGATGTATAAATTCCATTTCGTAATGGAAAACACAACTTTTAATTAATTCAATTTCATTAGACCTTTTTAAATATTCAAAAAGATCTTTCATTAAATAGGGTACATTTTCAAAAGGTGGTGCTAAATGTTCAACTTTAGAACCTTTTACAATTCCGACACCTTGATTTCTATATTTTCCAGCGTTTTCAATTAACCCTTCCATTAAGTTTTTATGCGCTTTTAAAAAAGATTTTTCATTAGAAGGTTTGTATGCTTCTAAATTCTCATAGATTTTAATTGCATTTAAAACTTCTAGAATATCTTTTTTAGGACCAATAACTCTTTTGTTCTCTAAAAGTGCTGTAATTTGCGCTTCTGTAAGTGTATTTCCCTCTATTTTTAATGATGAATAAATAGTTTTAATTCTATGCTGTTTTCTAAGTTTAGGAGATGGTTTATTTAATAAATTGGCATTGATTGCTCCTATTTTTTCAGAAATGGAAGTTATTAACTTTAAAATAGAGGTTGTTATTTCATAAGGTGGTTTCATTTTTGATACTATCATTTGATAGTATCAAAAATACAATCATTACTTTGAATTATCTTAGAAAGTTGAATTTTTTTATGAAACAAAACTGTTCTAAAAGTATTTTTGTTTTAGTTTAAAGTGAATAAGTTTTTATTGAATTAAAAGTTTGGGAGGATTTATCCAAAATAAGCCATTAAAAGCAATAAAATTTATATGGTGTTGTAAAACGTTTTTTTTAATTCAATTTCAATTATAAAATTCAATTTCTTTTTTATAGCATATTAAACAAGTGATTAAGGCTAAAATAGATGCTAAGATATCAAAAACATCAAATTTTATATTCTGATTAATAAATCGTTCCAGCTCCATAAATATTACTAATGTTAATGTTGTTAAAAATGAAAAATTAATTATTTTTCCAAGACTTTGTTTATTTTGCAATTTAAGAAGGAATAGACAAGTAAGAAAAGTCATTATTGCTCCTAAAAAATTAGGAATTACTCCTAGTATAAAAACTAAATACCTATTAGATTCAATATTTGAAAGTACTTGTGGTCGATAAATTTTCTGATTAAAAATATATAATATAAATGAAATTAAAATGATTACTGGTTCTTTAAATTTTTTTAGAATTAATTTCATCTAATTAATTGGTGTTTTGAGTTTATTCTATTCATTTATTTACAAAGGTTATAGAATTCTTATCTATTATTTTGAGTAATTCCTGAAAACTAATTAAGTAATGTTTTAGAAACAATGTTATAAAATATTTTGTTATTCAATTAGCTTTCCGTTTTCGTAGTTTTCTTTTTTTGTTACAACTCCATTTATGTTAAAATATTTCCACTCTCCAATTTTTTTCATTTCTAGGTAATTTCCAGTTTTCATTGGTTTTCCATTAGAGTGAAATTTTTGGAAATAGCCGTTAACTATTCCTTTTTTATAATTAGCAATTAAAACAATATTCCCATTTGAGTGATATTTAGTCAATGTTTTATTTTTCAGATTTTCAATGGGAAAAGTCGTAGATTTATATATTTCACCACTTTCTTTAAATTCCTGAATTGTAAGTTTTGCTAAATTTCTAAATTTTATTTTTCTAACTTTTTTTTCTGAATAATATTCCTTTATTGTATCTCCAATTTTTGGAATTATTTCTTTTTCAGCTCCATAAGTAATTTTAATTTTTCTCGTATGTTCTTGTCCAAAGGTTATTGTTGAACATAAGATTATTATTAATGCGAGTATTTTTTTCATAATGTTTTACATTTTGGTTACATATTATTTCTTGCGTTTAGGTATGAAAACACTTTCAAAATTAGGATTACATAAGGTAAATAATCCATAATTAAGTCGTTGCAAAGAGTAGTAATTAATTATACACAGCTTACAAGCGTATGTTTCTTTTTTCAATGTAAATTATAGTATCTTGTAAGGTATTTCCTTTTGTAAGTAAAAAAGGTAATTCATTTTTTCGTTTTCCATCAATTAGTATTTCTAATGTTTTTTCAAGAAAGATTGAAGGTAAATCTCTTGCTATAATTTTTCCATTTGGGTCAATTAAGAAATTGTCTGGAATTCCATTTACATTATAAATAAAAGCAGCGGCATTATTATGACCATTTAATTCGCTTAAATTTTTCCAAGTAATTTTATCTTTTTTTATGGCGTTAGTCCATCTTTCTTTATTGTTGTCTAATGATATACCTATAATTTCAAAACCTTTAGGTTGATACTTCTTATAAATGTTAACTAAATCTTTATTTGATGCTCTGCAAGGTTTGCAAGTAGATGACCAAAATTCTAAAAGGGTATATTTCCCTCTTAATTCAGAGATTTTATTTTTCTCTCCTTTAATATCTTCCATTTCAAAATCAATAAATTGGTCGTACAATTTAACTTCTGAATTTAATTCCAAGTATTTTGATATAAGTTTTCCTTTTTTTGATTTTTGCTGTTTTCTTGTTAGTAAATTAAATAGGTTTTGAGTTAATGATTTTCCATAACCAATTTTACTTCTATTAAGAATATCTGTACTTACAGCAGAATTAGGAAACTCTTTAATAAAACTTTGCTTTATTTCTTGTTGTACTTTAATAACAGAGTCTTTAGGAAATGTATTGGCTGATAGTCTTTCTCTGAAATTTTTGGGAACTGCCATACTCATTCGTTTCGCTAATGCATTCTCTTCTTCTTTATATAAAGCTTTTTCCTCCTCTTTATTTTTACAATTATAAAATACCATAAAAATAATCAGAAAAATTATTTTAGTATTCAATTCGTTTTTTTTCATAGTTGGTTTGTAATGTTCTAGTATAAAGTTTCCTGCCTTGATTTAGCTTAAAGCTAATAAAATTTATATGGCTTAATACCAATAATTCTAATAATCCTGAACTAAAACTTCAGTTGGAATATGTAGTTTAAGATTTAAGTTTCTAATCATTTCCAATGTCAATTTTCTTTTTTTGTTTAGTATTTCACTAACTCTACTTTTAAAACCAATAACTTCAGCTAAATCTTTTTGTTTTAAACCCATTTGTTCCATTCTAAATTTAATGGCCTCAATAGGGTCAGGAAAACCAATAGGAGAAGTTTCGTTTTCGTATTTGTCAATCAATATTGAAAGAACTTCTAATTCGTCTCCCTTTTTAGTTCCTTTTTTTGCGTCAAAAATTACTTCTAATCTTTCAAGAGCTTTTAAGTAATCTGTTTCGTTTTTTATTGGCTTAATATTCATTCTAAATTTTGTTTGCGTTTATTTTATCGTATTCTGCATGAGTACCTATAAATCTTATCCAACAAATTTTGTATTCTAAATTAAATTTAACAATTAATCCATAGCTATTTCCTTTTATGTTAAATACTAGCACTTGGATATTCATTTTTTAATTCGTTTAAGGATTCCCAGTTTACTTTTTCGGTTTCTCTGTACCAAGCTGTTAGTTGTTGTTCTGAATCTGAATGTTTAATCCAAAAATCTCTAAAATTTAATTTCTTACACAAAAGTAGCGGTAATTATTTTACCATTTTTTATAGTTTAAATAATTGCAGCTTTAAATTGTTGCTCGTTTGCAGTTGCCAACTTAGGGTCTATTTCTATATCTTCAAAAAACGAAAACATTTTTAGATGGCTAAGCATATATGTTGCAGTAAATAAACAAATAGATATTAGAAATTTTTCATCTTAATAAGAGTCATACATTTAAAACATTACTAAAGTTCTAAATACAAAACATCATTTGGTCTTGTTTCATCATCTGAAATAGGAAAATCGTACATGGCAATTTTTTTGAAACCCGCTTTTTTGTAAAAATTAATGGCTCTATCGTTTTTAATCCAAACGTATAACCAAACGCCTTTTTGTTTGGCTTCTTTAATTAATTTTAAATTGTAAGCAAACAATTCTTTTCCTAAACCTAAACCATAAAACTCTTCTGTAAGATAAATACGTTCTAATTTAGTAACATTTTCTGCTTTAATGTTGCTGTTTTTTGTGTTGATGATTATTTTAGAGAAACCCGCTAAAACAGCATCTTTAAGAATTAAATTGTATTTAAAATTAGGGTTGTTTATTTCAGATAAAAGTGTTTTTTCATTAAAACTATTTTTCAAATAGTCTTGCATTATATGATCTGGAATTACATCTTTGTGTGGCACATAAAATGCTTTTTTACTTACTTCAGCTAAGGCTTTTACATCTTTAGCTGTTGCCTTTCTAATTGTAATCATGCTAATATTTACAGTAGTAAATTATAAAATTCTTGCATTAAAAGTATCGCCTTGATTTACATCACCAGTTTCAAAACCTTTTTTAAACCAACGCATTCTTTGTGCAGAAGTACCGTGTGTAAAGGAATCTGGCACAACTCTGCCTGTAGATTGTTTTTGCAAACGATCATCTCCAATAGCATTTGCAGCATTTAAAGCTTCTCTTAAATCGCTATCATCTAAAATTAAGTTGTCAAATTTTGCGTGATGTGCCCAAACACCAGCATAAAAATCAGCTTGTAATTCTAGCATTACAGATAATTTGTTGTATTCAGTTTTACTAATTCTTCCTCTTTGTGATTGTACTTTTCTGCTCATACCTGTAAGATTTTGAATATGATGCCCAACTTCATGAGCAATTACATAAGCTTGAGCAAAATCTCCAGGAGCGTTTAGTTTTCTGGCCATTTCTTCAAAAAAACTTAAATCGATATACAATTTATCGTCTCCAGGGCAATAAAAAGGTCCTGTTGCACTTGATGCAGCGCCACAAGCAGAAGAAACAGTATTGGTAAATAAAACTAAGGTAGGTTCTTTGTAATTGGGTATAATTTGGTTCCAAACATCTTCTGTACTTCGCAATACTTGGTTGCTAAATTCTGCTAATTCATTTTCTTTAGCAGTGCCTTTATAAGTAGTATTTTGTGTTTGATTATTAGTGTTACCAGTTAAAAAATTAAGCGGGTTATTACCTGTAAAGTACATAATACCAATACCAACGGCTAAAATAATTAGCCCTTTTTTTGTGGTAATTAACTTTAAAACTAAAGGAATTAATAGCTTTGCAAAACCACCACTTAATCCGCCAGAACTTCTGCCAGAAGATGCGCCTCTTCTATCATCTACATTACTACTTGTTCTTTTTGTTCTCCATTTCATGGTTTATCGTTTTAAAAATATAAATCTACCACTTATTTTTAAGTTGATAAAATAGAAAAGTTTTTAAGAGCATAAAAACTATTTGTAAATCAAATACTGCTCTCTAATTTTTTGAAATGCTTTGATGTCTTTTTGCCAAGTTTTTCTTATCGTTTTTGCAGATAAACCTTTTTCTATTTGTTTTTGCAGTTTTGTATTTCCTGCATGTATGGTAAAGGTTTTACCAAAGAATTTTTCGGTTTTTGGTGTTTTGTTATAAGCGTCAATTAACCATTCTAAATTTACAAAATTTAGTGTTTTAGCTTTAGATAAATCTACACCAAAACACATTTTGTTTTTATGCTTTGGGTATTTTGCTCCAAAATTAGCTTTTGGAGTGTATGTAAAGTTGTTTTTTGGGAAAAAAGGTGCACCATATCTTTGAAACTGAAATTCTGTTCCTCTTCCTGCGTTTATCGTTGTTCCTTCAAAAAAACCTAAACTAGGGTAAAGGTTTATACTTTTATCGTTTGGTAAATTTGGCGAAGGTCTAATGGCTAAACTGTATTTTGTTTGATGCGTATAATTTTTTAGAGGAATCACATTTAAGTCGCATTTAATACCGTTTTTCAACCATTTTTCGCCGTTTATCATTTGTCCATATTCACCAATAGTCATTCCATAAACTAAAGGAACAGGATGTTTTCCTACAAAACTGCTATGTTGCATTTCTAATATTGGTCCGTCTACATAATGGGCATTTGGGTTGGGTCTGTCTAATAAAATTACAGGAATTCCTTTTTCAGCACAAGCTTCCATAACATAATGCAAGGTAGAAATATAGGTGTAAAAACGAACGCCCACATCTTGAATATCAAAAACAACAAGATCTATATTTTCTAGCTGTTTTGCCGTTGGTTTTTTGTTTTTACCGTATAAAGAAACAATGGGTAACCCTGTTTTTGTATCAAAACCATCTTTTACCAATTCTGCGGCATCTGCTTTGCCTCTAAAACCATGTTCTGGAGAAAATACTTTTTTAATATTGATGTTTAAAGAAATCAAACTGTCAATAAGATGCGTGCTTTTATTAAAAGTTTTATCAAAGCCAGTTTTATTAGTTTCTAGATCTACCCAAAAGATGGAATCTTTTCCTTTAAAAATTACTGAAGTTTGATTGGCAACCACAGCAATATTTTTACCTTTTAATAAATTTAAATACAAATCTGTACTTGCTGCACCCGTTTTTACTATAGTATCTTTTTTGATTTTTAAGATTTTATTTTTTGATTTTTCAATTTTCTTAGCACAAGAAAACAGTTGTAAATTCATTAATAAAAATAAAAATAAATAGGTACTTTTACGAAGGTTAAAATCAATCATCAATTTGAATTACGAGTTATTTATTGCAAAACGCATTATTGCTGGCAAAAAGTATAAAAATAGCATATCTTCTCCAATAATTAAAATTGCAATTACGGCAATTACGTTGGGTACTATTATTATGCTAATTGCAGTGGCAACAGCTAGTGGAGCGCAATTAAAAATTCGAGATAAAATGGCGGGTTTTAAAGGTCATGTTCAAATTTTGAATTATGACAATAATAATTCAGACGTCTCTACAACTCCAATAAGTAAAACACAAGATTTTTATCCTGAATTTAAAAATATAAAAGGTATTAAAAATGTACAAGTTTTTGCGTCTAAAGGCGGAATTTTGCGCACAAATACAGATTTTGAAGGCATTGTTTTTAAAGGAATTTCTAGTGATTATGATTGGTCTTTGTTTGAAGAATATATTACTAAAGGAAGGTTGCCAGATTTTAGTTTACCAAGAACAAAGGGCGTTTTGTTATCTGAAACGGTAGTAAATCGCTTACAACTAAAATTAAATGATACTATAAGTGCTACTTTTTTAAAAACAGCAAATAGTAAATTACCATCTAACAGAAAGTATATAATTGTTGGGATTTATAATTCTGGTTTTGCCCAATTTGATAAAAATATGATGATTGGTGATATTAGAGAAGTGCAAAAATTAAATAAATGGACTAAAGACCAAGTTGGTGGTTTTGAAATAGTTTTAGATAATTTTGATGCTATACAGGAGAAAGGGGAGGAGATTTACCAAGAAATTAGTTTAACTTTAAATAGTAAAACCATTATAGATTTGTACCCAACCGTTTTTGATTGGATTAAACTTTTTGACAATAATGTTTGGTTTATTATTGCTATTATGATATTAATTGCTGGTATTAATATGATTACTGCTTTGTTGGTGTTAATTTTAGAACGGGTTCAAATGATTGGTATTTTAAAAGCTTTAGGAAGTACCAATGCAAGTATTAGAAAAGTGTTTTTATACAATGCCTCTTATTTAATTTTAAAAGGATTGTTTTGGGGTAACATTATTGGTTTATCTATTTTGGCAATGCAATATTTCTTTGAAATTATTACCCTAAATCCAGAAACCTATTATGTTTCTGTAATGCCTGTTCATATTTCTATTTGGGCAATACTAACATTAAATATTGGTACGTTGGTGTTGTGTTTTTTAATGTTGATTATTCCTTCTTATATCATCACAAAAATAAACCCTGCAAAGTCTATTAAGTTTGCTTAAGATTTATTTTTTTGATTTTTAAATTGCTTGTGTTTTAACGAATTTTATGGTTGATACTACTATTTTAGTTTATATAAAATTCAATTAACTAGCAATATGAAAGTAGGAATACAATTTTCATAAATTGTTTGCAAAACAAAAAAATCGTTTAGTGCTTACTAAACGATTTTCTATTATTATTTTTCTAAAATTCTTTTTTAAGAACGATCTTTTCTTTTTCTTCCAAAACCTCCAGATTTTCTATCACTTCCAGAATTTCCAGAAGAACGTCTATCAGATCTTCTTCCTCCTCCAGAATCACTTCCACCACTTCTTCTTGCAGAATTTTCTGAATTTCTACGTCTTCCAAAACCACCATCTTTTTTACCAAAAGGTTTTTTTCCACCGCGTCTTCCGCCACCAGAACGTTCTTTTTTGGTAATTTCTACATTTACAGATCTACCTTCAAACTCTGGTTGATTGCTACCAAATGCATCTAAAGTCTCATTTTCGAAATTTTTATCAATTTCAAAGAAAGAAAACGTGTCTAAAATATCTATAGCACCAATTTCTATCTTATCGCCAATATTTTGCTCGTTAATTAAACCAATTAATTTTCCTGGGTTTAAGCTATCTTTTCTACCAATATTAATAAAGAAACGCGTCATGTTTTCATTTGTAGATCTTGCTCTAGCGTTGTCTCTAGAAGATAAATCATTCAAATCTTTAGCGTTTTCATAATAGGCTAACATGCTATTAAATTCTAAAGAAACAAATTTCTGAATTAATTGTTCTCTATCTAAATCTTCTAATTTGCTATAGATATTTGGTAAAAACTCTTCAATTTCAGAAGTATTTACAGCTGTAGCTTTTACTTTATCAATTAAATGCATTAATTGATTTTCTACAATTTCTTTTCCTGTAGGTACTTTAGTTTCTACAAATTTCTTTTTAATAATTCTTTCTATAGCTCTAAGTTTCCCTTTTTCTTTTCCGTTTACTAAAACAATAGAAATACCTTTATTACCAGCTCTACCAGTTCTACCACTTCTATGCGTATAATTTTCTATTTGATCTGGTAATTTATGATTTAAAACATGCGTTAATTCTGTAACATCTAAACCTCTGGCAGCAACATCTGTAGCTACTAAAATTTGTACTGTTTTTTTACGGAATTTACCCATTACAGAATCTCTTTGCCCTTGAGATAAATCTCCATGCAAAGCATCTGCACTATAACCATCTTTTATTAAATTATCCGCAACTTCTTGGGTTTCTCTTCTGGTTCTACAGAAAATAATTGCGTAAATATTTGGGTTTAAATCAGCAATTCTTTTTAAAGCAGGGTAACGTGTTCTTTCTGTTACCGAGTAAAACTCATGACTTACATTGTCTGAACCTTGGTTTTTTTCACCAGAAGTAACTTCTACTGGTTTGGTCATGTAATTTCTTGCAATAGCTTCTACTTCTCTAGGAAACGTAGCAGAAAAAAGTAAAGTTTGTTTGGTTTCTGGCGTAGCCTCTAAAACTTTATCTAATTCTTCTTTAAAACCCATGTTCAGCATTTCATCAGCTTCATCTAAAACCAACCACTGTACATTACCTAATTTTAATGCTCTTCTATTTATTAAATCTACTGTTCTACCTGGTGTACCTACTACAATTTGAGATCCTCTTTTTAAAGATCTTATCTGCGTATCCATGTTTGCACCACCATAAACTGTAGTAACTTTTACGTTTTTTAAATATTTGCAAAAATCTTCTATATTTTTACCAATTTGTACGGCAAGTTCTCTTGTGGGAGATAATATAATTGCTTGTACATTAGAGTTGTTTTCATCTAAAAGCTCTAATATTGGCAAACTAAAAGCGGCAGTTTTACCGGTTCCTGTTTGTGCAAATGCTTTTAAATCGTCTGTAGAAGCAATAATTTGCGGAATTGCTTTTTCTTGAATAACAGTTGGTTTTTCGTAACCTAAATCTGTTAATGCTTTGTTTATAGGTTCTTTAAGACCTAATTCTAAAAATGTTGACATTACTGTGTTTTTGTAGATTCACAGAACGCCCACCTGCAAATCTTATTATAAATTTCGACTTGATTTTTTATTGAGAACCCTCAAAATTAAAACCGTGCAAAGGTACAGTAAATTAAATAGAACGCAAATTTTGAGCTAATTAATTGTTTTTGTTGAAGTTTTTAAGTTGATTAAAGAAATTTTTAGAAGATAAAGAAGCGTATCCATTTTCTATAATTCCGTTTTTATTTACAAGAATAGTTCTAGGCATTTTGCTTTTTAAAAAATTTTCTTTTAGAGCAGTTGTATTTATGTAATATTGGTTTTTAATGTCTACTTTTTGAATTCGATTGTCACTAGAACCATCAATTTCTATAATTGCAAAATTTAAATCTGGAAAACTTGCAATTAAATAAGGCAATCTGCTACTTAAAAAAGATTCAGAAAAATATTTTTTATTCCAGAATATCAAAACCGAATTTTTATTTAGCGTAAAATCTTGAATATTTATTGCTTTATCTGTAAAATCTGAAATGTTAAAACCCTTAATTTGATCTCCTTTATGAATAACGCTATTATCTTTAACTAATTTTTCAATTAATAATTTGTCATTTTTATTAGAAGATAATTTAAAAAAAGTCTGAAAAGTATTTGCATTAATATTACAACTAGACTTTCTATAGAAATGATCTAAAACGGTTCTTTTTAAAAAAGCATTTTTAGAATTTTCAGCATGTATTTCCTTATCTATTGTTTTTAATAAGTCTACAGTAAAGTCTTCTGAATATGCACCATTCATAGGTTTGTGGCCTAATGCATAAGTTAAATTGTATAAATAATTTCTAATATATCTGGTATATGGTGTATAATACATTAAACTATCGTTGTTATAACGTATGTTTTTTCTGTATTTGTAAAATGCGTCATTATTTATGGCTACATGGTTTTCTTTATTATGTAAATTAATATGATTTATAGAATATCTTTCTATTCTAGAATAAATAGGGTATGTTAATGCTGTTTTTAAAATATTAAAATAATTCTGAGTTTCATTTGGGTGTTTGTCTGCATAGTCTTTAAAGGTAAGCATTCTGTCGTTTATAATAGAATCCATTTTGTTCTGGTAAACCTCTGGTTTCAATTTATTAAAACTATAATAAAGAGAGCGCTTGTTTTCATTTTCAATAAAAATATCTATTAAAATATTATTTCTTTCTGCACCTTTACCAGCGTAAACTAAAGATTCATCAAAATCCCAAGTATTTAATCTTAACATTAAACTGTCTTTGGGTTCTAAATAAATATATTGATTTTCATTACCATGCTTAAAGTAGTACAAGCCTTCATTTAAGGTAGAATATTTGCCTAAAAATTTATTATCCTTATCTAAAATTAGAGTATCAATAACTTTATCCATAGAAAAAAGTACTACATACTTTGTTTTTGGATTAATTATTTTACCACCAAAAAAAGTAGTATTACTTTCTAGATTAGATCCACAACTACCTAAAAGTGTTATGGTTATAAGAAGAAAAAAAGTGTAAAATAACTTTAGCATTTATTAAATTTATACCAACAAAAATAGAGGCAATTGCAGCGGGTTGGTGTTAATTGAGTGTTAAAATAGGCTTAAAATTAATGCCAAAATTTTAGAATTAAGCCCTTAAATCTAAACGCTTTAAAAATTGTTAGAAAGAATGGAATTTGTACTTTTGCACAAAATTAAAAACAACAATTATGTTATCAGTTTCTAACTTATCTGTACAATTTGGGAAACGAATTTTATTCGATGAAGTAAATACAAAATTTTTAAACGGTAATTGTTACGGTATTATTGGAGCAAACGGAGCAGGAAAATCTACTTTTTTAAAGATTCTTTCTGGTAAACAAGAAGCTACTTCTGGTAGTGTGCATTTAGAAACAGGCAAAAGAATGTCTGTTTTAACTCAAAACCATAATGAGTTTGATGAGTTTCCTGTTTTAGAAACAGTAGTAATGGGTAACAAAGAGTTATTTGCTATTAAAAAGCAAATAGATGCTTTGTATGCAGATTATACAGATGAAAACGCAGAAAAAATAGGAGAATTACAAATTGTTTTTGAAGAAATGAATGGTTGGAATGCAGATGCTGCTGCTGCTGCAATGCTATCTAATTTAGGTATTTCTGAAGAGTTGCACTATACTTTAATGAAAGATTTAGATGGTAAGCAAAAGGTACGTGTGCTTTTGGCGCAAGCGCTTTTTGGTAATCCTGATGTTTTAATTATGGATGAACCTACCAACGATTTAGATTTTGAAACCATTGGTTGGTTAGAAAACTTTTTAGCAAATTATGACAATTGTGTAATTGTGGTTTCTCATGATAGACACTTTTTAGATGCCGTTTGTACGCATATTTCTGATATTGATTTTGGTAAAATAAATCATTATTCTGGTAATTATACGTTTTGGTATGAGAGTTCTCAGTTGGCAGCAAAACAAAGAGCACAGCAAAACAAAAAAGCAGAAGACAAAAAGAAAGAATTAGAAGAGTTTATAAGACGTTTTTCTGCCAATGTTGCTAAATCTAAACAAGCAACATCTCGTAAAAAAATGATTGATAAATTAAATGTAGAAGATATAAAACCTTCTAGCAGACGTTATCCAGCAATTATTTATAAGAGTGATAGAGAGGCAGGAGATCAAATTTTAAACGTAGAAGGTTTAGAAAAAAACTTTGAAGGTGAAAAATTATTTAGTGATGTACACATCAATTTAAATAAAGGCGATAAAGTTGCTGTGATTTCTAAAAATTCTAGAGCAATTACAGCTTTTTATGAAATTATAAACGGCAACCAAAAGGCAGATGCAGGCAAGTTTGCTTGGGGAGTTACCACTACGCAATCTTATTTGCCACTAGATAATTCTTCTTTCTTTCAAAACGGAGATTTAAATTTAGTAGATTGGTTAAGACAATATGCGCAAACAGAAGAAGAGCGAGAAGAAGTTTTTTTACGTGGTTTTTTAGGAAAGATGATTTTTTCTGGAGAAGAAGCGTTAAAGAAAAGTAATGTGCTTTCTGGAGGAGAAAAAGTACGTTGTATGTTGTCTAGAATGATGATGAAAAGAGCAAATATTTTAGTTTTAGATGAACCTACCAATCACTTAGATTTAGAATCGATTCAGTCTTTAAACAACGCATTAATAAATTTTAAAGGAACTGTTCTAATTTCTACACATGATCATGAATTTGCACAAACTGTGGCAAACAGAGTTATAGAGCTTACACCAAAAGGTGTTATTGATAGATATAGTACTTTTGATGATTATTTGTCTGACCCAAAAGTAAAAGAGTTGCGTGAGAAAATGTATGCTTAAGAATAAAGAGGCTGTCTGAAAAGTATATGCTGATAATTATTCGTTTAATTTTATCAAAAAAACTTTAAAAAGCTTAAACAATTCAACAAGACTATTTAATTTGAGTTTTATTGAAGAATTAATAATAAAAAAAAAGAGGCTGTTCTAATTTTTAGATAGCCTCTTTATTTATTTTACATTTACTTACTCAATAATAATTTTAGAAGTTTTACTGAAACCTTCAGCTTTGATTTTTACAATATAATTCCCTTTGGATAAATTTTTCACATCAATTGTGTTAGTGCCTAAACTTAAATTTACCTTTTTAATAAACTTGCCATTAATATCGTAAATAGTTGCATTTCCTAGCTTATTTAAATATATTATTAAATTATCTTTTGTCGGGTTTGGATATAATAAATATTCTTCTTTGCTTGACACCGTATCAGTTTTTAGAACATTATCTTTATAATTAATTTTTCTTACTACTATTTCTTCACAATAGTTGCAATCTTCATCTAAATATGAGATTCTAAAATATAAAGTTGCTTCAAAATTACAGTCTTCTAATTCTTTATTGAAAGGTAAATTGTATGAAAGTAACAATGTTTCACCATTAGATAAATTATATCCAGTATTAGATTTCCAAATTACTTCTCTAAAAGATGAGTTTTCATTAATAATATTACCATAAGTAGGAGTAATTAAATTTAAATTACCAGACATTTTACTTTCTAAAGGTATAAAACTTCCTTGTGAGTATATACTATTATTTAATATTTCATTACATTTTTGATCATCAGATTTTAAATCGAAATAAATCATATTAACGTTAAGTTGTGTTATTGAACTTGGTGAAATTGTAAGTTTATATTCATCTCTAATAATTATTTTATTATCTAAAATCTTTGAATCTATATTACTATCAGTAATTTCAAGTTCATTTTTACAACAAATATTATTTGAGCAAGCATCTCCTATACCATCATTATTTTTATCTTCTTGTTTTGGGTTGTATGTATTTGGGCAATTATCGCATAAATCTTTAACGCCATCTTTATCAGAGTCTTTTTCTCCACAATTATCTTCACAAATATCTCCAATACCATTATTATTTATATCTTTTTGATTAGGATTGTAAGTGTTAGGACAATTGTCACATGTATCTCCAATACCATCCCCATCAGAATCTATTTGATATGGATTGAATTTTGTTGGACAATTATCACACAAATCATAAACTTTATCATTATCAACATCTTTTTCTCCACATTTATTTTCGCATACATTTCCAATACCATCAGCATCAAAATCTAATTGATCTGGATTGTATACCGTTAAACAATTGTCACAATTATCTCCAATTCCATCTCCATCAGTATCTTTTTGATCTGGATTTATAGTTTCCGGACAATTATCACATAAATCTAAAATGCCATCTTTATCAGAATCTTTATCTCCACAACTTTGTTCACATACATCTCCAATACCGTTTCCGTCTGCGTCTAATTGGTCTGGGTTGAATCTGTCAGGACAAATATCACAGATATCTCCAATTCCATCTCCATCAGAATCTTGTTGTTTGGGATTAAATGAATCAGGGCAATTATCACAAATATCTTTAATTCCATCTTCGTCTCTGTCGTCTCCAATACATGTTTCTTCACAATCTGAAAAGCAAAAATTATCTATTGAAGATTTTATTTCTTTGTTGTAAGGGAAGTAGTTGCCTAAAATAGCTATTCCTGTAACATTTGTCATTATAGAATTCCACTCTGTAATCATTTGATTTCCAGTAATGGTATTGAAATTGGGTGTAAGAATAATCCATTTACCTAGATTATTAGAAGGTAATTGGCCTTGTTGTATTTCTAGTGGTAAACAATATTTAACCCATTGGTTAGCGGGGATTTTAGGATTTGAAGCTTCCCCAACAAATACAAGTCTATTTCTATTTCTAGTATCTAATTGAGACGTAATTGGTGCACCAGAATATACTACGATATTAGGGACAGAACCTGCATTTGTATCTGCTGGATTGTAGTCTAGTTTAAAATCAAAACAAAGGCATTTATCTTTATAATTTATAGTCCAATTTCCAGAGAAATCTTTATTGTTAAAAATTCCAGAAGCATCCGAATTATTTCTAAATCCAATTCCTAGACCACTAGGTGTTGGAATGCCTTTTTGAATCTTGGCTGAAGAGTCATCTTGCCAATTAATAAATTGTTCATCTGTTTCAAAATCTTGACATTCAGTTATAACTTCACATGCATCTCCAATGCCATTGTTGTTTGAGTCTATTTGAGTTGTATTTTTAATTTTAGGGCAATTATCACAAACATCTCCAATACTATCATTGTCTGAATCTATTTGATTTTGATTAACAATTGTTGGACAATTATCGCAAGCATCTCCAAGTCCATCATTATCAATATCAGACTGGTTATTGTCAATACCAGGACAATTGTCGGAAATAATTACACAAACAGCTACAGAGTTTACATTTATTGGATTATACCTACCTAGCTGATCTTCTCCATATAAATTGAATAAATTGCATATTTGGGTATTATTTGGAGTAGATGTTTTTATGGTAACAGGAATATCAATATTAAGTTCATCATTATATTTTAATAGTAGATTATTATTAGAAGTTGCTTCAAAAGTTCCAGCTAAAAAAGATGAATTATTAAAGTTTAGAGGTAAGGTTGCAGACCCAGAGGTGTATAAAACTTGATTAGATAAAACATCTGTAAATTTTAAATTCTTAAATTCTAAATTTCCTTTATTTTTTATATTTAGCCTATACAATATATTTTGACCTTGAATTACATTTGGCGTTTGAGTAGAGTTGGTAAAAGTTAAACCATTATCTAAACTAATTAGTTTGGTAATAGTTATACCAACGTTAACATCTACATTAAAATATACTTTATTAGAAGTTTGAGTTTGGAATTGGTCTCCTTCTATGGTAAATTCATTTGAGTATCTATTTGGAGGAGTATTTTCCTTTATCATTACATCAAATTCAATGTAATGTTTTTCTCTGTAATGAACAGAATTAGATGTACAGTCTGGTGGTATATTTGCAACATTCCAAATTAATTCTGTACCAGAAGAGGTTATAGAATTACTACTTAAACTTATCGGCCAATCAAAAATAGCGTAACTATTATCTATAGGAGGAGAACAAGTATTTACAGTAGAATTTTTAGTTTTATAATAGCTAGCATTGCCAATGTAGGTTAAATTAGAATCTAATTTATCTTTTATAATTGCAGAATTTAAATTTCCAGAACCTGAGTTAGTTATCTCTAACTTGTATCTTAAAATAGTACCTGGTTTAAATAAACTATTATTTCCTTGACAAAGATCTTTCTTTAATGTAATTTTTGGTTTCGGTTGTTCAATAACAAAATTATTTGTAGCAATTTCAGATAAAGGATTTGTATTATTTTTAAAGGTATAATTAATATTTGCAGTATTAAATATTGTAGAACCTACTTGTACACCATTATTAATTGTAAAAGCTATATCTATTATAAAACCTTTATTAGATAATAAGTTTCCATTTAAATCTAAAGAAAAATTAGATCCAGAATTTGGTAAATTAGTTATAATACTTAAACGATTATTAGTGAAAGGTAAAGAGGTTCCATTACTTGTGTAGTTTCCAGTAAAACCGTACAAAGGCGAAGAAGTTATTCTTGTAACATTTATATTATTTGGAATTATATCACTCAATTTAAAATTTACAATAGTATCATTTGTTTTGGATTGATTATCAAAACTAATCCTATAAATACCACCACAACCTGGAGATTTATTTGGAGTAGCAATAAGTCTTTTAACAAAATTTATAGTATAGTCTGGAGTTGATGGTTGTGTATTAGGATCTTCAATTTTTATACTAGTAATTGAAGTGCTAGGATTCTTTAAAGGTATTTGGCTATTATTAGTACCTGGCACTGTACCATTTAAGGTTACTTTATTTGTATATAAATTACCTATAATTACATTTGATGGATATGTAATTTCTAAATCAATATTTAAAAAGCTTGAACTATTTAAAGCAGATAAAACCCCACTTACAGTAATAATATTTCCTGTTAAATTTACATTCGAAGAACCTATACCAACATTTCCAGAAACATTGCTAATTCTTAAATTTGCATTTGTTGGCATTACGTTTTCTTGTATGGAGATATTACTTAAATTTAAAACACCAGTTGTTATATTACTTTTACTTATTCTTATTCTATAAGTAGCAATATTTCCTGGTAACACAAAATAATTTCCAAGACTATCTTTTAGTGTTGGTGGAATTATACTTTTAGTAATTTTCCAAGGAGAAACAGCATTAGCTGCAATAGAAATAGGTTGTGTAGTCGCATTTTGCCCGTTTACATTTAAGGTAGCACTATTATAAGCAATTTCTCCATTTGGTGTTATTCCTCCTTTAAATTTTACAGGAATTTCTATAACACCGCTAGTTACGGAGCCAATTGTAGTTTCTTTTAATGAAATAGTTATTAATTTGTTGCTATTTGTAATTGGATTACTTCCACTTAAAAGATAACTTGGAGAGACAACTATATTACCAGCAATTTCTAAATTATTAGGTATTTGATCTGTAATAACAACGTTATCGCCTCCATAAATAGAAAAATTAATAACATATTTAAATATACTACCAGTATCTGCAGAACTTATAGATGTGGATTTATAAATACTGTTATTACCAACAGAAACTGTATTAGACTGTTTTTGAGATGAAACCGTAATAATTGAAAAAAATACTAATAAGAAACTTAATAAATAACGTTTTGTGTAAAATGCTTTCATCTTTTTTATTTTAAAGGATTAAAAAAATAAAGAGTTTAGTTTGATTTAGTAAATGATTTCTTTTAGAATAACTCTTCTATTTTATGCTTCAAATTTATTTTAAAAAGATGATTAAAATAAAGGGAAAAACACCCTTTTTGCTTTAGTGTTCTATAAAGGGCGTAAATTTCAAAAGCTCAGGATTTATGAAATACTGAACTTTTTTAATACTTTAAAAATTAAAACTACTTTTTATTTAAGGGACTAATAATTTTTACATCAGAAAAAGAAATAGCACCTCTAACCACGCCATCTATAGTTTTCTTAAGAGCTTCTATCAATTGCATTTTTAATTGAGATTTGTGGTAAATTATACTAACTTCTCTTGCAGGTGATGGAGCTGTAAATTCTCGTAAATGCTTTTTATCTGCATCATTTAAATCTAAAGTATGTAAATAAGGTAAAAGCGTCATGCCTAAACCTTCTTTAGAAAGTTTAATTAAAGTGTCAAAACTTCCGCTTTCTAATTGAAACCTTTTTTTGTTATCTATTTTATGATTTCTACAAAGATTTATAATGTTATCTTTAAAACAATGGCCATCTTCTAATAGTAAAATATCTTCTACTTCTAACTCATCAGCATTAATTTGTTTGTTACCAAATAAACGGTGGTTTTCTGGTATAAGTCCTATAAAAGGTTCATAATATAATGGTTTTTCTTTAATGGCTTCATTTTCTAAAGGAGTTGCAGCAATGGCTGCATCTATGTGGCCATCTGTTAACTTTCTTACCATTTCTTCTGTAGTTAATTCTTCAATAATTAACTTTACTTTGGGGTATTTGTTGGTAAAATTCTGCAAAAACATTGGCAGTAATGTTGGCATTATTGTAGGTATAATGCCTAATTTAAATTCTCCACCTATATAACCTTTTTGTTGATGTACAATATCTAGAATTCGGTTACTTTCATCTACCACAACTTTGGCTTGTTCTACTATTTTTTTTCCAACTTCTGTTAATTCAATAGGTTTTTTAGATCTATTAAATATTTTAATATCTAACTCATCTTCTAATTTTTGAATTTGCATGCTTAACGTAGGTTGCGTTACAAAGCTATGTTCTGCGGCAATTGTAAAATTTTGGTATTCTGCAACAGATAATACATATTTTAATTGGGTGATTGTCATGGTATAATATTTTCTTATAAATATATTAGAACTATCAATATTATTTATAGTTTAAACTTTTAAATTTCGATTAATTTTGTGGTAGAACAAAAATGAAAAAAAATGAATAAATCTATAATAGGATTAGATAAAAATGATAGTGCAAATTTAGTGAATAAATTGAATGGTTTGTTGGCAAACTTTCAAATATATTATCAAAATTTAAGAGGATTACATTGGAATATTAAGGGAAATAATTTTTTTGAGTTGCATGCCAAGTTTGAAGAGTTTTATACAGATTCTCAAATTAAAATAGATGATATAGCAGAACGTATTTTAACTTTACAAGGCCAACCATTACATACTTTTACAGATTATATAGCAAATGCTTCTGTGCCCGTTGGTAAAAACATTTCTAAAGATATAGATGCTGTAAAATTGGTAGTAAATTCTTTATCTGAATTGTTAAAAATTGAAAGAGAAATTTTAGAATTATCAGATAAAGCAGATGATGAAGGTACCAACGCAATGGTAAGTGATTTTATAGCAACACAAGAAAAAACAATTTGGATGCTAAATTCTTGGTTAGGGAACTAATCTTTTTTTAAACATTACTAAGACCTCATAAAATGTACTTTTATGAGGTTTTTATTTTTTATAAATGATAAGCAATACCAACTTCTGCACCTAAAAAAGAGTAACCGTTATTGGGTTTTTGGGTATCTAAATTAGAAATATGACCAATATTACTACCTAAATAAAAAGTTGTTTTTGCAAAAGCCTTATAAGATAAACCTAAAGATAAGTTCTCTAAAAAGGTAAAACCCTTTGCCAAACGCTCTGTTCTAGTGTCTATACTTCCTAAGCCTAAACCTGCAGTTAGTAGCACATTAAAGTTGTTGAAGATTTCTTTTTTCATTACAAAACCTAACTCAAAAGCATAAAAATTTATCTTTTTAGGAGTTGTAAATTCTTCTATTTTATCTAAAAAATTTTCTTCTGTAGGTAAAACGAAAAAAGAATTTATGAGTTGATGATTGATGCGCTGAAATTGTGGTTGTGCTATCAATTCAAAATCAAAAGATTTCCACTTACCTAAATCATAAAAAGCCTGTAGTTTAATAGTTTCACCAGTATATAAAAAATCAGGATCGTTGAAAACAAAATTATTTTGATCTGTATAATTATATAAAATACCAACTTTTTTAACATTGGTTATTCCTTTCTTCTTTTTTTGAGCAAAGAGAGAAAAGCTAATAATTATAAGTAAAATACTGCTTATTTTTTTTATCATAGTTTTTTCTTAGGCAAACATTTTAGCAACCGTTTCTGCTTTTCTGTTTTCTGAATAATCATAAAAACCTTCGCCAGATTTTATGCCCAATTTACCAGCCATAACCATGTTTACTAAAAGCGGACAAGGTGCATATTTGGGATTTTTAAAACCGTTATAAAGTACCTTCATTATAGACAAGCAAACATCTAAACCAATAAAATCTGCCAATTGTAAAGGTCCCATTGGATGCGCCATACCAAGTTTCATTACAGTATCTATTTCTGTAACACCAGCAACACCATTGTATAAGGTTTCTATAGCTTCATTAATCATGGGCATTAAAATTCTGTTTGCCACAAAACCAGGATAATCATTTACGGCTACAGGAGTTTTTGCTATTTTTTTAGACAAATTTATTATGGTTTCCAAAACTGTATCAGCAGTATTGTAACCACTAATAATTTCTACCAATTTCATTATTGGCACAGGATTCATAAAGTGCATACCAATTACTTTGTCTGGTCTATTTGTTGCTGCAGCAATTTGTGTAATAGAAATTGAAGAGGTGTTGGTAGCTAAAATTGTTTTTGGAGCGCAGTTTTTATCTAATTCTTTAAATATTTTTAGCTTTAAGTCTGTGTTTTCTGTAGCGGCTTCAACTACTAAATCTACATTTTTAACTCCATTTTTTATTGCTGTAAAAGTGCTAATATTTGCTAAAGTTTTTTCTTTATCACTTTCAGAGATTTTTTCTTTCGCTACCATTCTATCTAAATTTTTAGAAATTGTAGCCATTCCTTTTGTTAGAGAATCTTCAGAAATATCTATTAAATGTACATTATAATTAAATTGAGCAAA
Organism: uncultured Polaribacter sp.; assembly: GCF_947495205.1. GTDB lineage: Bacteria > Bacteroidota > Bacteroidia > Flavobacteriales > Flavobacteriaceae > Polaribacter. The sequence goes on along the minus strand of NZ_CANLXV010000005.1, from coordinate 15,955 downwards.
TGTGTGTGCAATTCCATTTCCCATGGTACCTGCACCAATTACAGCTATGTTTTTCATCAATAATAATTTTTAATATATGATTTTGAGCATTTTACAAGACTTTTCACTACAATATTTTTTATTAATTTGCGCTAGAATTTCACCTAAAAAGACGAATTTCTGAAATTAAAACAAAAAAGGTTTTTAACTTAAATTATTAACGAATTAATGATAAGTTTTTAGGTTGCATTTAATGTTTTTGATTTATTAATTTTCTAATTTATGCTAAAAACAATCAATAATCATTTGAGCAACGCGCAAAGCCTCAGTACCTGCACTTAGTGAAACTACGGGTTTTGTATTGTTATTTATAGCGTCTGCAAAAGAATCTAATTCATCTAAAATAGCATTATTGTCTTCTACTTCTGGTTTATCAAAATAAATTTGTTTTTTTACACCTTCTGCATTTTGCAAAATCATTGCAAATTCATCTGGTTTTTCAGGAACATCATTCATTCTAACAATTTCAGATTCTTTGCTTAAAAAATTTACAGAAATATAAGCATCTTTTTGAAAAAAGCGGGTTTTACGCATGTTTTTCATTGAAATTCTGCTGGCAGTTAAATTTGCAACACAACCATTTTCAAACTCAATTCTGGCATTTGCAATATCTGGTGTTTCAGAAATTACAGCAACACCACTTGCATGTACATTTTTTACTTTAGATTTTACAACCGATAAAATAATATCAATATCATGTATCATTAAATCTAAAACTACTGGTACGTCTGTTCCTCTAGGATTAAATTCTGCCAATCTATGTGTTTCAATAAACATAGGATTGTTTATTTTATCTTTAATAGCTGTAAATGCAGGGTTAAACCTTTCTACGTGACCAACTTGCCCTTTTACGTGATATTGACTAGCTAATGTTCTAATTGCTTCTGCTTCTAAAACAGTGGTAGTAATTGGTTTTTCTACAAAAATATGGCAGCCATTTTCTATTGCTTTTTTTGCACAATCAAAGTGAGATAATGTTGGTGTTACAATGTCTACAACTTCTACTGCTGCAATTAAATCTTCTATAGAGTTGAATAGTTTATACCCAAATTCATCTGCAACTTTCTTTGCGTTTTCTGTAAAAGGGTCATAAAAGCCAACCAATTGGTATTTATTAGATTGTTGTAGTAAACGTAAGTGAATTTTGCCTAAATGACCTGCACCTAAAACTCCTGCTTTTAGCATAAAAATTATTTTGTTTAACTCGGTTTGAGTTATAAGTTTGTGTTAGTTCTCTTTATTCATAAAAAAAATGAATGAAAACAAAGATACAATTTTATGAGTGTGTAATTATATTTATTCTTATTTTTAGCTCTTAGAAATTTGTTAAAATTGAAAGATACATCAAAACATCAAGGGCTTAGAAATCAATTGGCTACTGTATTAGAAGCAAAAGGTATATTAGATAAAAATGTATTAAATGCAGTTCGTAAAATACCTAGACATTTATTTATAGATTCTAGTTTTGAGTCTCATGCCTACCAAGATAAAGCTTTTCCTATTGCTGCAGAACAAACCATTTCTATGCCATACACAGTTGCATTTCAATCGCAAACCTTGGCTATAAAACCAGGAGAAAAAGTGTTGGAAATAGGCACAGGTTCTGGCTACCAAACGGCGGTTTTACTAGAATTAAAAGCAGTGGTTTATTCTATTGAAAGACAAAGAGAATTGTTTAAAAAAACATCACTTTTTTTACCAAAATTAGGGTATAAGCCTAAAAAATTTATTTTTGGTGATGGTTATGTAGGTTTAAAAGAACAAGCTCCGTTTGATAAAATTATAGTAACAGCAGGTGCACCTTATGTGCCTAAACCTTTATTATCTCAATTAAAAATAGGAGGGATGTTATTAATTCCTGTGGGTGATAAAACCCAAATAATGACACTTTTTATTAGAAAATCTGCTAAAGAATTTGAAAAGAAAGAATTGGGTGATTTTGCTTTTGTGCCCATGCTAGAAGAGAAAAATTAAGCCTGTAGTATTTTTAAAAGGGGCTTTTATTTTTTAGATTGAAATAAAATTATTATCAAAATACCATAAGCCACAATTAGGATTGTAAACAAGAATTGGATTTCTAGTTCAAAAATTTGTTTTCATATTCTTCCTAGTCAGCATAATATGCCCACTCACCCAAATTGTGATTGTAAAAATGTGTTGTGCCCTTTGTGCCAATAAAATATTGCAATTTAAAATTCTCTTTATTACTTTTTTGATAAGAAAAATTAGCCATTAGATTTTTGTTTTTAAAGGAATATGTTAAAATGTTTTCCGGAAATTTTTCATTTTCTTTTTTGTATTGATAAACATACTTCTTTATTTCTAAAGATTCTCTTTTTAATTGATTCCACTTTGTTAATAATAAAAATTGATTTGGAATTAAGAAAAGCCCAATTATGAATGCAGTTACTAATGAAATTATTTTAATTCTTAAAAAATATAATATTATAGGAATTACGTTTAAAAAAAATAGAAATATCAATAACATTTGCTTTACCTCTCCTAAAGTATAATACGCAAAATAACAAGCAACTATTTCTAGCACTATCAGCATAAAAAAGCTGCGCTTTATTCTTTGGTCTATTTTTTTACTCATTTTCAATTTCATGAAAATATGTTTAAAAAGAAAAACAAACTTTATTTAGCTCTTTCCCAATAAGCAGTTTTGCCAAACATAGAAAAACCAATGTAACCTCTTAATTTTAATTTGTTTGGTTTTTCTAATGCTATGTAGCATTTATATACTTTTCCGTTTCTTGGGTCTAAAATTGTTCCACCAGACCATTCGTTACCATCTTTTTCTAAACCCGTTAAAATATCTAAACCTAATATTTTTTTTCCTTTATTTTTGCCTTCACACAATTCGCAAACTGCGTCTTGTCTTTCAGGATCTTTTACTTCAATTACCTTTGCAAATGCTTTTCCGTTTTTTTCGTAAACTTCTATAACAGAATCTACTTCTCCTGTATCGTCATTTTTAGAATGCCATTTACCAAAAATAGTTTGTGCATGTATTGAAATTGAAAAAATTGTAAAAAAGATGAATAATATACCGTTTTTCATATCTAAAGATTGTTTTTGTGAATTTATAAAAAAAATTTCATTTTAAAAATTATAGACTTGCATCAAAGTTTTCGTCCCACTTTTGTTGTACTCGTAAAACTTGCTCAATTACATCTCTAACACAACCATCGCCACCTTTTTTATCTGAAATGTATTTAGAAACTTGTTGAATTTCTCTTACAGCATCATTAGGGCAAGCTGGTAAACCAACCAATTTCATTACAGGATAATCAGGAACATCATCACCCATATATAAAATATTTTCTGGTTGTAAATTGTATTTTTCTAACAATAGATTGTATTGCTTTATTTTATCATGAGCGCCTAAGAATACATCTTCTATTCCTAAAGCCATTAATCTATTTTTAACGCCTAAATTGGTTCCACCAGAAATTATACAAATTCTATATCCTTTGTTTAGTGCATTTTTCATGGCATAACCATCTTTTACATTCATGTGTCTTACCAATTCGCCATCTGGCATTATGGTTAACATTCCGTTGGTTAAAACGCCATCTACATCAAATATAAAGGTGTTTATTTTGGGCAATAATTGTTTGTAACTAATTTCCATAATTTTTATTTTAAAGTATCTTGAATAGATGCTGTTAGTATTTTATAAATATCTTGTTGTTGTGTATTTAAGATTTCTAGATGATTTTTTATTGTTTTTTCATCTTTTCTAATTGCAGGACCAGTTTGCGAATTTTTTGGTGCTACTGTTTTAATTTTTACTGCTGTTTCTTGAATTAAAGGTTGTAATATTTCAAACGGAATTTGATTTTCTTCACAAATATCTTGGCCTATTTTGTACAAATGATTGGTAAAATTGTTTACAAAAACTGCAGCAACATGTATTTTTTTTCTTTGTTCCGAAGAAATATGATACACTTTTTTGCCAATAGTTTTAGCCAAGTTTTCCAGCAATTTATAATCGTTTTCATTTGTTGCTTCTAAACAAAATGGAATTTTAGAAAAATCTACTTTTTTACCTTTAGAAAAAGATTGCAACATGTAAAAAACACCTTTGTTGCTTTTGTTTTTTAGTGTATTTAAACTAGAGGCGCCAGAAGTGTGCACTACAAAAGAGTTGTTAACTTTTGCAGAAACTGCTGCAATGGCATCATCAGAAACGGCAATAATTGTAATAGCTGCACTAGGAATATCTACTATGTTTCTAGATTTTATTTTGGTAATCTTAATATTATCAGCCTTTAAAAAAGCTTTATATAAATGCGTGGCTACATTTCCATTACCTATTATTAATACTGATATCATTATAACGAAGATATTATAATTTTAAGAAAACATTATTTAAGATTTGTTAATTTAGCAATTAGAAAGAATAGGAAATGAAAGAATCTAAAAAATACGGAATAAACACCATTTGTGTACACACAGGAGAGGTAAAAGATGAGCAGTTTAAAGGCGCAGTTTCTCCAATTTATACAGCTACCTCTTATGCTTTTGATGGTGTAGATGTTAAAAGATATCCGCGTTATTTTAATACACCAAATCAAGAAATGTTGTGTAAAAAAATAGCTGCTTTAGAAAACACAGAAGATGGCTTAATTTTTGGTTCTGGTATGGCAGCAATATCTGCAGCACTTTTTGCTTTTTTAAAAACGGGGGACCATGTTATAATTCAGCAGGTAATTTATGGTGGAACCTATAATTTTATTGTGCAAGAATTTGAAAAATATGGAATTGAATATTCATTCACAGAATCAGATGCTATTAAAGATTTTATTCCTTTAGTAAAAAAAAATACAAAAGTAATTTATATAGAAACGCCGTCTAATCCGCTTTTAGGAATTACAGATATGCAAGCCGTTGCAAATTTAGCAAAAGCCAACAATTGCATTACCATGATAGACAATACATTTGCAAGTCCTATCAACCAAAATCCAGCAGATTTTGGTATAGATATTGTTTTGCATTCGGCTACAAAATATATGGGAGGACATTCAGATATTTCTGCGGGAGCAATTGCAGCAACTAAAGAACATATTGCCCAAATCTGGAAAACAGCGATTAATTTTGGTGGAAATTTAAGCGATCAAACAGTTTGGTTGTTAGAAAGAAGTCTAAAAACATTAAACTTACGTGTTAAAGAGCAAACTAAAAATGCTCAAGAAATGGCAGAATATTTAGAAGGTAGTACAAATATAGATCGTGTGTATTATCCTGGTTTAAAAAGTCATCCTAATTATGAATTGGCAAAAAAACAAATGAAAGGTTTTGGAGCCATGTTGTCTTTTGAGTTAAAAGAAGGTATAAACCCCATGGTTTTTCAAAATAATTTAAAATTGATAAAACCTTCTATGAGTTTAGCAGGTTTAGAAAGTACAATGGTTTCTCCTGCCCAAACCACACATGCTTTATTAACAGAAGAACAACGTTTAAAACGTGGTATTAGAGATGGTTTAATTCGTTTTTCTGTAGGAATTGAAGAGCCAAAAGATTTAATTTCAGATATAGAACAGGCCATAAAAGCTTCACTTTAAAATAAAAAAAAAGCTAGATTTTCTTATTTAATAAAGATAATCTAGCTTAAAAAAGTAAAATGTTTTTCTTTAAAAAGGCCAAATTATTGGCACTAAAATAATGGTGGTTATTATAAAAATCATCAATAATGGAAAACCAACTTTTAAATAATCTACAAATTTATAATTTCCAGAACTCATTACCATAGCATTTGTTGTGGTACCAATTGGCGTTAAAAATGCGGTAGAAGCACTAATAGCAACTGTAATTAATAACGGCTCTGGAGAAATACCCACGCTACTTGCTGCTAATAAAACAATTGGCGCCATTAAAACTGCCGTTGCAGAGTTGTTTATAAATTGACTAAAAGTTGTAGTTAATATAAAAATACCCGCTAGCAATAAAGTTGGATTGTCTTTTCCTAAGAAATTTATTAAAGAATTAGAAATTAGTTCTGCTGCACCTGTTTTTTGAATTGCAACTCCCATTGGTATCATGGCAGCAATCATTACAACGCTTGTAAAACTAATACTTTTGTATGCTTTTGTAAAGGGTACACAACCAGCAAATAAAACAATACCTGCAGCAATTAAAGCTGCGATTGCGCCAGGAACTATTTTAAAAACCAACATACCAATCATTAAAAGTAAAGCACCTAAAGCAATATAAGATTTTGGCGTTAGCTCATCTACATCTTTTTGCATTTCTTCTGGACTACCAACAATAACCACGTGTTTGTGTTGTGTATTTAAGTTTTCAATATCTTCCCAAGAACCTCTAATAATAAAACTATCACCTGGATTTACCCTTAAATTATCTTCTAAATAAGGTTTTTGATGTCTAGAAGTAGCCAATAATTGTATGCCATATCTTTTAAAATAGTCATGCAGTTTAATTTCTCTACCAATTAAAAAAGATTTTTGAGTAACAATTACTTCTGCCATACCCACTTCTTGGTTAATTAAATTACTTCTTAATTCTTTTTCAGCAGATTCTTTTGGTAAAAGCCCCAATTTAAAGTCAATCATTAACTTATTAATATCTTCTGTATGTCCTTTAATAGTTAAAATATCATGATACCTTAATTCGGTTTCATTTTCTGGCATTTCAATAAAAGGTAAATTGCCTTTTAATCTATTAGGATGCCTTCTTTTTAAACGAATAATATTTACGTTATAATTGTGCTCAATATCCCATTTGCTAATTTGAGTATTAATTAACTGAGAGTTAGAACGAATTCTTAATTGGTAATAATCGTTTTCAATTTGATAAGCTTCTATCCATTCATGCAAAGTAGAATCTATATTAATAGGTTTGTTGTTTGTTTTATTTTTTGGAAGTAATTTAAAACCAATGTATCTAAAATAAACAATGGCAATAATTAAAAGCGGCAAACCAATTAACCCAAATTCAAAAAAAGAAAACCCATCAAAACCAGCATCAATTAAAGCATTATTTGCAATAATATTTGGTGGTGTACCTGTTAAAGTTAATAAACCACCTGTGTTAGAACCAAATGCTACAGGAATTAATATTTTAGAAGGCATTGTACCAATGCTCCAAGCAGAAGAAATTGTGGCCGGCAATAACGTTGCTACTGTACCAGTATTACTTACAAAACCAGATAAAACACCAGAGCCTAATGTAATAATTACCAATAGTTTTGGTACACTTTTACCCGCTAATTCAATTAGTTTTTTACCAGCCAAAGCTGTCCAACCTGTTTGAGATAAGCCTTCTCCAATTATAAAAAGGGCAGCAATCATAATAACTGTAGCGTTGCTAAAGCCGCTTAAAGTTTCTTTTAAAGTAAGCACTCCGCAAAGAAATAAACTAATCATAGATACCAAGGCAATAACATCTGGAGAGTATTTGCCCCAAACAAAAAGTGCAATGGTAATTACTAAAATGGTTAACATTATATACATCATAATTGTAAAATTTGGTTTTTAATTTCAGGTAAAATTAAATGTATTCCTTTGCCTAATTTATGATAATAATCATACTTAAACTAACGCTATACATTTTTATGATAATGATAAAAACAAACCTATTTTTTTATCTAAATATGAATTTAAAAACGAAATAGATGATAAACTAATTTATATAATCTTTTGAAAAGCATTATTTTTGAACTTCGGATTATATTTTTATTGATTTTTTGTAAATAAAATTGATAATAATAGTCTAAACATAAAATTAAGATAGAAATAAAAGAAAAATGAAATTAGATATTTTAGCTTTTGGGGCGCATCCAGATGATGTAGAATTAGGTTGTGGTGCAACTATTGCAAAAGAAGTTTCTCTTGGAAAAAAAGTAGGAATTGTAGATTTAACACGCGGAGAATTAGGTACAAGAGGTTCTGCAGAATTGCGTAAAATTGAAGCTGAAAATGCTGCAAAAATTATGGGAGTTGCTGTTAGAGAAAATTTAGGTTTTGCAGATGGTTTCTTTACAAATGATAAAAAGCATCAACTAGAGATTATAAAAATGATTCGTAAATACCAGCCAGAAATTGTATTATGTAATGCTTTAGAAGATAGGCATATAGATCATGGTAAAGGAAGTAAATTGGTTTCTGATGCTTGCTTTTTAAGTGGACTTTTAAAAATAGAAACAACATTACAAGGCGATAAACAAGAAAAATGGAGACCAAAACTAGTTTATCATTATATGCAATGGAAAAATTTAGAGCCAGATTTTGTGGTAAATGTTACTGGTTTTATAGCTACAAAAACAGCGGCTGTAAAAGCCTATTCTTCTCAGTTTTTTGACCCTAACAGTAAAGAACCAGAAACCCCAATTACAAGCAAAAATTTTATTGATAGCATACATTACAGAGCTAGAGATTGTGGAAGATTAATAGGAGTAGAGTTTGCAGAAGGTTTTAACACAGAACGTTATGTTGCTGTAGAAAGTTTAGATAAATTAATTTAAATTTTTATTGTGTAAAAATAGAAAAAACATTTATATTTGCACCCGCAATTATATGGTGGTTGTAGCTCAGTTGGTTAGAGTATCGGTTTGTGGTACCGAGTGTCGCGGGTTCGAGTCCCGTCTTCCACCCAAAACAAAAGCTTCTTAGAAATAAGAAGCTTTTTTTGTGCGTAAAATTTTCTTGAATTCAAGTGTTACTTTGAGCTTAATAAAATGCAGCTTAAGAAAACTTAGTTTGTATTGTCCTCAGTAAATTTTATTTCTCTAGTTGAAATGAAACAAAAAGTGCATTGTAGTCTCTTTAAATTATTCTTAAAAAGAATTTAAAACTTCCAGAACTTCTGCTTTTTTTCTAACAGAAACAGGAACATTAGCGTTGTTTGTAAGCATTAAATACCCACCATCTGACTTTATGAATTCTTTAATGTACTTTGTGTTTATTAAATGGCTTTGGTGTACTCTTAAAAAACCAACTTCTTTTAATAAATCTGCATAAAACTTTAAAGTTTTAGAAACCAATATTTTAGAATTATCTTTAAAATAAAATGTGGTATAATTATTATCTGCCTTACAACGTATAATTTCTGAAATATTTACAACTATTATTTTTTCTGATGTATGTAAAGAAATCTTTTCTAATGTTGTATTCGGCTTTGTTATTACTTGTTTTAAAACACTTAACTGTTCATTTTCTGGTTGAATTTGAGAATGTGCTTTTGTAATTGCATTTGCCAAATCTGTATCTGAATATGGTTTTAAGATATAATCTATTGCAGAAAATTTAAAGGCTTTAATTGCATGAGCATCACTTGCCGTTACAAATATTATTTTAGAAGTTAATTCTGGAAAAATCTCTAAAATATCAAAACCAGTTCCATCTCCCAACATAATATCTAAAAATAAAATATCTGGTGTTTTGGCTCGTAGTAGTTTGGCAGCTTCTACAACAGATTTTGCAGTACCAATAATTTCTATTTCTTTAAAATTATCAATAATTTCTTGGTGTAACATTTCTAACGCCAATACATTGTCTTCAACTAAAATTGCTGTTGTTTTTTTCATAATTAGACCTTTTCAAGTTTAAAAACAGTAATTTCTGGTCTTACATTAAAACGAACTTGTCTACTGTTACCTAATGCTCTATTAATATATAAAGTTTTGCCATCACTTAAATTAAATTTTCCGGCAGTATATTTTTTATTTTCTACAGGTAATAAAGGAGGATTTAAAAAAGGTGGTTTTACTTGACCACCATGAGTGTGGCCAGATAAAACCCAACCTTTATAGTTAGACCAAACATCAAGATCACAAACATCTGGATTGTGACATAAAACCAAATTTGCGTGGTTGTGGTTTATCTCTGATAATACTTTTTTAGGATTAAAGTTTAAACCCCAATAATCATCTAAACCAATAATATGCAATCCGTTAACTTCTTCTTTTTGATTGTTAAGTATTTTGATTTTAGAATTTTCTAGAATTGAAGTAATCTGATTTGCAACTTTTTGTTGGTACCAATTAATGCCATAATCATGATTTCCAAGAATACCAAAAGTACCCAAATTACCTAAAACAGCCGATTGCATAACTTCTTTTAATTGTGCAAATTGTTTTTCGTTTTCATAAGAAACATAATCTCCTGTATACACTACAAAATCTGGTTTTAGTTGTTTTGCTTTTTTAAAAGAATCAATAATAAATTGATAATCAAACCTATTACCAACATGTGTGTCACTAATTTGCATTAGTGTTTTTCCAATTAAATTGTTAGGTAAGTTTTTTATAGGCATTTTTTTATGCACAAACTCTAACCAAAAAGGCTCAATTTGCCAAGAATAAATAGCTGTACTTAAACCAATACCAGCAATTCCTAAAACCGATTTTTTTATAAATTTTCTTCTTTTCATTTGTTTAATAATCTGTTTTTAACGGAATTTTAAACCAAACTTCTGTGCCTGAAACAACCTTGTTTTCTACCACTTCTATTATAGAAAAATTGCTGTATTTAGATATGTTTTCTATTCTTTCTTTTGTTATTTTTAAAGCTAGAGATATGTGTTTTGTATTCTTCTTATTTTTTTGTGATTGGTAAAACCCAATTCCATTATCTGAAATAAAACATTCTAAAAAACTATGTTTTACTAAAAAGCTAACTTTGATTTTTCCTTTTTTATTTATTTTAGAAATACCGTGTTTTATGGCATTTTCTACAAAAGGTTGTAATAACATTGGCGGAATTAAAATTTCTTCTGCATCAATACCATTTAATTTTTTTTCAATAACGTAATCAAAAGATAAAGCACTCATTTTTTGCTCTAAATTTAAATAATTGTCTACCGTTTTTATTTCTTCTTGTAAACTGATTTCTTTTAATCTAGAATTATTTAAAACACTTCTTAAAAGTATGGCAAATTGGTTAACGCTCGTGTTTAGTTCTTTTTTATCATTAGAATTTCCTAAAGCTTTTATGCCGTTTAATACATTAAAAATAAAATGAGGATTCATTTGTAACTGCAAGGCTTTTTGCTCTAAAGAGATTAATTTATTTTCTATTTGTAGTGCCTTAACTTGTTTGTTAATTTTCTTTTTAATGCCACGAATGTATAATTCTACAAAACCTGCAATTGCCAAACAAACCATAATAAATACTAAACTTATAAACCAAGTTTTTTTATAAATTGGTTGGTCTATACTAAAAGAGAATATTTTTGTGGAGGTTTTACCACCGTTTTTAAACCTAGTTTGTGCTTTTAAAATATATTTTCCTGCACTTAAGTTTGCAAAATTAATTTGATTTTCTGCACTCCAAGGCGAGAAGTTAGCATTATTTAGCTGATAACGAAATTGTATATTTTTAGCGTTATTTATAGAAATGCTTTGCAAAAGAAAAGAAACGTTATTTTGATCTGTTTCCAGTGTTAATAGCTTGTTGTAATTATTTGTATTAATGGTGTCTATCTGTTTGTAATTTACGCTAATACTTGCAATTTGTAGTTGTGGTTTTTCAGAAACAATTCTATTTTGTTTTATAAATAAACCTGTATTTGTGGCAATAAAAATGTTGTTTTCTGCATCTTCAAATACATCGTTTATTGTATTAGAATCTAGATTGCTGTTGTATTTATTAATTCTTTTTTGGAATATAAACGTAGTGTCATTTAAAATGTTAATACCTTCATTTTTAGAAATTACATAAATATAGTTTTGCACTTTTTTAATGCTCTTTGTTTCAGCTTGTGTGTATTTTAATTGTAGCTTGTTTTTGGAATCTAATGCGAAGATTTCAGTATTGTTTTTAAGCACATACAAATTATTTTTTGCTTTTAATAAGGAAGAAAAATTACCTTTAGCAATTAAAGTTACTTTTTTAGGCTGAATTAACTCGTCTAACTGCCAAAGCCCACTATTTGAAGACACTAAAAAATGATTTTTGTAAAAAACAATAGTATTAATTACAGAAAAATCTAAATTGTAAGTGGTTTTTAAAGGTTGTAAATAATCTTTTCTAAAATGTAAAATACCTTGGTTAGTACCAAAATAATATTCGTTTTTCCTGTTACATATTGTGTTTACACTTTTAGCATCAAAAGTAAAAATATTGTTTTTGGTTTTTAGGTAAAGGTTTTTGTTTTTACCAATGAAAATAGAATCGTTTTTACTAAAAAGAGATTGTATTGCTCTAGATGAATTACCAATTTTAAAATCATAACTTTTTAAAGAAACTCCATCAAATTTAATGAATCCATTGTTGGTTCCTAACCAAATATTATTAAAGCTGTCTTGTGCAATTTTATGAACTACAAATTTTTCAGAGTCATTTATTTTTTTGAAATTATTTTCTTGTGCTTTACTATTTAGTGATAAAAATAGTAGGATAGTAAGTAAAAACCCATTCCAGATTAAAGAGAGTTTTAAAAAGAATAAAAACAAATTTTGAAAAATTAATTTCATAAAACAAACTTACTAATTAAAACGTCATTACAAGGTTATAAATTTTATGTAATGACGTTTATTTACTTCCAATTGCTATTACATATGCTATTTCATGGCATACAAACGTTTGTTGTTTGTATCTGGTTTTATGTGTTTTAAGTCTCCATAAGGCTTAATTAAAGGCTTTAAAACACAAAGACCTGTTGTTCTTCCTTTTATGGTTAATTTGCTTCCTTTTACTTTCCAATTCCATCTAAATTTTTCCAGTGGTATGTTGTATGTTTTTAATTCTGCCATAAGTTGTTCATCTTGCTCAATCCAATCCATTACTTCTTCTGCAATTTTAAATTTTGGCATTTCATTATCTGTATTATGAAAATCGAATTCCCAAAGAATTGGCACTGTAAATTGTGTAGTGTAAGCTTCACCCACATATCTTTCTTCTTCATTATTTAGCGCATTAAACCATTCTATTTCTGTTTCTTCTGGATATTTTTTTGCAATTTCCTTAGATAAATCTGTAATTCCTGGAGAATTAGCGGTTGGGTAAAACACATAATAAGGTTGTGCTAAATAATGATTGGAAAAAGCGCCGCCAAAAACAGTATGATAAGGAGATGCTATAACTTTTGGATTTTCTTTAGCATGAAATGCATCTTTTATTGTTTTTAATAATTCTAAATTTTCTACCAAACCAGAAGCATGAAATATAATTTTAGAATTTGTGTTTACTACGTTTTGTAGTTTAGGTAATGTGCCTTGGGTAATAGTTCTTCTTAACGTTTCTGCAGTAATTTTATCTCCATGAATTACTGTTTCTAAATTCATGCCTTTAAATGGATTGCTTTTATTTACAATATGAATTTCACTAAATAAACTAGATTTACCATTAGTATTTAACCAAAGAATAATTTCTTCTAAAGAATATTTACCATCAATAACCTTAAGGTTTTTTTCTTTAAAATAGGTTCTAGCATTGTTGTAAAAGGTTTCGTTGCCTTTGTCAAAACCTGCTATAAATACAACTGGTTTTTGATATGTTATAGCTTTAACTTTTTGTGCAACAGGAATTGTGTTTTGAGCTGAAATTTGTGTTTCTGGTTGCTTTTCAATTTCGTTAGAATTGCAGCTAATAAATACGGTAGTAGCTAAAATACTTAATCCAAAAATTACGGTGTTTTTTACAAGTGTTTTCATGATTTTTTATGTTTTAAAGTGTGAATACACTGTAAAAGTAAAACCAAAACAAAGGTAAATTTTAGCTGTTTTAGAATTCGTACAGATTGAATTAGAATTTGTTATTTAGATGGGTTTCTTCACTAAAATTCTATTCTCCTTCGTGATTGTAAATAACCAATTCTGTTAAACCTTTTTCTTGCGGATTTTTAGCAAAAGACCTTAAGTATGCGTCTAGAGATTTAATAATTCTTTCTTCTGGATAAAAAAGTACTTTATTATCATATTGCGCCCACTCATTAACGTTTAAATAAGCACTACTATTTTTATACCTGTAAAAAGCTTTAATATGTTCTGGTAAACTGTCTTCTAATTCGTCATTTAAAACAATGTTGTAATAATTTAAATCTGCCGTAAAAAAATGAAAAGATAAAAGATTATCATAAAAGCCAGTTGTAAAATTGGCAAAAGGTAAAATACAAGTAAAAAACAAGGCTACTATTTTCTGTTTGTCAAAAAATTCTGCGAAAAAAGCCAATGCATTTGTGGTTTTTAACGTCCAGAATATAATAACTACAGAAAACATATTTTGAATATTCCAAGGTACAACATTGTAGCCATAACCTAAATAGAATAATAAAAAAGTAATAATTCCGTGCATGGAAAGCACAAATACAATACCAAATTTTCTGGTTTTATTAAACAATAATAGAACGCCCATTAGCGCTTCTAACCAAGGTACTGCATAGGTAAAAATTTCTAGAAATTTTTGTGGTAAGCATATTAAAGCCGAATTAGAATTTGCTACGCAACTAAAATGTTTGTTTAGAGCAGATAACCATTGTACGTAAAAAGAATGATTTAATTTTTGAATGCCACTCCAAAAATAAGTAGCAAAAAAAACTAAAATTACGGCATATAAAACTTTTTTATAATTGGTTTTCTTTGGAAAAATTTCGATCATTAAAATGGTTAAAATACTCTGATAAAAATAAGGTTGTAACCTATTTTGATCTACAAGAGCCAAGTAAAGGTAGAGTACTATAATTGTAATTCCTTGCCATCTTTTATTTTGAAAAATGTACACAATTTGAATTCCGAAAAAGAAAATTGCTAAAATATAATCTAATGGATTTGTGGGAATTGGCAACCAATCAAACAATGGAATTACTGGAAAAATTTTTGTAGAAATCCATAATTTAGGAGCATAAAGCATTAGCACCAGTATTGCTAAAACTGCTATTATTCTAGTGTAATTTACTTTTTGCTGGTCTGTTAGGTTAAATATCATTTTTTAATCTATTGTTTTCCATTTTCCTTTTCGAAAATACATATTTTTAAACTTAGGAGAATTAAAAACCAAATAAAAATCCCAAATTTCTCTATAAACCGTTGGATTTGTGGTTAAAATATGATGATTAGGCGTTTGCATTTTAAATTTTGGACGCTCTGATGTAAATGTTTTTTTGGTTGAAAATTTGCCTTTATAAGTTTTAAGGATGATTTTGTTATCTGTAACATAAAAATAAATAGAATCATTTTCTTTGATTTCAAATCGGAAATTGTTGTACTGCCAATTTGCTTGTTTTCCTGGAAAATAACTTCTATCAATTATGTATTCTCCGTAAAAATCTGATTTTTCTAATACTTTTTTAGTGAAAAGAGGACGTGTAATTTCTGCTAAAATGGAAATAGTAATTAAAAATAACCAAAAATATAAAACAAGTTGGGCGTAGATTTTTTTATTTGTGATGCCAGCTATTATTAATAACAATAGTGAAATTGGTAAAACAATTAAAATAAAAAATAAACCTCCCATTTTTCTTTTTTAGACCTCACAGGTTTTTAAAACCTCTTATGTTTGTGAATGATTAAAACAATTCATTAATTCTAAAAGTTGGCAAACACGGCTAGGTACTATCTTTAATTCCTAATTTTATTGTCTTAATTTTTATTATTTTTGATTTAACAGAGAGGAAGCTCACTGTGATCATTCACTGGAAGTTTACCTTGTGTAGCCTCAATTTTATTGGGGCTACTTTTTATGCCTTTTTCAAAGGCAAACAGAGAGTAAAGCTTCTGCTCCTCTTCTTGGAATTTTACCTTATAGTTTGGATTATAAGCTTCATTTTTGTTCCATAAATAATAAATCATCGTTAATAGCTTTTTCTGAACAGCAACATAGCTTTTCATCTTCACTCCGTGTTTTTTATAAGTTCTATCATATAAATCTTTAAATTGCTGTACTTCACATTGAATAACAACTAAAGAAGGCATATACAAGGCTCGTCGGATTCTGGAATTTCCTCTTTTTGATAT
>NZ_CANLXV010000004.1 GCF_947495205.1 uncultured Polaribacter sp. | reverse complement strand
AGCCCAATAGCGCCGATGGTACTGCATTTATGTGGGAGAGTAGGTCGCCGCCTTTCTTATTTCTAAGTCTCAATTCAGCCGAATTGAGACTTTTTTTTTATCCATATTTATGGTAAATACGGATCAATACCAAAAGTTGTGGATTAAATAAAAAAGGTTGAACTTTGATATTAAAATATTTATGTCTTCGGCCCCTTTATT
This sequence comes from uncultured Polaribacter sp., assembly GCF_947495205.1. Lineage (GTDB taxonomy): Bacteria > Bacteroidota > Bacteroidia > Flavobacteriales > Flavobacteriaceae > Polaribacter. Next base: position 274,633 of record NZ_CANLXV010000004.1, on the reverse strand, counting down.
ATCGATAGCCAATTTATTACTTCCCGAAGTTCTTGTTACATATTTTGAACTGATTAAACACGAGGTTAAAGAAGAAGAAATTCATTTTTATTTCACAGAGTTACATAATATTCCAGAAGAATTTAAAGCTGTTAAACTACATTCTAAAGGTTTTTTTCCAGAAGCTACCGTTCAAGATTTTCCTATTCGAGGTAAAATTAGGGTATTCTTATAGTTTATAAGTATCTAATATTATGTTTTTTAACTTATAGCATTTTTTTTTAAAAATCCTATTAGAAATTTTGTATTCTTCCTCTAAATGTAAAACATAAGTTAATTAAAAAGGCAATTTGTATTTTATAAAGGCATTTTGATCTCTTTAGTCAAACATTATTTAGATTATTTTAGTTATATTTTGTGATAATATTGAATTATTTTTACGTTATGTAGTTAAGACTTTGTTTCTTTGTAATCGTATGAAAATCATAAAAATTATCATTTTATTATTTATTAGTTTTTTTGCCAATGCTCAAGTTGGTGGAGAAACTGTATACCAATTTCTTAACATTTCTACCTCAGCAAGACAATTGGCTTTGGGAGGTGAAGTTTTAACAATTACTGATGATATTAATCAGCCTATATGGAATCCTGCAACTATTAGTATTGATTTAGACAGAAAAGTTTCTGTAAATTATTCTAGTTTTCTGGCAGGCATAAATGTAGGATCAATTTCTTATGCTAGTGAAGTTTCGAGAAGGTTTGGCGTAATTCATGGTAATATAAAGTATTTTGATTATGGTTCTTTGATTGGTGCTGATGAACAGGGTAATGAAACGGGTACTTTTAGGGCTAACGATATTGCTGTTTCTTTAGGTTATTCTTACAACATACCAAGATCTAATTTCTATGTAGGAACAAATTTAAAATTTATAAATTCTAATATTAGTAATTTTTCTTCTGTGGGTGTTGCTGTAGATTTGGCGCTGTTGTATACAAGTATTTATAAACCTTATTCTTTTACTGCCGTTGTTAGAAATTTAGGAACTCAAATTAAATCTTTTAGTGGTCAAAATGAAGATTTACCATTAGAAATTTTAGTAGGAGGGAGTTATCAATTAGAACATGTTCCTTTAAAGTGGTATGCTACAGTTGATAATTTGCAACAATGGGATATTTCTGTGGCAAATCCTTCTGATCAAATTATAGATTTGGAAGGAAATATTACGGAGGCGGAAGTCGGTTTTTTAGGGAACGCAATAAGACATCTTGTAATTGGTGCAGAATTATTTCCCAAAAGTGTTATAAATTTAAGATTAGGTTATAATTTTAGAAGAGCGGCTGAATTAAAATTACAAAACGCTAGAAGTTTTAGTGGTATTTCTTTTGGTTTTGGTATTAAAATGAAACGTTTTAAGTTTAACTTTGCCAATTCTAGATTTCATTCTGCTACTAATGTGAGTACTTTTAGTCTAGAAATTGATTTGGATAGTAACCGATTTTAACTATGAAAAATATAACTATTGCTATTGATGGATTTTCATCTACAGGTAAAAGTACCATTGCAAAATTAATTGCACAAAAATATAATTATGTTTATGTAGATACAGGAGCAATGTACAGAGCTGTTACTTTGTTTGCAATGCAGCATAATTTGGTAAGTTCTGATTTTTTAAATGAACATGAATTGATTGAAGCATTAAAAAATATTGAACTGACTTTTATATTTAATGCTGATTTGGGTTTTGCTGAAATGTTTTTGAATGGTAAAAATGTTGAAAAAGAAATAAGAACTTTAGAAGTATCTAAGTTGGTGAGTAAAATTGCTACAATTTCTGAGGTTAGAAAAAAGTTAGTACTAGAACAAAAAGGTTTTGGAGTAAAAGGTGCCGTTGTAATGGATGGTAGAGATATTGGAACTGTAGTTTTTCCTAATGCAGAATTAAAATTATTTATGACTGCTTCTGCGGAAAAAAGAGCTACAAGGCGTTATAAAGAATTAATAGATAGGGGTGATAATGTTTCTTTTGAGGATATTTTATTTAATGTACAAGAACGAGATAGAATTGATTCTACCAGAGAAGATTCTCCATTATTAAAAGCTGATGATGCTATTGAGTTTGATAATTCTGATATGGGAATTACAGAGCAGTTTGAAAGAATTTGTAGTTTAGTAGACCAAAAAATTGGCGTATAACTAAATGCTTGCAAAAGTTGTAGCCCTGATTGAACGGTCTGTTTGAGCTCTTGCACTTTTTTGTGCAAAGCGAGTAGTGAAAGCAGGAAATAGCTTCAAAAAAACACTAAATTAAGTTTTATAGGCTAAGGTATGTTTAAATATTTATGGGTTTGTAAAGAAATTTTCCATTTTGGATTTTTCATTACATAATTTACAATTTCTTCGGTCATTTTTTCTTTTTTAGACCATTCTGGTTGTAAAAAAAGCTGACATTTTTCTGAAACTTTAGTGGCTTGTTCTTCAGCAAATTTAAAATCTGATTGATTGTGAATAATCATTTTTAATTCATCTGCTTCTTTATAAACTTCTTCTAATGGTAATTTTGTTTTTTTAGGAGAAAGACAAAACCAATTCCATTTTCCTGAAAAAGCATAGGCTCCAGAAGTTTCTATATGCGTTTTTATTTGATTTTTCTGAAGCAATGCTGTAATATAATCCATAGACCACATTAAAGGTTCGCCACCAGTAATTACAACAGTGTTTGCATGTTTTTTTACGTTTTTTACAATGTTGTCTGCAAGTGTTGGTGGGTGCAAATTAGCATCCCAACTTTCTTTAACATCGCACCAATGGCAACCTACATCACAACCGCCAACTCTAATAAAATAAGCGGCAGTTCCTGTATGAGCGCCTTCTCCTTGAATAGTGTAAAATTCTTCCATTAAAGGAAGCATAACGCCTTTATCTACTAAGTCTTTTGTTTTTTTATCCATTGTCTACTTTCTTGCAGCAACCACTTCAATTTCAATATTTGCAGTTCCAACTAAATCGGCTGCAAAGGTAGTTCTTGCAGGGAGATTATCTGTAAAAAAAGTGCGATAAATTGTGTTCATTTTAGAAAAATCATCAATATTAGATAATATAACTGTGCATTTTACAACATCTTTTAAGGTTAAATTATGTTGTTTTAAAACGGCCTCAATATTTTTTAAAGTTTGTTTGGTTTCTGCTTTAATACCTCCATTTACTAATTTACCTGTTTTATGATTTTTACCAATTTGACCTGTTAAAAAGTACAAATTACCAACTTGAACTGCATCAGAAAAAGGAACATTTGCCCTACTTTTTTCATGAGATTTGTGGTGTTTTATGATGGAAGAACTTTCTTTTTTGCATCCAAAATTCATCAGAAATAAAAAAAGAACTGCTATTTTTAAAAGTGTTTTCATAAAGTTTTGATTTTCAATACAAATATAAAAACAATTCTTCTAAAATAATTTGGTTGTAAGTTGTTAAAAATCAAATGATTTTTGTAAATTTGCACTCCTTTTTACGGTAACAGATTTGTGAAAGGAATAAGAAACAATTATTTATAAAAACATCTCTTTGCGTTTTAATCGTTAAAAATCTGTAAAACAATAAGATACAAAATTAATTTAGACACATGTCTGAAGAAACAAAAAACACTGAAGAGCAAGTAGCTGCTACTGAAGTACAAGAAACAGCAACTCCTGCTGTAGATCCAAAACAATTTTTAGCAGATTTTAACTGGCACAGATACGAAGAAGGTATTGATGAAGTTGATGAGCAAAAATTAGTAGCTTTTGAAAAGGCTTTAGAAGGAACTGTAGGTTTTGTAAACGAGCGTGATGTAATTGAAGGAACTGTAATTAGAATTACAGATAGAGATGCAATTATAGACATTAACTCAAAATCTGAAGGAGTTATTTCTTTAAACGAATTCCGTTACAACCAAGGTTTAGCAGAAGGAGATAAAGTAGAAGTATTGGTTGATAAGAGAGAAGATTCTTCTGGTCAATTGGTGTTATCTCACAAAAAAGCAAGAGTAATTAAAGCTTGGGAAAGAGTTAATAATGCACATGAAACTGGAGAAGTAGTTAATGGTTTTGTAAAGTGTAGAACTCGTGGTGGTATGATTGTAGATGTTTTTGGAATAGAAGCATTTTTACCAGGATCTCAAATTGATGTTAAGCCAATTAGAGATTACGATCAGTATGTAGAAAAAACAATGGAATTTAAGGTTGTAAAAATAAACCACGAATTTAAAAATGTTGTAGTTTCTCATAAAGCTTTAATTGAAGCAGATATAGAATTACAGAAAAAAGAAATCATTGGCCAATTAGAAAAAGGACAAGTATTAGAAGGTGTAGTTAAAAACATTACTTCTTATGGTGTGTTTGTAGATTTAGGTGGTGTAGATGGTTTAGTACATATTACAGATTTATCTTGGTCTAGAATTAATCATCCTAATGAGGTTGTAGAATTAGACCAAAAATTAAATGTTGTAATTTTAGATTTTGATGATAACAAATCTAGAATTCAGTTAGGTTTAAAACAATTATCTGCACATCCTTGGGAAGCTTTAGACAACGAATTAAAAGTTGGCGATAAAGTTACAGGAGAAGTTGTAGTAATTGCAGATTATGGTGCATTTGTAGAAGTAGAACAAGGAGTAGAAGGGTTAATTCACGTTTCTGAAATGTCTTGGTCTACGCACTTACGTTCTGCACAAGACTTTGTAAAAGTTGGAGATAAAGTAGAGGCGCAAGTTTTAACTTTAGACAGAGAAGACCGTAAAATGTCTCTTGGTATGAAGCAATTACACCCAGATCCTTGGACAGATATTACCACTAAATACCCAATTGGTTCTACACATACAGGTACTGTAAGAAATTACACAAACTTTGGTGTTTTTGTAGAGTTAGAAGAAGGTATAGACGGTTTAGTATACATTTCTGACCTTTCTTGGACTAAGAAAATTAAGCACCCATCAGATTTTGTAACTGTTGGAGATAAATTAGAAGTTCAAGTATTAGAATTAGATGTAGAGAACAGAAAATTAAACTTAGGTCATAAGCAAACACAAGATAACCCTTGGGATGCACATGAAGCTACGTTTGCAATAGGTTCTACACATACTGGTACTGTTAAAGATAAGAACGATAAAGGAGCTGTTGTAACACTTTCTGAAGGAGTAGAAGGTTTTGCACCAACACGTTTCTTAGAAAAAGAAGATGGTACAAAGTTAGCTAAAGGAGAAACTGTAGAATTTATTGTTACAGAATTTTCTAAAGAATACAGAAGAGTTGTAGTTTCTCATACTTCTATCTTTAGAGAAGAAGAAAAGAGAAATATTAAAGCTGCTGCTAAGAAATCTGCAGATGTAGAAAAAACTACATTAGGAGATATTGGAGGTTTAGCTGCTTTAAAAGAGAAAATGGAAGCTGGTAACAAAAAGAAATAATCTTTAGCTTTTTATTCCAATACATTTTAAACCCGATACATTTTTTGTATCGGGTTTTTATTTGTTATGAACTTATTATCAGTCTTTTTTTTAAGTACCAAAAATTACTTTTTTTAAGGTTTCCAAAACCTTTAGTTTATGTACTTTATTATTTTATCTCAAAATCTTAAACATTTCTTTTAATATTTAATGTTGATATTTTTTATTCTTGAGCTGTGCTGAAACAAAAAATACACTTTAATTTGATGAAAATGAGATGGAAATTACTAATAAATTTTCCTTATTTTTGTAGTACTTCGAGGATGATTTCTTTCCCACGCTGAATTTCTAGTACTTTCTAGAAGGATAAAGGTAGAACAGGAATGTTTTTATAATAAACATTTAAAAGATTACAAAATGGCTGTTTTAGACAACTTAACTTCGCAAGAAGCAATTGATTTAGAGAACAAATATGGTGCACACAATTATCACCCATTACCAGTGGTGCTAAGTAAAGGAGAAGGTGTATATGTTTGGGATGTTGAAGGAAAAAAATATTATGATTTCTTATCTGCCTATTCTGCAGTAAACCAAGGGCATTGTCACCCAAAAATTGTAAATGCAATGATTGCGCAGACAAAAACCTTAACACTAACTTCGCGCGCATTTTATAATGATATGTTAGGGAAGTATGAAAAATTTGCCTCAGAATTTTTTGGTTTCGATAAATTATTACCAATGAATACTGGCGCAGAAGCTGTAGAAACCGCTTTAAAAATTGCCAGAAAATGGGCTTATGAGGTAAAAGGAATTGAAGAAAATAAAGCAAAAGTTATTGTTTGTGAAAATAATTTTCATGGAAGAACTACTACAATCATTTCATTTTCTAATGATCCTGTGGCGCGTAAAAATTTTGGACCTTACACAGAAGGATTTATTAAAATTGAATACGATAATTTGCAAGCACTTAAAAATGCTTTAGAAATAAATAAAAATGTTGCCGCATTTTTGGTAGAACCCATTCAGGGTGAAGCTGGTGTTTATGTGCCTTCTGAAGGATATTTGGCAGCAGCTAAACAATTGTGTGAAGATAATAATGTACTTTTTATTGCAGATGAAGTACAAACAGGTATTGCAAGAACTGGGCGTTTATTAGCTACTTGTGGTAATTGTAATTGCCAAAATAAAAATTGTGAAGGTACACCAGAAGTAAAACCAGATATTTTAATATTAGGAAAGGCACTTTCTGGTGGTGCATACCCTGTTTCTGCAGTTTTGGCAAATGATGCTATAATGCATGTAATTAGACCTGGTAATCATGGTTCTACCTTTGGTGGAAACCCAATTGCAGCAGCAGTTGCAATAGCAGCTTTAGAGGTAGTTGCAGATGAAAAATTAGCAATTAACGCAGACAGATTAGGAGAGATTTTTAGAAAAGAAATTGGTGAATTTTGTAAAACAAATGCCTTAATAAAATCGGTAAGAGGTAAAGGTTTGTTAAATGCAATTTTAATAAATGATACCGAAGAAAGTTCTACAGCTTGGGATATTTGCATGAAGTTAAGAGATAATGGTTTGTTGGCAAAACCTACTCATGGCAATATCATAAGATTTGCACCACCTTTAGTAATTACAGAAGAGCAATTAAAAGATTGTATTGCTATTATAAAGCAAACAATTGCAGCGTTTTAATTATAGTAAACTGATTAAATTGATACTATGAAAACCACAAATAGAATGAATTTGTGGTTTTTTGTTTATTTTTGAAATATATCTAACTTAAAAAAAATACAATGCAACAAAATGCACTTACAGAATTAGAAGAATTAACGCTGAATGCAGCGTCAAAAAGCTTTTTGAAAGAAACCGCAAAATGGTCATATTTTTTATCGATTATCGGATTTATTTTTGTGGGCTTAATGATTGTTTTTAGTTTTTTTGCTGGTACTATATTTAATAGTTTACCAAATATGGAACAAATGCCTTTTGATATTGGACCAATAATGACAGGTACTTATCTATTGTTGTCTTTAATTTACTTTTTTCCCATTTTATATTTGTTTCAGTTTTCTGTAAAAATGAAAAAAGCACTGCAATCTAAAGATGATGCAGATTTAGCTACGGCTTTTGAGAAACTAAAGTCGCATTATAAGTTTGTTGGAGTTTTAACCATAATAATACTGTCTATTTATGTGTTGTTTTTTATAATGGCAATATTTGGTGCAGCTGTTACAGGTTAAGTACTTTAAAAATGATACTAAAAAAGCTTTCGAAAGAAAGCTTTTTTAATTTTAAAATAATTGCTTTAAAAAAGTAGCATTGTAATTGCCATAAGAATCATTATAGCGTTTTCTATAAATGTAGCCTGTGTCATTGGTAGTTTTAATGCAGTACCTAAACAAGCACATTGTATTTCTTTTTTGCTTAATAGCGTTTTGGTGACACCAATTGTTGTAATTCCTAAAATTATTATGGTTGTTATGATAGCAATATCAATTTGAAAACGCATCAGAAAAAATAAACCCAAAATAGTTTCTAAAAAAGGATATATTTTTGAGTAAAAAGTTATCTTTTTAGCTAAAGGATCATACATTTTAAAAGAAGTTCCAAAACCTTTTAAATCTAACATTTTAAAAAAACTAAATACAATATAAAATAAACCCATAAAATCTAACATGGCTTGTTGGGTTTGCCAATTTTTATAGTTTAATAATACACTAGCAACAGAAATATAAAAGAGAATTATAAAAAGTGGTTTTAATTGTTTTAGTTTAGAAATTTTCTCTTTTTTTTGCGATTTAACAATGGTTGCTCTTAAATTTTCTTTTAAAGTGATGCTGTATTTTACTGGTAAAACGTCTTTAAATTTTTCAATTGGAATTAAATTTTCTGTTGAAATTTCTGCTTCTTTTTCTTCTAAATTAATAACCACTTGTTTAACTTCTGGGATGCTTTTTAAATAATTTATAACTGTATTTTTACAGTTATTGCAAGTCATTCCTAAAATTTGATAAGTGTTTTTCATAAGACTAATTTACGGTATCCTTTTTCTTTTTACTAAAAAGCCCGTTTAAAACATTTTTTACTTTGTCTTTAGTTATTTCTTTTATGGCTTCTTTTGTGTCTTTTGTGTCTTTGGTTTTTGTAGAATCTTTAGCTTTGTCTTTTGTGCCTCCTAAGATATTTATTAACTTATTAGTTCCTTTATCTACTAAACTTGCTTTTTGTTTTGCAATTAACTGCTGCACTAAATCTGATGTTGCTTTTTTAATATTAGAGTTAAAGTTTGGGTTAGAGAAGCTACCTGTTAAAGATGCTTTTACGGGTATGCTTTTTATCTCATTCGCATCTTTTGGGTTTAATTTTGCTAATACACTTGTTACAGAATTCCCTAAATATTTTACAGGTATATTTAAAGTAAGATCATAATTCATTTCATTATTAAAACTATGATTTCCGCCAATGTTAATGCCAATGTCTTTATAATTAAAATTAAAAGGCGTAATGTTAACACGTCCATTATTAAAAGTTAATAAGGCATTTATTCCGTTTAAATCTAACTCTTCTGTATTTATAAAGTTAATTTTATTACCTACTAAATTTAAAACTTTAGATTGGTTTGGTTTTAATTTTGGGTCTAATAGTTTGCCAAATAAATCGCCAGAAATAGTTTGTAAATTAGGCGCCATATGTTCTCCCAATGTACCAGCAACATTTATGTTAGAATTTATTTTACCACCTATGCTTTCTGCAATAGGCGCTATGCTTTTAAGCATTTCTATATTGGTAAAAGATTCTTTAATATTTATTTTATTCAAATCTAAAGACATTTTAAACGTTGGTTGTTCTTGTTTGGTAGATACATTTCCGCTAAAACCAATTTCACCATCAAAAACATTAGATTTTATATTTTCTAGCCTTACTGCTTCATCTTTAATAAAAAGTTTTCCAGAAACGTTTTGAAGCGTAATATTATCATAAATTACACTTTTTGCTTGTGCATTTAAGGCAATGTCTAAGAAACTAGGAATTTTAAGGTTTTGGGTTGTTTGCGATGTGGCGTTTTCATTAGTATTATTTTCATCAGTAAGAAAATCGTCTATTTTTATAGTGTTCGCAGCTAACTTAAAATTACCTTCTAACAATTGGTCTTTAAATAGAAAGCCGTAAAAATTATCTAATTTACCATTTATATTTAAGTCTGAACTGCCTGTTTTTGCAATAAATTTTTCTAGGTTTATTGTTTTGGAATTAAAGGAAATCGTAGTATTTTCTATAAAGAAGGCATTCGCAACATCTTTATCTTCATATTTAAAGTTGTTTAAAGAAATTGATCCTTTGTTTTTTATGTTTTGGTAATTTCCTTTATCTACAGAATTCATATCAAAAGCAGTAGCAATATCTGCTTTTAAAATTCCGTCTAATTGGTTTTTAATAGCTACAGGATAAACTTGGCTAATGTTTTTAAGGTTAATTGTACCTTTTGCATTTAAATTAGTAAAAGGGTTTGTGGTAAAATTTGCTACTTTACCGTTTGCAGAAAACGTGTCTTCATCAATTTTAAAAGTGCTATTTTTTATATTGATATAGGTGTCTTTGGTAAAACCGGTTTCATTTATAATTTTTGCCGTTAAATTAATGTTGTTAACGGCCTTTGGCAAATCATCATACTTAAAACTTGCATTTTTGGCATCAAAAGAAATTGCCAATGTGGGTATTGTGGTTTTCGTAAGTTTTCCTTTTACAACACCTTTTAAATCAAAATTACCTGTTGTTTTTACAGATGATAAGTTATTTGCATATTGTTTAGGCAATAAACCTAATAAGTTTTTAAATGAAGATGTTGGTGTATTAAAATCGATATCATACAATTGATTTTCTTCTATAAGCTGAATAAAACCATGAAATTCTAGTGGTAATTTATTAATGTAGCCTACATTTTCTTTGAAAGTATATTTCGCGTTTTTTAAATCTAAACCTAAAAGTGCATCTAATTTTACGGAAACGTTATTTAAATAATTCGTATCCTCCATATCAAAAGAAACTTTTGCCTTAGTTTTTGTATCTAAATCTAATATGTCTTGTGCAAAATTTCCTTTTCCTGAGTGATAAATGCTGTCTACCTTCAAACGCATTTTAGAATTACTATCGTAATATGTAAATTTTAAATTATTGGCTTTGTAAGCATTTATATTTAGCGAAAACGTGTTTTGTTGTTCCTTTGTAATTGTGTCATTGGTTTTCTTTGCAATGTCATAATTACCAATATTTTCTTTATTAAAGTTAATATTAACAATACTATTGGTAACGCCTAAACTGGTTATGGCTAATGTTTCAGAAGCACTTTTAAATAATTCTGTTATTTTTAGATTTAGATCTAATTTTTCTGAATAAAACAAGGTATCTCCAGTAAACGGCGCTTTATTTATAATAGCTAAATTGTTTATTCGCAAACTTGCGTTTGGGAAGTTTCTAAGCAAACTTAAATCTGTTTCATTAAAAGTTAATGTTGCATTAATATTATTGTTTGCTGTAGTTTTAACCATTTCTACAATTTTATCTTTAAATAAAAAAGGAGCGGAAATTAAAACCACTAATAATACAAGTACTGTTATTATAGTAAATTTTAATACTTTTTTAAATAAAGGTTTTTTTTGGTTTGTGGCATTCATGTATTTAATTTTTTTGCTTAAAGCAAAAATACCTCTTTTACAAGAGGTATTTCTGTTAAGATACTATTAATAAAACAGTAAAAGCTGTGTTTTATTATTTAAACATATCCATTCCTGGTATATTTGGCATACCAGATTTGGCTGCAATTGCCATTTCATTTTCATTAATTTGGCTTGCTTTAGCAATGGCTTTGTTTAATGTTAAAATTAAGTAATCTTCCAACTCCTCAGCATCCTGTAACAAAGAATCATCTATTGTAATTGCTTTTATTTGTCTGTTAGCAGTTAAGGTAACTTTAATTTTGTTGTCGGTTGAGTTTTCATCAACCAAAACACTGTCTAGTCTTTTTTTTGTTTCCTCTACTTTTTTTTGAGCATCTTTTAACTTACCCATCATTCCAGAAATATCTCCAAACATATTTTTCTATTTATTTTAAAATACAAATTTACTAAATTTAGTAAGAATTTAAATCAACAAAAAATGAGAAAGTTATTTATTAGAACTACACTTTTAAGCCTTATTTTTGCAATTGCTTGTAAAAATAAAGACATGAAAAGTATAGACGCAAAAATACCTGTAGCAGAAAAACAACCCACTCAATTAGAGAAACATGGAGATGTTAGAATAGATAATTATTTTTGGATGCGACTTTCTGATGAGCAAAAATTAGCGCCTGTTAAAGATGAGCAAACTAAGAAAGTAATTGATTATTTAGAAGAAGAAAATAGTTATTATGATAAAGTAACTGCTTACACTAAAAATTTCGAGGAAAAATTATTCGAGGAAATGAAAGGTAGAATAAAAGAAGATGATTCTTCTGTGCCTTATAAAGATAACGGATATTTTTACATTACAAGTTATAAAACAGGCATGCAATATCCTATTTTTAGTAGGAAAAAAGAAAATTTAGATGCTAAGGAAGAAATTTTGTTTGATGTAAACGAAATGGCAAAAGGTTTCGATTATTTTCAACTAGGTGGTTTAAATGTTTCTCCAGATAATAAATTGGCAGTTTTTGCTACAGATACTGTTAGCAGAAGGCAATATTTTTTAAGAATTAAAAATTTAGAAACGGGCGAAATATATAAAGATATCATAGAAAATACCTCAGGAGGTTCTGTTTGGGCTAATGATAATAAAACTATTTTTTATACCAAGAAAGATCCCGTAACTTTAAGGAGTTATAAAATATTTAGGCATGTTTTAGGAACACCAACGTCTGAAGATGTTGTTGTTTTTCATGAAAAAGATGAAACTTTTGGTACTTATGTTACAAAATCAAAATCTGATAAATATATAATTATTGGCTCTTACAGCACCGTTTCTACAGAAGCACAATTTTTAGATGCAAACCAACCAACAGGCAGTTTGCAAATGTTGCAAGCTAGAGAGAGAGATTTAGAATATAGTGTTTCTCATTTTGAAGATCATTTTTATTTGTTAACCAATAAAGACAATGCCACCAATTTTAAGTTAATGAAAACCCCAATTTCTAAAACTAGTAAAGAAAATTGGGTAGATGTAATACCACATAGAGAAGATACTTTATTAGAAGACTTTTCTATTTTTAAAGAATATTTGGTTTTAGAAGAACGTGCAAACGGCTTAAACAAAGTACGCATAAAACGTTGGGATAATAAAGACGATTATTACTTGCCTTTTAACGAGGAAACCTATGCTGCTGGTGTGTATAACAACCCAGAGTTTGATACAGATGTAATAAGGTATTCTTACAATTCTTTTACAACACCAAGTTCTGTTATAGATTTTAATATGGCAGATAAATCCAAAGAAATTAAAAAAGAACAAGAAGTTTTAGGAGGCAAATTTAATAAAGAAAACTATAGAAGTAAGCGGGTTTGGGCTACTGCAAGAGATGGTAAAAAAGTAGCTATTTCTTTGGTGTACCATAAAAACACAAAATTAAACAAAGATACACCACTACTGCAGTATGCATATGGTTCTTATGGTTATACCATTTCAGATAGTTTTTCTACTACAAGATTAAGCTTGTTAGATAGAGGTTTTGTATATGCTTTGGCACATATTCGTGGCAGTCAATATTTAGGTAGAGATTGGTATGAGGATGGCAAAATGTTGCATAAAAAAAATACATTTAACGATTTTGTAGATTGTTCTAAATATTTAATAGAAAAAAGCTATACTTCTGCAAAGCATTTGTATGCCATGGGAGGTTCTGCAGGTGGTCTATTAATGGGTGCAATAGTAAACATGAATCCAGAATTGTATAATGGTATTATAGCAGCAGTGCCTTTTGTAGATGTAATTTCTACAATGATAGATGATTCTATACCTTTAACCACAGGTGAGTATGATGAATGGGGAAACCCAAATGATAAAGCATATTACGATTATATAAAATCGTATTCACCTTATGACCAAGTAGTAGCAAAAGCATATCCTAATATGTTAGTTACCACAGGTTATCATGATAGCCAAGTACAATATTGGGAGCCAGCAAAATGGGTAGCAAAATTAAGAGAATTAAAAACAGATAACAATCTTTTAATGCTTAGGACTAATATGGAAGCTGGTCATGGAGGAGCATCTGGCCGTTTTAATGCATTAAAAGAAACAGCAAAAGATTATACTTTCTTTTTGGCTTTAGAAGATAAATTAGACGTAGAATTGATAAAGGGTTAAAATCAATTTTGTAATTCAAACTGAAAATGTACTTTTGCATACGATAAATGATAAAACTTAGATTAAACGCTGTTTGGGTTTTTTATGAAATTGAAGAATGATAAGTAAAACAGGAATACACAATAATATTTTAGAGTTGGTAGGTGATACGCCCTTGGTAAAGCTTCAAAAAATTACCAAATCTTTAAAAGGTTCTTATTTTGCAAAATTAGAAGCTTTTAATCCTGGTCACTCATCAAAAGATAGAATTGCACTGCACATTATAAATGATGCAGAAAAAAAAGGAATCCTTAAAAAAGGAGCAACTATTGTAGAAACTACTTCTGGTAATACAGGTTTTTCTTTGGCAATGATAAGTATTGTAAAAGGCTACAAATGTATTTTAGCCGTTTCAGACAAATCTTCACAAGATAAAATAGAATTACTAAAAACAATGGGAGCAGAGGTGCATATTTGTCCTGCAAATGTGCCAGCAGAAGACCCTAGATCTTATTACGAAGTAGCCAAAGCAATTCATAAAAAAACTAAAAATTCCGTTTACATTAACCAATATTTTAACGAATTAAATATTGAAGCGCATTATAGAACCACTGGTCCAGAAATTTGGAAGCAAACACAAGGTAAAATAACACATTTAATTGCTGCAAGCGGAACAGGTGGTACAATTTCTGGTACTGGAAAATACTTAAAAGAGCAAAACCCAAATATTAAAATTTTAGGAGTAGATGCAATTGGTTCTGTTTTAAAAAAATACCACGAAACAGGAGAATTTGATACTAATGAAATTAAACCATATAAAATAGAAGGTTTAGGTAAAACTTTAATACCCACTGCAACAGATTTTGATGTAATAGATGTTTATGAAAAAGTTGCCGATAAAGCATCTGCATTTACAGCTAGAGAAATTATAAAAACAGAAGGTATATTTCCAGGATATACCTGTGGGGCAGTTATGCAAGCTACTAAACAATATGCTGCTAAAAACTATTTTAATGAAGATAGTTTTGTAGTTCTTATTTTTCCAGATCATGGATCTCGTTATTTAAACAAAATTTATAACGATTCTTGGATGAGACAACAAGGATTTTTAGACTAAATAACAATACTTTTCATCCTATTCTCTTAATTGCAAAAGATATTTAATTTTTCTACCTTTGCGCACCTCAAAAACAGTAGAAAATGACGACAGATTTATTTGAAAGAATCATAAAAGACAAAGGTCCTTTAGGAAAATGGGCAGACCAAGCAGAAGGCTATTACGTTTTTCCAAAATTAGAAGGTCCCATTTCTAATAGAATGTCTTTTAATGGTAAAAAAGTAGTTACCTGGAGTATTAACGACTATTTAGGGTTGGCAAATCATCCAGAAGTTTTAAAAGTTGATGGAGAAGCTGCTTTAGAGCATGGTATGGCATACCCAATGGGCGCTAGAATGATGTCTGGTCATACACCTTTACATGAACAATTAGAGCGTGAATGTGCGGAGTTTGTAAACAAAGAAAAAGCATATTTATTAAATTTTGGTTATCAAGGTATTATGTCTGCAATAGATGCTTTGGTTACCAAAAACGATATTATTGTTTATGATATAGATACACACGCTTGTATTATAGATGGTGTGCGTTTGCATGCTGGAAAACGTTTTGTTTATCGTCATAACGATATGGAAAGTTTTGAAAAAAACATTAAACGTGCCGCAAAAATGGCTGAAAAAACAGGTGGAGGAATTTTAGTAATTTCTGAAGGTGTTTTTGGAATGCGTGGTGAGCAAGGGCGCTTAAAAGAGATTGTAGCTTTTAAAAAAGAATACAATTTTAGATTGTTGGTAGATGATGCACACGGTTTTGGAACTTTAGGAGAAGGTGGAAGAGGAACTGGTTTTGAACAAGGCGTGCAAGATGATATTGATGTATATTTTGCAACATTTGCAAAATCTATGGCAGGTATTGGTGCTTTTTTAGCAGGAAATAAAGATGTAATTCAGTTTTTACAATACAACTTACGTTCTCAAATGTTTGCAAAATCTTTACCAATGGCAATGGTAAAAGGCGCATTAAAACGTTTAGATATGATAAGAACTATGCCAGAATTAAAAGAAAAGTTGTGGAAAAACACCAACGCTTTACAATCTGGTTTACGTGCCGCTGGTTTCGATTTAGGAACTACACAAACTTGTATTACACCAGTATTCTTAAAAGGAGATATTCCAGAAGCAATGGCTATGGTAAATGATTTGCGTGAAAATCATGGAATTTTTTGTTCTATTGTAGTATATCCTGTAATACCTAAAGGATTAATTATTTTAAGGTTAATACCTACAGCAACACATACACAAGAAGATATAGATGAAACAATAATTGCTTTTTCGGCAATTAGAACAAAGTTAGAAGACGGTACTTATAAAAAGATTGCTGCTGCTTTGGTTTCTTAAATTGAAGTAAAAATTTTATCAAATAAAAAGCCTATATTTTTAAAGTATAGGCTTTTTTATTACTTAAGTAACCAAAACTTTAACAACAATTGCTATTTGGATCGCAACAATTGGTTGTAGCTATTTTAACTTTTGCTTTTTTAGGAATAATACCACAACTATCTTCTGCTAAACAAGCAGTTTGCTTGGTAGTTAAAACAAAGTTTTTGCCATTAAAATCCAAACCAAACTTGCTAATAGTTTCTGCTTGATATTCCACTTCGATTTCTAAATCTTTTAAGTTTAAAATTTTTTCAGAAAGTGTTATAATGTCCATTAATTTTTCTGGATGCAATCTATGATCGTAATCATCTGCATTCCATAATTGAAAATTAATTACTTTCTCTTTACGTAATACACCACCACAATCTATAAAGTTTTTGGTTATTTTACCCACTTCTGTAACATGAAAATGATTTGGAACTAAATCTCCATTAGGTAGTTGAAAGGCAATGGTTTCTAATTGATTTAATTGACTTTTTACTTCAGATAATTTCATAATAAATGTTTTTTAGAATTATTTAGTGTTTCAAACAAATTAACAGCAGTTAATTGCCGTTAAATCTTGATTTAAAAATTGTTGCATAACTGTTTTCATCTTAGACCATTTCTGTGCATTAATACAATAACAAAGGCTATTGCCCGTAATTTCTCCTTGAATTAAATCTAAATGCGTTAACTCCTTTAAATGTTGAGAAATTGTAGGTTGTGCCAAACCAATTTCGTTTACCAAATCTCCGCAAACACAACTGTTAATTTTAAAGAGATGTTCTAAAATAGCAACTCTAGCAGGATGGCCAAAGACTTTTGCAAACTGAGCAATTTCGTTTTGTAAAGCTGTAAATTTTTCTGTCTTAGTAAGTCCCATAATGAAATTTTATTTATACATTGCAATATTACGATTAATAAAATTAATTTCATCAAAAAATATCCATTAAAAGCTATTGTACTCAGAATAGTTAAAATATTTTCGGTTGCATAAATTGATAGCAATAAAAAGTTACCACAAGGAAATTAAAGATATTTTAATAACGCTTTAATTATTGGTTGTATTTTTATTTTAGTGGGTATTCTTTAAAAGGTATTTTCAGCTAAAGCAATAAATATTCTTTTTGGGTGCAGCAACTTGAGTAAAATCTAATGTTTGTTGCGTATTTTAGCAAGAGTAAGCATCAACAAAAAAAAATATAAATTAATTTGTTTTTATGGTTGGTAAAACTTGGTAAATATTTTTCTTTCTTAGCGATAGCTATTTTTAGAAAAATTAAAATATCAGCATAAAAAATTAGCCTTAATAAAATAGTATTATAATCTTTCTTCAATCCATTTTTTAAAACTATAAAAGTTTTGTGGAGCAACACCATGCCCAACGTTATATTCAGAATAAGTACAGTTAAAATTTAGATTGTCTAAAAAAGGTTTTGTGTTTCTTGCCCATTCAATTGGTAAAACTTGATCTACAATTCCATGAGAAGCGTAATAATCTGTTTGTATTTCTTTAGAAATTTCTTCTGGTAATAATTCTGTATTTACATAACCACTTAAAGCAATTACGTAGTTTACTTTATTCGGGTAGAAAAAACTTAAAGAATAACTTAAAATAGCTCCTTGACTAAAACCTAACAAAAATGTTTTACTCGTTTTGTATTTCGTCTTTACTTCATCAATAAAAACTGCAATTTTATCAATAGAGTCTTTGGCTTCTTTTAAATCCGAAAATTTGCCATTAATATCATCAAAATTTATAGAATACCACGCATAAGCATTAAAACCCATAGCAAGAGGTGCTTGTGCACTTATAATTAATAATTCTTCTGGCAATTCTTCTGCAAAAGAAAATAAATCTTGCTCGTTACTGCCATAGCCATGTAGTAAAATTAATAAAGGTGGGTTGTCTGATGCTTTTTTAGGTGTTCTAACAATATGTTGTAAGCTCATTCTTTTAAAATCGAATTAAATATTTTTAAACCATTCTTGAAATTTCTCTCCAAATAAAGGTACTAATTTTAGTTCTTCTTGCACTGCACTTATAATTCCTAAAACAAAGAGTATTAAAACGCCAATTCTACCAATACTACCTGCAGTTGCTCCAAAATAACCATATACAATAAATTTATTTGCAAAATATAAAATGTGCAAACCTATGCTTTGTCTAACATGAAAACTCGTAAAATAGTTGTTGTTTTGTTTGTTTGTATACCATGCATACAATAAACCAATAATAGTAATGTAGCTTAAAATTCCTGTAGTTTTACCGTCTTTGAATGTGTGCTTTTCCATTGTGGTTAATCATTTAAAATTAACTGATTATTTGCAAAAATTCCATAAACTTTTCCTTTTAGTTTTTTATTGATAAAAGGACTGTTTTTTGAGGTCGATTGAATATCAGCCTTCGTAAACAGCATATTTTCGTCTGGATTAAAAAAAGAAAGTTCTGCTTTTTCACCTTCAGCAATGCTAATTTTATCTAAACTAAAAATGGCTCTAGGTTTATTGGTAATGCTATCAATATAACTTTCTATAGAAAAAACAGTATTTAATGCACCAAATGCAGTTTCTAAACCAATTACTCCATTTTTGGCTTCACTAAATTCTACCTTTTTATGTTCAATATCAATTGGGTTGTGGTCTGATGTTATAATGTCTATTACGCCATTTTTTACAGCTTTTTGTAAAGCAAGAGTATCTTTTGCAGTTCTTAAAGGTGGGTTTGTTTTAAAATTACTATCAAAACTATGCAATTCATTATCTGTAAGTGTTAAATGATGCACAGCAACGCTGCAAGTAACATTTAATTTTTTCTTTTTAGCTTCTTTAATTAAAGCCACAGATTTTTCTGTTGAAATTGTAGGAATGTGCAATTTTCCACCTGTATATTCCAATAAAAATAAATCTCTAGCTATTTGTATGTGTTCTGCTAAAGCAGGAATTCCTTTTAAGCCTAATTTTGTGCTATTAATACCTTCATTTGCAATTCCTTCTCCTGCAATAACTTTGTTTTTTGGAAAACTTAAAACTAAACCATCAAAATTTTGAGCATACAATAATGCAATTTTCATTAAATTATCATTAGCAATTGGTTTGTTGTAATCTGCAAAAGCAATTGCTCCAGATTGCTGCATGTCATACAATTCTGCCATATCAATTCCTTTACTTCCGCTTGTTAAAGCTCCAATAGGGTAAAGGCTTGTTGCACTGCCAATAGCTTTGTTTATTAAAAATGCTACACTAGTTTTATTATCTATTATTGGATTTGTGTTCGCATTTACTGCAATTGCTGTAAACCCACTTTTAGCAGCCACATTTAACCCATTTTTTATAGTTTCTCGCTCTTCAAAACCAGGTTCGCCTAAAGATACACTACTATCAAACCAACCACAGGAAACGTGCAAGTTTTCTTTAGATACAATTTGATAATTATCTTTTTTTGTAATGGAATCTGTTATTTGAGTAATAACACCATCTTCTATTAAAATGTCTTTTTTTTGTTGATGGTAAGCACTTGAAGAATCTATAATCGTTGCCGATTTTATAAGCGTAATCATGGTTTATAGAATTTTAATATCAAAATTTCTAATAACAAAGATACAATTGCCAATGCTAAAAACCATTTCCAAAGCCAATGAACTTCATTATTTTTCTGTATTCCTTTAAAAACAGCTGTTACATCATTAGAAACTTCAATTTTTGAATTTTCTGTTTGAAGTTTTTCTAAATCTAAATATTGCAACATACTTTCTTCCTTAGGATAGTTAAAAGCTAAATGTTGCAATACGTCTGTATTTTTTAAAACTTTATAAAAACCAGCGTGTAGCGGTTGTTCTTTGGTAAACAACGCTACTTTATTTTGATACGTTTTTTGTAACGGAATAAAACTTTCATTTTCTCCAGAGAGTTTTAAAATTTCATCTTTTTCTAATTTCGTTTCAATTTCTATGGTATTTTCAGTATTTAAAGGATAGGCTAATTTTGGGTATTGAAAACTTCTTTTTCCGAAATTGTAAAAAATAGGTACAATTAATGGTGAATTTAAAAAGTTGCTATTTTCTTTTTGGATGGCTCCAGAAACATAAAAAAAGTTATTTTTCAATTCGCTTATAAAGTTGCTATTGTCTTCAAAAGAAATTATGGTAGCACCTTTTCTAGAAATAGGGTAGTGGCTTTGCAAATTAGGATATTGAAAATTGTTTACTTTTTTAGAAAATACATTTTTAAAAATAGGGTGATTGTAATTGATATTAGTAATTTTTAAAGTGTCCTTAATTTGATTTTTTACAGTACCTAAATTTAATTTTTTAAGGAAGTTATTGTAAGAATTTAAGTCTATTTTTTTATTTGGAATCATAACAATACTTCCTCCATTTTTAGAAAAATCTTGTAAACTTTTAGATAGAATTTCAGGAATTTCTACAAGCTCATTTAACACAATTAGTTGTTGCTTTTTAAGCATATTATAATTCAAATTTAAAACGGAAAAACCCGTGAATTTAAATTCGTTTTTAGTGTAAATTTTAGAAAGGTATTCTAGGTTTTCTCCAATGGCTAAAACCTTTGTTTTTTGAGCATTGTTTAAAGAGAAAAAATAGTTATTGTCAAAACCATAAGTATCGCTAAAAGTTATGCTTATTTTGCCTAGAAAAACAGGTGTATTTTGCACTGTAAATGTTATTGTTTTATTAGCATCTTTTTCTATGGAAAAAGATTGTTTACTCACCAATGTGTCTTTATTAAAAATTGCAATAGGTACATTGTCTATTTTGTTACCTTGGTTTTTAACGATAACATTTACTAAAAAATTTGAAGTATTAGAATTGGAAATAAAAACACTATCTATAGAAATGTTATTTAAAACAGTTGGTACTAGTTGAATTGCCGAAAAATCTGTTGTTACATTTGTAAACTTAGTATTGTAATTTCCTTGAAAATCAGATATTAATATATTTTTATTTAAAGTGTTTGTTTTAGTTGATGTTTCTTGTTTTATTTTTAAGAAAACTGTAGATAACTCTAATGTTTTAGGTGTGTTTTCTACGTTTAACAAGATCTTTTTAAGTTCTTGTTGATTTAAATCTTTATAAAAATCTGTATTGGTAAGCAAAGAATAGTTGGCTTTGTCTAAAGTGTTTTCTATAATCTCTTGCGCAGCAATTTTTAATAAGTTACCCTTTTTTCCTTTTGTATTTGTACTTAAAGAATTGTCTAAATAGATAAAATTATGCTGTTTTTTATTGATGTTTTTATTGCTAAAATATGGTTGAGAAAAAGCAAGAAGTATCGCTGAAAATAATAACAATCTTGTGGCTAAAATTAACCATTTTTTTATGCGAGAACTTTTGCGTGTTTGTTGTTGTAGTTTTTGTAAAAATGCAACATTTGTAAAAGGGACTTTTACAAATTTTTGTAACTGAAATAAATGAATTAAAACAGGAATAATTAGTAGTGCTAAAAAGTATAAAACGTCTGGATTTTTAAATTGCATTTACTTAGCTATTTTGTATTTTTTTCTTAATTGAATTAGGTTGCGTATTATTAAAAATTAAATAAATTTATCATTTAAATTTTATACTTTTTTATGGGTGTTTTGTTTTTAAATTTAAGATTTCAAAAAACTAAATTATTACAAAATAAGCAGATTCAATAGAAATGTTCATTTTTAATTAAAACTTTTCAAAAACGCCCAAACCAAACAAAGCAAAATCATATTTTACAGGATCTTTTATGTCTAATTTTCGTAATTTTTTATCTAGTTCTGCAACAGCTTTCCAATCGTTTTGTTTTCTAGTTAGTAGTTTTAATTTCCTGGCTACATTGCCAGAATGTACATCTAAAGGACAAGATAAATGCGCAGGGTTATGTGTTTGCCAAATACCAAAATCTACACCTGCTTTATCGTTTCTTACCATCCACCGTAAAAACATGTTTATCCGTTTTGCCGCAGAATTTTTTAAAGGATCAGAAATGTGTTTTAATGTTCTTGGTTGATGCTTAATTTCAAAGAAAATTTGTTTAAAATTATGGATTGTAGTTTGGTAATTATTGGTGTTGTCTTTTATAGATAATACCTGTTCTAGACCATTATGAGAAGTGTAAATATGTTTCAAAGACTTTATAAATTGTTGAAAATCTATAAAATTAAATGTTCTATGCACAAAGTTTTCAAAAGTCTTTAAATCTTTTTCTTTGTGATTCATTATAAAATCATGCGGTGAATTTTCTAACAATTCAACCATTTTATTGGCATTTCTAATAATCATAGTACGGTTTCCCCAAGAAATAATTGCAGTTAAAAATGCAATAATTTCGATATCTTCTTTTTTAGAAAACAAATGTGGAATTTGTATTGGGTCTGATGCTATAAATTTTGGGTTGTTGTAAAGTGCAACTTTTTCATCTAAGAATATTTTTAAATCAGCTGTTTTCATTTGTAAATTACCCTAAAAAGCTCATTAATATTAAAATTCCATTATAGGCTCCATGTAATGCAATTGCCCAAATAAGGCCAAATCGAATTCTGATATAACCTAAATATCCACCCAATAATATTTGTGGTAATACTAAAAGTGGAGACAGTATAATTACGTTGGTGGTTATTTCAAAATTAAAAATATGTACAAAGCCAAATAATATCGCAAAAATGTAAAATGCGCTTTTAAAATTTCTTTTATTTTTAAATAAAGTAAGTGGTGCTCTAAAGATAGCTTCTTCTATTAATGGAGTTAAAACAGCACCCAATAATAGGACTTGTGTTTTGGACATGTTCGCAAACATTTCTTCTACTTTGTGAGTGCTCATGTCTATAAAGTTTAAGTACTCTAATAAAGAAAATAATGGCGAAATTGCTAACCCTGTAACCAAACAGATTATTAAAAGATGGCCAAATATTTTTAGTCGATAATTAATATCTGTATTTGAATCTTCTTCTAAAACAGGGTTTTTTAAATAGTTTACTAAATTTTTAAAGGTCTCTTTCATGTTTGTTTTTAAAAGTTAATACCAAATTTACATCCTAAAGAGAAGTTTAGCAGATTTTTTCTGTTATAATTTTTAAAATCTCTAACATCAAAACCAGGAAGACTATCATCATAAAATCTATGAATAGCTTTATCATATTCTAAATTTATATGGTCGAATCTTTTAATTCTTAATCCTAAACCTGTATAAAAATCAAAATAAAATTTATTGCCAATGGGCAAAAGCAAACCATATTTTAAGTTGATTACAGTTACCCTTTTTTTAGTAGCAAAGTCATCTGTAATTATGCTGCGTTCAGAAATATTGTCGTTTTCATAATAGGTTATGTAATCGTTATATTGGCTATTTATATTACGAACTTCAAAACCTAAATATTCATTTAAATGTACATTTTTTGTTAAGTTAATGGCATTGTACCATTTTGCTTCTAAGCGATAATTAAATGCTTTTTCTTCTAAATAAGAGATGTTATGTCTGTTTAATTTTATGTTAGGTAAAAGAGCACCATATTCTGCGCTTAAACTTATATTGTTTTTAACAAAGTATTCTAAGCCTAATGTTGCCATAGGAATAGAAAAAAAATCGAATGGTTTTAGAGGGGAAGTATATATAAAAAGCTTTTTTTGAGGAACAAAGGTTATTTTTTTATTACTTAATACAATTTTATTAGTTAAAGTATCTGTAATAAAGTGCAAATTATTACTATATCTAAAAGCTTTTTTTGTAATAATATCTGGTATTAAGCCAATACCATAGTTATATATATTAAGTAAAGTAGTAGCAGATATTTTTTTGTTAAAAGAAAAATCTTGTTGTAAACTATCTTTTAAAACAGTAATTTTTAGTGGTTTTGTAGAGCGAATTGGCCAAATAGTAGTTTTTTGCCTGTTTATAGAAATTGTATCTTTTTTAAAAATGATTTTACTGGTTTTATCCGCAGAAATTTTTACGGAAGTTGTCTTACCATTTAATATGGTTGCACAAGAGTTTAGCAAGAACATCAAGAATATAAAAAACGAGTATTTTTTCATAAAAACTAAATAATTTTACCATCTTTCATTGTTAGTTTTCTATCTGCCATTGCCGCCAATTCTTCGTTATGCGTTACTAAAACAAAGGTTTGCCCAAATTGGTCTCTTAATTTAAAAAACAACTCATGTAAATTTTTAGCGCTTTCGCTGTCTAAATTTCCACTGGGTTCATCTGCTAAAATTATAGATGGGTTATTGATTAGCGCTCTCGCAACTGCAACGCGTTGTTGCTCTCCGCCAGAGAGTTCATTTGGTTTGTGTTGAATTCTATGAGATAGTCCTAAAAAATCTAGGATTTCTTTTGCTCTTTTTTCAGTTGCTATTTTAGATTTTTTATTAATGAATGCAGGTATGCAAACGTTTTCTAAAGCGGTAAATTCTGGTAATAATTGATGAAATTGAAAAATAAACCCAACATGGTTATTTCTAAAGCTAGAAAGTTGTTTGTCAGTTAAATCTTTTAAAGAAATATTATTGAGTGTAAGCTCAGAATTTTTTTTGTTTATGGGCTTGTCTAAGGTTCCTAAAATTTGTAGAAGTGTAGTTTTTCCAGCGCCAGAAGGACCTACAATAGCCACAACCTCTCCTTTTTTAATGGTAAGATTTACACCTTTTAGTACTTCTACATCACCATAATATTTGTGAATATTTTTACAAACAATCATTCTTTATAATTTGTAACGAAATTATAAAAAAGAAATCAGAAATACATAGAAGTACCTCTGATTTCCAAATTCAAAAACTTAAATAACTCAAAAAATAATACTAAAACTATTTCTTATAACCATATAGTCTATAACATTTACAATTACTTACAAAATATTTGCGAATTTTTAAATTTTTAAATTATTGAATATTTGTATTTTTTTGAAATTATAATGCAAAGTTGTTAAAGAATTCTTAAAGAAAGTTTTTCTATTTAATTTTTGGTTTTTTTATGAGGTAGAGTGCTAAATTTTATATCTGAATTTGTACTTTTGCTTACGTTTAAAATATTACAAAGGATGAACTTACACGAATATCAAGGAAAAGAAATATTAAATAGTTTTGGAGTTAGAATTCAAAGAGGAATTGTAGCAAATACACCAGAAGAAGCAGTTGCTGCAGCTAAAAAATTAACAGAAGATACTGGCACAGGTTGGCATGTTATAAAAGCTCAGGTACATGCAGGTGGTCGTGGAAAAGGTGGAGGTGTAAAGCTAGCTAAAAACTTAGATGAAGTTAAAAGTATTTCTGATGATATTTTAGGAATGATGTTAATTACACCACAAACTTCTGCAGAAGGAAAGTTGGTAAATCAAGTTTTGATAGCAGAAGATGTGTATTATCCTGGAGATGAAGAACCAGATGAATATTATATGTCTGTTTTATTAAACAGAGCAACTGGCAAAAACATGATTATGTATTCTACTGAAGGTGGAATGGATATTGAAACAGTTGCAGAGGAAACTCCACATTTAATTTTTACAGAAGAAATAGATCCTTTATTAGGAATTATGCCTTTTCAAGCGCGTAAAGTTGCTTTTAATTTAGGTTTATCTGGTGTTGCTTTTAAAGAAATGACAAAATTTGTTACAGCTTTATATACTGCTTACATCAAATCAGACTCTTCTATGTTTGAAATTAATCCGGTTTTAAAAACTTCTGATTCTAAAATAATGGCTGTAGATGCTAAGGTTTCCTTAGATGAAAATGCGTTATACAGACATAAAGATTACGCTGCAATGCGAGATTTAAGAGAAGAAAACCCAATTGAAGTAGAAGCCAAAGCTGCAGGTTTAAATTATGTAGATTTAGATGGTAACGTAGGTTGTATGGTAAATGGTGCTGGTTTAGCAATGGGTACTATGGATTTAATTAAAGAATCTGGAGGAGAGCCAGCAAACTTTTTAGATGTTGGTGGTACTGCAGATGCAGCAAGAGTAGAAACTGCATTTGGTATTATTCTAAAAGACCCAGCTGTAAAAGCAATTTTAGTAAATATTTTTGGTGGTATTGTACGTTGTGATAGAGTTGCACAAGGTGTTGTAGATGCATACAAAAATATGGGAGACAAAATTACAGTGCCAATTATTTGTAGACTACAAGGTACAAATGCAACAGAAGCAAAAGAATTGATAGATAATTCTGGAATGGAAATAATTTCTGCAACAGAATTTCAAGAAGCAGCAGATAAAGTAAGTGAAGTTTTAGGATAAATTATTGTTTTAATAACTTTGTAGAAGTAAAAAACCTCGTGAAAACGAGGTTTTTTTTGTGTTTATATTTCGTATATTAAAAAAAAGTTAAATTTCATAAATCTTTTGGTTTTAATTTAAATTTATGATTTTAAGGGTTTTAATGTGATTTTGTTAAAAATCTATTCAATTTTTTGCGTTATATCAGGATTGTGCAGGATAGTTGAACATGGTATCATTTCTATTTTTGGCAAAAATAATATATACTAAATTAACTTAATTATGAGAGATTTTAACACTAAGGTGGGGGCTTTAGTGATTTTAATGTCCCTAGGAACATTTTATTCTTGTCAACAAGAAGATAATGAATTATTAAATGAAGAACAGTCTATTGGAAAAGAAGCTGCTTTAGAAAATGAACTGCAAGCAAAAGGTGTTTGTGACACCAATGATTGGGATATAATTGATGCCATAAGTGGTACTGATTATAACTCTAGTATTAGTACTAACATAGATGATAGAAGTTGTTCTTATGATTACAAACAATCTACTTATGGTTCTAGTTACAATTGGGGTGGGTACAGATTAAACAGCGCTAATAACCAGTCGGGTAAATTACAAGTTAGAAT
Organism: uncultured Polaribacter sp.; assembly: GCF_947495205.1. Taxonomy (GTDB): domain Bacteria; phylum Bacteroidota; class Bacteroidia; order Flavobacteriales; family Flavobacteriaceae; genus Polaribacter. Next base: position 247,619 of record NZ_CANLXV010000004.1, on the reverse strand, counting down.
GGAGCGTACAAGTCCGCAGACAAATTTCTCTAACGGTAAATACATTGAAATTTCAGGTACTGTAAGAATTTTAAATACTGGTTTAGTAAATGGCCCTTATGCTCCTAATGACATGAGAGATAAAAACGGAACGTATATTGCGCAAGTTAAAGGAAAACACACAAATTTAAGAACAGATTTAAGAGAATCTAGAGATCCTGCAATTGTATTATTTATTGCAAAACCAAAAAGATCTAATAATGGTCTTGGTGGTGTAATAAGAGATAGTAATGGAAAAATAAAAGAATTTGAAATCTATGCAGAACTTGTAAAGAAAAGAGGTGGATCTTCAAGCTCAGGTAGAAGACTAATAAAAATTGCAACAGTAAAACGTAATAGAAACTTTAACGTAACCATTAGAACAGAATTTTATACAAGTGGTGGTAGAAAAAGACAGCGAGTTAGAGTTAATATTAACGGTGTAGCAAAAACATTTGAAATTTCAGTTCAGAATACAGCTGGTCAATCTGCAGATCCAGAGGAAATGAGAATTCGTATGGGAGCTTACAGATGTGTAGGTGGACGTGCAGAAATTTTATGGAGAGATGATTTAACGATGTCTAGAAACTAAAAATAAGTTTTTTTAAAATGTAAACCCAAAGCAGTAATTTGTTTTGGGTTTTTTTATTGTAAAATTTTCGAGATAATATGTTGTACCTATCAATTTTGTTAGAAATTTAAATGTGAGAGCAGTGCTAATTAAAAAAAAACATACAAATTCATTTGAATATCATAATTTGTTAAAAGTTAGATTTTATCAGTTTTTTTTAACTTTATATGTAGTTTCATAATAACCAAGTTTTCCATCATCAGCAATACTTTCTATAATAACCATCATTTCTCCAATATTGTCATCTGTATAAAATTCTATTTTTGAAGTTCCGTTTTTATCTAATTTTACTTCTGGTTGCCAAAAAATGGTTGAGCGTAAATCTGGTACTTCCCAATCTCTTTTAGTTAAATTTTGGTGTTTTGGAGCGTAAAATTCTTTGCTAATAGCAAAACTAGGTAAGATATTTTTATAGATACCTTTTGTTTCTGTAATGCCAAATAAGCCTTTACCTGTATGGGTGTAAATATTTAGAAAAGAAAAATCCGGTCTAATTCCAGCTGGCATAAATTTATTAAATACATCGTAATAATATTTTGCAGAATTTTTTGGAAACCTTATAATTTCTACACTTTTAATTTCTTCGGATGGAATATTTTCTAATAAAGGATAGTCTTGTATTCTTACAGGTATACCATCTATAATAGTAAAAGTAAAAAAAGTATCATAAACATGGGCGTAAGAGAAACCTCCAACTGCATCAGGGTCATTAGATTTAATTGAAACTATGTCTACAGGCGTGCCGTTTTGAGTGCTAAAACTAAAGTTTGTTCCTTGTACATAACTTAGTGTAGTAGAATCTGCTATATAATTTAAAGGAACATTAATTACATTTATATCTGCAGCGTAGTTAAAAGTTAGAATACTAAACAAACCATAAGACCATTTTTTAATTTTAGATTTCAATTCTTTTTCTTCAATAATAACATCGGGTTCACCGTGTTCTTCAGTCATTTTTTTTTGAATAGGAGAAAGTAATCTTGTTTTTACAATTACTTCATCTAACACAAAACCATTTTTATCTACACGAAATGGGTTTTCTTTCGCAAATCTTTTTCTATTTTCTTTTACGTAAAGATTAAATTCATCTGCAAGTTGTAATTTTTCTAGTTTTTCAAAGTTTATGTTTAAAGGAGTTGGTTTGTCTATATTAATGGTCAATTCCTTTTTTTTACCTTTATGGTTTGTTGTTTGTATTAAATATTCCAATTCGCTATTAAAAATATCTTCTAAATCAAAAGAAAATCTACCTAAACTATCTATAGTAGAAACCTTGGCTTGTAAATTTTTTTTGTCTAGGGTCATTAATGTCAGGTTTACTGGTTTTTTAGGCTTTCTTTTTCGCTTTGTATATTGTTCAACGGTCCCAGAAATTTGCAATTTTTTTTCAGGTTGATGTTTAAACTCGATTTTTTTATTAGTAGGCTTAAAAATATAATTTCGCCAACCTTGTGTTAATAATAAAGCATCCATGGCATAAAAACGATGTTTGTTTTGGGTGTTAAAATAAAAATTAGGTTGTTCAATTTTTCCTTTTAATTCTGATTCTAATAAAAAGTACGACAAAATATTTCCTCTTTGAAATTGCATCTCACCCAACTGTTTTTTGTTTAAAACTAAAAAAGAGGTTTTTGCGTTTAGGCTGTCTTTTACATGAATATCAAAAGTAATATTGTCTCGCTGTTTATATATTTTTTTATCTGTTTTTGCGCTAATTTTTAAACGATTGCTATTTTCTTTAAAATTAAATACCAGGCGTTCGCAAAGAGGTACTTTGTTTTTGTTAAATACAGTAAATGTTACAATTCCCTCGGGAAACAAGCTTTTTTTAAAAGCCATTTTTACGCTACCTTTTTTGCATTGCACTTTAGTTTTAGAATAAGTTATACCTCTTGCTTGTGTCTTTATAAATAAACTATCGGTTTTAGAAAGGTTGGAGTGTACTAATACATTAAAAAAATCTTGACTAGATTTTACACTTAATACATGTCCTTTTTCACGGGTTTTAGGTAATTGAAATTTGTAAGTAGTTTCTGGATCTTTAATAATTTCTGCATAATAAGAATTGTCTTTATCAGGTTTTAATTGATAAAATCCCATTCCTAACTGGTTGCTTTTAAATTCAGTAATAGAAATCCCATTTTTATCTTTAATAATTCCACTAATTGGTATTCCTTCGTTTTTATAATCTAAAGCTTTAAAGGCAATATTGCTTGTTAGTCCATGTACAAGTTTGCCACCTTCTGGAAAAAATTGTAAATCGATATAATTTTTATCAATACCTATTGTTTTACTGTAAGAATTAAAGGTTTTAAAGTTGTTGTTTTTTATTCTTACAGCATCTAATTGAATATCAATTTTAGCCTTAACAGCGTTAGAAGGTAGTATATAATTAAAAGAGTATTCTTTGTTTTTATCTTTAAGAACTATTAATGAATCCTTCTTGTTATCAATACTTAAAAATACTTTTAGTTTTCCCTTAAATGCTGGATTAATTATTTTTGGAAACACTTTAGCGGAAAGTTCTAATGCTTTATTTGCTTTTTCAGAGATAACAACATTTCTAATTACCTTTTTGTCATAAGCTGTTTTTGTGGGTTTATAAATATCAATGTATTGTTTGTGAATAATGCTTTCTTTGAAATTTGTATTCCATTTTGTGTAAGCACGTACCAAGTATTTACCAGCTGGTAAAGAGCGAGTGTTTTCTTGAAGATCAAAAAAATTATTTCCAATGCCGTTTTTTAACTTAACTAGTTTAGAAGCAATAATTTTTTCATCAAAATTTATAAGTTCTACATAAAGTATATTACTTAAGTTAGATTTTTTATGGTTAATGTTGGTAACAATTGCTTTAAACCATATAATTTGGTCTGTAGTAAAAACAGTGCTATTCAGTTGCAGGTAGATTTTTTCTGCGTAAGCTATTTTATCAAAACTTTTAAGATTTGTCTTTGTCTGTGCCTTTGTATTGTTGGATAGCGTAATACTGAAAATAATAATTATACAAAGGATAATAGGTTTCTTCATAATTAAAGTTTGATAAAATTATTTTAAGTTACGAAAAAAAAATATTAATCTGTTTTAAATCGTTTAATTTTAAGTAGTTATTAATACAAAAGGTTTCTAGTTTGTTTAAATAATGTTTTTTGTAGTGGTTAATCAAATTTTAATTTGCTTAAATTGAAAAGCATAACCATAAGATCGAAATTTAGAATATAAAATAAGTAAACAGACTAGTGTTTAGTTGAAGAATACTTTTATACAGATAGCAATAAATACAGTTTTTGTTACTCAAATTAAAAAGGCATAATTTTTACAAAACGGATTTTTTTTAAAGAATTGCAGTATTCGTAACAGTTTATTTGTACTTATTAATAATAGTTAGAAACTTCTTTTTTATAGTATTCATAATAGTAATTAAAGTTAAGATTGTTTGGGTATTTAATAATTAGTATATGTATTAATCGTAATTTTAATATCAATTTAATGTAAATAGTGTATTTTTAAAGTGTTTATCACTTATTTTTTTAAGGAATTTATAACATTTTAAAGTTTTTTTCCTTTGTATTTTTGCATCAGTTTTAAAACACACAAACAAAAAAATAAAAAACAAAATGAATACATTAAAAATTAAAACAGTAGTAGTAGCCTTTTTATTAGGGTTTAGTAATTTAGTAGCAGCATCTAATGAATTACCGCTTGATAAAAAAGAAGTAATGACAACAATTACAAAAGATGTACAAAAGCTTTTAAAAAATTCTGAATTAAATTTAACTAATACAGAAAAAGCAACGGTAAAAATTATGATTAATAATAAAAATGAAATTGTAGTTTTATCCGTGGAGACCAATAGTGCAGTGGTAGATACTTTTGTTAAAAGTAGATTAAACTACAAGAAAATTTCTACAAAAACAGCCTCAGAAGTATTTATACTACCAATTAAAATATTAGGTATTAAATAATTTTGTTATAAATTAATTAAAAAGAGTTCCTATAAAACTAAAATTTTATAGGACTTTTTTTTGGTATTATTTTTGTTTCATTTTTGTTTGAATAGTCTTTTTAATTTGTAAGTTTGAAACAATGTTTAAAAAAATAATATTATTTAGTTTATTAATGTTTGCCATACAAGCTAAAGCAGTTAACTCAGTATTAGGAGTTGTAAAGTTTGATAAGGTTTATCAAGATAAAACTATTTTAATTCAAAAAATTAAAGCAAAAATTAAGGCTTTAAATGAAAAACGAGAGAAGTTGCAATCGCTTAAAAAATGGACTCCAGAAAAGGAAAAAGTTTATCAGAAGCAGGTTGCAAGTTACACCAATAGTTTGCGAAAATTAGGTGTTAACTATATAAAAAAGTTACATCCAGATGCCATTATAAGAAAGTTGCAAAAGGAATTAAAATACATTAATAACGCAAGAATTAATAAGAATGCAAGAGAAGACGGTTTGTCTGACAGATATGATTCTATCTACAAAAAAAAGGCGCAAATATTAATTGATAGTATTATTAAGTTAAGAAGCCTAAAACCTAAAACTATTGATTAATTCTTTCTTAAAAATCATAAAAAAGCCTTTGAAATTTCAATTTCAAAGGCTTTTAAGTATTTGTTAATTTAATAAATTGTAAGATTGTATGGCTATTTCTAATTCTTCATTAGTAGGAATTACAAATATTTTTACTTTGCCTGTAGTTTTCTGTATTTCTCTTATTTCTTTAGATTTTAAAGCATTTTTATTAAAATCTAAATCAATACCCAAAAAGTCTAAATTTTCACAAACTAGCGCTCTTATTATTGCAGAATTTTCTCCAATGCCTGCAGTAAATACAATAGCATCTAAACCATTTAATGCGGCTGTAAAAGCACCTATATATTTTTGAATTTTGTAAGTTGCCAAATCAAGTGCATTTTTACAATTTTTATTGCCATTGCTTGCTTTTTCGGTAATTTCTCTTAAATCAGCATGTCCTGTTAAGCCCAACATACCAGATTCTTTTTGTAATAAAGTATTTACTTCTTCCGCGTTTTTATTCAATTTTTTCATCAAAAAGAAAATTACAGAAGGGTCTATATCACCAGACCTGGTTCCCATTATTAAACCATTCATTGGTCCAAAACCCATAGATGTATCTATAGTTTTGCCATTTTGTAAAGCAGCCATACTGCAACCATTACCTAAATGAATGGTAATAATTTTTGAATCTTTTAGGGCAAGTTTTTCTATTGCTTTTTCAGAAACGTATTTATGACTAGTACCATGAAAGCCATATGCTCTAATATGATGGTTGTCTAGATAATTATTAGGAATTGCATATTGATAGGCTTTTTTTGGCATGGTTTGATGAAAAGCAGTATCAAAAACAACGATTTGTTTGGCAGATTTAAAAATGGTTTCTGAAATTTCTATTCCTGTTAAATTTGCTGGATTGTGCAATGGAGCTAAATCAAATAAGGCTTTTATGTTGCTTTTTACCTCTTTTGTAACAAGCACTGTTTTGCTAAATTTGTTACCACCGTGAACTACTCTGTGCCCAACAGCTTCAATTTCATTTGCATTAGTAACTACGCCAATTTTAGGGTCTGTTAAGGTATCTGCAATTTTTTGCAAACCTATTTTATGATTTAAAATTGGCAACGTTTCCAAAAATTCTTCTCCCTCTTTTTCATGCTTAAATATGGCATCTTCCATTCCAATTCTTTCTACCAGACCAACACATTTTACAATTTGTTTAGGCATTTCTATTACTTGATATTTTAAGGAAGAAGAACCTGCATTTAATACTAGTATTTTCATTTTGTTTGAGTTGTAAAGTTGCTGTATAATTTAAAAATCTACTATTTTAATTACTATTTTTATTTTTAATTAATTACTTATTTATTTTACAGTGAGCTTCGTTAAGATTTAAGTTTTTTTGTTACTAACAACCAACAACTAATCCTGGTTTGCTTGAATTGCTGTTAGTAAAACCGTGTTAAAAATGTCATCTACAGTACAACCTCTACTTAAATCGTTTACAGGTTTGTTTAAACCTTGTAGCATTGGGCCAATAGCCAAAGCACCTGTTTCTCTTTGTATGGCTTTGTAGGTATTGTTCCCTGTATTTAAATCTGGAAAAATTAGCACAGAAGCTTGTCCTGCCACATTAGAATCTGGCATTTTAGTTTTGGCTACAGACATATCAACTGCTGCATCATATTGTATAGGGCCTTCAATTTTTAAAGCAGGTTTCTTGGTTTTTGTTAATTCTGTGGCTTTTCTTACTTTTTCTACTTCTTCTCCTTTTCCTGAACTTCCAGAAGAGTAGGAGAGCATTGCAACTTTAGCTTCTATGCCAAAAGCTTCTGCAGATTGTGCAGATGAAATAGCAATTTCAGACAATTGTTCTGCATTAGGGCTTGGGTTTACAGCACAGTCTCCCATAACAGAAACTCTATCTGACAAACACATAAAAAATACCGATGAAACCACTGAAACCCCTGGTTTTGTTTTTATCAATTGTAAAGCAGGTTTTATGGTGTGCATTGTGGTGTGTACTGCTCCAGAAACCATACCATCTGCCAAACCGTTTAAAATCATTAAAGTACCAAAATAAGAAACATCATGCACCAAATCTTTTGCGGTAGTTTCAGACATTCCTTTATGTTTTCTTGCTTCGTACAAAGTGCTTTCAAAGTTTTTATTATGAATAGAATCTGTAGGATTTAAAATATTTATTTTATCTAAATCTATTTGTAAACCAATTTGATCGCATTTTAGTTGAATCGCATTTTTGTCTCCTAACAGCGTTAAATCTACAATATCTAATAATTGTAAACGTGCTGCAGCTGTAATAATACGTTCATCTTCTCCTTCTGGTAAAACAATATGTTTTTTATGTACTCTTGCTTTTTGTAATAAATTATATTGAAACATACTTGGTGTTAATTTATCTGATTGATAAGAAGTAAGTATGTTTGTAAGACCTTCTGCGCTTACATGTTTATCAAAAGTATCTAAAGACAATAATATTTTTTTGTTGTGTGAAGCATAAATTTTAGATTTTACCGCTCCAATTTTATTAGTTAGGTTAAATGTACCACCATTAACAGCAATAATAGGCACTGTAGATTGTACACCTTCTATTAATTTTAAGATAGATTCTTCTGGTATTAAAGAGCCCGTAAGTATAATGCCCGCAATTTTAGGATAGTTTTTAGATGCGTTTGCTTGTAAGGCGCCTAAAATAATATCTGCTCTATCTCCAGGTGTAATTACCAATGCATTTTCTTTTATTCTTGTTAAATAATTTCTAAGTTGCATTGCACCAGTACTGTAGCTTCCAATGGCATTTTCTAAAAACTGATCGCCAAACAAAACAACTCCGTTTAAGGCTTTAACAACTTCTTTTACGGTTGGGAAAGCTAAAAAATCTATTTTAGGAATAATGTCAATTTGTAATTCTTTAGGAAAATGATTGGTTAATTCTTCTTGAATATAATCTACCTCGTCTACTTCGATTTTGTTGGCAATAATACCCAAAACATCCACCTCTTTTTGAACAAAAGAATTGTAAGATAATTGCATGGTATTTATAAAATCTTTTTTCTTTTTGCCGTTTCCAGAACCTACAATTAGTGCTGGTATTCCTAGATTTTTGGCAATCATTAAATTTACGTCAAGTTCAGTAAAACCACCACTTCCAGAGAAATCTGTACCTTCTACAAGCACATAATCGTAGTTGGCCTCTAATTTCTTGTATTTTTTTATAACGGTTTGTATTACTTCATCTTCTTTTCCTTCACTTAAAAGTTCTACTACCTCACCTTGTTTGTAAGCGTAACAGTCGTTATAATCTATTTCTAAATTAAAAAAGTTGATTGCAGTATTGGTGTGCTCATCTATTTGGTTTTCATTTAACTCATTAATAATGGGTCTAAAATAACCTACTTTAGAAGATTTGGTTAGCATCATTCTTAAAAGCCCTAATGATATTAAAGATTTTCCACTATCAGATTCTACGGTAGCAATGTATATGGCTTTACTCATGTTTTATATAGTTATATTACAAAAATAAGGCATAAAAAAATGACTAATTGTGATATTAGTCATGATTTATAATTTATTTATGAAATTTTTTCTTTTAGAAGAATAGTTTTTAAACCTGTAAAATTCCCATATTAAATTTCTTTTCGATAGGAGCGTGGTTTGCAGCTTCAATACCCATAGAAATCCAAGTTCTGGTGTCTAGAGGATTTATAACAGCGTCTGTCCAAATTCTGGCAGCCGCGTAATAAGGAGAAATTTGCTTGTCATAACGCGATTTTATTTGATCAAACAATTCAGCCTCTTTTTCAGGTGTAATTTCTTCTCCTCTTTTTTTAAGAGATGCAGTTTCTATTTGTAATAATACTTTTGCTGCAGAATTACCACTCATAACTGCCAATTCTGCACTTGGCCAAGCAACAATTAATCTAGGGTCAAAGGCTTTACCACACATGGCATAATTACCAGCGCCATAAGAATTGCCAATAATTACCGTAAATTTTGGCACAACAGAATTGCTTAAAGCATTTACCATTTTTGCACCATCTTTTATTATGCCTCCGTGTTCAGATTTAGATCCTACCATAAAGCCGGTTACATCTTGCAAAAATACTAAAGGTATTTTTTTCTGATTGCAATTGGCAATAAATCGAGTTGCTTTGTCTGCAGAATCATTATAAATAACACCACCAAATTGCATTTCTGTTGGTTTGGTTTTAGAAGAAGTTGTTTTTACTAATTTACGTTGGTTGGCAACAATACCAACTGCCCAACCATCAATTCTTGCATAACCTGTAACTATGGTTTGCCCGTAACCTTTTTTGTATTGTTCAAATTCAGATTTATCTACCAAACGTTTAATGATTTCTAGCATATCATATTGCGCGTTTCTTTCTTTGGGTAAAATTCCAAAAATATCTTCTTCTTTCTCCTTTGGAGGAAAAGCTTCTTTTTTATTGAAACCTGCATTTTCTGGAGCACCTATTTTATCAACAATAAATTTAATTTTGTCTAAAGCATCCTTATCATCTTTTGCTTTGTAATCTGTAACTCCAGAAACTTCACAATGTGTAGTTGCTCCTCCTAAAGTTTCGTTATCTATAGATTCTCCAATGGCGGCTTTTACTAAGTAACTTCCTGCTAAGAAAATACTTGCAGTTTTGTCTACAATTAAAGCTTCATCACTCATAATTGGCAAATATGCACCACCAGCAACACAACTTCCCATAACTGCAGAAATTTGGGTAATTCCCATACTGCTCATTATTGCATTATTTCTAAAAATACGTCCAAAATGTTCTTTGTCAGGAAAAATTTCATCTTGCATAGGTAAATATACACCTGCAGAATCTACTAGATAAATAATAGGAAGTTTGTTTTCTATGGATATTTCTTGTGCTCTTAAATTCTTTTTACCCGTAATAGGAAACCAAGCGCCCGCTTTTACAGTAGCATCGTTTGCAACTACAATGCATTGTGTACCTTGTATATAGCCAATTTTTACAATTACACCACCAGCAGGACAACCTCCGTGTTCTGCATACATATCTTCACCGGCAAAAGCACCAATTTCTATAGATTTTTCATTATTATCTAGTAAATAATCAACTCTTTCTCTTGCAGTTAATTTTCCTTTTTGATGTAGTTTGTCTATTCTTTTTTGACCACCACCTACTTTTACTTTTACAAGTCTTTTACGTAAATCTGATGCTAGTAATCTATTATAATCTTCGTTTTTATTGAAGTTGATGTCCATAGATAAATTTTCTTAATTTTTGCTAAATTAAGAAATATAGTTGTGATAGTTTTAGCATTAAAACATGATTAACCATAAAACTTTCTTAAACTTTTTTAATATTTTTTACCTTCTTCTTAATAAGGAAAAATTACCTTTTTTATGAATTGTAGGTTTGCTAGTATCTGCAGGAATTAAGGTGATGTTATACCAATAATCATCAGAAGATAGTAGTTTTCCATTAAAAGTACCATTCCAGCCACCAGATTCTAGCGGAATTTGTGCTACCAACTTACCAAATCTATTAAAGATATTTATACTACTATTTGGATAAAATGCTTTGTTGGCACCTTTTACTACCCAAGTATCATTTACACCATCGCCATTAGGCGTAAAGAATTTAGGAAACTGTAAAACAGATATTTGTAAAGTAGTATCTGGCGAACAACCATTTTTATCATTTACAATAATGGTATAAATTCCACCTGCTAAGTTTTCAAAAATAGGTTCGTCTTGAAAAAGTGTTGTGGTATTTTCATCATCGTTTCTTAAAGCAAATTGATAATCTCCTATGCCTAAATTATTGTTGATAATATCTATATTTACCGATAAATTATTTTCTGAACCAATATTATTTCCTTCATCTACAACGGTTACAAATTCTGGTAATAAAATAGCAGGGTTTGATTCGTTTACAGAAATAATTTCTGTTCTAGAACAATCGGTGCCGTTTGTGGTTGTTGCAGTAACTGTGTAATTTCCGCCAACAACAACATCTAGCGTTTGAGAATTTCCTACAACGTTTCCAGCCATATCTTTCCATTCATAAGTGTAAATTTCTGAAGGATTTTCTGCAGAAATAGGTAAAGGAGTATTATTTAAACAAACAATTTGTGGCGATGTTACATTAAAATTTGGCAAAGGATTTACAATAACATCAAAAGTAGCATCATCATTTACACAAAAAGTTGCTTTATTTTGAATTCTTACAAAAATGGTTTCTGTGGATGAGGTGTTTGTATAAGGAGATAAAATAGCATCAGCACCAGAAGATGCATTTGCAGATGAATTATGAAAGGTAACAATAAAATCATCTGGATCTTGGGCGTTTCCTAAAAGCGCAGGAATTTGACTGTCTAAATCTATGTTTTGAATAATTCCGTTTGCATCATCGCCATCAACAGCATCATCACAAAAAGAAAGATTAGAAACAGGATTAAAAGTAGGTTCTGGATTTACTAAAACATCAAAATTAGAAATACCATTTGCACAGCCTGTTGTATTATTTACAATACGCACAAAAATAGTTTCTCTGTTTGGTGCTAGATTAGTATAAGGAGACATTAAAGGCAAATTACCACTTTGTGCATCTGCTAAACTTCTATGGTAGGTTACAGTGTGATTTGCAAGATCTTGAGTTCCTAAAATAGTAGTTGTTTGTGCTTCTAAATCAATAGATTGAGAAAACCCATTTCTTGCAGAACCATCAGAATTGTCATCACAAACTTCTAAATCTGGTACAAAATTAGCGACAGGAACAGGATTTACAATTACATTAAAAGAAGTTTGACTGGTATAACAACCTGTAACATTATTAGTAACCCTAACAAATATTTCTTGAGAATTGGCAATTGTATTAGCAAAAGGAGAAAGAATAGGAGCATTACCAGTATTGGCATCTGTAGCCGTTAGATGATAAGTTACTTTAAAATCGGTATCATTTTGTGTCCCTAAAATATCTGTAGTTTTATTTTCTAAATTAAAGTTTTGTACAATTCCATTGGTGTTCATTCCATCTTCGTTATCATCACATAATTCTAAATCGGGAACAATTTCTGCAGTTGGTACAGTGTTAATTTGTAAGAAAAATTGGCCTAAACCTTGGCAATTATTGTTTATAGTACTTAAAATTTTATAATATATAGGAAAACGAATTCCGTTTGCATTTGTGGTAATATCAATTTTAGAAAGATTGTTTCTATAATTGGTAATATCAATTTGGTTTAAAGAGTTGTTTCTATCTAAATTATTTTCAAAATATAAAATTTCGAGATTATTACGATTTGTAATCATTGCACCATTAAATATGTTAGCATCTATAGTGTTTTTATCTAACATAAAAGTTGTAATGTTATCTGTATCATTATTGTTTGGTCCGTTTGTGCCATCTGCTTGTAAAAAATCGTCACAAGCAGGTGTTTGTAAATCTGCATAAGGACTATCTGACTCTTCACCTACGTTAATTTGTAATTCTACAAGATCTCTAGCACAATTTTGATTTGTTGTAACGCTAACAAATACAGATTGTGTAAGATTAGTCTGCACTGGGTAAGAAGTAATAGCTGTTATTTGATTGGTACCTGCTGCATCTGTAAAATATTGAAAAGTAACATTTGTTGTGTTAGAAATATTTGGTTCTGCCAAAGTTAAATTAACAGTTGGGTTTGCAGTACCAGTAGCCACACAATGTTGTAAAATAGGGTTAGGAAGTAATACAGGTAAAGGATCTACAATTAATTCTAAGGTAAGATTAGCATTAAAACAAGCTGAATTGTCTACATTTTCTACTCTTATAAAAACAGTTTCTGAATTGGTTACTGTGTAGTCATTGTTTTTATCAATTATTGTACTTGCATCATTATTTATGGCGCCAATTTGCGTGGTATGATAACTAACGTTGTTTTGTGTATTACTTAAAGTTCCTAAAATTTCAGTATCTTTTGTATTGAGTAAAAAAGTATTAATAATGCCATCTGTATCGCTGCTACTTTCTATATCATCACAAATTCTATAAGGTTCTGGTTGGGTAGGAGTGGGAAGTCCTGTTACAGCCAATTCAAATTCTGTAATATCAAAACAAACATCTGGTACAAAAATATTTTGTATTCTAGCATAGATAGTTTGTGAGCTAAAAGGATTTTGATTTGTGTATGGATTAGGTAAGGCATTTTCTCCAGAATTTGCATCTGTTAGATTGTCAAAATATAAAACATCAAAAACCCCAGCGTCTAAACCATTTCTAATTTCAATAGATTTAGTTGCTTGTAAATCAAATGTATTAAAACCATCGTTATCTGTATCACAAAAAATAATATCTTCTGGTTTTGTGGCATTTGCAGCTTCAAATACAGTTATTGCAAAATTAGCTTCAAACCTAGTAATATTTCCACATTCATCTGTTAAATTTACTTCTAATGTATAAGTACCTGAGTCTGCATTTGCTAAATTAGTAAAAACTAAATTTGGGTTTGTTGTAACTGTGTTTCTTGTAGTACCATCATTAAAAAACCATTCATAGCTAATATCTGTGCCAGATAATACTTCTGGTACAATGGTTTTATTAGAACCCGCACAAAAACTTAAATCTTGATTATTAATTACTGTATCACTATCATTATCTGTAACTTCTATTGGTAATAATAAAGATGATAAAAAGGGAGGAAGACCTTGACTTGCAGTAACTGTTGCTCCTACTGGTACAGAAAGGTGACTGTAATCGCAGTTTTCACCCAATTCATCTGGTCTGTTAATTACACTAATATTGTTAGAATTGTTGGCAGACCAATATATTTTACCATCTGGACCTAACTGTAAAGCAGCTCTAGAGTTTCTATAACTCATTATAAGTTCTCTAGAGTTATTAATTTCTTCAATAGATGCTTGTTTAAGATCGTATTGATACAAGTTTGCATTTGAACTTTCATTGTTAAAAAAACCAGTTGATATATAAAGCACATTACTAGTTATTGAAAACTCAACACCATAACCATCTGCAGAACCAGAACCAAAAGTATCTAATCTGCTTACTTGATTGCTTCCATTTAAATTAGAAACCAAACCTGTAGTTGCATCAAAATCAAAAATAAAAGTGCCTGAGCTCATATTTGCTGCTACTAATTTGCTTCCGTCTGGAGAAACTTTTAAATAACCTCTTTGATCATCTGTACTAAAATTAGGGATAACACTAATTACTGGGTTTAAAACATCTACACCACTTTCATTTACTTTGTAGGCATAAAATTCATTATTTCCAGAAGCTGCTGTTCCTTGAGCCATGGAAATCACCCAAAAGCTATTACAAGCAGCAGCCCTTACAGCTGTTACTTTTTCTGACCATAAATTATCTTTTCCGCTAGATAAATTTATTGCGCCTGCATCTCCAATACTTGTATTAATGTCTCCTAAACCGTTGTTTAAAGACATATCAATTTCGTAATAAAAAAAACCAGGCGTTCCTGGAAAAGGAGCGTTTCCTGTGGCTGTTGTACCTACAGTAAATAAATAATAAATATTAGGTTTACCAGGAGCTGGCACTGTTAAAGCAGATTGAGAGCTTGAAGAATCTCCTTTTAATCCTGTAGCATTTGGCATTGGGTTGTTGTTTTTATCCCAAATTGTAAGATTTCTAGAAGTTCTTAAACTATCATCATTTGTAGGCGCGCCAACATAAAATAATAAATTACCATTAGCGTCTGAAAAAGAAGAACAACCTTCTAAAGTATTTAATTGACTACCAGAAACGGGTATGGGAGAACCAGAATTAAAATCTAAAGCTGCGCCATTACCAAAATACCAGAAATTAGCTTCTTTTTGAGCAAATACATTTAACGCAATAAACACTACTATTAAGGGCAAGAAATTCTTCATTTGATGGCATTTCAATTACAAGCCTCAAATATATTTAAAAAGCACTATAAATCTCGCTTTTTTAACAATGTAAAAGATAAATAAACAAAGATAAATGTCCAGACAGCAACAATAAGAATGGTAGAAAAGTCTACGGCATAACTTTTTGTAAAAGTTTCTCCCATTTGGTTAGCAAAAGTTTTCACAGCGCCTAGTTTAGATCCTGGTTCTTTTATTAAATTAGACATGGCTTCTAAAGGTAAAAATTGCATAATTTGAGCAACTATTTCAGATGTACTTTCTTCATTTTTATAACTCCAGTATAAATAGCCTCTAAAAATATTTTCAGCAATAAACCAAACTACTATTGCGCCAACGGCAAAGGCAGATCTTTTAATTAATATTCCAAAAAATAAGCCCATTGAGAAAAAACAAACTAGTTTTAGAAAAAAAGCAAATAAATATTGCAAGCCAGATGTTATAATACCAAATTCTGTATAATCTGAATAGCATAAACCTAAAATTAGCGAAACCAAAAAAACAAAAATTGTAGAAATAGCAGCAAAAGCAATAACCGTATAAAATTTAGAAAGTATAAACTCTTTTTTACTTAGACCGTCTATTAGATTTTGTTTTAGTGTTTTGTAACTATATTCATTCGCCATCATAGAAACAATAACTAACAACAAAAAGAATTTTAAAATAGAAGCTATATAGGTGTTAAAATGCCATATGTAAGGAAAATTAAAAATACCCATTTCTGCTAAATGGAATTTTATAGGGCCAATATCAAATCTTATGGCAGCAATTAAGGCAATACAAGTTAATAACCCAAAATATATTAAAGTTAAAACTTTACTAGCGCTATTGTATTTTAATTTATGAAACTCTATAGTTAATAATCGTAACATGGTACTTGTGTTTTTAAAAGGTTGGCAGTTGTACTAAAACAAAGGCTAAAAAATTTTAATTGATAGTTGTTAAATCTAAAAACTTTTGTTCTAAACTAGGTTTTCGTTTTACTAAATGGCTTAAAATAAAGCCTTTATTAAATAAAAAACTATTTATTTCTGTTGCAGTAATATCTTCTTTTAAAGTTGCGATAATAGTTTCTTGTTCTTTGTTTACTTTTAAAATTGAAGGATGATTATTTAAAACAGACAGCAAGTTACTTTCATTTTCTGCTACTTTTAATTCAAA
The DNA here is from genome assembly GCF_947495205.1 of uncultured Polaribacter sp. Lineage (GTDB taxonomy): Bacteria > Bacteroidota > Bacteroidia > Flavobacteriales > Flavobacteriaceae > Polaribacter. The sequence continues at coordinate 231,381 of NZ_CANLXV010000004.1, read as the reverse complement.
AAAACCGTTTGATGCCGTCATTTCATCAACACTACCACTGTAAAGTTTTACGCCATTTCTAATAACAATTACATGAGAACAAACTTTCTCTACTTCATCTAATAAATGAGAAGCTAATAATATTGTTGTTCCTGTGCTTGCAATTTTTTGTATTATTTGTCTAATTTCATGTATTCCTTGTGGGTCTAATCCGTTTGTAGGTTCATCTAAAATTAAAATTTCAGGATCATTTAGCAATGCAGATGCTATTGCCAAACGCTGTTTCATACCTAAAGAGTAAGTTTTAAATTTACTATTTCTTCTATCAAAAAGATTTACTGTTTTTAGCTTTTCTTCTATTTTTTCTGTTGATATGTCTTTTATGGTACAAATCAATTTTAAATTTTGAACGGCAGTCATGTACGGGTAAAAATTAGGTCGTTCTATAATTGCACCTACTTTTTTTAAGGCTTCATGCGTAGATAATTTTCCGTTAAACCAAGAAAAATTTCCAGAAGTTTTATTTACAACATTTAAAATAATACCTAAAGTAGTAGATTTTCCACTACCATTAGGACCTAAAATACCATAAACATTACCTTTTTGAATATCAAAAGAAAGATTATTTACAGCATGTACAGCACCATATTTTTTGTCTAAGTTTTTAAGCGATAAGATGGTTTCCAAAGAAAATATTTTAGTTAGTTATTTAAGTAAGACGATTACTTTGCAATTTTGTTACGTTAAATAGCTGCATTTATAAAGATTAAAAATTGTATAAATAATTAAGAAAATTATGTAACAAAAAATATTGTTGTTGCAGTTAACTTTGTTGCACTAATCTGCCAATAAAACAAATGAATACACACTTGAAATCAAACAAATTATCTTCTCTAATAACATTAATAGCAACTGTTTTTATTTTATTTATCTTAAAATCTTTAATAGTGCCACTGGTTTTAGCTATTATTTTTGCAATAATGATTTTTCCAATACAGAAAAAATTAGAAAAGAAAATGAAATGCAACAGACTTTTAGCAACCATTATTTCTATAATTATAATTTTTGTAATTACTACCATTTTACTTTTTGTTATTGGTACGCAATTGTATTTTTTTGTTGATAATAGTGAAGTTTACATTTCTAAATTAGATGATTTATATACAAGAACAATTCTTTTTTTTGAGGATATAATGGGTGTAAAAAGAAATGCATCTTTATTAAATGATGAAATAAATTTTGGCGCATTAATAAAAGGTAATTTTGATAAATTGTCTTCTTTTATAGCGGGTTGGGGAACTTTAATGACCGATTTAGTTTTAATACCTATTTACATGTTTTTCTTTTTATATTACAGAAGATTTTTTAGGAATTTTAGTTACAAACTATTTAAAAATGAAACCAAAAGTTTCTTAAACTCAATAATAAGTAAGATTTACAATGTGCAAAGAAATTATCTTTTAGGATTAATAAAGGTAATTTTAATTGTAGGTACACTTAATAGTATTGGTTTGTTAATTTTAGGAATTAATAATGCTATTTTCTTCGGTTTTTTTGGTGCGTTTTTAATTATTATACCCTATGTTGGTGTTTTTATTGGCTCTATTTTACCAGCAGTTGTAGCTTTGGCAACTAAAGATTCTTATTGGTATGCTGTTGGTGTTATCTCAATGTTTGCAGCCATTCAGTTTATAGAAGGGTATTTTATTACGCCCAAAGTAATAGGCGCTGGAGTTAGTGTTAATGCATTTATTGCTATAGTAAGTCTTATTGTTTTTGCAATGCTTTGGGGCGTTTCTGGTATGGTTGTAGCTTTGCCAATAACAGCAACTTTAAAAGTTTTGTTTGATAATTCTAAAGATCATAAGGCATTAGGTTTTTTAATAGGTGAACCAGAAGATAAGTTTTTAAAAAGTACAGCTAGAGCGAGATTAAAAAAATGGAAACTGATTAGAAGCAAAAATAAATAGAGATAAAATTACCTTCTTAAGAAGATTAAAATTAAATTTACTGAAAATATGTAGTAATGAAAATTTTTGTAAAATTTAATTTTAATAAGGTTTGTTCCGCTGTTTTAACAGAACAATTAAATAAATTAGGTCTTAAATACAATATCGCTAATTTTGGTGAAGTAGATTTTTTAGAGCCCTTATCATCAGAACAAAAAAAAATGTTTAGTGAAGCTTTAGATGCTTATGATATAGAAATTGTAGAGGATCAAAAAACCATTTTAGTTCAAAAAATTAAAGATACAATTATAGATATGATTTATAATTTAGATACAGAAATTCAAACTAAAAGTTCCGTTTATTTATCCGAAAAATTAGAACACAGTTATCATTATTTGGCAAGCTTATTTTCTGAAGTTACCTACACTTCCATAGAAAATTTTATCATTTTGCAAAAAATAGAATATACCAAACATTTAATTTTAAATGAAAATTTAAGCTTAACAGAAATTGCGTTTAAATTAAATTATTCTAGTGTAGCACACTTAAGCACTCAATTTAAAAATACAACAGGCATTACACCATCTGCCTTTCAAAGAATTATAGCAAAAAGAAAATTACTAAATAATTAATACTTATGGCAAAAGATTACACACATATTATTTTGGCAGATGATGATGAGGATGATAGACTTTTTTTTACAGATGCTTTTGATGAGTTAAAAATTACAACTAAGGTTAGTACTTATAATGATGGTGCTTATTTAATGGAATATTTGTTAAGTGAAGATGCTGTTATTCCAGAAATTCTTTTTTTAGATTTAAATATGCCAAGGAAATCTGGTAAAGAGTGTTTGCATGAAATAAAAGCAAATTCTCGCTTTAAAAATATGGTTATTGCTATTTATTCTACATCTGCCTCTGAAGAAGATATAGAAGATACTTTTGTAAAAGGAGCAAATATTTATATAAAAAAACCAGATAGTTTTAAAAAACTAAAAAAAATATTAAACAATGTAGTAACTACAAATTGGCAATACCAAGCCAATGGTCTTAACAAAAACAACTTTCTTTTAAGACTTTAAGTATGAAACAGAATTACAAAAAATCTTGGTTTGTAAAAATTATATTTGTGGTAAGTCTTTTTGTAATCTTGTTTATTACTGGGGTAACTTACAAGCATATATCTGAGTTATCTAAAACACAACAAGAAGTTATACAAACGTATAAATTAAATGTAGAGTTAGAGCAAATTTTATCTTATTTAAAAGATGCAGAAACTGGGCAGAGAGGCTTTATAATTACGCAAGATTCTTTGTATTTAGAGCCTTTTTTTAAAAGTAGAAGTAAAATTAATAACACTTTTGCAGAATTAAAAGCATTAACAAAAAAGAATTCCAAACATCAACAAAGTTTAAAAGATTTAAATGGTTTAATTGAAGCACGCTTGCATAATTTTGAAGTAGCCAGTAAAATGGCGTTAAGAGATCAAACAGATGTAGAAAAGTTTAAACAAGTTTTTTTTGAAGGTAAAGCATATATGGATGCAATTCGAAAGAAACTAAATGGCATGTTAGCTTTAGAAAATAATCTTTTGGCAGAACGTAAAGAAAGTTATGAAAACACTATAAAATTTACACCAATATTTTTATATGGTTTAATCATATTAACTTTAGTATTGTTATACATAGCTTATGCAAAAATAAGTTCAGATTTAGACAAACTGCGCAAAACAAATCAACAATTAGAAACCTTTAAAGAAGCTACAAATCAAGCAGAAATTATAAATAAACATGGTAGTTGGAGGTGGAATGTTGAAGATGATAAATTTTATTTTTCAGATAATTTGTACAGATTATTAGGAGAAAAACCAAATGCTTTTAAAGCTACAATAGCTAACTTTAATAGCTATGTACATCCAGAAGATCGTAAAAAGTTAGAAGAGCAAGTTGCTCAAATGAAAATTGAAAAAGATTTACCTTTTATAAATTACAGAGTAGTGCATAAAAATGGTAACATTAAATATTTAAAAGCTTACGGAAAAAGTATTAGTAATTTAGAAGGTAAAGAACAATTAATTGGCACTACTACAGATATTACAGATGAAATTGATTATGCGAACACTTTAGAAACAAGAAATAAAGAGCTGGAATTAAACAATAAAGAATTACAAGCCTTTAATTATGTTGCCAGTCATGATTTGCAAGAACCTTTAAGAAAAATACAAACGTTTTTATCTCGATTAGAAGATAAAGAATCAGATAATTTTTCTGAATCTGGAAAAAAATACATGGAACGTATAAATTTTTCTGCAAAAAGAATGCGTAATTTAATTGATGATTTATTGCAGTTTTCTAGAACAAATAAATCTGACGAAATTCTTGTTGTTAAAGATTTAAATGAGTTGTTAGAAGACGCAAAACAAGAGCTGTCTGAAATTATAACCAAAGAAAATGCAATAATTACAGCAGATATTTTACCTAAAGTAAAAGTAATTCCATTTCAAATTGAGCAATTGTTTACAAATTTACTAAGTAATTCCTTAAAATATAAGGCAATAGATAAGCGTCCGCAAATAAAGATATCTTACGAACTAGTAGCTAAAAATAATGATTTTAGACTAAAAAATGGAACACATAAAAAATACCATTGTTTTGTTTTCAAAGATAATGGTATTGGTTTTGATGCACAGTACACCGAAAAAATATTTGAATTATTTAGCAGATTACATAATAAAAACGAATATTCTGGAACAGGAATAGGTTTGTCTATTTGTAAAAAAATAACAGACAATCATAGTGGTTTTATTTTCGCAAATGGAACGCCAAACCAAGGCGCTAATTTTACTGTGTTTTTACCAGCATAATTTCTTAAATCGCATTTATTAAAAAGCGTTATTAACTTAGTTAATAGCGTTTTTTTTATATCCAAAATTTTTAAATATTAAAATTATGTAACAATATATAAAAATGTTGTAACACAAATAATGCAATCCTGTTGCATCTTTGAAGTGTAATTACAAAAACCTATTTAAGTAAAAAAAAAATCAACTTAAAATTGTGTAATTATTTGTAAAAATGATGTAAGACAAATGCATGTAATTCTTTGCAACTTTGTAAAACAAAACAAAAAATAATTAAAATTTTGAAAAATATATACATTCTAATTGCGGCAATGCTATTTGTTTCTTGTGATTTAATTATCGTAAAAAAAGAAGAAAAAGATGTTTTGAGAGAAAGCATTATCAACGATAAAATAGAAGCATCTTTATTATCTAAAGCAACTCAAAAAAATTTAAATATTATAGAATTATGCAATCAGGTAGAAGATACCAACTTGAATTCAGAAATTATAACAGTAGCAAAAAAAATTAAAAAAGAGCAGCTAGAAATTTTAGAGAACTTGCAGAATATAGCAAAAGAAAATATGATACTAGTTGCCAATTCAACAAAAATAAAGCCCTTAAAGAATGATCTTTCTAGAGAGGAAAATGTCAGAAAAATCTTAATTCATCAAATTAAAGAAAATTTAGACATACAAAAAGAAGTTTTAGATTCTCTTTTAGAAAAGTCGGATAATAAAGACATTACGTTAGTAGCAGAAGAAAGTATTCAAAAATTAAAAGGGAATATAGATACAACGTTTAACACTTTAAAGCTACTAAAGTAAGTCAAATTAAAAGATAAGAAACATGAAAAATATTTTATACTTAGTAGCTGTAATATTAGTAATAGGTTGGGCATTTGGCTTTTTTGTATACAACACAAAAGGTATTGTGCATGTATTATTAGTATTCGCAGCAATTGCAATTTTGCTTAGATTAATAAGAGGTAAATAGTAAAAATTAAATAATAATTAATAATAAAAACAAATTATGAGTAAACAAAACACAATTTTAGGAATTTTAGGAGGAGCAATAGTAGGAGGAATAGCAGGAATTTTATTGGCACCAGATAAAGGAGAAAAAACAAGAGAAAAAATTGCAGGAAAAGCAAAGGAAACTAAAGAAGATGTAGTTGAAAATGTAGAAGCTGTTTTAGAAAACTTATCTAAAAAATATGATGTTGTTAAAAAGGCAAGTTCAGAAATTATAGATAAAAGTAAAAAAGAGCTTTCTAAAGTAAAAAAAGAAATAGCCTAAAAAGAATAAGATGCAAAACGTAGGAGAAAAATTAGAAAATTTATTTTCTAAAACAAAAAATTATGTAGAAACTAGTTTAGAATTATATAAACTACAAGCTATAGATTTTACGGCAGATATTATTTCTAATGTTATTAGTAAAACTGTTTTAATACTTATTTTTTCTATGTTTTTGCTTTTTCTTAATCTAGGGTTTGGCTTTTATTTTGCCAATAAATTTGGTTCATATGCATTAGGGTTTATTGTAGTTGCTGGTATGTATTTATTATTTGGGATTTTATTTTATCTATTTAGAAAAAAATTAATCGTTACGCTAATAAGTAATTTAATAATTACAGAATTAAATAGAGAACGAGAAATTATTGTAAACAACAAATTTAATGAAAATGAACACTAAGCCAACAACAAAAGAAGAACTACATCAACAGATTTATATCTTAAAAAATAAGCAACGGTATTTAGCAGAAGATGTAATAGTTGATTACCAAAATACGGTAACAGATTTTAGTTTTTCTAACATAGTTTCTTCAACTATTCAAAATCTTTTTAAAGAATTAGATTATACCAAACCAATACTTACTGTATTATCTGGTGTATTACTTAAAAAACTTAAATTAAGTAAATCTAACACGTTATTAAATTTAGTTTTAGGAGTCTTAACCCAATATTTCACAAAAAAAATAGTAACCCCAAAAAAATAGATAAATTTAAATATGACAATTAATACAGCAGATTTTAATGAAGCTTTTCAAGAAATGTATGTAAAGTTAAATACTTGGCTAGATACTTTTATACTTAACATACCCAACATAATAATAGCTATTGTTGTATTTTTATTTACGCTATTAATTGCTAAATATTTTAGCAAATTATTGCAAAAATTACTTAGAAAAACTAGCATACAAATTTCTATGAGAAGGGTGCTAGGAAGAGCAATTGCAATGGTAATTGTTGCTATAGGTTTGTTTTTAATTTTAGGAATTTTAGATTTAGACAAAACCTTAAAAACAATTTTAGCAGGTGCTGGTGTTGCAGGTTTAGCAGTTGGTTTGGCACTACAAGGGGCATTAACAAATACTTTTTCTGGGGTTGTTCTTTCTTACATTAAAAATGTAAAAAATGGCGATTGGATTAAAACCAATGGATATGAAGGTGCAATTGTAGATGTAGATTTTAGAGCGCTAACATTAAGGCAAAAAGATAATAACTTAGTGTATATACCAAATAAATTGGTAATTGAAAACCCTATTAAAAACTTTTCTGCAACAGAAAAATCAAGAGTAATTTTAGAAAATGGCGTAGCATATGGTTCTAATTTAGAAAAAGTAAAAGAATTAACTACACAAATTATTATAGATAATTTTGATGTTCCAGAAACACCAGAAGATGTATTGTTTTTATACAGAGGTTTTGGTAATAGTGCCATAACTTATGAAATCCGTTTTTGGATTAACTCCTCATCTGCCTTAGAAGTTGCTAAAGCAAAAAGTGAAGCAATTATGCTTATCAAAAAAGCATATGATAAAGAAGGAATTGGAATTCCTTTTCCAATTAGAACCTTAGATTTTGGGAATCAGTTGGATAAATATTTTCCACAACAACAAGAAGTATAACCTTAAAAATTAAAAAAATGAATTATTTAAATATAGATCAAAATAAAGTAAAACCAGTAGTAAATCAGTTAAACATATTATTAGCAGATTATCACTTATATTATCAAAACTTAAGAACTTTTCATTGGAATATTCTAGGAAAAAATTTCTTTGAATTGCACCAAAAGTTTGAAAACTTATACAATGATGCGCGCACAAAAATAGATGATGTTGCAGAACGTATTTTAACATTAAAATATCACCCAATTAGTAAGGCAAGCCAATATTTAGAAATTAGTAATATTAAAGAAGAAGAAATTTCTTTGGATGATGCTAAAATGATTACCTCAATATTAGAAAATCATAAACAAATTTTAAGTCAAATGGGTAATGTTATGCAAGCGGCAAGTAAAATTGAAGATGAAGGTACTATGGATATGATGGGAAGCTTTATAAACGAATTAGAAAAAGAAAGTTGGATGTTAAATGCATGGAGTCATAACACAGATGAAGAATTAATGTTAAGTGAAATGCCAATTCAATAAAACCTCATTGTAAGTAGTATACAATAATATATCAGAATTAAATTATACAAACAAACCTTAATTTATATTGAGGTTTTTTTACTTAAAAACAATTGTAACTAATGTAATAATTAAAATTTTGTAAGCTTTTTTAAAAATTATGTAATTTAAAATGAAGTGTACTATTCTAATTTTGTTGTGTAAAATAAGTTAATCACTATATAGAAACTCAAACTAATGAAAAACAATAGCATTCATAGATTTTTAATTTGGTATAAAAAATTTCAGTTAAGTAAATCTCCACAAATGAATTTAGTTTGGGGCTTTTTTCTTTATACGATAATAGGTTTTTTATTATTATCACTTCCAATATTTCATAAAGTAGAAATATCATTTATAGATAATCTTTTTATTTCTACATCGGCAATTTCTACAACGGGTTTAGTTACCATTAGTATTATAGATTCTTATACCTTTTTTGGGCAGTTTATTGTGATGCTTTTATTTCAAATAGGAGGAATTGGTTATATGACGCTAACCACATATTTTTTGTTATTTACAACAAAAAAAATTACACATTGGCATAAAAAAATTATTGGGGCAGAATTTACAATGCCAAAAACCATCAAAATAAACGATTTTTTAAAAAGTGTAATATTATTTACCATTGTTATGGAAACTTTAGGCGCAATTTGTTTTTACATAGCCTTTAAAGACACGGGTATGCAAACACTAGAAGCATTGTGGTATAGTGTTTTTCATAGTGTATCTGCTTTTTGTACAGCAGGTTTTGGTTTACTTAACAATAGTTTCGAAAACTTTCAAGATCATACTTTTATAAATACAATTATAGCTGTTTTAGCCATTGCAGGTTCTTTAGGTTTTATAGTAATTACAGATTTGTGGTATCGTATTTCTAGAAAATCTAACAAGTTATCTTTCACATCAAAAATTGTTATTTACGGTTTTATTGTGTTACTTACTTTGGGTACTGCTGTAACATATTTTACAGAACCTTTAGTAAATGAAACTGGTCAAAATGTTTTAATGAAATCATTTTTTCAAACCATGTCTGCTATGACAACTGTTGGTTTTAACACAATAGCAACAAGTAACTTATCTTTACCAACAATGTTATTAGTTATTTTTTTAATGTACGTTGGTGCTTCTCCATCTGGTACAGCAGGTGGAATGAAAATAACTACATTAACCGCTATGATTTCAGTTTTAAAGAGTAGGGTTTTAGGACAAAAGAAAATAACGTTTTTAAATAGAAAAATTCCTTTTGAAAGACTTTATGTTGCCACTTCTACCTTTATTTTATACACAGTTCTCATTTTTTTATTTAGTTTTTTAATGACTTATAGTGAAAACGCAAGTTATGAAGATATTCTTTTTGAAGTTGCCTCTTCTTTAGGAACAGTGGGTTTAAGTAGAGGTATTACTGGAGATTTAAGCAATGTGGGTAAATTTTTAATTATTATTTTAATGTTCATTGGTCGTGTTGGGGTTTTAACGTTTGGTTTTGCACTTTTAGCAAGAAAATTAGATGATAAGGCAATTCTTATAGAAGATGATTTGGCAGTCTAAAAAAATACTTCGATTTTATTTACCATTGAAAATAATGGTTAAAACAATATTTTTAATACATAAAATATGTATACAAATGGCAACGTTATAGTTGCCATTTTTTTTTTTTTTTCAATAATTTTAGTGGCCTTTTAAATTATATAAAATTCAATAAAAATTCTGTAATAGAATATATAAGTTACCTGCTTAAATTTGTAGTGTTTGTAAAGGGTTGCATTAAAACTTGCTTTTTAAATTATATAAGATTCTCTAAAAATTGTATAACGTATAACCTAGCAATAATTAAGACCTTTGTATTAAACAAATAAAAATAATAATTAAAATAAATAGGAACACAGTAAAACACAGAAACATTATGAAAAATTTATTTAAAATAACAGTATTTGTATTCGCAACAACATTTTCTTTAAATGCCCAAAGCTTAAAAAATATTAAAGAAACAATTTCTTATGAAACCTACATGAAGCCAGATGGTGAGGTTATGAAGGTAAAAACAATTGTTACAGAAACGCAACCAATTATTCTTAACAAAAAAGATCGATTTAAATTAAATCAAACCATTATAGAATCTCCTGTTACTGTAGCGAAAGTAATTTTAATGGATACAAATAACGATAAAATTTACGATAAAGAATTAAACATGTCTTTTCTAAAAGATTTTAACAAAAAAATGAACTATAAACTGAATTCAAATGGAGCGTCTATTGTAACAAGTTCTGATGAAACAAAGCTAATTACCAATGAAGGAACGTATGAATTTGATACAGAAAATACAGATAATTTAACGATTACTGTAGAAGATGTGTTCTTGCCTTTAGAGAAATAGTATAATACATTGCTGAAAAAGAATAAGGTTAAATTTAAATTGAAACGCTTTAAAACTTCGTTTTTAAATTAAATTTTCAAAAGATGAAATGTAATTGACATCAGAAAAAAAATAATTACTCATTAAAAAACAACTGAATGCAAAATTTTCCAATAGCAATAGAAAGTAAATTAAATAACTTATTAACAAGAACTTATGATGCAGAAAAAGGCTTTAATAAAGCAGCGGAACATACAGAGAGTTTGCCTTTAAAAGCATATTTTAAAGAAAGAGCACAAGAAAGAGAGCAGTTTAGTAAAGAACTAAAGAAAGAATTAAATCTTTTTAATGCAGCTGCAACAGAAGAAGGAAGTTTATTAGCCAATGCACATAGAAATTGGATGGATGTAAAAGCACTTTTTTCTTCTGATAATGAAGAGGCTATGCTGCAAGAAGCAATTAGGGGAGAAAAAACCTCAATAGAAGATTATAATGAAGTTTTAACGGAAAGTACTTTACCAAAAACAACGGCAACTCTTTTAACCCAGCAAAAAAACAAAATTGCAACAGATTTATCTAGAATAAGAAAGTTAGAGGATATCAAATAAGTTGATATAATTAAAGTCCCTCACGAGAGAACGACAACGGTTAAGTTGTCGTTCTTTTATTGTTTTAATAAGATTTTTTGTTGCCTATATTTCCTATAAGTTTAATACTCGTTAAAATCAAAATCATCATCAAAGTGCCCAAAATCATCATCAATATCACCTTCATCTCCAAATAATTGTTCTGGGTTTTCTGCTACAAATGTTTTATCAGGTGCTTCTTCAGGAATTTCACCAACCGTTAAAATAATAGCAGGTAAATCTGCTTTGGTTGCATTAGAAATTTCAATTACTTCCACATAAAAAGTCCACATTTTTAAAAAATCGTAAACATAAATAAGTTTACTGTTTTCTTCTGGTAAAGTTTCTACCAATTTACAGGTTTGCATAGAAAGACCTTCACCCGCTTCAGCCATATTAAAAAGCGGAATCTCTTCACCTTGTATCCATTCTTCATCGGTTTTGTAAAATGATGCCATCTCTTGCCCAACAAAGCCAAAAGATTTGGCAATGGTAAAATGTAAGTCTTCTAAGTTAAAGGAGTCTTCAACTAAAATAGTTCGAATTACGTCTGTTTTGGTATCTAAAATTACGCGTATTTTGTACATAGAATGGTTTAACTTTTCTGCAACAAAAATACAATTTTTTATATGTATTTTTACATAATAAATAATTAGATATGGATAAAACTATCATTTTAAAAAAATTTAATGAGCATTCTAAAAACACGCTAATGGAAACTCTTGATATAGAATATATTAATGTGGGTGACGGTTTTTTAACGGCAAAAATGCCGGTAAACAATAAAGTGCATCAACCTTATGGGCAGTTGCATGGTGGTGCCACTGCAGCTTTAGCAGAAAGTGTTGGCAGTGCAGCATCTAATTTTTTTATTGATCGTAAAAATCAATTTGTAAACGGCATACAGCTTTCTATTAATCATATTAAAAGTAAAAAAGAAGGTGTTGTATTTGCTACTGCAAAAAATATTCATAAAGGTAAAAGCACACACTTGTGGGAGGTTACCATTGTAGATGAAAATGATCAATTAATTTCTGTAGCAAAAATGACTAATATTGTTTTAGATCTTCCAAAAAAATAATTTTTCTATTGAATAGTTTACTCCCAAAAATAGCTCAACATTACCAAAATAAACTTCCATTTGTGGCTTATAGAAAGCCTAATAAAAAAGAAGTTTCTGGTATTTTTATGCAAGATGATATTTTAAAATTTATTCATAATTTTAAAGAGCAAGGTTTTGTGTTTGCTCCATTTACAAAAGAAGAAAAAGCAGTTTTTTTTCCTATAAAAAATGCTTTGCGTATTTCAGAAAAACTAGCGCTAGAGCAGGAGTTTTACAAAAACACAAACAGTATATCTGCAAAAGGTAATAAAGTAAAACATATAAGCATTGTAGAAAAAGCAATTGATACAATTAAAAATTCTCTATTACAAAAAGTAGTAATTTCTAGAGAAGAAATTGTTAATTTATCTGAAGTAGCTGTTGTAGAAATTTACAAAAGATTATTGGCTACCTATACAAATGCTTTTGTTTATGTTTGGTATCATCCAAAAGTGGGGTTATGGTTTGGTGCTACGCCAGAAACATTGTTATTTACTAAAGGTAATACGTTTAAAACAATGTCTTTGGCAGGTACACAGCTTTACAATTCAAATGAAAGTATACAGCGTACTATTTGGAAATCCAAAGAATTGGAAGAGCAGCAATTGGTAACAGATTTTATAGAAAACCAGTTAAAAGATATTGGCAAAGAACTGCATGTAGATAAAACAGAAACTGTTAGAGCAGGCAACTTATTGCATTTAAAAACAAAAGTTACAGGTGTTTTAAAAGAGAATTCTAATTTAGAAACGTTGATTAGAGCATTACACCCAACACCTGCAGTTTGCGGTTTGCCTAGAGATTTGGCTAATGATTTTATTGTAAATAATGAAAATTATAAACGTACTTTTTATACTGGTTTTTTAGGAGAATTAAATTTAAACAGTTCAAATTCAGAAACTAAAAATAGTCAACTATTTGTAAATTTAAGGTGCATGCGCATAGAAAATCAAAAGGCTACAATTTATGTTGGTGGTGGCATTACAAAAGATAGCAATGCAGCAAAAGAGTGGGAAGAAACTGTTTCTAAGGCATTAACCATGAAGCAAGTTTTGTAATTACAAACCTATGTTGTTTTAAAAGTAAAAAAAACCATAAATAGTAAATTTATGGTTTTTTTAATTAAGTGTAAATTGAATTTGAATTGAAATTTTTTGTAATTACATATTACAATACTGTTTTAAGGAACAGTTAAATATCATCAAAAGAAACGTCTGTAAAACTTTCTGCAGATTTTGGTTCTGCTGTATCTGTTTTAGGCTCTTCTTTTTTAAAGTCTTTTTGGTGGCGTTCACTAATTACTTCATCTCCTTTTTCTGTAATAATATAGTCTGTTGCCTTTTTTAGCATTTCATGAAAATCTGTAAAATCTTCTTTATACAAATAAATTTTGTGTTTTTGATAATGAAAAGTACCATCATCATGTGTAAATTTTTTACTTTCTGTAACAGTCAAATAATAATCATTTGCCTTTGTTGCTCTTACATCAAAAAAATAGGTTCTTCTTCCGGCTCTTAATACCTGCGAAAAAATTTCTTCTTGTTCAACTCTCTCTGCCATGTTATTTGTAAATAATAATTAAATAATTGAAGTAACAAATCTAACAAAATAATTTACTTGGCAATGTTAAAGATTAATTTTCTTTTTCTAAAAGTTGTTGTTCATACAAATCTTTATAATATCCTTTTTCTGTTATAAGCTGATTATGAGAGCCTTCCTGAATAATATTTCCATTATCAAGTACTAATATTTTATCTGCATTTTTAGCAGAAGATACTCTATGGCTTATAATAAAAGTGGTTTTATCTTTAGAAACTTGTTTTAAATTTGCTAAAATTTGTTCTTCTGTTTCTGTATCTACAGCAGATAAACAATCGTCAAAAATTAATATTTTAGGCTTTTTTATAATTGCTCTAGCAATAGAAACGCGCTGTTTTTGGCCACCAGAAAGTGTTACACCTCTTTCGCCCAAAACGGTATCATATCCTTTAGGAAAATCTATAATATTATTATGTACAACCGCATTTTTAGCAGCTTGTATTATTTCTTGTTCAGTTGCATCTTCTTTACCAAACTTAATATTATTGCCTATACTTTCAGAAAACAAAAAAGGGTCTTGTGGTACAAAACCAATTTGATCTCTTATGCTATCTAAATTTGCATTTTCAATAGGTTTATCATCAATTAAAATAACACCTTTTTTAGTATCGTATAAACGAACAATTAATTCAATTATAGTAGATTTTCCAGAACCTGTTTTTCCTAAAATTGCTATTGTTTCACCAGCTTTTGCTGTAAAAGAAATGTTTTTTAAAGCGGTAATATTGGTGTCATCATACGTAAAAGTTACGTTTTTAAAGGTAACTTTACCTATTATATGTGTTGGTTTGTTTGTGTTGTTTTTAATTTCTGGAACTTCATTTAAAAACTCATTAATTCTTAATTGAGATGCCTCTGCTTGTTGTATCATAGAAGTTACCCAACCAATAACAGCTACTGGCCAGGTTAAAATATTTACGTACAACATAAATTCTATAATGGTTCCTATTTGAATTTCATTATTTATATATAATTTACCACCTATATAAACTACAATTAAATTGCTTAAACCAATTAATAAAATCATTAAAGGAAAAAATAAAGCATTTGCTTGTTGTAAATGAATGTTTTTTTGCTTGCTTTCATCTGCAATAGCATCAAAATCTTTAATAATTTGGTTTTCTATACCATACGATTTTACAACGCTTATTCCTGAGAAAAACTCTTGATTAAATGTTGTTAATTTAGACAAATATTCTTGTACAATACTGCTTCTTTTATGAATTACTTTGCTTAAAAGAAAAATAGAAATAGATAAAACAGGAAAAGGTAAAAGTGTATATAAGGTAAGTTTTACATCAATATTTATCATTTGAGTAAAACCAACAGCAATTAAAACCAGCATGTTCATAGTATACATTACAGCAGGTCCAACATACATTCTTACTTTAGAAACATCTTCAGAAATTCTATTCATTAAATCTCCCG
This sequence comes from uncultured Polaribacter sp., assembly GCF_947495205.1. Taxonomy (GTDB): domain Bacteria; phylum Bacteroidota; class Bacteroidia; order Flavobacteriales; family Flavobacteriaceae; genus Polaribacter. The sequence goes on along the minus strand of NZ_CANLXV010000004.1, from coordinate 216,047 downwards.
TTCTATTTTTTTTGTAAAAATTTAAAGAGAGTCTTTGGTATTGTTGATAAATTTCATTTTTTAAATCGAACTCTATTAAACGAGAAGTTACAATAATGGTTTGCCTCATTAAAAAAGTAAAAAAACCAGCAAGTAAAGCAACACCTACAATTACAAGTACATTGTTTAATAATTCTTGTTTTACAAAGGTTAAATTGGTTTCTGTACCATTTACATAATCTTCAACAATATTTAAAGAATCGCCAACAATTTGCGGCACTTTAAGTGCTAGCAGTTTAGATAAAATGGTAATAAAAAGTCCAATTAAAATACGCCACTTGTATTTTACAAAGTATTTGTTAATGTATTTTAAAGCCTTCAATAGTTTGTTTCTAGATACGTTTTTTGTGTGCGACGAAGATACATCAATAAAAATAAAAAAGGAGCTTATTTGCCTTTTTGAAAGGTTAAAAAAAATGAAAAAAAGAAATGAATTTACTATATATTTAGAATTAAATTAATACTACTTTTGCAGTGTTAATTAGACCAAAATTAAAGCAAAAAATTAAAGTTTTTAGTAATGATTAATAGAAGACATATTAGAGTTAAAGTAATGCAGTCTGTTTATGCAATGACGCAATCTCATAATGATGATATTGTTAGAGAAGAAAAGTTTTTAAAACATAGTATTTTAAAAATGTTAGATCTGTATGTTTTAAATCTTTTATTATTGGTTGAAGTTCAAAAATTAGCTTCAAAAAAAATAGCGCTTTCTAAGAAGAAAATTTTAGCTACAGAAGAAGATTTAGCACCTAATACTAAATTTATTCAGAACCGTTTAATTAATGCAATTGCAGAAAGTGTAAGTGTAGAAGGTTATGTAGAATTGAATAAATTAGACAATTGGCAAGAAAATGATGAGTATGTGAAAATTATTTTTGATGAATTGCAAAAAAGCGATTTGTACAAAAAATATTTAGCATCTTCAGAAGATTCATTTAAAGAAGACAAAGAATTTGTAGTAAACTTTTTTAAACAAATTATAGCGCCAAATGAAAAATTGGCAGATTATTATGAGGATGCTTTAATTTCTTGGGTAGATGATATTCCTTTTATAAATACTTGGGTTTCTAAATCTTTAAGTAAGCAAAAAGAAAATAAAATATTTACTGTAGGTGCGCTTTATAAAGATAAAGATGATGAAGATTTTGTAGGGAATCTGTTTAGAAAAACGGTTTTAAAACAAGCCGATTACGAGAAAGATATCGAAGAGAAAACCCCAAATTGGGAAACAGATAGAATTGCAGATATTGATATGATTTTGATTAAAATGGCAATTACAGAATTTATAAACTTTGCATCTATACCAACAAGAGTAACTATTAATGAGTATATAGAAATTTCTAAAGATTATTCAACTACAAAAAGTAGTTATTTTATAAACGGAGTTTTAGATAAAATTTCAAAAGAATTTATAGCAAACAAAAAAATAGTTAAAATAGGTAGAGGCTTAATCTAATTTTTTTTAAACCAAAAAATATTTATTATTTTTACAAAAATAAAACTTTTATACAATGAAAAATATAACATTATCAATAGCTTTAGTAGCTACAACTTTATTTATGGTTTCTTGTGGAGATGCTAGTAATGCGTCAACAAAAATTAATAAAGAAAATGTAGAAACGGCAAAATCTAGAGATGCAGAAATTGAAAAAGGTGTGGCCTCTATTTCTGTAGATAAAAAAGAATATGATTTTGGTACAGTTACTGAAGGAGAAATTGTAGAAACTACATTTAAAGTAACAAATTCTGGTAAAACAGATTTGGTAATTACAGATGCAAAAGTTACTTGTGGTTGTACAGTACCTGTTTGGCCTAAAGCACCTATAAAACCAGGAGAAACTAAAGATATAGAAGTAAGATTTAATACAAACGGTAAGAAAAACAGACAACAAAAAAACATAACTTTAGTAACCAATACAGCATCTGGTAGAGAAATTTTAACTCTAAAAGGAATGGTAACTCCGAAAGCAAAATAAATTAGATGTTTTATACAATAATATTACAATCAGGCGCTGGAAGTTTAATGAGTATGTTGCCTTTTGCAGCAATGATTTTGGTTTTATATTTTTTTATGATAAGACCACAAATGACGCGTCAGAAAAAAGAAAAAGCTTTTCAAGCAGAAATTAAAACAGGAGTTAAAGTGGTTACTTCTAGTGGTATGCATGGTAAAATTACCGAGGTGAACACTACAGATAACACAATTACCATAGAAACAGGAGCAGGTAGAATTAAATTTGAACGTTCTGCAATATCTATGGAATTAAGTAAAAAGTATACTACGCCAGCAAAAAAATAAGACTTTATAAAGTTTTTATAAAGAGTGAGTTTTATCTTTTTAGATAAAACTCACTTTTTTTATAAACGCGTTTTGCGTAGATTGCATCATATAAAAACAATGTTTTGAAATCAAAAAGGAAAATATCCAAGACTTTTATTGGCTTTTTATTTGCAGCTATAGCCATTTGGCTTTTAATAACACTTTCTAAAGAATATGTTATTACAATAAATTTTCCATTAAAATATGTAGGTATAGCCCAAGATAAAATTTTACAAACAAAACCCAGAAAAGATATTGATTTGCTTGTTAAGGCCTCTGGTTTTAAAATACTAAAAACTAGAATTAATGCCAAAATTTTAAAAATTAACGCAAATATTGTTGATAGAAAAGTAGGAACTACCTATTATGTGCTAACTAAAAACCAACAAAATAAATTAAAAAAGCAACTGCCAAAAGGTTTAGAGCTTTTAGAAATTGCACAAGACACTTTGTTTTTAGATTTGGGAAGTTTAGTTACCAAAAAAGTACCGGTAAAAGCAAATCTAAATATCAAATATCATTTAGGTTATGATTTAGCAGCACCCATAAATATAGCACCAGATAGTATTTTAGTTTATGGCCCAGAAACCTATATACAAAAGTTAAAATATTTAGAACTTTTGCCGTTAACTTTAGATAATGTAATGGCAAATTTTAAAGCAGATGTAGGTATAAAAAAATCTAAAAAAGTTAATAATTTAAAATTAGGTAAAGATAAAGTTCAGATAACTGGTATAGTAGAAAATTTTACAGAAGGTAATTTAGAAGTACCTTATAAACTTGTTAATGTACCCGAAAATACAACAGTTAACACGCTCACAAAAAAGGTTTCTGTTTCTTTTATTGTAAGTTTAAAACATTTTAACAAAATCAATCAAAATTCTTTTCAGATTGTTTGCGATTATGCATTAGCAAAAAAAAATAATGCCAGTTATTTTGTACCTCAGTTAGTTTATAAATCTAATTTGGTAAAAAGTTATAAAATAACGCCAAACAAGGTAGATTTTTTAATAGAAAAATAAAATGGTTGTAGGTTTAACAGGTGGCATTGGTAGTGGAAAATCAACCGTAGCAAATTTTTTTAAAGCATTTAATAATGTAGCTGTTTATATTGCAGATAAAGAGGCTAAAAAATTAATGGCAAACTCCCAAACCATAAAAACTGAACTAATTGCACTTTTTGGAGAAAAAGCCTATGTCAATAACGTTTTAAATAGAGACTTTATAAGTGCCATAGTTTTTAAAGACAAACAAAAATTAAAACAGCTAAACGCCATTGTGCACCCAGAGGTTAAAAAGCATTTTAAAATATTTGTAACCCAAAATAAAAATAAAGCCTACATCATCTATGAAAGTGCTATTCTTTTTGAAAGTAATTCTCAAGATCAGTTTGATGTGGTAATTTCTGTTTGTTTAGATTTAGAAAGCAGAATTAAACGTGTTATAGCAAGAGATAATACTTCTAGAAAAAAAGTGCTGGCACGCATTAATAACCAATGGCAAGATGCAAAAAAAACACTTTTATCTAATTATTTAATTACCAATACTGTATTAGAAGATACAAAAACACAAGTAAATAGTATCCATAAAATTTTAACAAAAAGAAGAGCTTAAATTTATATAAATTTAGTCTTTTTGTTAAAAAACACTTAAAATTTCATTTTATCCGTTAATTTAGGTTAAAAAACGCAATTTCAATTTTTGAATGTAGTAACTTTGATTATGCGTAAAAAAATGTTTATTCTTATTGTTGTTTTAATGACTATTTCTTTGATAGGAATAATAGCCGTACAACTATATTGGATTAACAATGCTTTAGAAAGTAAGCAAGAACAGTTTGAGAATGATGTTTTAAAATCTTTAGGAAGAGCTGCAGAAAGAATTAATGAGAAAGAAACTACAGTTTTTAGAACTAAGGTTAGAAATTTTATCAATAAAAAAGGAAATCCTGATAGTGCAGAAATTAAGCAATTTTTAATTCAAGAAATAGATACCACTACACAGCAAAAATTTACATACGGATCTACATTTTTAGAAGAAAATTTTAATTTACCTACAGAATTTTTAGATAACGATTCTATTATATTTAAAAGATTCACAGGGAAAAAAGATTATTTTAAAGCAAAAATTAATACAGGTATTGATGGTTTGTTTTCTTCATCTGATGAGACTAGATATTCGTTTACAAAAGACTTTTTAAATTTAGAAGAAATTCAAATTACAGAAATCTTTAAAGATTATAATTCTAGAAAACCAATTCATCAAAGAGTTAGTAATACAGAGTTAAATAATACAATTAAAGATGAACTTTCTAAGAAAAATATACATTTAGATTTTAAGTATGGTGTTTATACCAAAGAAGGTTTGGCTACTAAACTAAAATCTGGTTATTACACAATTAATACAAAAGATTCTTATAAATATCCGTTGTTTTATGATGCACAAGGTGCCATTGTAGGTTACGATTTATACGTTACTTTTCCTGGTAAAAATGAATTGATATTGTCTGGTATTTCAAGTATTCTTTTGCTATCATTATTTTTTATATTTATAATTATTGTGGCTTTTTCTAGTTCTTTATACCAATTAATTAGACAAAAGAAAATTTCTGAAATTAAGACAGATTTTATTAATAATATGACGCATGAATTTAAAACACCTATAGCTACTATAAATTTAGCTATAGACTCCATTAGAAACCCTAAAATATTGGGAGATAATGAAAAGGTTTTGCGCTATATTCAAATGATTAAGGACGAAAATAAAAGAATGCATTCTCAAGTAGAAAACGTTTTAAGAATATCTAGATTAGAAAAAAATCAAATAGATTTAAGTAAGGAAACTATAGATTTACACGACATTATAGAAGATGCAATTTCTCATGTGAGTTTGCTTGCACAAGATAGAAAAGGAAAAATAAATGTGCATTTTAAAGCAGTGGTTTCTGAATTTCCAGGAAACCAATTTCACTTAACTAACGTTGTTGTAAATATGCTAGAAAATGCTATAAAATATTCTAACGGAGCACCAATAATAAACGTTTATACAGAAAGTACCAATAAATTTTTGGTTTTTAAGATAAAAGACAACGGTATTGGTATGAGTAAAACAGTGCAAAAACAAGTTTTTGATAAATTTTATAGAGAGCAGAAAGGAAACATTCATGATGTTAAAGGCCATGGTTTAGGCTTAGCTTACGTAAAAGAAATTGTAGAAAAACATCATGGAACAGTATTTGTAGAAAGTGAAAAAGGAGAAGGAAGTATATTCACAGTGAAATTACCTTTAATTTAATAATATAAAAAATGGGAAGTAAAAAAATTTTATTAGTAGAAGATGATCCAAATTTTGGAACAGTTTTAAAAGATTATTTAGCGTTAAATGATTACAATGTAACACACGCAAAAGACGGTATAGAAGGTCTTATTATGTTTAAAAATAGCGATTATGATTTGTGTATCTTAGACGTAATGATGCCAAGAAAAGATGGTTTTTCATTAGCACAAGATATTAGAAGCACAAACAAAGAAGTGCCAATTATTTTTTTAACAGCCAAAACGTTAAAAGAAGATGTTTTAAAAGGCTACGCTGTTGGTGCAGATGATTATTTAAATAAACCTTTTGATTCTGAAGTATTATTGCATAAAATTAAGGCAATTTTACAGAGAAAAGAGTCTGATACAACAGCAGATTCTGAACAATTTGAATTTGTTATCGGTAATTTCTTCTTTAATTCTAAATTGCGCCATTTAGCTGTTGGTGAAACGGGTGAACCTGTAAAATTATCGCCCAAAGAAAGTAAATTATTACGCATGTTAGCCATTCATAAAAACGATTTAATGCCAAGAGAATTGGCATTAACTAAAATCTGGAGAGATGATAACTATTTTACCTCTAGAAGTATGGATGTTTACATTGCCAAATTAAGAAAGTATTTAAAGTTAGATGAAAATGTAGAGATTTTAAATATTCATGGAGAAGGTTTTAGATTAGTAGATAAAACTTAAAATAAAAAATTTTCCCATATATGAAATCACTCAATCTAATTTTTTTAGACTGAGTGATTTTGTTTTGTACTATCTTAAATTAAGAACTGTAAATTTATGGCACAATTTATTACCATTTATAATGAGAATCCTAATCCAAGGCAAATTGCTAAAGTTGTTCAGGTTTTAAAGTCTGGTGGTTTGGTAATTTACCCTACAGACACGGTTTATGGTTTAGGCTGCGACATTACAAACACAAAAGCTGTAGAAAAAATTGCTAAAATAAAAGGTGTTAAATTAGAAAAAGCTAACTTTTCTTTTATTTGTAATGATTTAAGCCATCTTTCAGATTATGTAAAACAAATAGATTCATCTACTTTTAAAATTTTAAAAAGAGCATTACCAGGGCCATATACATTTATTTTACCAGGTAGTAAAAACCTTCCTAAAGTCTTTAAGAAAAAGAAAACAGTAGGTATAAGAATACCCAATAATAATATTATAAGAACACTGGTAGAAGAGTTGGGAAACCCTATAATTTCTACTTCTATTAGAGATGAAGATGATGTATTAGAATACACAACAGATCCAGAATTAATATTTGAAAAATGGCAAGCTATAGTAGATGTTGTTATAAATGGTGGTTATGGAGATAATGAAGCATCTACAGTAATAGATTTAACAGAAGAACCAACTTTGGTTAGAGAAGGCAAAGGAAGTTTAGATATCTTGTAATATTTTAGTTGAAATATTATGCCAATAATACATTTAACAACAGTTATAAATACAAATAATATAGCACTTGTTTTTAACTTAATTAGAAGTATAGATTTACATATAATATCTACAAATAAAACAAACGAAAAAGCAATAGCTGGTAAAACTTCTGGATTAATAGGGTTAAATGAAACCGTAACTTGGCAAGCAAAACACTTAGGAATTACCCAAAAATTAACTTCTAAAGTTACAGACTACACTTTTCCTACTTTTTTTGCTGATGAAATGGTAAAAGGAGCTTTTAAGAGTTTTAGACACGAACATTATCTAGAACAAAAAGAAGGTGTAGTAATTATAAAAGATGTGTTTAAATATAGATCACCATTAGGCTATTTAGGCAAACTGGCCGATTTTTTATTTTTGAAAAAATACATGACCAACTTTTTGAAAGACAGAAATATTACCATTAAAAACTTTGCCGAGACAGAAAAGTGGAAATTAATACTGAAAGAGAACTAATTTAGTTCTTCAAACGTTTTTCTACCTCTAAAAAAATACTGCCAAACAATACTGGTATGTATGTAATAATCTTGGTTTTTATGAAGTTTTTTACGTTTCCTTAAAAATTTATAAAAGTTGCTATAAAAACTAAAATGTGCTTTTAAAATAGCTAAAGTGTGCACAGGTCTTAATTCTAATAAAAATTTAATTCCAGCAATTCCGTCTAAAATTAATCTTGAAAAAATTACGATTAAAAACCATTTTTTAGGCACATTTTTAACTACGTTTAATAAACTATTTCTAAAATTTAAATACGTTTTTTGCGGATTGGTTTCTAACAAAGTAGCACCACCAATATGGTAAACAGTACTTTGCCCAACATATTTAATAGTTTTGCCAATATTTTTAACGCGCCAACAAAGGTCTATTTCTTCTTGGTGCGCAAAATAATCTTCATCTAAACCACCAACCTCATGGTAGGTTTTAGCACGTATAAATAAACAAGCTCCAGATGCCCAAAAAATTTCTGTATTGTTATTAAACTGATTTTTATCTTCTTCTAAAGTTTCAAAAAGACGGCCTCTACAATACGGGTAACCCAATAAATCTATAAAACCACCAGCAGCACCTGCATACTCAAACTTGGTTTTGTTGTTATAGTCTAAAATTTTAGGTTGAATAATAGCCGTATTTTTTTCCTCTTTAAACGTTTTTAAAATAGGAGTTAACCAATTTTTGGTTACTGCTATGTCTGAATTTAATAAACAATAAATATCGGCATCAACTTTTTGTAAAGCATCATTATAACCTTTTGCGTAACCACCATTTACAGAATTTTCTATAATTTTTACAGAAGGAAAAAACTCTTGAATATAGGAAATAGAATTATCTGTAGACGCATTATCTGCAACGTAAATTGTTGCTAAATTATGGCTAAATTCAATAATAGAAGGTAAAAACTGCGCTAACAGTTTTTGTCCATTCCAGTTTAATATAACAATTGCTATTTTCACGATTGCGAATTTACGTTTTAAAATGAATTAATTTTTTATTATTTTTAAAATAGGCAAAAACCACAAAAAAAAGCCGAAGTTTTAAACTTCGACTTTTATATTAATCTAGATTTAAAATTTATTTTAAACTACCGGTCATTTCTTCTGGTTTTACCCAGGCATCATATTCGTCTTCTGTAACATAACCTAAACGTACAGCTTCTGTTTTTAAAGTTGTTCCATTTTTATGAGCTGTGTTTGCAATTTCTGCTGCTTTATAATACCCAATTTTAGTATTTAAAGCGGTTACAAGCATTAAAGAATTGTTTACCAATTCTGTAATTCTGCCGTGGTTTGGTTCTATACCAGCTGCACAATGTTCATCAAAAGACTTACAAGCATCACCAATTAATTGCGCAGATTGTAACACGTTTGCGGCCATCATTGGTTTAAAAACATTAAGTTCATAATGCCCTTGTGTGCCCCCAACTGTTACAGCAACATCATTACCCATAACTTGTGCACAAACCATGGTCATGGCTTCTGCTTGTGTTGGGTTTACTTTACCTGGCATTATAGATGAACCTGGCTCGTTTGCAGGAATTATAATTTCGCCTATTCCAGAACGTGGGCCAGAAGCCATTAAACGAATATCATTTGCAATTTTATTTAAAGAAACTGCAATTTGCTTTAAAGCACCATGTGTTTCTACTAAAGCATCATGTGCTGCTAATGCCTCAAATTTATTTTCTGCAGTTACAAAAGGTAATCCTGTAAATTTTGCAATATATTTTGCAACTAAAACATCATAACCTTTTGGTGTATTTAAACCTGTACCTACAGCTGTACCACCTAAAGCCAATTGAGATAAGTGTGCTAATGTACTGTGTAATGCTTTTAAACCAAAATTTAATTGTGCTACATAACCAGAAAATTCTTGTCCTAAGGTTAGGGGAGTGGCATCCATTAAATGGGTTCTACCAATTTTTACAACGTCTGCAAATGCTTCTGATTTGGCTTGTAATGTATCTCTTAATTGTGTAATTCCAGGAATGGTAGTTTCTACTATTTTTTTGTAAGCAGCAATGTGCATTCCTGTAGGAAAAGTATCGTTAGAAGATTGTGATTTGTTTACATCATCATTAGGTTGTATGGTTTTGTCTCCTTCTCCAATAACTTTTCCTGCAATTTCATGTGCTCTGTTGGCAATAACTTCATTAACATTCATGTTAGATTGTGTACCAGAACCTGTTTGCCAAATTACCAATGGAAATTGATTGTTGTGTTTTCCTTCTAAAATTTCATCACAAACTTGTGCTATTAAATCTCTTTTTTCTGCTGCTAAAACACCCAATTCTGCGTTTGTAAAAGCGGCTGCTTTTTTAAGATAAGCAAAACCATAAACAATCTCTAAGGGCATAGAGGCTGGTGCGCCAATTTTAAAATTATTTCTAGAACGTTCTGTTTGTGCGCCCCAATATTTATCTGCGGGAACTTCTACATTTCCCATAGTATCTTTTTCGATTCTAAACTTTGTCATTTTGTTTGAAATTTTAGTGAAACAAATTTACAAAAACCAAGTTATATTTAATGGACAATAGCTTTAAAATACTCTGGAAAAAAATGTTTTTTTCAGTTGATTTTTTAAAAATATGTATTATTTTTGTATCATAATTATTCAATTTAAAACAAATGTTAGATTTTTCTCAGTTTTCAGGTTTAATTTTATTCATGTTTATTTTTACAGCTGGTTTTTGGTTGTTGATATTCTTGTTAACTTTTGTAGTGCCATATTGGATTGGTGGTACAATTTGGGAAAACTTTATTTTAAAGAAAGAAGCTAGAGAAGCTGCTGAAGGAAAGTAGTATTTCTTAAATATATATATAAAAAAACTCATAATGTTAATAACATTATGAGTTTTTTTGTGCGGTTGAGTAAGTGCGTTAGGGATTGCAGTGGAAATCCTTTTGTGAAGTATGAGCAAAAGATTGCAACGTAAAGCCCGTTAAAACGCCCAAAAAATATTAGCCTTCAAAATCTTCTCTACCACCATTATCTCTATTTCCTATGTTTGGTTTTTTCTTTTGATTAAAACGATATACAAAGCTTACTCTAAATTGTGGTTCTCTCCATTGAAATTCTGCAATTTGGTTTAAAACATTGGGTATATTTGTAATTCTTCTGCTAATTCTGCTATTAAAAACATCGCTAAAATTTAAACTTAATGAAGCTTTTTCATTGAAAAAATCTTTACTTGCTGCAAGGTTTAGACTAAAAATACCTTCTCTTGTAGATTGGGCATTTTGTGATGGCCCAAAATAATTGGTGTTAATTTGTAAATCTGTTTTACCAGGCAATGTGATTTTTTGGTTTAAACGAATAAAATAAGAGGTATTTACAAAATCGAAATTGGTAACTTGATTGGTTTTTGGGTTTGTGTAATCTCCTGTGCTTGTAACGTTAAAGAGATTAAAATCGCTATTAATATTCCATATTTTAAAAGGTTTATAATTTAAAGTAAATTCTAAACCAACTCTTTCTTCTGTAGATAAATTTATAGGGAATCTTCTAATTATAGGATCTCCATTGTCTGTAATTTCGCCAGTGTCTTCTTGTATTCTTTCCCAATTATCATTGCTAATGTTGTAGTAAATAGAGGTGCTTAAAGTAAATTTGCTCCATCTTTTAAGGTAACCTAAATCTATTGCATTTGTAATTACTGGGTTTAAAGCTACATTACCTGTGTAAATATTAGATTCACTTGATCTGCTAGGAAAAGGATTTAAGCTTCTGCCTCTTGGTCTTCTTATTCTTTTGTTATAGCCTAAAGTAATATTTTCGCCATCTTTAATTTCATAACCTAAATTTATGGTAGGAAATAGGTTACCGTAATTTTGACTATTTGTGGTTGTTGCCGTTTGTTGTATAATTTCTATAAAAGTATATTCGTAACGCAAACCTGCTAATAAAGAAATATTATTAAATTTTTGACCATATTGAAAGTATGCAGCATTTACAAATTCTTCATAATTAAAGGCATTGTTTAAGCCGGCATCTGGCACTAAAGGTCCGTTTGGAAAATCTAGTCTTTCTGCTAAAAAAAAGCTATTAAAAATGTCTCTATAATTACCTCTATAACCTATTTCATATTGTATGTTTTCTCCAACAGGATGCACATAATCTATTTGTACTAATGCACGATTTTCATCTTGGTCTTCTATTACTTGTTCTAAATCGTTTAGCAGATTTACTTGGGTATCTATTTCTGTAATTCCGTTGTTTATTTCTTCTGTTTCTGTAGAGTATTGTAAATTTACAGTTAGTTTTTTACCGGTTTCATTAAAATTATTTACATAGTCTAATGTATATTGAATTCTGGCTTCATCTTCCGCCTCTTTTTCTCTTCTAAAAGTGGCTTCGTTTAAATTATTGTTACTATCAAACCTGTCTATTGTGTTTGAGTTTACATCATCATCATTACCACCATTGTAAACAATGTTACCAATTATGCTAGAGTTTTCTGTTAGATAATATTCTGCTCCAAAACTAGTAAAAATAGATCTTCCTAAACGATCGAATTTTCTACGTTCTATTACTTTTGCATTTTGTGCAGAAGTAGAAAAGAAGTCTGAATCTGTTGTTGCATTTCCTGGCGTTTCATTATATCTAAAACCTGTATTTGTAAATAAATTCCATTTTTTTGTGCGCCAATTGGCATTAAAAGCGGTTCCTAAACGTTCTGGTATTCCTAAATCTAATTGTAAAGAACCATTAAAGCCTGTAAGTTTATTTTTTCTTAAAATGATGTTTAAAATTCCTGCTGTTCCTTCAGCATCATATCTAGAAGATGGAGATGTAATTACTTCTACCTTTTCTATGGCTTCTGCAGGAATTTGCCTTAATGCTTCTGCGCCATTTAAACCAACTAATGCACTTGGTCTGCCATTAATTAAAATGGTTACGTTTTCATTACCACGTAAACTTACAGCGCCTTCCACATCTACTTGTACAGAAGGTACATTGCCTAAAACATCACTTGCATTACCACCTCTTATAGATAAATCCTTACCAATATTAAAAATCTTTTTGTCTAAACGAATGTCTACCGTAGTTTTTTCTGCAACTAGCACAATTTCATTTAAACTATTTGCATCTTCAGACAATTTAATAGTACCAAAATTTTTATCTGCAGATAAGGTTTGTGCAGGAAATTTTACGGGTTTAAAAGAAATAAATTCTACACTTATTAAATAATTTGCTTTTGGAGTTTCTATGTTAAATTTACCCTTTGCATCTGTAATTCCGCCAGAAACTACATTTGTTTTGGTGTTTTTTAAAATGATGGTGGCATACTCTAAAGGTTGATTCGTTTTTAAATCAACAACAACACCTGTGAGTTTGATATTTTTTTTTGATGATGTTCTCTGAGCAGATAAAAGGTTAATTGAAAAAACTATAATTATAAATAAAAGTATTTTTATTTTCAAAACTTAAAACTTTAATTAGTTACGTACAAAGTTCTATTTAAGTATAGTTTTATTGGGTTAAAAAAAAGTTAAACAAAAAGCCGTTTTCTAATTTAGATTATTTTTAAAATAGCACCAGAAGGTCTGCCAATTGTGGCTTTATTGCCATTTATTACAATAGGGCGTTCTATTAATTTAGGGTTTTTTAACATTGCCTTAATAATTTCTGAATCTGTTAACACTTTTCCTTTGTAATTTTCTTTCCAAATTTTTTCTGTTTTTCTAACCAGTTGTATTGGAGAGATGCCTAACATTTCTATGATATTTGTAAGTTCTTGCTCATTAGGTATATTTTCTAAATATTTAACAACTTCAAATTCTTTACCTGATTCTTGCAGAATAGTTACTCCTTCTCTAGATTTTCTACAACGTGGATTATGGTATATTTTTATCATTTTTTATGTTTTTTAAATTTTAAAAGTTTGTAAAGATTCAAGGTTGAAAAAAGAAAGATAAATTTATTTGTTTAAAAGAATTCAATTTTTTAAAATTGGTTAACCAACAACCAACAACCAACAACCAACAACCAACAACCAACAACCAACAACTAACCCTTTTGTCCGTTTAACATTAAATAGGCTTTTAAAAATGCATTAATATTTCCATCCATAACAGCATCTACATTACCAGTTTCATGAGCAGTTCTTACATCTTTTACTAGTTTATAAGGGTGCATTACATAATTTCTAATTTGGCTACCCCATTCATTTTTCATTTTATTGGCTTCAATATCATCTCTTGCAGCTTGCTGTTTTTGCAGTTCAATTTCATACAATTGAGATTTAAGCATTTGCATTGCAGTTGCTCTATTATCATGTTGTGAGCGTGAGTTTGAACAAGAAATTTGTATGCCAGATGGCTTATGTGTAAGTTGTACTTTAGTTTCTACTTTATTTACATTTTGCCCACCTGCACCACTAGAACGTGCTGTGGTAATTTCTATATCTGCAGGATTTATATCAATTTCAATAGAATCATCTGCAACAGGATATACATAAACAGAAGCAAAACTTGTATGGCGTTTGGCATTAGAGTCAAAAGGAGAAATTCTTACCAACCTATGCACGCCGTTTTCACCTTTAAGCCAACCAAATGCGTAATCTCCAGAAACTTCAAAAGTTACGGTTTTTATACCTGCAGCATCTCCTGCTTGGTAATTTAATGTTTTTTGTTTAAAGCCTTGTTTTTCAGACCACATAGAGTACATTCTAAACAGCATTTCTGCCCAGTCGCAACTTTCTGTGCCACCCGCGCCTGCAGTAATTTGTACCGTTGCAGAAAGTGCATCGCCTTCTTCAGAAAGCATGTTTTTAAATTCTATATCTTCTAAAAAAGTACTTAAAACTTCAAACTGATTTGTTATTTCTTCCTCTTCAACTTCGCCTTCTTTGTAGAATTCATACAATACGTTTACGTCTTCGTTTAAAGAAATGGCTTTGTTGTAATCTTCTACCCATTTTTTTTTGATCCGCAATTCTTTCATTACCAATTCTGCAGCTTTTGGATTGTTCCAAAAATCTGGATTTGCCGTTTTTTCTTCTTCATTGGCAATTTCAATCAGTTTTTTATCGATTTCTAAATAATCTTTTAGCTTATCAATTCTAACTTCAATGTTTTTTAATTGGTCTTGTGTAATCATAGTTAAAACAAAAATAAATTAAATTTTAGGATTTCTTCTTTTATTCACCGTAGTTATTTTATAGTTTTATAGAAAATATTTTTATCATGAAAAAAATACTCTTTATTCTTGTTTTAATTGCTTGCTGTTCAAAAGGATTTTCTCAGTTTTTTATTGAAAAATCATCTAAAAAATTACAAAAAGGTATTAAAAAATACCAAGGATATTTTACGTTTTATTACGATGAAAATGAAGATAAAATTTACCTAGAAATAGATAAATTAAATACAGATTTTTTATATGTAAATGCACTTTCTGAAGGAATTGGTTCTAACGATATTGGTTTAGATAGAGGGCAGTTAGGTGGCGGAGTAGTAGTGCATTTTAAAAAAGCTGGGAATAAAATTTTGTTGGTACAACCCAATTTAAAGTATAGAGCAATTACACAAAACATTGAAGAACAAAAATCTGTAAAGGAGGCGTTTGCAAAATCTATATTGCATGGCTTTGTAATTAAAGAGATAAAAAACAATACCTATTTGGTAGATGCTTCTTTATTTTTTATGAGAGATGCTCATGGTGTGGCAAATACTTTGGCAAGAAATAATCAAGGAAACTACAGTTTAGATAAAAGTAGAAGTGCTTTTAATTTAGAACGCACCAAAGCATTTCCTAAAAATGTTGAGTTTGATGTTTTACTTACTTTTAAAGGAAAACCTAAAGGTTATAACATAAGAAGTGTAACTCCAGATGCAACAGCAGTTTCTGTAAATCAGCACCATAGTTTTGTAAAATTACCAGACAATAACTACAAACCTAGAAGTTTTGATACACGTTCTGGTGGTTATGCCATGTCTTATTTAGATTATGCCACACCTGTAAATGAAGCTATTACCAAACGATTTATTTACAGACATCGTTTAGAAAAGAAAAACCCAAATGCTAAAATTTCTGAAGCCAAAAAACCTATTATTTATTATTTAGACAGAGGAACTCCAGAGCCAGTAAGATCTGCTTTGTTAGATGGTGGTCTTTGGTGGAACCAAGCTTTTGAAGCCATTGGTTACAAAGATGCTTTTCAGTTTAAAATGTTACCAGAAAATGCAGATCCTTTAGATGTGCGTTATAATGTGGTACAATGGGTGCATAGATCTACAAGAGGGTGGAGTTATGGTGCAAGTATTTCTGATCCTAGAACAGGAGAAATTATTAAAGGTCATGTAAGTTTGGGGAGTTTAAGAATTCGTCAAGATTTTTTAATTGCACAAGCTTTGCAAGCACCTTATGCTAATAATAATTCAAATGATGATTTTGCTTTACAAATGGCTTTGGCAAGAATAAGACAATTATCTGCACATGAAATTGGGCATACTTTAGGTTTTGCCCATAATTTTGCTGCAAGTACCAATAATAGAAGCTCTGTTATGGATTATCCACATCCAAAATTTAGTTTAAAAGAAGATGGAAGTATTAATTTTTCTGATGCTTATGATACCAAAATTGGTGCTTGGGATAAGGTAACTGTTGCGTATTTTTATCAAGATTTTCCTAAAGATAAAAATGAAGCAAAAGAATTGAATCTTATTCTGAAAAATGCTGCAAAAAAAGGTTTAAAATATTTATCTGATCAAGATGCTAGGTCTAAAGGAAGTGCAAATTCTGCAGCACATTTATGGGATAATGGAGGCAATATTCATGATGAATTGTACAATGTTTTAAAAATTAGAAAAAAGGCAATTGCAAATTTTTCTGCAGATAATATAAAAACAAACCAGCCGTATTCTGTATTAGAAGATGTTTTTGTGCCTCTTTATTTTTTTCATAGATATCAAACAGAAGCTACTTCAAAATTAATTGGTGGTTTAGAGTATAGTTATGCTGTAAAAGGCGATAATCAAACCATAGTAAAAAGAGTTTCTGGAACTACAGAACGCATTGCATTGCAAGCAGTTTTACAAACTTTACATGTTAATGAAATTGCAATTCCAGAAGAAAAGTTGGGTTTATTTCCGCCAAGGGCGATGGGTTTTGGGAGAACAAGAGAATCTTTTAAAAGCAAATTAGGTGTAGCATTTGATGCTTTTAGTGCAGTAGAAACAGCTTCTGAAATGACATTAAGTTTATTGTTAAATTCACAAAGAATGTCGCGTTTAATTGCGCATAAAAGTTTGAATAAGAATCAATTAGGTTTAGAGGAGTTAATTGACGAATTGATCTCAAAAACCATTAAAAAAACATACAACATTAATTATTATAAAGAATTGCAAAACGTTATAAATATTAAGGTTTTAGAGCAATTGTTTTATTTAGGCGCAAACAAAAATCAATACCAACAAGTAAATGCTATTGTTTTGTATAAGTTAAATGAAATTAAAGAAATTCTTCAGAATAAAAAAAGCAAAGGAACACAAAAAATTTATAATGATGCTATGGTTAAGATGATTAAAGATTATTTAAAAAATCCAAAATCACATAAAAAAACACTGGCACCACAAATTCCTGATGGATCACCAATTGGGAATTAAAACAAAATAAATAGCTACTTAACTATCGTTTTATTCAACAAAAAATTTAGAGGTTTTATAAATTGGTTTGCCTGTTACAGAAATTCCTTCAATTTCTATAATGTATTCACTTTTAATATCAGAAGTAAAAAAAGAAATCTCCACAGGTTTATCTTTCATTACAATAATATTAGGTGCCCAATGTAGCGTTGTTCTCACATCTGGTTTTGTTTGTTCTTCTATGCCATTAATATGGTCTGGTGCATAAAATTCTTTAGCAGTATAAAAACCAGCTGCTTTGTAATTTGTAATTCCTGGTTCTCTCTCTATAAATCTGCCAGAACTACTTTTAGAGTATATAGAAATTACAGGAACACTACTACTAAAAATAGCAATTTCAGGGCCAACCAAAACATCTACAAAAGAAACTTCATTAGCTGGTATGCCACTCAATTCAATAGCTTCAATAGGAAGTTCGTTGTATAAAATTAAAGGTTCTGCATCTCTTTGTCTGTTTACCCTTACTTGATCACCATTAATTGTTAAGCCACCAATTGTAGCTAATAAATTAAAAATGTCTCCAAAAGACTTACCAATTTCATTTAAGTCGGTTCTATTAAAAGCATTTCCATAAGAGGTTCTTTTATTCATTTCTCTATTTCTTTCATCCTCTTCTTTTTTTAATTTAGCTTTTACAACCACTTCGTTTAGTACATTTTCAGTTTGTGTAAATTTATTTTTAAGTTTTTGTAATTTTTTTTGTTGTTCTGTGTAAGGTTTTACAAGAATTTTGGATTGTATATTATCTTTAGTGTTTTTTTTAGAAATAATTTTCGATTCTTTTTTTCCTAGTTTAGGTGTAATAATTACTTTTTTATCTTCTTTTCTTTTAGATTTAAAGTTATTAAGCCTAGCTTCTACAATTACAGGAATACTATCAAAAAAAACAAAAGGACCGTAAGAATAATTACCAATACTATCTGTTTTTGTTATGGGTTCTTGTTTAAACAAACCTCCTGCTGGGAAGGTTAGTCTTGTGTATTTTGGTAATGAATTTTTAGAAGATCTTATTGAATTTACAGTTCCTTGAAGCATAAAACCTTTTTCGGGTTTGTGTTGTAAGTTGTTTAATTTATTTGCTAAAACCTCTTGCCATGTAAATTTTCTCCAACCGTTTGTAAGCATAATTAAGTCTAACAGATACTTGCTTTTTCTTTTTTCTTTATTATTAAAAAAATAAGAAGGATTTTTAATTTTGCCTCTTAAATCAGAATTTAACAGCAACCAACTTTTTATATTTTCAGCAAACTTTTCTTTAGGTAAAGTATTTATATCTTTAACAGACAAAGAAAGTTTACTTGGTATTACAATGTCTTGATTGTTCTTTACATTTATTTTTAAATTTACTTTTTTTCTAATTCCATAATATTCTTTTTCTTTTTCAATAGATATTTTAGGAGTATTATCTTCTTTATAAACAAACACTAAACGTTCACAAACAGGGTGTAAGTCGCTGTTAAATAGTGTAATGTGAATAATGCCATTGTTAAGTTGATTTACTGGGATTTGTAGTGTTTTTTTATGAACAACTTCTTTAATTTTTTGGTTATACATTAATTTTCCTCTTTTATGAATTAAAAGAGAACTCCCTAATAAGCCATTTTTAGAATTTGTATTTAGAGAGATGTATATTTTTTTATCTGAGTTTACAACATTCAAAACAAAGCCTTTATTTAAAGCTGCAGGCAGTTTATATTTAAAATCATTATTGTTATGTGTTAGTATTGCAAAGTATTTTTTTCCTTTTTTAGGAATTATAGAAAATTCGCCTAATCCAAATTTGGTAGAAGTAAAACTAGTTATTATTTCGTTATTTTGGTCAACTATATTCCCCTTAACCTGCAAAGTATCGTAAATTTTGTTCTTCAGTTTAATAACCACCTTATTCATTAAACTATTTACTAAATAGCCACCTTGTGGATAAAAATGTAAATCTGGTTTACTTGCTGTTTCTTTATTAGCAATCGTTGTGCTAACTTCTTTAACTTGGTTATTTATAATTTCATTGTTGTAAGACCAAATTGTTATTTTTTTTTCAAAGAAATAAGAACTGCTCTGATTTTTCATGTGGTTAGTATAGGCTCTTATTTTATAGTTACCAGGTTTTATACTTTTAGATAATGTAAAATTTCCAGCGGTACTTAAATTATTTATGAATAGCTTTTTTTGGTTTATAATGTCATTTTTTTCGTTTAGCAATTCAACATATGCTAACATACTTTTATTAGATTTTTTGTGTGTAACTCCATTAATTAAATATAAAGTAAACCAAATGTCATCTTCATTGTTGTAGATCGTTTTATCAGAATGAACGTAAACTTTTTCTGAATAATTTTTTAAACTATATTTTTCTAATACTTCAACAGGACTGTGGTAAATATTAGTTTGTGCATTTGAAATAAAAGAAATAGTCACAAAAAAAATAAGCAATACAAATTTTAAAATATTCATTTAAGGTTTATAAGTAATTAATATCATAAAGTAGCATTATTTAACAATAAAAACAAATTAAAGGTTTAAAATAAGCTATTTTTTTTGAGTAAAACTTTAAAAATGCTATTTTAGTTTTTAAAGTTTTCTTTAGATGACCATAGACCTAATTTCAGATACAGTAACCAAACCTACAAAAGGCATGTTAGATGCTATGATGCAAGCAAAAGTGGGCGATGATGTTTTTCAAATGGACCCAACTGTAAACCAACTTCAAGAAAAAGCAGCAAAAATGTTTGGTATGGAAGCTGCACTTTTTTTTCCATCGGGCACAATGGCAAATCAAACTGCTATAAAATTACATACACAACCAGGAGATTTGGTAATTGCAGATAAATATGCACATATTTATAATTACGAAAGTGGTGGAGTTGCCTTTAATTCTGGAGTTACTTGTAAATTAATAGACGGAGAAAGAGGTATGTTTACTGCAAGTCAAATTGAGGAGTTTGCAGCAGTAAAACCACAAATATACTTGCCATTTACAAAGTTAATTTGTGTAGAAAATACCACGAATAAAGGAGGTGGCGCATGTTGGGATTTTTCTGAATTGGAAAAAATACAGAAAGTAGCACAAAAAAATAATTTAGTTTATCATTTAGATGGTGCACGTTTATTTAATGCTTTGGTGGCTAAAAAGGAAAACCCCAAACAGTATGGGCAACTTTTTGATACGATTTCGATTTGCCTGTCTAAAGGTTTAGGCGCACCTATTGGTTCATTATTATTAGGTTCTAAAGCAAACATTGTAAAAGCATTGCGATTGCGTAAATTATTAGGTGGTGGCATGAGACAAGTTGGTTTTTTAGCTGCCGCTGGTATTTACGCACTAGAAAATAATATAGAACGTTTGGCAGAAGATCATAGAAAAGCCAAGGAAATTGCCACGGTTTTAGAAACTTGCAGTTACATTACTAAAATAGAACCTGTAGAAACCAATATTCTTATTTTTTATGTGAATGAAAAAATTGGTGCAGATAATTTTATCAATAAAATGAAAGAAAAAAACATTTTATTAACACCTATGGGAGAAGGTAAAATAAGAATTGTTACACATTTAAATTATACCAATCAAATGCACGAAATTTTATTAAAAGAATTGAAAAATTATCAGAAATAAAAACGAACAACTGGCGATATTGGAGAAGCAAAAACGCTTTTATTTTCGTCATATAAAACATCATACCTTATACCTACAGCAAACCTGCCTTGATTGTAAGCAATACCTAAATGCAAAGCAGGAAAATTGGTGTTTACAGATCCGCCAGAAAGTAAAGATTGTCTTGCAAAATTATAATCAAATTCACCAGAAAGTTGTACGCCAATTTTGGTTTGATATAAAGAGATTAAACTTGCTCCATAAAGATTTGTGGTAAAATCGTTTATTCTTGAGTGAAGATAAGTAACACTTGTTCCCAATGCAAAACCATTATCAAAATTATAAATTGCACTTGGAGATATACCTACATTAGTTTGGTTATTACCAAAACCAAGCGTAAAACCACCACCATATTGTACACGGCTCCAAAAGTCTGATTTTTGAGAAAAAGTAGCTAGTGAAAGTCCTAAAAATAAGAATAAGATCTGTTTTTTCATTGATAAGGTGTTAGTTAAAGTCGTCTAATTTAGCCAATTCTTTATAATTACGCTTTAATTTTTTTAATAAAAAGCCATAAAGTAATTGATAAAAAAGTAATAAACAACCAAGTGCTAGTAAACAAACCACTAAACTTAACAAAATTACAAGCAACATTTGATTTAGATTTATATCATCAATTTTTAAATTAATTTCTGCTATAATTACAATAAGCATAATTAAAGCCATGTACCCCAAATTAAAAATCACATAATTTTTTACAGATCTACGAGTTTTTATAATTTTTTTCATGAGTACTTTTGTGGAATCTGACACAGAAATTTTCTTATAATTATTGTAAAACTGAAACAGGAAATAAATAATAATTGCATAGGCAAAAAATTGAGAATAAAATACAAAATTGTACAAACCAAGTTTTTGATATTCTAAGTAAGCAGCTTCCATATCAACAAAAAAATAGGCAGAATTTAAAATAATAAATTCTAAAATGCCAATAATAAAAATCCATTTTACAATAGATGAAGATTTAGATTTGGCTAATTTGTAGATTGCTGCACTACTTAGCTTATTGGTGTCTTTGGGTTGGTTTTCCCAAGCTTTTTTATAATTTTCTAATAAATCCATTATTATGGGTTTAAAATGTTTTTTAATTTTTCTTTGGCTCTATTCATTTTAACTCTAGCATTTACACTAGAAATACCTAAAGTCTCAGAAATTTCTTTATAAGGTTTGTCTTCTAGGTATAAAAAAATGAGTGCCTTTTCAATATCATTTAATTGATGCACAGCTTTATACAATGCTTTCAATTGCAATTCTTCTGTATCATCATAATCTGTAGCTTTTATTTTAAAAGAGACCGCATCAAAATCTTGAGTTTTAATTTGTCTTGTAGATTTTCTATATAATGATATTGCCGTATTTAAAGCTACTCTATACATCCATGTACTAAATTTAGAATCGCCCCTAAATTTTGGGTAGTTTTTCCAAACTTGTATGGTAATTTCTTGAAACAAATCATTATGAGCACTTTGGTTTGTAGTGTAAAGTCTACAGATTTTATGTGCTATATTTTGGTTTGCATCAAAGTCAGCTAAAAAATTAGTTTCTAAATCTTTTTGCACTTTTTCTTTTGGTTAGTTAATTATTAGAAGTCTAAAGTTAAAGTTTGTTACAATTTACACAAAAAAAAATATGTTAAATCAAAAACCCCTATATTTGTCTAACTTAAATGCTATAAAGTTGAACAATATAAAGCAAGAATTTACAATTAAAGACCTCGAAAATATATCGGGCATAAAGGCACATACCATACGTATTTGGGAAAAACGTTACAATTTATTGGTACCAAGAAGAACGGATACCAATATTAGATATTATTCTCATGAAAATTTACAAAAATTATTAAATACGGTAATGCTTAGTAAAAATGGCTTTAAAATTTCTAAAATAGCAAAAATGTCTGAGGAAGAGTTAAAAACTCAAGCAAGACAAGTGGCATTTTCTACTGCTATAAATGATGAAGCCATCAATTCATTTAAATTGTCTATGTTGCAATTTGATAAGGTTTTGTTTAACAATACTTATGAAAAATTATTGCATAAAAAACCATTCAGAGAAATCTTTAAAGAAGTTTTTATTCCCTTTTTAGAACATATAGGCATGTTGTGGCAAACGGATACTTTAATGCCTGCTCATGAGCATTTTATATCTAATCTTATAGCACAAAAAATACACATTAATATAGAAAATTTGCAATATAGTATTGCAGATTCTAATAAGACATACGTACTTTTTCTCCCGGAAAATGAAATACACGAATTGGGATTATTGTATCTCAATTACGAATTGGTGTTAAGAGGACATCATACCATATATCTTGGGCAAAGTTTACCGTTAAACAATTTAAGTTATTTTTTCGAGAATAAGAGAGATTTATGTTTTGTAACGTCTTTAACAGTAATGCCTTATGATGATAAAGTAGCGCCATACTTTGAAGAAATTAACTACATTCTTAAAGAAACCAATCATAAATTTATAGCTATTGGTAGGCAAACCGCTTTCGTTAAAGAAAATCAATACGATTTTGATATTACTTTTTATGATACTGTAACCGATTTGTTAAAAGTATTATAATATTAATACGCATCATTTTTTTTGTTTAATTTTTGAATATATTTGTTAGACAATCAACAAAAATGAGTAAAGATATATACATAATAGGTTCTGGTTTTTCCGCTTTATCCGCTTCTTGCTACCTATCAAAAGAAGGATACAAAGTTACCGTTTTAGAAAAAAATGACACTTTAGGCGGCAGAGCTAGACAGTTTAAAAAAGAAGGATTTACATTTGATCTAGGACCTTCTTGGTATTGGATGCCAGATGTATTTGAAAAATTCTTTGCAGATTTTGGTAAAAAGCCATCAGATTATTACACCTTAGACAAATTAAGTCCTGGATATGAGGTTTATTTTGGAAAGCAAGATTCTCTTGAAATTTCTGATAAGTTAGAGAACATTTATACCATGTTTGAAAACGAGGAAAAAGGAAGTGCTAAACATTTAAAATCTTTTTTAGATTCTGCAAAATCTAATTATAACACGGCCATAAAAGATTTGGTTTACAGACCAGGAATTTCTCCATTAGAATTGGTTACCACAACAACTGTTGCCCGTGTTTCTCAATTTTTTTCTACTATTAGAAAACAAGTACGTAAAAATATTAAAAGTAATAAGTTAATTCAAATTTTAGAATTTCCCGTATTGTTTTTAGGAGCAAAACCAAGTAATACACCAGCATTTTATAATTTTATGAACTATGCAGATTTTGGTTTGGGTACGTGGCACCCAAGAGGAGGTATGTATAAAGTTGTAGAAGGAATGGTAAATTTAGCAACTTCTTTAGGTGTTAAATTTCAAGTGAATGCTAACGTAGAAAAAATACTAACAGATAAACAAAATAATGTATCTGGCTTAATTGTAAATGGTAAAACTATTGAAACAGATTTGGTTTTAAGTGGTGCAGATTATCATCATACAGAAACGTTATTAGATCAAAATGAAAGACAATATTCAGAGAATTTTTGGAGCAAGAAAACTTTTGCACCTTCATCTTTATTGTTTTATGTTGGGTTTGATAAGAAAATAAAAAATGCAAGTCATCATACTTTATTTTTTGATACCGATTTTGATAAACATGCAGAAGAAATTTATGATGAACCAAAATGGCCATCAGATCCTTTGTTTTATGCCAATTTTACATCAATGACAGATAAAACATCTGCGCCAGAAGGTAAAGAAGCAGGTTTTTTCTTAATTCCCTTAGCACCAGGTATAGAAGATACAGAAGAATTAAGAGAACAGTATTTTCATAAAATAATTAACAGGTTTGAGAAATTAACCAATCAAGAAGTTAAAAATAGTGTTATCTTTAAAAAATCTTTTTGTGTAAAAGACTTTAAAAAAGAATACAATTCTTATAAAGGTAATGCTTATGGTATGGCAAACACACTTTTACAAACAGCATTTTTAAGACCTAAAATAAAAAGTAGTAAAGTAAATAATTTATATTTTACTGGGCAATTAACAGTTCCTGGGCCAGGTGTGCCACCCGCTTTAATTTCAGGTAAAATAGCATCAGAATTAATTAATAAAAACAATCACTAATATGAAAGAATTATTTGATACCGTTTCTAACGGTTGCAGTAAATTAGTTACTAAAAAATACAGCACTTCTTTTTCATTAGCTGTAAACATGTTATCACCTTCTATAAGAACAGATATTTATAACATTTACGGATTTGTAAGATTCGCAGATGAAATTGTAGATACTTTTCATGATTATAATAAAGAAGAATTAATGGCGCATTTTGAGCGCGATTATTACATTGCAAAAGCACAAGGTATTAGTTTAAATCCTATTTTAAATTCTTTTCAACAAACTGTAAATCGTTATAATATTCCAGATGAAATGGTAGTTGCTTTCTTAAAAAGTATGAAGGCAGATTTACATAAAACACAATATACTACTAAAGCAGAGTATGATGAGTATATTTATGGCTCTGCAGATGTGGTTGGTTTAATGTGTTTAAAAGTTTTTGTTAATGGAGATGATGCACAATATGAACAATTAAAAGATGCAGCAATGCGCTTAGGTTCTGCTTTTCAAAAAGTAAACTTTTTAAGAGATTTAAAAGATGATTTTGAGTTATTAAATAGGTCTTATTTTCCAAATGTAGATCTAAATCAATTAGATGCCAATTCTAAACAATTAATTATAAATGAAATTGAAGCAGATTTTGATTATGCATTTAAAAACGGAATTTTAAAATTACCTGTAGAAGCCAAATTTGGCGTATATATGGCTTATAGATACTACAGAAGATTGCTTAAAAAATTAAACAATGTACCTTCAGAAAAAATTATGGATACAAGAATACGTATTTCAGACCCAATGAAAATAAATTTATTGGCAAGAAGTTATGTAAAGTATAAATTAAACATGATTTAAAAATGTTGTTCGCTTTAATTACCTTTACTGTTTTTTGCACTATGGAAGGCATTACTTGGTTAACACACAAGTATGTAATGCATGGCTTTGGTTGGTATTTACATGAAGATCATCACCAACCTAAATACCAAAACGTATTTGAGAAAAACGATTTGTTTTTTGTAATATTTGCTGTACCTAGTTCATTAAGTATCTATTTTGGTCTTGGAAATCAACTTTTTTGGCTCGCAGCAATTGGTTTTGGAATTTTATTTTACGGTTTGGCTTATTTTTTAGTGCACGATGTTTTAATACATCAACGTTTTAAATGGTTTAAACATACTAAAAATAGATATTTATTAGGTTTGCGTAAAGCGCATAAAATTCATCATAAAAATATGGGTAAAGATGATAGCGAATGCTTTGGAATGTTATTTGTACCTTTTAAATATTTTAAAAAGCCTAAATTAACTTAATAAAATCTGTGTTCAGAAATTTGCTTAAACGATGCAAACCTTTATTGTAAGTAGACACCCTTTTTCTTCTTAAACCAAATTTATAGATAAAGTCAATGACAAAAAATATTAAAAAAGCAATTGTTGTTGGTGCAGGTATTGGTGGTTTAGCTACTGCAATTCGTTTGCAATCTTCTGGTTTTGCTGTAACTGTTTTTGAATCAAATACTTACTTTGGTGGAAAATTAACTGCATTTGAAGAAAGTGGATATCGTTTTGATATGGGACCTTCTTTATTTACAATGCCTCAGTTTATTGAAGATTTATTTAAAACTGCGGATAGAAATATAGAAGATTATTTCCAATATCAAAAAAAAGAAACCGTTTGTAATTATTTCTATGAAGATGGTACGCGTTTTTCTGCTAAAGCAGATGTAAAACAGTTTGCAGAAAATGCAGAAAAAGCTTTTAATGTAGATGAAGTAGCTATTATAAATTACTTAGAAAGAAGTAAAAAAAAGTACGATTTAACGGCATCACTTTTTTTAGAGAAATCGCTACATAAGTTTCAAACTTATTTATCTAAAGATACTATAAAAGCTATTTTTCAAATAAATAGCTTAGATATTAATACCACATTGCATGCTTATAATGCAGCTGTTTTTAAAGATGATAAATTAGTGCAATTGTTTGATCGTTTTGCAACGTATAATGGCTCATCACCTTATCAAACGCCAGGAATTATGTCTATGATTCCACATTTAGAGCAGTATTTTGGCACTTATTTTCCAAAAGGAGGTATGCATTCTATTACACAAAGCATGTATAAGTTAGCTGAAGATATTGGTGTAAAATTTCAATTTAATACCTTAGTTACAGAGATTTTAGTCGAAAATAAAACAGCCATTGGTATTTTAGAAAATGGTAACAAACATTTTGCAGATGTTGTAATTTCTAATGCAGATGTTGTGCCCACATATCGCAAATTACTAAGTAAACAAAAGGCGCCCGAAAAAACATTACAACAACCACGCTCAAGTTCTGCTTTAATTTTTTATTGGGGTATAACAAAAGAATTTCCAGATTTAGATTTGCATAATATTTTCTTTTCAGAAGATTATAAAACAGAGTTTGATTATATTTTTAACAAAAAAGATGTTTTTGAAGACCCTACAATTTATGTAAATATTACTTCAAAAGAAGAAAAAACAGACGCGCCAAAAGGAAATGAAAATTGGTTTGTAATGGTAAATGTACCTTCTAATACAGGCCAAAATTGGGATGAAATTATACAGAAAACCAAAAAAAATATAATAGCAAAACTTTCTAGAGTTTTAAATGTAGATTTTCAAAATTTAATTAATTTTGAGTCTGTTTTAGATCCTAGAAAAATAGAATCGAATACACAATCTTATCAAGGTGCTTTGTATGGCGCTTCTAGCAATAATAAATTTGCAGCATTTTTAAGACAT
The DNA here is from genome assembly GCF_947495205.1 of uncultured Polaribacter sp. Classification (GTDB taxonomy): domain Bacteria; phylum Bacteroidota; class Bacteroidia; order Flavobacteriales; family Flavobacteriaceae; genus Polaribacter. Next base: position 188,281 of record NZ_CANLXV010000004.1, on the reverse strand, counting down.
CCTAATTTTAGTCAGCATATTAAAAACCTTTATTTTTGTGGCGGAAGTGTGCATCCAGGAGGTGGAATTCCGTTGTGTTTACTTTCTGGTAAAATTGTTTCAGAACTAATTTTAAATGATTAAAATGATTTCAAAATATAAAGTTTACATTTCTATTTTTACCATTTGGTTGTTTAATGTTTCTGGTATTTTGGGTATTTTATCATCTAAATCAGATTGGTTTTTAAGTTTAACACCATTAAATTTAATGCTGAATTTGGTATTTATCTTATGGAATTTAGAAAAAATAAATCTTCGTTTTTTTATTGCATTTTCAATTCCATTTTTTATTGGTTTTTTAGTAGAATTTCTTGGTGTAAACTACAGTTTGTTTTTTGGTACCTATGAATATGGAGAAAATTTAGGATATAAAATAGGTGGTGTTCCAATTATGATTTGTATTAATTGGGGAGTTTTAACGGTAATTACATCAGATTTAGCCCAAAAAATATCAAAAAATACAATTCTAAAATTTTTATTGGGAGGTTTGTTAATGATGTTACTCGATTTAATTATTGAAGTAACTGCGCCTCGTTTTGATTTCTGGGAATTTGAAAATGGAGTAGTACCTCTAAAAAATTATATCGCCTGGTTTGTAATTGCAGCTATTGCTCATTTTTTTTACAATCGTTTTCAAATCAAGTCCAATAAAACAGTTTCTATTCAAATACTTATTGCCATTACTTTATTTTTCTCAACTTTTTTATTTTTCTAATGAAAAACTATGATTACATAATATTGGGTGCAGGCGCTGCTGGTCTTATGATGGCTTATAGAATGGCTAATGATGCTTTTTTTGATAATAAAAGTATTTTAATTTTAGATAAAGAAAGGAAAACTCAGAATGATAGAACTTGGTGCTATTGGGAAAACGGAGTTGGTGAATGGGATACTATTTTACATACTTTATGGAAAGAAATAATTTTTGAGAGTGAACTTTATTCAACTAAAGAAAATCTAAAACCTTATCAATATAAAATGATAAGAAGTAGTAGTTTTTACGATAAAATTTGGAATTTTATAGCAGCTAAAAAGAATTTTCACTTTACACCTGTAACCGTAAAATCCATAGAACAGAAAGAGGATTTTGCAAATATTGTTACCAACAAAGAAAACTTTCAAACAAAGTATCTTCTAAACAGTATTGTTTTTGAAAAAAGCTATTTAAAACAAACAAAATACCCGGTTTTAAATCAGCATTTTGTAGGTTGGTTTATAGAAGTAGAAGAAGCTATTTTTGATGATAGTGTTGCTACTTTTATGGATTTTAAAATTCCTCAAAAAGGAAACACTCGTTTTATGTATATTTTGCCAATAAGTAAAAAGGTTGCGCTTTTTGAATATACCTTATTTTCTGAAGAATTATTAGCGTATGAAACCTATGAAAAAGCGATACAAAATTATTTAAAGGAAAAAGGCATTACGAAATATAAAATAATTGAGAAAGAAGATGGTATTATACCAATGACCTCCTTTAAATTTTGGAAAAGTAATTCTAAAAACATTATACATATTGGTACAGCAGGTGGTTGGTCTAAGGCAAGTACAGGTTTTACGTTTAAAAATACTACAAAAAATACACAAAAGTTAGTGGCTTTTTTAAAAACTGAAAAACCGCTTTCTAAATTCCATAAAAAAAACAAGTTTTGGTTTTACGATTTGTTATTTCTAGATGTTTTAGCCAATGAAAATCATTTAGGAGCCAATTTGTTTGCGAGATTATTTCAAAAAAATAAAACACAACAAATACTAAAGTTTTTAGATAATGAAACTACTTTTTTAGAAGACTTAAAAATTATGGCTACTATGCCAAGCTTTAAGTTTATGAAAGTACTCTTTAAAAGAGTTTTTTAATGGATTTATGCGATAAATTAAAACATAAAAAACCCTTTAGCTTTTTATAAATCTAAAGGGTTTTCTGTTTTTAAGAAGGATATTTATCTCTAATTTTATCTAGTCCTAAATTATGAATACTACCTAAATGGGTGTGTTCTTTACCTAAATCTGGTTTGTAAGTACCTTTTTGCACTTGACCACCAATTTTTTGATAGGCTTCTCTAAAAGACATGCCTTCTACAACTAGGTTATTAATAGAATCTACAGTAAATAAATATTGGTATTTTTCATCATTCAAATCAATATCTTTAACAATTACTTGTTGTATAGAATAATTAAAAATATCTAAAATATCTTTTACATCTTCAAAAGCAGCAATTATATTTTCTTTTAACAATTGAAAATCTCTATGATAACCTGTTGGTAAGTTATTGGTAATTAATAACATTTCACTGTGTAAAGCTTGGATTTTATTACATTTTCCACGAATTAACTCAAATACATCTGGATTTTTTTTGTGTGGCATAATACTACTTCCTGTAGTTAATTCATCTGGAAAGGTAATAAAGCCAAAATTCTGACTCATATACAAGCAAACATCCATTGCAAAACGAGCCATTGTATTGCACAAACCGCCTAAGGCAGATGCTATAGAACGTTCACTTTTTCCTCTACTTAACTGTGCAGCAACAACGTTATATTTTAAGGTAGCAAAATTTAATTCTTTGGTAGTTAATTCTCTATCAATAGGGAAGGAGCTACCATAACCTGCAGCAGAGCCTAAAGGATTTTGATCTACTACTTTAGAAACTGCATTTAAAACGTAAACATCATCAATTAACAATTCTGCATACGCAGAAAACCACAAGCCAAAAGAAGATGGCATTGCCACTTGTAAATGTGTGTAGCCAGGTAATAAACTAGCTTTATGAGTTTCTGCAAGGTTTAATAAGGTATCAAAAAGTGTTTTTGTTTTTTTATTAATAACCTCTAAATTTTCTTTGTAATACAATTGTAAAGCCACTAAAACTTGGTCGTTTCTAGAACGAGCAGTATGAATTTTTTTACCAACTTCGCCAAGTTTGTTCGTCAATTCCCATTCAATTTTAGAATGAACATCTTCAAAAGAAGGTTCAATTACAAATGTTCCGTTTTCTATATCTGTGGCTAATTCTTGTAAACCTCTTTTTAAGTCAGTTAATTCATCAGCATTTATAATACCAATAGATTCTAGCATAATTGCGTGCGCTAAAGAAGCTTGTACGTCATATTTTGCAATATGTATGTCAATTTCTCTATCATTACCCACTGTGAAATTTTCTATTTGTTGGTCTATTGAAAATCCTTTATCCCAAAGTTTCATATTTTTAAATTTTAATTTTTAAAATTTAGAATCAAGAAAAAAGACCGTTTCACTTTTAGAAAAAAGACAAAACTTACCTGTCTTAATTCATTTTATTTGTCTTTGTTCTTTTCTCTCTTTTCTCTCTTTTCTTTAATCTTTTTATACAATAACTCTATTCAACAATTCTACATAAATTTCAATGCCTTCTTCAATTTCAGCAAGATAAATGAACTCATCTGCAGAGTGAGATCTTGTACTATCTCCAGGGCCTAATTTTAAAGACTGGCAAGTTAAACATGCCTGGTCAGATAAGGTAGGTGAGCCATAAGTGCTTCTTCCCATTGCAATTCCTGCTTTTACCAAATCATGATTGGTATTTATAGATGACGAATTTAATCGTAAACTTCTTGGTGTTATTTTAGTACATGGCGATTCCTTTTGTAAAATAGCTGCAATTTCTTGATTAGAATAAGCATCATTTACACGAACATCAATTACCAAATCTACATGCGCAGGAACAACGTTGTGTTGTGTGCCTGCGTTTATTTGTGTTACTGTCATTTTTACATCACCTAAAGCCTTAGAAGATTTGTTAAATTTAAAATCTTTAAACCATTGTAAAACATTTATAGTATTGTAAATAGCGTTGTTGTTATTTGGGTGTGCAGCATGGCTTGGTGTACCTTCTATAACTGCATCAAAAACTACTAAACCTTTTTCTGCAACTGCTAAATTCATTAAAGTAGGCTCACCAACAATGGCAACATCTATTTTAGGAATAATAGCCAACATAGAGTTTAAACCATTTGGTCCAGAACTTTCTTCTTCTGCAGAAGCCACAATTACTAAATTATATTTTAAGTTTTCTAATGCGTAAAAATGTGTAAAAGTTGCCATTAATGAAACCAAACAACCACCAGCATCATTACTACCTAAACCATATAATTTACCATCTTTTACAAAAGCTTCAAAAGGGTTATTGGTATAAGCAGAATTTGGTTTTACAGTATCGTGATGAGAATTTAATAATAATGTTGGTTTATTTTCATCAAAATATTTGTTAGTTGCCCAAATATTATTTTTTGTTCTTTGGAATGGAATTTTATACGTTGTAAACCAAGCTTCAATTAATAAAGCGGTGTTTTCTTCTTCTGATGAGAATGATTGCGTTTCAATTAAATTTTTTAAAAGTTTAATTGCATTTTCTGTTAATTTTGCTAAACTCATTTATAAGGTAATTGTAGTAAAATTATCGTTTTCTTTTGTAAACATAGCGGCATTTCCAATGTGTACTTTTTGCACTCCATTATTTAAGGCATCAAAACAATTGTCTATTTTAGGTATCATGCCGTCTGTAATTATTTTTTGTGCTAATAATTCTTTGTAAGTAGCTGTATTTATATGTTTTACAACAGAGTTTTTATCATTAAAATCTTGTAAAACACCATTAAATTCAAAACAATAATAAATAGAAACATCATAAAGTTTACTCATACCAACTGCAATTGTACTTGCAATTGTATCTGCATTTGTGTTTAATAACTGTCCGTTTCCATCATGTGTAATGGCACAAAAAACGGGTGTAAAATCAGCTTTAATTAATTTATCTATAGAATTAGATGCTACAGTTTTAACATCACCAACAAAACCAAAATCAATTTCTTTAACAGGTCTTTTTTCTGATTTTATGCTATTGATATCTGCACCAGTTAAGCCAATTGCATCTGTTTGTAAAGCTTGTAGTTTTGCAACAACATTTTTGTTTACCAAACCGCCATAAACCATGGTAATTACTTTTAGCGTTTCTGCATCTGTAATTCTTCTACCATTTACCATTTTAGATTCAATTCCTAATTTTGAAGCAATATGAGTGGCACGTTTTCCACCTCCATGAACCAAAATTTTATGACCTTTTATATCAGAAAATAGTTTTAAAAATGCGTTTAGTGAAGTTTCATCTTCTATAATATTTCCGCCAATTTTTATAATTGATAGTTTTTCCATGATTTCATTTTAAACAAGTGGATTAACAAGAGGTTTAAGCCTCTTGCATAAGTATTTTTTTTAATACTAATTGTGCTGCAAAAGTTCTATTATTTGCTTGTTCTATAACCAAAGAATTTTCAGAATCTAAAACGGCATCTTCTACCACAACATTTCTTCTTACTGGTAGACAGTGCATAAATTTTGCTGCACCAATTTTGTCTTTAGTAATCAGCCAATCTTCATTTCCGCCTAAATTTTCTCCGTAAGTTTCATAAGAACTCCAATTTTTGGTATACACAAAATCGGCATCTTTAAAAGCTTCCTCTTGATTGTGATAAATAGGTGTATTTTTTGTGATTTCAGGATTTAAATTGTAACCTTTAGGGTTTGCAATTACAAATTCTACATCCATTTTTTGCATTGCTTGTGTAAAACTATTGGCAACAGCATGTGGCAATGCTTTTATATGTGGTGCCCAACTTAGTACCACTTTTGGTTTCTTTTTGGTGCTATTTTCTGAAATGGTAATAGCATCTGTTAAGCCTTGTAAAGGATGCCCTGTTGCACTTTCCATACTTACAATTGGTACAGAAGCGTGTTTTGTAAAAGCGGTTAAAACCTGTTCAGATTCATCTTTTTCTTTGTCTGTTAATGTAGGAAAAGCTCTTACTGCAATAATATTACAATATTGAGAAACTACTTGGGCGGCTTCTTTAATATGTTCTGCAGTATTTCCATTCATTATAGTGCCATCTCCAAATTCAATTCCCCAAGCATCACCAGAAACATTCATAACAATAGGGTCTAAACCTAAATTTAAAGCGGCTTTTTGAGTGCTCAAACGGGTACGTAAACTAGAATTAAAAAAAAGTAAACCAATTGTTTTATTTTTACCTAATTCTTTGTTTTTTAGCGGTTCTTGTTTGATTTCTTTCGCTTCTTCAATCCAAGCATTAATATTGTCTATATCGTTTATTGATGTGTAATTTTTCATTTTTTTATTTTTGAAAAAGAGATTTTAACGTCTTATATATTTACCCTTTTTGTACATTTATTTTAGTAAATGGCACTTTTTTGTTAAAAGCATTCGTAATAAAATTATCTTCTAGTCCGTTAACAATCCAAGTTTCTATATTTGTTTTTGTAGCCACTTGTGCAGCTTCAATTTTAGATTGCATACCACCACTTCCATGAGACGATTTAGAATCTACAACTTCTGCTTTAAGACTTTTAAAATTATCTACAATTTCTATAGTTTTTGGTACTTTATTTTTTATAGATTCTTTGGTGTAAATTCCATTGGTATTGGTGGCAATAATTAACAAATCTACTTCTAATAAAGATGCTGTTAAGGCTGCCAATTTATCATTATCACCAAACTGAATTTCATCTGTAGCTACTGTATCATTTTCATTAATGATAGGAATGTAATTGTTTTGTACCAATACGTTAATTGTATTTACAATATTGGTTTTGCTTTCTTGTTTTTCAAAGTCTGAGTAGGAGAGCAGGCATTGAGAACTCAACAAGCCATATTCTCTAAAAATTTCTTGATAAATTCTAATTAAATGTGGCTGACCAATGGAGGCTAAAGCTTGTTTTACAAAAACATCTTCTTGTTTGCTTTCTAATTTAACAAATTGTTTTGCTACAGCAATAGCACCAGAACTTACCAAAATAAACTCACAAGTATCCTTTAATTTTGCAATTTGATTTGCAATATCTTCTATTTTACCTCTAGAGATATTATTGGTTTCTTTGGTTAAAGTATTAGAACCAATTTTTAATAGTATGCGTTTCTTTTTTTGCAAAATATGTATTTATAACTAATAAATTTTAAACTTTTTATCTTAACAACCAACTACTAATCTCTAACTTGGCCTTCTCCATGAATGTACCATTTGTTGGTAACTAAATGCTGTAAACCAATTGGTCCACGTTGGTGTAATTTATCTGTACTTATGGCAAGCTCGCCACCTAAACCTAACTGCCCACCATCTGTAAAACGTGTAGAAGCATTATGATAAACAGCAGCTGTATCTATGTTTTCCATAAATAATTTTGCTTCTGTTTCCTCTTTAGTGATGATAACAGAGGAGTGCCCTCCAGAATATTTATTGATTTTTGCAATCGCGTTTTCTGTGGATTCAATTTTACCAATTAAAATTTTATAATCTAAAAACTCTTCGTACCAAATTTCATCAGAAGTAAAATCTTTAGCTTTTAAAACCTCGATATTTAAAGCTTTTAATTTTGCCATTAATTCATTCACAAAATCAATTCTATTGGGTAAATTTTCATCAATTAAAACTTTATCTACAGCATTGCATGCAGAAATTTTAGACTTTCCATTAATTATAATATCTAAAGCCATGTTGGTATCTGCATCTTTATGCACAAACACAAAATTATTACCACGACCACTAATAATAACAGGACATGTAGCGTGTTGTTTTACAAAAGCAATTAAACGTTCGCCACCTCTAGGTACAATTAAGTCTACCTTTTGCGTTGGCTTTTCTAAAAATGCTTGTGTTTCTGTTCTATTAAATTGTAAATATTCTACCCAATCAGTTGAGGCATTTTCTTCCTTTAGTGCTTGGTGCCAAAGCGCAACAATTTTTAAATTAGAGCGTAAAGATTCTTTACCACCTTTTAAAAGTATTTTGTTGCCAGATTTAAAAGCAATTCCTGCAGCTTCTACTGTTACATCTGGTCTAGATTCGTAAATAATTAAAACGGTACCAAAAGAAGCCGTTTTATTGTATACTTGCATACCATTATCGTGTTTAAAACTAAAACGCTCTACACCAACAGGGTCTTCTTGAGATGCCAAATGTGTTACAGAAGCAATCATTTCATCTACTTTTGCATCGTTTACTTTTAAACGGTCAAACATAGAAATATCATTACCTTTATAAGCTTCTAAATCTTCTTTGTTAATAGCTATTATCGCTTTACGTTCTTGTTCTAAAAGCTTAGCCATTTTTAATAAAACGGCATTTCTTTTTGCTATGGACAATAATGTATTCATTATTTTTATTTCTATTTTTAAACGGTTTCTTGCATTGCAACTAAAGCCTTTTTTAAAGCTTCAAAAAACTGATTTATATGTTTTTTTTCTATATTTAATGGTGGTAAAATTCTTAAAACGTGTTTGTCTTTTGCGCCTCCTGTAAATATTTTATGGTTGTAAATTAAATCTTTTCTTAATTGCCCAACTTCAAAATCAAATGCCAAACCAATCATTAAACCTTTACCTTTTACCTCTTTAACAGCTGGAATTGTTTTTGCTATTTCCATAAAATAAGCAGACATTTCTTGGGTGTTTTCCATTAAGTTTTCTTCTTCTATGGTATTTAATACCGCTAAACCAGCTGCACATGCCAAATGATTTCCACCAAAAGTAGTACCCAACATACCATATTTAGATTTTATATTGGGATGAATTAAAATACCACCAATTGGAAAGCCATTACCCATACCTTTTGCAATAGGAATAATATCTGGTGTTACATTATAGTGCTGAAAAGCAAAAAACTTTCCAGAACGCCCATAACCAGATTGTACTTCATCTGCAATAAAAAGTGTATTGTTGGCTTTACATAATTTATCTACTTCTTCAAAAAACTTTGTAGAACCTTGGTCTAAACCACCAACACCTTGTATAAACTCTACTATTACCGCACAAACATCACCTTTTTCTAACTCTCTTTTTACACCTTCAATATCATTTAAAGGTAAAATAGTTACCGCTTGTTGTGCATTAATTGGGGCTATAATATTTTTATTATCGGTTGCAGCAACAGCTGCAGAAGTTCTACCATGAAAACCATTGCTAAAAGCAACAACACGCGCTTTACCTGTTTGAAAAGAGGCTAATTTTAAAGCATTTTCATTGGCTTCTGCACCAGAATTACATAAAAATAATTCATAACCTTTACAATTAGAAAGTGTTTCTATTTTATCTGCTAACTGCTTTTGTAACGGATTTTGTACGGCATTAGAATAAAATCCTAAATTATGTACTTGGTTTGTAACTGCATTTACGTAATTGGGGTGTGCGTGCCCAATAGAAATTACGGCATGTCCGCCATAAAGATCTAAATATTCAGTGTTATTTTCGTCGTAAACATGTATGCCTTTTCCTTTAACAGGCGTTACATTATACAGTGGATAAACGTCAAATAATGGCATAATTTTGGTGTTTTCTTGTTAATTTTATAGTGCACTACAATTTCTAATGGGTTAAAATTGTAATTAATTCTTTTTTAATTGATTTATTTTTTCGAAAGAAGCTACAACTCCTTGTATTAATGCAGAGCTTAAACCTTGGTGTTCCATTTCATTTAAACCTTCTATGGTACAACCACTTGGTGTGGTAACTCTATCTATTTCTTGCTCTGGGTGTTTGCCAGATTCCTTTAACAAACTCGCAGAACTAAAACAAGTTTGTACTGCCAACTCATGTGCTTGATCTGCTTCAAAACCTAGTTGAATGGCAGCTTGGGTAGTTGCACGTATCAAACGCATCCAAAAAGCAATACCACTTCCACAAATAACTGTAGCAGCTTGCATTAAATCTTCAGAAATTACCATTGTTGTTCCCAATTGATTGAAAATATCTTCTGCTAAGGTAATTTTATCTTTTCCAGTATCATTTGCAGCAATACAAGTCATAGATTTTCGGATAGAAATTGCCGTGTTTGGCATAATTCTAATTATGTTTTTATCGCTTCCTAAAATATTTTCTATTCTATCTATACCAACGCCAGCAGCAACAGACATTACAATATGATTTTTAGAAATTTTTGGTTGCACACTTTTTAAAACACCATCAATATGTTTAGGTTGTAAGGCAAAAAGAATAATATCAGAATTTTCTACGGCCAATTCATTATCATCAGTTAAAAAAACATTGGCTAAAGTTGCAAACTCTTTTACAGCTTTTGTGTTTCTATCACTTAAATATAAAGAAGTAAACGATTCGTTTTTTATCAATCCTTTTGCAATTGAGCTTCCTAAATTACCTGTTCCTATAATTGCTATTTTCATTTTTTTAGTTTCAAAGTTTCAAATTTTGAATGTTTCAAAAGTTAAAACTGTTTATAATTTGATACTGAAACAAGTTCAGTATTTAAAGCCCTTGCAAGGCTTAAAAATAATTCGCTTTTAAATTTAAACCTAATGTTTCTTCAAAACCATACATTAAATTCATGTTTTGAATTGCTTGTCCAGATGCACCTTTTAGTAAATTATCAATTGTACTTGTAATTAACAATTTATTGCCGTGTTTTTCTACACCAATAATACATTTATTGGTATTAACTACTTGTTTCATATGTACAGCTTCATCAGAAACAAACGTAAATTTAGCATTTTTGTAATAGTTTTTATACAATTGAATACCTTCTTCAAGCGTTCCGTTAAAAGTGGTATATACTGTAGCAAAAATTCCCCTTGAAAAATTACCACGATTTGGCATAAAAAAAACTTCACTTTTACAACTACTTTGTAATTGTTGTATGGTTTGGTTTATTTCTCCCAAATGCTGATGATTGAATGCTTTGTAATGCGAAAAATTATTATCTCTCCACGTAAAATGCGTGGTTTTAGATAACGAAGTTCCTGCGCCTGTTGCACCAGTTACTGCATTTATATGAATATCATCTTTTAATAAACCATTTGCAGCTAAAGGTAAAATTGCCAATTGTAAAGCGGTTGCAAAACAACCCGGATTTGCAATATAATTTGCTGTTTTTATAATTTCTTTATCCAATTCTGGTAAACCATACACAAAATCTTTACCATCTAAATTTTTGTTTGCAAGCAATCTAAAATCATTACTTAAATCGATGATTTTTGTTGCCTTAGAAAAATTATTTTCTTTTAAAAAAGCAGTTGAGTTTCCATGACCTAAACACAAAAATAAAACATCTACATTAGAATTAATATCTTGGGTAAAAGAAATTTCTGTACTACCAATTAAATCTTGGTGTACTTTATACAATTTATTGCCAGCATTAGAAGTGCTGTACACAAAGTTAATATTTGTTTCTGGGTGATTTAGCAACAATCTAATTAATTCTCCTGCTGTATAACCAGCACCACCAATAATTCCTACTTCTAAACTCATTGTTTTATTGTGTAAATGTTTTATTGATAAATTGTACAGTTACAAAATTTATCAATTTAACAGTGAAACTTAAATTTTATTTACTTGTTGATATATTTTGTTCTGATTTCCTATAATCTTAATAAAACCTTTGGCATCATCTGCGGTCCATGCTTTATTTTCTTCGCCATAAGTACTAAAAGCACTAGACATTAAATCGTGTTTAGAAACAATACCGTCTAAAGAAAAATGATATGGTTTTAAAGTTACCGTTACATCACCAGAAACCATTTTTTGAGAACTTTGTAAAAAAGCTTCTGTATCTCGCATTACAGGATCTAAATATTGGCCTTCATGCAAATGCATTCCATAAAAACTAGACAGGTATTCTTTATGCTGTAGTTGCCATTTTGTAAGTGTATGCTTTTCTAATAAATGATGTGCTTTTACGGTAATTAAAGCAGCGGCAGCCTCAAAACCAACTCTACCTTTTGTACCAACAATGGTATCACCAACATGAATGTCTCTACCAATAGCATACTTAGAAGCCATTGTATTTAGGTTTTCTATATTAACTTCTGGTGCATTTTCTATACCATTTAAGGCAACAAATTCACCATTTTTAAAAGTTAAAGTAACTTTTTCTTCGCCTTCTTTTTCTAATTGAGAAGGGTAAGCTTGGTTTGGTAAAGGTTTTTCAGATTTTAAGGTTTCTACACCACCAACACTTGTACCCCAAAGTCCTTTATTTACAGAATATTTAGATTTTTCCCAAGGCATATCAATTCCTTCAGACTTTAAATAATCTATTTCTTCTTGTCTTGTTAGTTTTTGGTCTCTAATTGGTGTAATAATTTTTATACCAGGCGCTAGAGTTTGAAAAATCATATCAAAACGTACTTGGTCATTTCCAGCTCCTGTGCTACCATGAGCTATATATTCTGCATTAATACTTTTTGCATATTCTATAATTTCTATAGCTTGTATAATACGTTCTGCACTTACAGAAAGTGGGTAAGTAGCATTTTTTAAAACATTACCAAATATTAAATACTTTACCACTTTATTATAAAAAGTTGCAACAGCATCTATGTTTTTATATGTTGTAACGCCCATTTTGTAGGCATTACTTTCTATATTTTTAATTTCTTCGGTTGTAAAACCACCTGTATTTACACTTACTGCATGTACATCAAATTCTTTTGATAAGCTTACTGCGCAATAAGAAGTGTCTAAGCCTCCACTATATGCAATTACTAATTTTTTCATTTTTTATGGGTATATTTTATCATCCGCTTTAGCGAAAAATTATTTTTTATCTTTTTTTAAGAATAACGCTTCTTTAATATTTTTAAGTCTTTTAAAAGTGCCTTCTTTTACTTTTTTATCTTGTTCTTTTGCTTTTGGATCGTATAACATTCCTGTACACAAACACATTTTTCTGTTTGTACGTGTTAAAACATCAAAATTTTTGCAAGTTTGGCAACCATCCCAAAAAGATTGGTCGTCTGTAAGTTCAGAAAATGTTACGGGTTTGTAACCTAAATCGCTATTTAACTTCATTACAGCTAAACCTGTGGTAATGCTAAATACCTTGGCATCTGGAAATTTTGTTCTGGAGTGTTTAAAAACAACTTCTTTTATTTTTTTTGCCAATCCTAAATTTCTAAAATCTGGATGTACAATTAAACCAGAGTTGGCTACAAACTTGCCATGACCCCAAGCTTCTATATAACAAAATCCAGCAAATTTGCCATTACTTAAAGCAATTACAGCATTACCATTTTCCATTTTGGCAGCTATATATTCTGGTTTACGTTTAGCAATACCTGTTCCTCTAACTTTAGAAGCTTCTTCTATAGTTTTACAGATGGTTTCTGCGTAAATTATATGTGATTTATCTGCAATTACAATTTGCATTGTATTGTTTTTTAAATTTATTTTGAATGTTTTTGAAATGTAATTTTGAAGCGGAATTGGACTCACCTAATTCCATAAATAATAACACACCCTAAGGGCGACGAAAAGAAAAGCGGCGAATAGGAGCAATTCCAGTATTTGGAAACAGCGTATTCGATATGTAGTTCTGTGCTTTCATCTTTATTTTTACTTTGTAAAAGTATATTAAATTTTTGTTTGATACGTAAAAATGAATACTTTTTTGTAATTTTTATTAATTTAATAATATTACTTCTTTTAAATGGTAATTTTTTTAGGTTTTAACCAATATGCTGATTAAAATTTAAAATTTAGCGAGTTGTAATTTATGGTAAACACACGTAATACTCCTTTATATTGATAAATATTATAGGCAAATTTACAATTCAACCTAAAAAAAATACAGTTGGGTAAACTATAATTTAAAAAACTGAACTTGTACTGCATCTTTGTACTATAATTAATCATAAAAAACAATATCATGAAAATTTTATTAGCAATTGCAGTAGTAACTTTATTAAGCATTACAAATAGCTTAACGGCGCAAAACAAAACAATTACAGTAACCATAGAAAATATTACTTCTAATAAAGGTAATGTAAAGTTTGCTTTGTACACCAAAGATAATTTCAAAAAAAAACCAATACAAGGTAGTTTAGGAGAAATTAATAATGGTAAAACCAAAGTTGTTTTTAAAGGTTTAGATTCTGGTGAATATTCCGTAATCTGTTATCATGATAAAAATAATAATGGTAAGCTAGATTTTTCTTCAAGAGGAATTCCTTTAGAAGATTATGGCGCATCTAATAATAATATGTCTTTTGCACCACCAACGTTTGAAGATTCTAAATTTATCCTTGGAAAAGAAAATGTAGATTTAAAAATTAAATTTTAGAAATTACTTAAATTTAGCACAAGTTAAAACCATAATAAAATGCAAACCCAAGAAGTATACACCATTAGAAATGTAAAAGAGGCAGCAATACTTTGTCTAAAAATGACACTTATTTTTGGCGTTATTTTCGGAATTATCTTTGGGCAAAGAACAATAGAAGGTATTTTATGGTCTTTAGCAATTTCTGGCATGTATTCTTTTGGTTTGGGTTTTGGTAATGGTCTTATTAATAATTATTTAAGTAGTAAGTGGAGTTGGATTACACAAACCAATACTAGAGTTTGGGCTGGTATTATAACTGCCATTTTATATACAATACCTGTAGTACTTTTAATAGATTATGTTGTATTTGTAATTATTAATGGTAGCAATCCCAACCTGTTTTTTAAAGGAAATTATTTTTGGGCACATCTGTTTTATATTATTTTAGGTTTAGGAGTTTCTACTTTTTTGCACGCCAGAAGTTTTATGAAAAACTGGAAAGCTGCCATGTCTAAAGAAACTACAAAACAAGAAATTGTAGCTAAAACAGAAACTGCAAAGTTTGAATCTTTAAAAAATCAATTAGATCCGCATTTTTTATTTAATAGTTTAAATGTATTAACTAGCTTAATTGGCGAAAACCCCAATTTGGCAGAAAAGTTTACAACCAAATTATCTAAAGTATATCGATATGTTTTAGAACAAAGAAATAAAGATTTAGTGCCTATTGAAGAAGAATTAAGGTTTGCAAAAACGTATATGGAATTGTTAGGAATGCGTTTTGAAGATGCTGTAAAATTTAATATTCCAGATGGTATTAGCAATAACGATCTTAAAATTGTGCCACTTTCTTTGCAACTCTTGTTAGAAAATGCAGTGAAACACAATGTGGTTTCTTCATCTAAACCATTACAAATTACTATTTACGAAGAAGAAAATCATTTAATCATAGAAAACAACATAAACCCAAAAGAAGCTATTGGTAAAAGTACCAAAGTTGGTTTGCAAAATATTGCAGATAGGTATGGCTTAATTACAGATAGGGTTGTAAAAATAGAAAATAATAATAAAACTTTTAAGGTGAGTTTACCACTCCTTTATAAAATGAACAATATAATGTATACAGAAGATTTAGAAAATAGCAAATACGCAAAAGCAATAGAAAAAGTAGAAAGATTAAAAGAGTTTTATCAGAATTTGGTTTCTTATTGTTTGGTAATTCCTTTTTTAATTTTTATTAATTTACGATTCTCACCAGGATTTTACTGGTTTTGGTTTCCTTTATTTGGATGGGGAATTGGTTTAACTTTTCACTTTTTAGAAATAAATAATTACAACTTATTCTTGGGTAAAAATTGGGAAGATAGAAAGATTAGAGAATTGATGGAAGAAGAAAATAAACAAAAAAGATTAAGATAATGCAGATACAAAACCAAGAATACAAATATATTTTAGCAAAAAACAGGGTAGTAAAAATTGCTAAATTTTATAAGCATTTGTCAATTTATCTTTTAATAAATACGGTATTAACTACTATATTTATAATTGGAGATCTTAATGAAGGTGCAACTTTAAACGATGCCTTTTTGAATTATGGAAATTATAAAATTTGGTTTTTTTGGGGAATCGCTATCGCTTTTAAAGCATTTAATGTGTTTGGTTTCAACCTAATTTTATCTAAAGATTGGGAAGAAAGAAAATTAAAAGAATATGTAAACATAGCATACAAAAAGTAATTATGGAACTAAAGGAAATAAACGAAAAAGAAGGCCATAAAATACAACAAAGAATTACAGATTTAAAAGGATTTTACACGCACATAATAGCAAGTTTTATAATACCACCTTTTTTAATTTTTGTAAATTTAAAAACAGTACCCAATTTTCATTGGTTTTGGTTTGCTTTGTCTGTATGGTTTTTAGGTTTGCTAATACATTGGTTTGTTGTTTTTGGGTTTGATCAATTAAAGCTTTCTAAAAAATGGGAACAAAATCAAATGGATAATTTATTTAAATCAGCTGCAACAGAACCATCAGCATTTATTAAGGAGCAATATGTAACACAAATTAAAAAGAAGGTAGCGCAGATAAAAGATTTTTATATTCACTTAATAGTTACTTTGTTTTTCTGTGTTGTTGTAATTTTTGTGAATATAAAGTTTGTGCCTAATTTTAATTTTTACGGGTTTGCTATTGAGGCCTTATGTTTATCACTATTTTTAAATTGGCTTGGTGTTTTTGGGCTAGACTTATTAGGATTTGGAAAAAAATGGGAAATTAAAAAAATTAAAGAAATTACAAAAAAACAATAAAAATGGAACAAGATATTATAAAAGGACAAAGTTATATACGTGCTAAAAAGCGAGTTAAAGAAATGAAAGCTTTTTATATTCACCTTACTGTATATGTTTTAGTTAATTTATTTTTAAGTGGTATTATTATTTTTGGGTTGATAAAAAGTGGTGATTCATTTACAGAAGCAATTACCAATTTTGGTACATATTCTACTTGGTTATTTTGGGGAATTGGTATCTTTTTTCATTGGATGGGGGTTTTTGGATTTAAATCTATTGGTTTGGGAAAAGATTGGGAAGAGAAAAAGATTAGAGAAATGATGGACAAGGATTAGTTTTAAAATTGAAAACATTTTAAACTACCAAAAACCACAAACCATAAACCATAAACCATAAACCAGCAACCAAAACCAAAACCCAACATGAAAATATTAATTATAGAAGACGAAAAACCAGCAGCAAGAAGGTTAAATAGAATGCTAACTGCTTTAGATTTAGAAGTTACCCAAATGTTACATTCTGTAGAAGAATCTTTAAACTGGTTGCAAAATAATGAACATCCAGATTTAATTTTTTTAGATATTCAATTATCAGACGGTTTATCTTTTGAGATTTTTGAAGAATTGGAAGTAAAATCCGCCATAATTTTTACAACAGCTTATGATGAGTATGCCTTAAAGGCTTTTAAATTAAATAGTATAGATTATTTATTAAAACCTTTAGATGAAGATGAATTGAAAATTGCGGTAGATAAGTTTAAAGAACATCAACCAAAACAAACCAATGTACAGGTAAATTTAGACGATATTAGAAAATTATTAATAAATCCTGTAGATAGAAAATTCAAAAAACGAATTTCTATAAAAGTTGGCCAACACATTAAAATAATTAATACAGAAGATATTGAGTGTTTTTATAGCGAAAACAAAGCTACCTATATTCATACTTTAGAAAACAGAAACTTTTTACTAGACAACTCACTAGAGCAATGGGAAGCACAATTAAATCCAGAAATATACTTTAGAGTAAACAGAACTTTTATTGTAAATATAAATGCTATTAAAGATATAATTGCGTATTCTAATTCTCGTTTAAAATTAATTTTAAAATCATTTTCTGAAGCTGAAATTATTGTTAGTAGAGAAAGGGTAAAAGACTTTAAAAACTTTATAGCATAATGTTTTAAAAGTATAACTTCTTGTTAAATTTATTAAAAACTCATTTATTTAAATGGGTTTTTTTATCTTCCTCAAAATTTATGAAATGAGTTCAAAAAAACACGTTTGGAGTAAAGAATACACTTTAGTTTTAGTGGCTAATGTGGTCTACATAATTGCGTTTTATTTTATTACTAAATATTTTACAATTTAAAATTATGGATGTTGCAAGTAAATTACACCTTGTAGATTGGTTAGTACTTTCTCTTACTTTAATTTTTATTGTTGCCTATGGTACTTATGTTACTAGAAAAAATACCAATGTAACAGATTTTATAAAAGGTGGCAATGATACAAAATGGTGGACAATTGGTTTGTCTGTTATGGCAACACAAGCAAGTGCAATTACATTTTTATCTACACCAGGACAAGCCTTTCATAGTGGTATGGGTTTTGTGCAATTTTATTTTGGATTGCCAATTGCCATGGTTATTATTTGTTTAGTATTTATTCCCATATATCATAAACTAAAAGTATATACAGCCTATGAGTTTTTAGAAGGAAGATTCGATTTAAAAACCAGAAGTTTAACTGCAATTTTGTTTTTAGTTCAGCGAGGTTTGGCAGCAGGAATTACCATTTTTGCACCAGCTATAATTTTAAGTGCAGTTTTAGGTTGGGATTTATTAACGTTAAATATTATTATAGGTTTTTTAGTAATTATTTATACCGTTTCTGGCGGTACAAAAGCGGTTAACGTAACACAAAAACAGCAAATGGTTATCATTTTTATAGGAATGTTAAGTGCATTTTTTATGATTATGAGCCAACTTCCAGAAAATATAACTTTTACAAATGCATTAGAAATTGCTGGCGCAAATGATAAAATGCAAGTTTTAGATTTTTCTTTTGATTTAAGCAATAGATACACAGTTTGGACAGGTATTTTAGGCGGCACTTTTTTAATGCTTTCTTATTTTGGGACAGATCAAAGTCAAGTGCAACGTTATTTGTCTGGTAAATCTGTTCGTGAAAGTCAGTTGGGTTTAATTTTTAATGGACTTTTAAAAGTGCCAATGCAGTTTTTTATTTTGTTAATTGGTGTTATGGTTTTTGTGTTTTATCAATTTAATCCTGCTCCGTTAAACTTTAATCCAGGAGCTAATGAAGCCATAAAAAAATCTGATTATGCCAATGCATATGCAGCTCTTGAATTTAGACATCGGGAAATAGAAAAAACAAAAACAGCTATTTTTGCAGATGGTTTTCAAAAGAGTGAAAAAGAAATGATTCAGCTTTTAAATGCAGAAGATGCAAAAGTAAAAGCACAATCTAAAGAAATTATAGACAAGATTGATGAAGAAAATGAATTGAAAAAAATAGAGTCTAATGACAAAGATTATGTATTTATCCATTTCATTTTAAATAATTTACCAAGAGGTTTAATTGGTTTATTGTTGGCAGTAATTTTATCTGCAGCAATGTCTTCAACAGCATCAGAATTAAATGCTTTGGCAAGTACAACTGCCATAGATTTGTATAAACGAAATGTAAAAGGAGAAAAAAACGAAGCTCATTTTGTAAAAGCCTCTAAATGGTTCACGCTTTTATGGGGTTTAATTGCCATTTCTGTGGCTTGCGTTGCCAATTTGTTTGATAATTTAATTCAGCTAGTAAATATTATTGGTTCTATTTTCTACGGAAATGTTTTGGGTATTTTCTTATTGGCTTTTTTCTTTAAAAAAGTAAAAGGTAATTCCGTTTTTATAGCAGCTGTAGTTACACAATTATTAATATTTGCCATCTTTTATTTTGGTATTTATGTACCAGAATTAAATGGTTTGTCACCTGTAATTAGTTATTTATGGTTGAATTTTATTGGTTGCATACTCGTTTTATTTTTCGCTTTAGCGCTCGTATTTAAATCAATTAACATACAAAGTAAAATAACATTGTTAATAACAGCTGTAGCTATTTTTAAAATATCTTTTGATATTTTAAATGATGTTTCTTTAAGTATAATTCATGTAATTACATTAATAATTTTATTTTTGAGCTTAGGCTTTTTTAATGTAAATAAACAAGTTTTAAATAAATAAATTTTAATACAGCTTTCACAGGCTTTTAAAACCTGTGAGGTTCTTTTTAATATAATAAAAAATGAAAACTATCAATTGGGGAATTATTGGATGTGGTAAAATTGCTAATAAATTTGCCACAGATTTAGCAACAATTAAAAATGCAAAGTTGGTTGCAGTTGCCTCTAGAAGTCAAGAAAATGCCAATGCTTTTGCTACAAAATACAATGCAGAAAAAGCCTATAATTCCTATTCAGATTTAGCAAAAGATGCCAATGTAGATGCTGTTTATATTGCAACACCACACAGTTTTCATAAAGAACACAGTATGCTTTGTTTAAAACATAAAAAAGCGGTTTTATGTGAAAAACCTTTTGCTATGAACAGGGAAGAGGTAGAAGAAATGATTGCTGTTGCAAAAGAAAATAATGTGCTTTTAATGGAAGCTTTATGGACGTATTTTTTGCCACATTACAAGTTTGTTTTAGATATTTTTAAAAGTAAAAAATATGGCGATTTAAAAGAATTAACTGCAGATTTTGGTTTTAAAGCAACCTATAATTTAGAAAGTAGATTGATTAAAAAAGAAGTAGGAGGAGGTTCTCTTTTAGATATTGGTATTTATCCCATTTTTGCAGCATTATCAACTTTAGGAATGCCAAATTCTAAAGAAGCAAAAGCTACTTTTTTTGAAACAGGTGCAGATTCTGAGTGTACAATGGTTTTTAACTACAATAATGCAACAGCAAATTTAAAATCTACTTTATTAGAAGACACAAAAACAGAAGCTATATTTACTTTTGAAAAGGCTATTGTAACCATAAATACAATGTTTCATGAACCTACAACGGTTACTATTTTTAAAGACAATAAAAAAGAAATTATAGATTTTAATTACACAACTATAGGCTATAATTTTGAGGCAGAACATTTTAACCAACTTTTAAGAGAAGGTAAAAAAGAAAGCGATGTAATGACTTTTGATTTCTCTAGAAACTTAATAAAAACGCTAGATCTTGTGAGAAAAGAAATTAACTTGGAGTATTAGTTTTTCTAATTTTAAAATTACAAAACTGAAAAGATAATTTAAGTAATAAGTTAATTGATGTTAAATTTGATAAATTTTAACCAACTACCAAAACTTATTTCCCTTTTTGTACCAATTCAATTTTATCAACTGTGGTTTTGGTGGTGAAAATACCGTAATTTATGGTAATGTTTTTACGATCTATTTTATCAATAGTTCCAACAGAATTAGAGTCTATAATTCTAACTTTATCGTTTAATTTATAAACGTAAGCAGCTTTTTCTTTAGCAACAGTTGCTGCTTTAATTTCCTTTTCTTTACGCACTTCAACAACCTTTTCTAAAACCTCTTTTTCTACTTTTTTAATTACATTTTGCAATTGTTTTTCTACAACTTTCGCTTTTTGTTTCTGAGATTTTGTTTTTAGTTTTATTGGGTTCTTCTTGGCATATTTTACTTTTTCATCTGCAACCCATTTGTTGAATTTTTGATTCAACTCTTTTTTATTATTAGTTTGAAAGTACTTGTTTAAAAGTTCGTTAGTTTTTCTACCTAAAGAAAGCATTTTTTGGTTTTGATCATATAATTCTTGAAAACCAGCCAATTTTGCTTGTATTTTTTCTTCTTTTTCTTGTAAACTTTCTAAATGTTCTTTTCCTTTTGTTTTTTGTTTTTCTAAATTATCAGAGTTTTTCTGAAGACGATTGCGTTCTTTCTGTAGTTTAGAAATGGTTTTATCTAAACGTATTTTTTCGTTTTCTACACGCTTTTTAGCTTGGTTTATTAAACGATATGGAATTCCGTTTTTTTGAGCCACTTCAAAAGTAAAAGAACTACCTGCTTGCCCAACAAATAATTTGTATAAAGGTTCTAAAGAACGCTCATCAAACTGCATATTTGCATTGGTTACATTTTCTAGTTCTGCAGCTAAAACTTTAAGGTTAGAGTAGTGTGTGGTAATAATTCCAAAGGCTTTTTTATTGTAAAAATCTTCTAAAAATATCTCTGCTAAAGCACCACCCAATTCAGGATCTGATCCTGTACCAAACTCATCAATTAAAAACAACGTGTTTTCGTTACATTTTCTTAAAAAATAGCGCATATTTTTAAGACGATAACTATACGTACTTAATTGATTTTCTATAGATTGGTTGTCTCCAATATCGGTTAAAATTGTATCAAAAATATAGGTGCTACTTTTTTCTTCCACAGGAATTAAAATCCCACTTTGTACCATTATTTGCAACAAACCAATGGTTTTTAGGGTAATGGATTTTCCACCAGCATTTGGCCCAGAAATAACAATTATTTGTTGTTTTTCATTTAACTCTATGCTTTGAGAAATTGTTTTTATATTACTTTCTTTATTTTTTTTCCATAAAATAGGATGATATGCATCTCTAAAAAATATCTTTTTCTCTTTGGTTATTTTTGGTAATAAACCATCTATTTCCTTGGCATATTTTGCTTTTGCACCAACAACATCAACATGAATTACGTAGGCTAAATACTCTTTAATAATTTCTAAAACAGGGCGTAAAGTATCTGCTAAATTTCTAAGAATTCTAACAATTTCTTGTTTTTCTTCATACAATAAATTTTGATATTCTCTAGAATAGGTAAGGGTTGCTTGTGGTGCAATGTAAACAATGTTACCAGATTTAGAAGAGCCCATTAAACTACCTGCAACTTTTCTTCTATGCATTGCCAATACCGCTAAAACACGCTGATTTTCTATAACAGATTCTTTAATATCGTCTAAATAACCAGCAGACATGGCTTTGCTTAATGCACTAGAAAAACTAGCACCAATTTTACCACGAACATTATTAATATCTCTCCTGATTTGTTTTAGAGCAGAAGAGGCATTGTTTTTTACGATGCCACTAATTTCTATAATTTTTTTAACTTCATCATCTACAAAAGTGGTAAATTCTAACTTTTGAGTAGTTTCATAAAAAGTAGGAAATTGCTCTTTAAATTTCTTAAAGAATTTAATATGTTCAATAACAGTTAAAGAAATGCTCGCAATTTTTAGATAGGCTTCTGGCTCTAAAAAACTGTTTTCTATGCCTAATCTGTGTATGTCATTTGTAACATTATCAAAACCATGATTTGGTATTCTATTTTCGCTAGCAAAAGATTTTAAATATTCATCTACCAGATTTAATTCTGTAAATAATAATTTTCTGTTTTGAATTGGTAAAATTTCTCGAACACTTTCTTTGCCTAAACCAGAAATACAAAATTCAGAGATGTGTTGTAAAACGGTAGAAAATTCTAAATCTTGTAATGTTTTTTCGGAGATATTCAAAGTTTATTTTTGTAAATGAGCACAAAAGTAATAAAGAATTTTTCTAATAAATAACTATTATTAGTTAAATAAATTTAAAAATAGTTTTTTGTTAGCTTTAGAAATAGGTACCACTATTTCGTTGTCTAAAATTAAATAACCTTCATTTTCTAGGTGACGTACTTTTTGTAAATTTATAATATGAGATTTATGACATTTAAAAAATTTAGGACCAATTGTTTTTTCAAACTTACCTAAATTATAAGAACTGGTTAAAATAGTATTGTTTTGTAAATGAATTTTGGTATAACCTTGGTAGCCTTCTAAATGCAAAACTTCATCTTCGTTTAAAAACGAAATTCCATTTTGAGTCGGAACAATAATTTTATTGTTTTGAGCCATGTTTTCGCTTATTAATTTTGATAGTTTATCGAAATTATTTTGCTCTTTTTGTAATTTTAAATTTTCTAACGCTTTGTTTACAGCTGCTTTCAGTTCGTTGTTGTCTACGGGTTTTAAAATGTAATCTATGGCATTATTTTTAAAAGCATCTAAGGCAAATTCACTATAAGCAGTAACAAAAATAATTTGAAAGTTAATGTTCTTTATAGCAGATAAAAGCTCAAAACCATTAATTCTTGGCATTTGAATATCTAAAAACAGTATATCAATTACAGTGCTATTTAATTTTTTTATGGCAGCCTCAGGTTCTTGAAATTTTTCTAATATAATAATATCAGGAAATAAGGTGTGTAATTTTTTTTCTAAGCCTTTTAAATTAGAAATTTCATCATCTACTAAGATTGCTTTTATGTGTTTCATTCGCTTAATTTAGTAATTGTAAAGGTGCTTTTATTTCCCTTTTCTGTTTTATGGCTGTAAAGTTCTTTATTTTTTAAAGTGATGTTCCAAACACCAGTTTTATTTAAAAAATCTAATCGGTCTTTTATAATATTAGAAGAGTTGTGTTTTTTGTTTTTCTTAATGGTGTTTACAAAGCCAACACCATCGTCGGAAATGTCAACTTTATAGGTTTTTGCATTGATATAGTTGAAATTTATATGAATGTTTCCGTTGCCTATTTTATTAAAAACGCCATGATTTACAGCATTTTCTACCACAGGTTGCAATAACATTGTTGGTATTTTTATGGTATTTGTTTTTAGGTTTTTATCAATATAAATTTTAAAATTTAGTTTTTCTTTAAATCTTAATTGTTCTAATTCTAAGTAGCTTTGTATTAATTTTATTTCTTCTGAAAGTGAAATTTTATCTTCTTTAGAAAGGTTAAAGAAATGACGAATTAGTCTAGAAAATTTAACCAGATACATTTCAGAAACTTCTAAATTATTTTCATTGATATAATATTGAATAGCTGATAATGAATTGAATACAAAATGAGGATTCATTTGAGAACGTAATGCTTTTAACTGAATTTCGCTTAGTTTTTTGTCTTGTAATAATTTTTGATTTTTTCTTTTTTGAGATTTTTTACCGATTTGTTTTGTGGCATAAAAAACAATTAAAATTATTAAAAAAACCGCTAAAAATTGAAACCATGATGTTTGCCAAATAAGAGGATTAATGGTAAAGTGCAATTCTTTTTGTTTTCCTTCAATATTTATTGTAAAAATGTAGTTGTTAGGCGCCAAGTTATTGGTACTAAAAATAGTGCTTGTAGTATTTTGCCATTCTTTATTAATAGGCTCTAATTTGTAAGAAAAGTTGGTGTTATTAAAAGTATTAAAATCTATTTTTCCAATAATAATTTGCAACTTGTTATTCGCTTTGTATGCAAATTCACTCTGAAGATTGCTAATTGGTTTGTCGTTAAACGTTGCACTTTCAAAATAAATATCTAGTAGAGTAGTAGCTTTATTGTTTTGGTTTGGTAAAATTGCAATTCCGTTTGTGGTTCCTGCAATTATGTTTTTATCATTTACATATAGCGTATTTACTTGGTTTGTTGGCAAACCATCTTTTCTTGTATAATTGTAACTTCTATTTTTAGTTTTATAGAGATCAATTTTTAAAATGCCTTTATTTGTGGCTAACCAAAGTATATTTTGCTTAATGCAAGCATCGTTAACAATTAAAAATTTGGTTTCAGGAATATGTTTTATAGTTTTTAAATTGGTTGTGTAAGATCCAAAACCATCCGTATTAATTACTAAATTATCATTATTTATTTGATGAATATTTAAAATTGGCTTTTTAAAAGTACCATCAGAAAAATTAAAATTTAAAATACGATCATTTTGTAACGCAAATACACCATTTGTAGAAGCAATTAACAATTTATCTTTAAAAACAACAATATCATTAATACCTTCTTTTAAATATTCTTTTAAAATAATGTTGGTTTTAGGATCTATTTTAATAATTCCAAAATTATTTATAGCATAAAGATATTTTCTAAAATAGATAAGTTTAGAAACCGCGAGCCTAGTTTTGTAATTGTTGTTTAAATAAAAGTCAACTTTTTTTTGAATATTGTTTTGTGACTTTATATTGTTTTCTACGGAATGAAAAAATGAAGCATTTAATTCTTTAATATAATCTGCTCCATATGTATAATTCGTATTTTTAATATATGGAGTAAAGTTTTTAGCAATGCTATCATAATTATAAAATCCCTTATTATTAATTGTTGCAATAATTTTACCATTTACCTTAGCGATATTTTTAATATCATTTCCTTTATAAAAATAATTTACATTTTTATTAGTTTTAGGTATTTTGTACATACCATTATTAAACGTTGTCAACCAAATATTTTTATTGATATCTATAAAACCAAAATGAGAAGCGATGTTTTTAGGAAAATAAAATGTTTCTTTTATGTGAAATTCCTTATCTAAAATACCAACAAAACCTTTACCTGATATTTGTAATTGATTGTTTACTAAATTTATACGTGTATGTTTAGAAGTTTTTATATTAATTTCTTCTTTTAATGTGCGCTCTGTTAGCTGTAGTGTATTTAGGTTTAATATTTTATAGCTATCTTTTGAAACCCAATAGTATAAACTATCTGTAAGTTGCCCTCTTTTGTAATTATTTATAAGGATATCTTTAATATTAAATTGTTTTATTTTATAATTATTATGGTCTATTAAAACTAATGAGTCTTGGTCTACATTTATTTGTAGGTGATTAATTTTGTTATGCTGAATGAAATTTTTAAAGAGCTTTACTCTTCTTGATTTTTTGCCAAATGGACGCCATTTTTTTTGGATTAGTTTGTGAAACCGATTACTATTAGATAACACAATTTCATTACCAATTTGGTTGGTATATCTAGAACTTAAAATTTCTCCTTTTTTTTCACTTTCAAAAGTAAAAACACTGTCATTTTCTATGTAACCAACTTTAATAGCTTTAGATTGAAACCAAACTTTACCATCTGGTGTAACATTTAGTCCCCAAACATCATTGGTTGCTAAACCGTTTTTTGTAGTAAATGTTTTAATTTTTGTGCCATTGTATTTTGCTAAGCCTTTGTCTGTAGCTATCCAAATAAAGCCTTTAGCATCTTGTAAAACCTTATAAATATGGTTGCTTGGTAAACCTGTTTCTGTAGTATAATTGGTTTGTTTTTGGGCAAAAGAAAAACTCCATATCAATAGAAAATAACTTACGATATGGAGTTTAACAGATTTCAATTTTAAATTCTCTTTTTCAAATATACTATTTAATGTTTTTAGATTAAAAAAAACCTTGCCTTAGAATTATAAAGGCAAGGTCTGAAATTAATTTTACTCAATTACAATTTTAGAAGTTTTGCTAAAATTACTACCTACTGTTTTTAGTATATAAATCCCTTTTGGTAGGTTATTGGTGTCTATTTTATTTTCTCCAATATTAATATTAAATTCTTTTAATTGTTTTCCATTAATATCGTACAAAATAGTTTTTGCAGATTCTTCTGTAAAAATAGTAAAACGTTCTTTTGCTGGGTTTGGATATATTTTATACTTACTTGACAATACATTAGAGGTTACGTTAGCCGTTGTAGAAATTGTAAAAACACCTTCGATAAAATTTTCATTATAATTACTACCTCCTGTTAAATTTCCAATTTGAATTTTATATGTACCAATTGATTCTCCTGACTCTCTGTTTAAACCTCCTGAGAAACTATCACCATTTACTAAACTACCGCTAGTAATTTGATATGTAAGTATAGGATCTGTGTCTCCAAAGTTTTTAACAATATCATCAGCAGTAATTGTGATTGCTTTTTTATTTATAGAGAGTGTACCATTTGTTAAAGAGAAAGAGTAGTTATTGTCCATTCCATTTGCCAAAGTAATATCATATTGTCCTGCATCAGAATTTTGTGTTGCAATAGAAGCGATATCTGGTTGTGCATCTATCTGAGCAACAGTATCACCATTAACAAATCCATCATAAGTCATGGTAAAAGTAGGATTTACATCACCATAAACTTTAGAAAGATCATCAGCAGTAATTGTGATTGCTTTTTTATTTATAGAGAGTGTACCATTTGTTAAAGAGAAAGAGTAGTTATTGTCCATTCCATTTGCCAAAGTAATATCATATTGTCCTGCATCAGAATTTTGTGTTGCAATTGAAGTGATATCTGGTTGTGCATCTATTTCAGCAGCAGTGTCTCCATTAACAAATCCATCATAAGTCATTGTAAAAGTAGGATTTGCATCACCATAAACTTTAGAAAGATCATCAGCAGTAATTGTGATTGCTTTTTTATTTACAGAGAGTGTACCATTTGTTAAAGAGAAAGAGTAGTTATTGTCCATTCCATTTGCCAAAGTAATATCATATTGTCCTGCATCAGAATTTTGTGTTGCAATAGAAGCGATATCTGGTTGTGCATCTATCTGAGCAACAGTATCACCATTAACAAATCCATCATAAGTCATGGTAAAAGTAGGATTTACATCACCATAAACTTTAGAAAGATCATCAGCAGTAATTGTGATTGCTTTTTTATTTACAGAGAGTGTACCATTTGTTAAAGAGAAAGAGTAGTTATTGTCCATTCCATTTGCCAAAGTAATATCATATTGTCCTGCATCAGAATTTTGTGTTGCAATTGAAGTGATATTTGGTTGTGCATCTATTTGAGCAGCAGTATCACCATTAACAAATCCATCATAAGTCATGGTAAAAGTAGGATTTACATCACCATAAACTTTAGAAAGATCATCAGCAGTAATTGTGATTGCTTTTTTATTTACAGAGAGTGTACCATTTGTTAAAGAGAAAGAGTAGTTATTGTCCATTCCATTTGCCAAAGTAATATCATATTGTCCTGCATCAGAATTTTGTGTTGCAATTGAAGTGATATCTGGTTGTGTATCTATCTGAGCAGCAGTATCTCCATTAACAAATCCATTATAAGTCATTGTAAAAGTAGGATTTACATCACCATAAACTTTAGAAATATCATCAGCAGTAATTGTGATTGCTTTTTTATTTACAGAGAGTGTAATATCTTTTGTATTACTGCTGTAATTGTCATGTTCCGCTATGTTTACTCTAATGGTTACGTTGCCAGCTTCTCCAATATTTATAAAATCGTTATTAGTTCCTACAAGGGTTGTTCCATTAGCATTACCTTGAATAGAATAACTTATTTGACCTGCAGAGTCTGAAGTTGCTAACAATTGAAAATCGTCGTCTCCGTATGTTTTTGAAATATCTGTGAAATTTATAGACGGCATTAAAAGCGAATTTGTAGTAAAACTTTCTAAATTTCCATAGCTAGTACCCGCTGAATTTATAGCATAAGATTTAAAAGAATATTGTGTATTAGGAATAAGATTTGTTAAAGAATTTGTAAACATTCCTGTGCCAGTTCCATTAATTATTTTAATAACATCTGTACCACCAATTTCTGGATTGTTATTTTCGCTTGATAATGCATAAACAATTCCTCTTTCAGAGATTGTTGCTCCACCATTTGAAGTTATATCTCCTGCTAAATCTGCACTTGTTTGTGTAATGTTATTTGCAGTAGTTGTTGATAGTGTTGCAACTCTTGTTAATTGTGTACTTGCAGTGTTCGTAATTATTGGTGCATTATAATCAAAATAAATATAAGAAGTATTTTCAATAATATCATTTAAGCTAAGCGTGCTTTTTGGTTTAATTTTAAAGAAAACCCAGCCATGACTTTCAGGTTCATTTGAAAGACTGTCTGCTAAGTGTATATTTTCGAAAATAAATTCTAGTTTATTTCCATCTGAAATAGAAGGTCTGTAACTATGACTCGCAGATATTGGTGTAAAAGTATCCCAATCTAGATCTTCATCTAATTCATTTCTTACAACTATATTTATTGCAGAGGCAGTTCCAGTATTTTGAAAACGAACTCTATAATTTAAAAAATTAGGTATTTCTACTGCATCTATATAATCTCCTTCAAAGCAGGTAATATCATTCGGATCGTAAGAATTTACAACTAATTCTGTTGCAGTACTTATATTATCTGCCAAATTAACGTCAGTATTAGTGCTTGTAATTGTACTTGTATATGTAATTTGGTCACCTCCATTTACGGGGTTAATAGGGTCTACAGGAGTATTAATATTGAAATCGACATCAATATATTTTTTTTCAAAAGGATTTAAATTTGTGTAGTTCCAAGTTAACAATGTGCTTGTTTGCGTATCTGGTGTTACAGTAGCATTTAAAAAATTTAACTGTGTATCTAAGAATGCCAAATCTACAGTACCAGATAGAATACTAGAACCAATATTTTCATAATAAACCCTTACAGAAGTGTCAAATCCAGGTCTTGCTTCAAAAGTTGGTATTACAGTTACTTTAACATCATTTACAATTTGATTTGCAGTTATACAAAAATCAATTACTTCTGTTTCTCCAGAGCTAGTAAAAGTTTTAGACTGACTTGTTGGAGTAGCAGAGAAAAAAGGAGGTAAATTTAATTCAATTTCTACAGTATTTGTGGCTTCTTGGGTATATATTAAATATTCTCCGTTAGTACCAGTAAATGTATTATTAGAAGTGTTATTACTACTATTTTTTAATTTTGTATTAATAGATTTTGTATCAGAGTTATCACAACCATTATTATTAAAATCAAAGGAAACTGTACCAGTAATTGTGTTTGAATTTGTAGGTATAAACGAACAAATATCTGAATAAAAAGATTGAACATCTTTTCTTAAAAAATAAGTATTAGCGTATGTTATATTGTCAACACAAATTAAATTTAAATTAGGGTTATTTAATACATTAAATCTAATATTGTTTATTGCATTATTATTTCCATTTTTTATATTTAAACTATTTAACTGATTATTGTTAATAATTAAACTATTTAAATTTGATTGTCTAGATGCATCTAAACTTGTTATTTGATTTCTAGCGCAATAAATTTTAGATAAGAGAATGTTATTTGTTATGTCTAAATCTGTTAATAGTGCATCATTACAATATAATATTTCTAGTGCGCTATTTTCTGTTAAACTTAAGTTTGTTAATGGATTATTACTGCAAGATAGGTGAGTTAAACCAATATTACTAGAAATATCTAAATTTGGTAATTGATTATTAGAACACTCTAAAGTAGTGAAGGTATTAGTATTTGGTAGTGTTAGTGAGCTTATAGTATTATTATTACATTTCAAATTTATTAAAGAAGTGCTAGCAGATATATCTAGAGTAGAGAGTTCATTATGTCTACAATCTACAATAGCTAGTGGACCTGAACTGGGTAATATTATTGTGCTAATTTTATTATTACTACAATCTAAATTTGTTAAATTTAGAAATGGAGATAAATTTAATGTTGTTAATTTATTATTGTTAATACTTAAATTTGTTAAAATATTTGTAGTTGGAAAGTTAATTGTTGATATGCGATTATAATTACTGCTTAGAACTTCCAAAGAATTTTGTTGAGATAAATCTAAATTCACTAAATTATTTGAGCTAGATATAAGCGTTTCTAAACTGCTAGAACTTGGTAAAATTAAAGAACTAATTCCCAAAAAAGTCTGGCTTGTAGTATTATAATTGATATTATTTGAACAATCTAAATATATTAAGTTTGAAAGAGTAGAAACATCTAAACTACTTAGTTCATTGCCACTACAGGTTAATGAGGTTAAGTTTGTAAATGCCTCAATACCAGTAAAATCTGAAATCCCATAAGATAAAAATACACCAGTAGGTCCAAAACCGCCTCCACCACAAAACGGATCATTTGGGTCTGGACAGAATCCTCCTAAGTCTTCTACACTCTGATAATTAGAGATATTTAAAGTTGTTACAGCTTGGGCTTCTTGCACAGAAATTTGATTATCATTATTGGTGTCTATGCTTGGCGAATAATTTAAAAGTGCCTGTTTAAATTCGTTATCTGGTATGTTAACAATTTGACTGAAAACTCCAAGAGAAGTAAAAAGAATAAGGTAAAGTAATTTATTTTTCATAGTTTTTGTTTTTAAGTTTGTCAAAGGTTGAATATTTCTTAATTCTTTTTACTAGGAAAATCCCCTTTTTTAAACCAAGAATTTCCTTCAAAACTAAATTTATTTAACTGTTTTTAACATGCTCATTTAATGAAGCAAGACTTTCATTCAATGAACTGCATTTTTGGTTTATTTTTATTGATAAACTATCTTTGAGGTTTAGAAATAAAAAAAATGAATGTGGAACTACCCAATAGCTGGAAAAATATTTTACAGCAAGAATTTAATAAACCCTACTTTATAGAATTAACAAATTTTGTAGAAAAAGAATATGCTAAACAGGTTTGTTATCCTCTAAAAAAAGACATTTTTGCTGCTTTTAAGTATTGTAATTTAAAAGATTTAAAAGTGGTAATTATAGGTCAAGATCCTTATCATGGGCCAAACCAAGCCAATGGTTTGTGTTTTTCTGTTCAAGATAAAATTCCACATCCACCTTCATTAATTAATATTTTTAAAGAAATTGCTACAGATTTAGAACAAGAATATCCACAAAGTGGCAATTTAGAAAAATGGGCAAAACAAGGCGTTTTACTATTAAATGCAACCTTAACAGTAAGAGCAAAAGAAGCAGGTAGTCACCAAAAAAAAGGATGGGAAACCTTTACAGATAAAGTCATAAAAACAATATCTGAAGAGAAAAATAATGTGGTTTTTTTACTTTGGGGCGGTTTTGCTAAGAAAAAAGCAAAGTTGATAAACAAAAAGAAGCATTTTATTCTAGAAAGTGGGCACCCAAGCCCTTTAAGCGCCAATAGAGGCTATTGGTTTGGTAACAAACATTTCTCTAAAACCAATAAAATTTTATATAAAATAGCAGAAAAACCAATTGATTGGTAATTTTTTTTGAAGCTTAATCGGGCTTTCCATTATATCTTTTTATGAATGTAGAATTTATAATAACATTTGTTTTAGTAAAAGAAACAGTTTCTTAAAAAGCAATATTTTATAAGGAGACTCATAAAAAGGATGCCATTTCAATCCCGGCTACACTTGTTTGCTAACTTTTAGGAGTAACAAAATATAAAGTTACATTTTTAAATACTTTCTATTTTTTTTATTGCTTACATTTGAAGTCATCATTTATAATTAGAATTATCAAACTACAATTTTCCATAATAATTCCAGTTTACAATCGTCCAAAAGAAATAGACGATTTATTGACTAGTTTCTTAAAGCAAAATTTTAAAGAAGATTACGAAATTTTAATTGTAGAAGACGGTTCAACAAAAAAAAGTGATGTTATTTTAAAAAAATACACATCAAAATTAAATATTAAATATTTCTATAAAGAAAATTCTGGGGCAGGAGCAAGTAGAAATTTTGGAATGCAAAAAGCTACCGGAAACTATTTTATTATTTTAGATTCAGACGTTGTTTTACCTTCCCATTATTTAACCCAAGTAAATAAAGCTTTACAAAACAAATATACAGACGCTTTTGGCGGGCCAGATACTGCGCACAAAAGTTTTACCCCCATGCAAAAAGCTATTAATTATGCCATGACTAGTTTTTTAACCACAGGCGGAATTAGAGGTAAAAAGAAAGGTGTAGGTAAATTTCAATTAAGAAGTTTTAATTTAGGCATTTCTAAAAAAGCATTTTTAGTAACCCAAGGTTTCTCTAACATGAAAACAGGAGAAGATATAGATCTAACCTTTAGATTATGGAAACAAGGGTTTCAAACACAATTAATTACACCAGCTTTTGTCTATCATAAAAGAAGAAGTACATTACAACAGTTTTTTAAACAAACTTTTAGTTTTGGTATTGCAAGACCAATTTTAAACAGAAGATATCCTGAAAGCAAAAAAATAACATTTTGGTTTCCAACCCTTTTTATGCTAGGTTTTTTAAGTAGTTTATTATTTAAGGTTTTTGGTTTTCAATATTTATTATACGTTTACTATTTTTATTTCATTGTATTGTTTGTTGATGCTACAATTCAAAATAAAAGTATAAAAATAGCTTTGTATAGCATTGTAACAACATTTATACAGTTTTTAGGCTACGGAAGTGGTTTCTTTAAAAGTCAGTTTTTAAGAAAATAATTAATTTTAAAGGAGTTTTTCATTTTTTTAATTTTTACTTTTAACACTATTTTTAATGATATTAGCTATAAAAAATCTAATATTTTTAAAAGTAAATAACAATAAGTAATACTCAATTATAACTAAAAATGAACAATAAAAATAACAAATCTGCACTAACCACATTAGTTACAGTCTTCTTTTTTTGGGGCTTTATAGCCGCTTCAAATGGCGTTTTCATTCCGTTTTGCAAAACCTATTTTAATATAGATCAGTTTCAATCTCAATTGGTAGATTTTGCTTTTTATGGAGCTTATTATATTGGTGCTTTATTACTTTTTATTTTATCAAGTACAATAAATAAAGATATTTTAAACAATTGGGGTTACAAATCTGGTATTGTATACGGCTTAGTTTTATCTGCATTAGGGGCATTTGTAATGTATTTTGTAATTAATGGCGCACAACAAGGCCAAACCGAAGTTTTTTACTTGGTTTTAATAGCATTATTTATTGTAGGTTTAGGTTTTTCTTTGCAACAAACAGCAGCCAATCCTTTTACAGTAGAGTTGGGCGAACCTAGTAAAGGCTCTCATCGTTTAAATTTAGCTGGTGGTGTAAATTCTTTAGGAACCACAATTGGCCCTATAGTTATTGCACTAATAATATTTGGTTCCACGCCACTTTCTGGTGACGAATTGGCAACAATGATAGCGAATAACCAAATAAAACTAACCACTTTACAAATGTTATATTTAGGAGTAGGTATTTCGTTTTTATTGGCAGCAGCTTTGTTTCATTTTTCTAAAAAATTACCTCAAGGAAAATCTGATGCTACTTTTGAAAAAGCAAATAAAGCCAGAAATATATTAATTTTATTATCTGTAATTATAGCCATTTGTTTCACCATGATTTTTGTGACGTATACAGAAGAAGTAATTTCACTAGAAGCTATAGAAAACAAGCGTTTGGTTTTACTTTTTATAGCATTGTTAGGTGTTGTTGGTTGTATTTGGTTTGCAAATGCTAGTGCCTCTAAAAATGCAAAAGGTTGGGGCGCAATGAAATACCCACAATTGGTTTTAGGTATGTTGGCTATATTTATGTACGTAGGCGCAGAAGTAACCATACAAAGTAACTTGGGCGAATTGTTAAAGTTTGTTACGGATAAAGCCAATAATTTAAACGCTTTAAATTTACCTGCACTAACAGATGCAGCAATTGCACCATTTATTTCTTTGTATTGGGGTGGTTTAATGATTGGACGTTGGATTGGAGCAATTACAGTATTTAATCCAACCAAAGGTTTAAAAAAGTGGTTGTTAGTAATTGTACCTTTTGTTGCTTTTGCAGTAATTCTGGTTGTTAACTTTGGTAAATATTCAATTAATGAAATTGTATTGTTTTCCGTTTGTATTGGCGTTCAAATTATTGGTTTCTTTTTGGCTAAAGATAATCCTGTAAAAACATTAAAAATATTTAGTTTATTAGGTGTAATTGGTATGTTGTTAGGTGTTTTTACATCGGGTAATTTGGCATTATTTTCACTTTTATCTGGTGGTTTGTGTTGCAGTATCATGTGGCCTTGTATTTTTACATTAAGTATAGCTGGTTTAGGGAAGTATACATCTCAAGGCTCTGCTTTTTTAGTAATGATGATTTTAGGTGGTGCTATTATACCACCATTGCAGGGTAAAATGGCAGATATATTTAGCATTCAAAGTTCTTATGTATTGCCCGTTTTATGTTTTGCATATTTATTATTTTATGCATTTAGAGCAAAAATGGTTTTAGATAAACAAGGCGTTACTTATTAATTTCTAATAATGAAAAGAAGAAATTTTTTAAAAAAAGCATCGGTTTCTTGTGCTGGAGTTGTTGCCTCTAGTGCAATTGGAAGTTGTAACTTATCAACTTCAGAAAAAAGTATTGTTTTCTCTAATTTAAAACAAGTAACAAGACCAATTGTAATAGCAACTTGGCGGGTTGCTAAGGCAACAGAAAAAGCATGGGAAATTTTGCAAAATAATGGTACAGCTTTAGATGCTGTGGAGCAAGGTTGTAGAGTAGAAGAGGCAGATGTTAAAAATCAATCTGTAGGTAAAGGAGGGCTGCCAGATAGAGATGGTAATGTAACTTTAGATGCCTGTATTATGGATAAATTTGGAAATTATGGTGCTGTTACAGCAGTACAAAATATAACACATGTAATTTCTGTAGCAAGAAAAGTTATGGAAGAAACCCCACATGTTATTTTAACTGGTGAAGGTGCAAAGAAATTTGCGTTATCAAAAGGCTTTAAAGAGGAAGATTTGCTTACAGAAAGTTCTAAAAAGGCTTGGTTAAAATGGAAAGAAACATCTTTATACAAACCTATTATTAATATTGAAAATCATGATACTATTGGGATGCTAGCCATAGATAAAAAAGGTGATATTTCTGGAGCATGCACAACCAGTGGACTTTCTTATAAAATGGCGGGCAGAGTGGGAGATTCTGCAATTATTGGCTCAGGATTATTCATAGATAATGAAATTGGTGGCGCAACAGCAACAGGAATGGGAGAGGAAGTTTTAAAAACTGTAGGTAGTTTTTTAATTGTAGAATTAATGCGACAAGGTAAAAGTCCGCAAAAAGCTTGTGAAGAAGCAGTAAAAAGAGTGGTAAAAAAATCTGGAGAACGCTATAAAAATTTTCAAGTAGGATTTATTGCTTTAAATAAAGCTGGCGAAACTGGTGCATATTGCATACATGAGTGGTTTAATTATCAAGTATATGCAAAAGGGGAAAACAAAAATTATAAATCAAATTATTACAATAAACCTAAAAATTAATAATTACAAGGTTTATAGAAGTTAGATTTTTTTTATGCGTAATGTTAGTTTCGTAAAAAAAAATAGTATGCATAAATAAAGGATTTACTTCTATTCTTAATTTTTACCAATTTTATTAAACTCATTTATCATGAAATATGCCCAAATTATTACGCATATGCCCACAAAAATGGAAAGATATAAGATAATATTATCTGCGCTCACGGCTTATTAGTTTTATGTAAATCATTACGCCTAATAAAGTAGGAGCCCAAAGTCCTAGAAAAATTCCGTGTAATTTATCACCTGTTAAAAAAAGATATTCTGATACTATAATTATTAGAACACATAAAGCCAACATTAAGAAGTTAGCGATTCCTATATTCTTTATAAAATTCATTCGCTTGTTAAATTTTTCATAAAAGTAAAGAAATAAAATTGTTTTGTATATAATAAGAGCTAAAATTTACCAAATTAATTTTTTTAGAGAAAAATACCCCCAATTCTAACAATTTAGACTACAATATGTAATTTTTTATTTTCATTCTAAAACAATTTTCTTCACCTAAAAAAACCAACTCCAAATTGTTATTGACTTTTGTTGATGAGACATTTGGCTAAAATTCTGCTACTTTCATTAAAAGATATAAAAATTGCGCCTATATAAGTGTTATCAGAATTGTTTTATACCTACTTATTTTTTATCAAATTTTATGTAGCTTAAATCAAAAATGTCCGATTTTTACCTTTTTTCTGTTTTTTTATTATAGAATATCATACTGTTTTCTTATAAGTTTACATTACTATTGCATATAAAAAGTATATTTAAAATAATAATGGGAAAAGATAGATTGTATTTTTTAACTTTCATTTCAATTTGCATTGTATTTATTTTTACTGCGTTAATTGGTGTTAATTACAGCGTAAAAATTAGTATAAACCTTTTGTTAGAATCGGAGATTAAGTCTGCTGAAATAGAGGTACATAAAATTCATGAAATTTTATCTAGACAAACTACCGTATTTGAAGATAAAAAGTTACAGGATGACATGCAAGATTTACTAGAAGTTGTTGCTTCAGGAAAGTCTTACATGGCTATTTTAGATTCAGAAAATAAAATTATTTATCATCCTAAAATCAATAATGTTAGTGAAAATAGTTTGATAAGCACACAGATACAAAACGCTGTTAACAAAGGTTTAAAAATAAGTGCTACTTATAATGTTTTAATGAGTTATAAGAAAGACTTATATGAGAATAACGAGATAAATATTTTAGAAATACTTTATGAAAAACCAATAGAAAACTCAAGTTTTAAAATCGTTTCTTTATTAAATATAGATAATTTATTATTGAATATTAGTAAGTTAGAGAGACGTTTACACACTATTTTTATATTGATGGGTTTTCTTATTATAATTATTTCTTTTTTTGCAGTGAGATTTATTGGTAGTTTTTATGAAAAGAAATTAGAATCTAAAGCTATAGATTTAGAAAATGATATTATTAGTATTACTAAGTTAAATTTAGATTTGTTAATGTATCAACAAAAAAATGAAAAGAAAACAATAGAAAAACAAGAAACAACACCTTTAAAAAAAGAAGCTGTAACAGCATCTAATAGTAATAATAATAAATTAAGAATTCTCTCTTACAAAGGAGATGAAATTATACCAATTCCCTTAAATAATATAGCATACATTTATACAGAAAATACAATTACATACATCGTTGATGATTCAGAAAAAAAATCTTTTAGCAATGCTAGTTTAGATGAAATTTATAGTGATTTAGACGACAGAATATTTTTTAGAGCTAACCGTCAATTTATTATTCATATCGCTAAAATCGAAAAAATAATAAAATATGGTAAAAGTCAACTTAAAATTGTAATTGTTAATTCTGATGTAGAAATTTTAATTCGAAAAAATAAAGTAGCCAAATTTAAGCAATGGTTAAATATTTAAACAATTATTAAAACCACCCGTTGTGCATTTTAAATTATGCTAATTTTAGTATTACTGATATTTCTATTAAAAATAAATTTGTTGATATATTGTATAATTGCTAAAAAGGCTTCTTTGGATAATACCTTTGTTTTAAATCTGTCAAAAGATTTCGCATAATTTCTTTTAAACATAAATTGGTCACAGAGTTGTGAGTATAAAGTTTCTATTCGTTTTCTTCTAAAAATTTAAGGCTGTTTTTTATAATTATTTTGATTGTTTTTCATTTGAGTATTCAATTTTATATTACAGGTTTCAAATAAGTTTAGCTGCATTTGTTCAATTAAATGGTTTTGGAGCAAACATTAATACATTTTAACAAGGAATTATTTTGTACGAAATAAGAATTAAAAATAACTTAAAACTAAATGAATATTGTGGTTTGCATAATTTTTTCAAAGCTCTTCCTTTTCCGGCACAAAATATTATTTTTGAAATAACAAATAATCTATATAATCCAGATTTTATTGATTTTTTAAATGATAAATAATTAAACACTAGGCTCGTTAAAAAACCTTTAGTAGTATCTTTGTTTTTATCTCTTAAACAAAACCATATTCTCAATATGGCTTGTATATGGAAATTGATCTACCAAACTAATTTTTTTATTTGGTAACGCGCTGCAGCTAATAATTCTGTATATTTTTCTTGTACTGCAGGGTTGCAAGAAACATACATCATATTGTTTTAATTTAGGTTAATTATAAAAAACTTTTCTAATAAAATTTATAACATAAAAGTAAAGCACGTGTAAATAATTTAGTAAAAAACACGTATATTTACAATAAAAAATAAAATGAACACGAAATTAACGTTAACTTTAGAAAAAGAAGTCATAGAAATTGCAAAAAAATATGCAAAAGAAAAGGGGCAAAGTTTGTCTGAAATGGTTGAGAATTATTTTAAGTTTATTACCACAAATAATACTATAGTTGAAGAAAAAGAACTTTCTTATAAAGTAAATAAATTAAGAGGAATTATAAAAACAGATGCAGATATCGATTACAAGAAAACGTTAACAGAAGAATTGTCAAAAAAATATGGTGCATAAATTATTTATAGATTCTGATGTTGTTATTGATTTTTTCACAGACAGAACACCCTTTGCAAACGCCGCAAGCGAAATTTTTGAGTTAAGTGAAAACGGAAGTGTAATTATATATCTATCTGCAGTAAGTATTAATAACATTTATTACATTGTTAGAAAATATTTAGGCCATAAAAAAACACTGGAAATTATAGGTCTTTTAACAGAAATGACAGAATTAGTAGGAACCAATAAAAAAGAAATTTTACAAGCTTTAAAAAATAATTTTAAAGACTTTGAAGATTCTATTCAATATTCTTCTGCGTTAAATATTAATGGTTTAGATGCTATTATAACTCGAAATATTAAAGATTATAAAAACTCTAAAATTGCAGTTATGACGCCAACTAATTTTTTAAAATTGAAAGACCTGTAAGGTTTTTAAAACCTTACAGGTCTTAATAATTATACTTTCTCAAACAAAACCACAGTCTCAATATGGCTAGTGTGTGGAAATTGGTCTACCAAACTAATTTTTTTCATTTGGTAACCAGCAGCTGCCAACAATTCTGTATCTCTTGCTTGTGTTGCAGGATTACAAGAAACATACACCATTCTATCTGCATTTAAATTGATGATTTTTTGCAAGGTTTTTGGAGCTATTCCTGCTCTTGCAGGATCTAAAATAATGGTTTTTATTTTATTTTGATATTCTGGATGCGCAATTAAAAACTTACCAACATCTGCCGCATAAAATTTTAAACCTTCTATGTTATTTCTTTTGGCATTCTTTTTTGCATCTTCAATAGCAGAAGCTACAATATCTACACCCACAATTTTTGCGTTATCAGATTTAGAAGCCACAATTTGTCCAATAGTTCCTGTTCCACAGAATAAATCCATAACAACAGTATTATCTACTTTGGTTTTGTCTTCTAAAACATAATCAACTACTTTATTATAGAGTTTTTCTGCACATTTTGGGTTGGTTTGAAAAAAGCTTTTCATGCTAATTTCGAAGTTTAAACCCAATAATTCTTCTACAATTTTGTCTTTACCGTAAATTAAATCTATGCTACCAGAAGTTGCAATGGTTCTGTCTCCAGTTTCATCGTTAATGGTGTGTAAAAGTCCGGCTAAACGATCTCCTAAAATATCTTTAAGGAAATTGGCGAATTTATTTAAATCAAATTTGTTTAAATCTGGAGAAGTAGTTACTAAATTACACAACAACTCATTTGTTTTAAACGATTTTCTAACTACAAAATAACGAAAAAAACCTTCTCTTTTTGGTCCATGCCAAGGAGCTAAACCTGTGTTTTCGCAATATTCTTTTATCGTTTTTATATGATCTTCTAATTGTTTGTCAAACAAACCAGAATCTTTTTCTAAATTATCTCCCATCCACCAGACACCACGTCTTTTAAAACCTAGTGTAAACATGTCTTTATCGGTTTTGTTTACACGGTCGTAGCCAATGGCAGAAAAACCATATTCCATTTTATTTCTGTAATGAAACACGTTTGGCGAGGTTACAAATTCGTCAAATATATCTTCTATATTTTCTACTTTACCAATTCTTTTAAATAAAGATAAAGTACTTTCTTTTTTATATTGATGTTGTAAATTAATTGGTAATTGTATGTAAGGCGCACCAGGAATATCTTGATAAGGTACTTCAATTTCGTCTTTAGAAGGTTCTAAAACATCTATTAATTTTGCTTCTGCATATTTTTTGCTGGATTTGCTAATGCTAGCTTTTACAAGTTGCCCAGGCAAAGTATTGGGAACAAAAACTACAAAACTACCATCTTCTGAGTGTATTCTTGCAATTCCTTTTCCGCCAAAGGCATAATCTTCAATTTTTAATTCTAAAACTTGATTTTTCTTAACAAATTTATTGCGTTCTCTACGTGGCATTTCTAGTGTAATTTGGTTTGCAAAATTAGCGAAAACTTAAAGATAATTTGGGCAATCTTTAAAAAACCTTTAAGCTGTATTTAAGCCATAAATATTTTTTTAGCAATGGCTTTTGGGTAAGCCGTTTGCGTTAGCGATTGAACGGTTTGTTTGAGCTCTTGCGCTTTTGGGCGCAAAGCGAGTAGTGAAAGCGCGACCCTTGGGTAACGCCCAAAAAAAATTAGGACAAAAAAAAACCTCAGAAAAAAATATTTTCTGAGGTTTTAAAGGTAAATTTTATGTTTTACTTTTTATTAAATTTATCTAATATTTTACCCATTTGTTTTCCTGCAGCTTCTCTACCGCCTAAACCAAAAGATAAAACTACTGTTAAGGCTACTGCACCTAAAGTAATACCAAAAGCAAGGTTTATAATATCGTCTGCAATACCCATTGTTCTTAAGCCGATTGCTAAAAATATTGCTAAAACTGCTATTTTTATAATGTTACCTACAAAAATATTATCGCCAGATTTCATAAAGCTTTTAGAGGCAATTGTTGCTACCCAATTTCCTATGGCTAGTATAACTAAACCGAATAAAATATTACCACCAAGGTTTACAACAGTGTTTATTATTTCTGATAATTTAGTGAATTCTAATTTTTCTATAGCTGTAATAATACCAAATAAAACAATAAATGCATATACAATGTTTGCTATTAATTTCTCGATATTAACTTTGCCTAAAATACCATCTAAATTTGCCGTTTTTGACAATTCATTTAAGTTTAAGCTGTCTAATAAATCTTTTATTAATGCGCTTAAAAAACGACCACCAACTACAAAAATTATAAGAATTATAGTAGCTACTAATACTTTAGGAATTGCTTCGAAAAAGCTTTGTAACATGTCTGTTGCTGGTTCTGAAACTGCTTTTAAATTTAAAATATTTAATGCCGAAATTAATAACGGAATAAAGATAAAAATAAAGACTACTTTTTTTAAGATAGTTACCAAATTAATGTTTTCTGGTAATTTTAATTTTGGTGCAAATTTTTGAATGGTTTTGCCAGAAAGCCCTACTAATTCTGATACGATAGTGGCTAGCATGTAACCAATATAACCTACTAAGCCTGCACCAATAATGTTAGGTATAAAGCCTGTAAAGCCATTTAATAAGTTTTTAACGGGTTCTAAAACGCTTGTCATGCCTAACTTTTCTAGTGCTAGCATAAATACAAACATCATTACTAAGAAATAAATAATTTTAGAGATAATATCGCTAATTTTTACTTTACTTGATAGTTTGTTGTCTATTCCCGATTTTTGAAGTAATTTTTTTACTACTTTTTTAAGTATGCCTGCAATAATCCATCCTAAAATAATTATGATTAATGCTGCAATTGGTGCCCCAAAGCTGCCTGTAATTTGATTGAAAGTTTCTAATACTTGATCCATGTGATTTTTTGTTTAATTAGTTTTTGTTATTTCTTACGACACAAAAAAAAATGGAATGTCACTTTAATAGCTCATAAAACTTGTTTTATTTATGATTTAAATAGTACAAATTGTTGCTGCTGTATATTTTACAAGTTGAATTTATTGGAATAGTTTTCTAAGATTTGCAATAGAAGTAGTAAATTAAGTTAGCAACTCTAAACCTTAACATAGGTAAATAAGTAAAATTAAGCTTTTGCAGTTTAGCTTGCTATAATTTGCAATACCAATTCTTTGGTTAAGGGTTGGCCGTTTGCTATTTTTTTAATGTTTTCAAAAGTAAAAACAAAATCGCAACCATTTTTGTAATTAGAACATCCATAAGCAGTTTTACCCTTTAAAATGTTTCCTGTTGCGCATTTTGGGCAACTAATTTTAGCTGTTTTGTTATTGCGATTTTGAGAGGACGAAATTTTATTATTAGAATTAGTTTGTTTTACGTTGTTCGCACGAGTTTTTGGTTCTAATTTTAAGTTGAAATCATCATCAAAACGAATTAAACCTTCTATTTTCTGATGATTACTTACAAAGCCTTTTAAATTGGTTGTACAACCTTTATCTATAAGACGAATAATTTGATTTTCTGAAACTTTTTTGTCGTAGATTTTAAAAGGTAATTTAAAATTGCAATTATTTTTATATTCTGAACAACCAAAAGCAGATGAGCCTTTTAACAATTTTCCTTTTTTACATTTTGGACAGGTTTTTCCTGCTACTTGTTTGTTTTTAGGAGAAGTTGAGGATGAAGTAATCTGTTTGTTGCTAGTGGATTGCTTCATTTCTTTGTCATTCGCAATGACAGATGAAATCCTTTTTTTAACAGTATTAGAACGTACTTCATACACCAATTCATCTACCATTTTTTTCATATTGTTGATAAATGTGCCTGCATTAAATTCTCCACGTTCAATTTCTTTCAACCGTTTTTCCCATCTTCCAGTCAATTCAGCAGATTTTAACAATTCGTTATCAATAATATGAATTAAATCGATGCCTGTTTGTGTGGGTAAAACCAATTTCTTTTTACGTTCTATATATTTTCTACGGAATAAAGTTTCTATAATACTGGCTCTTGTAGATGGTCTTCCAATTCCGTTTTCTTTCATTAACTCGCGCATTTCATCATCATCTACCTGTTTTCCTGCGGTTTCCATAGCTCGTAAAAGTGATGCTTCTGTAAAATTTCTTGGTGGTTTTGTTTCTTTTTCTAAAAATGAAGGTTCATGTGCACCTTTTTCTCCTTTTACAAAAGAAGGTAAAGTCAATTTTTCTGAAAGTTCTTTTTTTGTAGCAGATTCTTTAGCTTCAAAAACCACTTTCCAACCTTTATTTATAATTTCTTTACCGGTTGTTTTAAAAGGAACTTCTGCAGCTTTACCAATTACGGAAGTGTTGGAAACATCTGCATCTGGATAAAAAACAGCAATAAAACGTTTGGTTATAATATCATATACTTGTTGCTGATTGTATTGTAAGTTTCCTTGAATTCCTGTAGGAATAATTGCGTGGTGATCGGTTACTTTTTTATCATCAAAAACACGTTTCGTTTTCTTTATTTTCTTCCCTAAAAGCGGTTGTGTAAGTTCGCTATAATTGGTTAATTTAGATAGAATTCCGTGTACTTTTGGATACAAATCATTGGGTAAAAAAGTAGTATCTACTCTTGGGTAAGTAACCACTTTCATTTCATATAATTTCTGCACCATTTTTAGCGTTTCATCTGCAGAAAATCCAAATTTATTATTACAATATACTTGTAAACCTGTTAAATCGAACAGTTTAGGTGCATATTCTTTTCCTTTCTTTTTGGTTACAGAAACAATTTCAAAATTAGATTCTGCAACTTTGTCTGCTAAAACTTGGCCATCTTCTTGTTTTAAAAACCGACCATCTTCATAATTAAAAAGTGTGTTTCTGTACGTAGTTTGTAATTCCCAATACGGTTGTGGTTTAAAATTTTGAATTTCTTCAAAACGATTTACCAGCATGGCTAGGGTAGGAGTTTGCACTCTACCAACAGACAATACTTGTTTGTAGCCACCAAATTTTACAGTGTACAAACGGGTTGCATTTAAACCCAAAAGCCAGTCTCCAATGGCTCTAGAATAGCCTGCATAATACAAATTATCATACTTTTCTGAAGATTCTAAATTTTTAAAACCTTCTTTTATGGCTTC
The DNA here is from genome assembly GCF_947495205.1 of uncultured Polaribacter sp. Taxonomy (GTDB): domain Bacteria; phylum Bacteroidota; class Bacteroidia; order Flavobacteriales; family Flavobacteriaceae; genus Polaribacter. Next base: position 143,358 of record NZ_CANLXV010000004.1, on the reverse strand, counting down.
TTCTGTAAGTGAAGAAATCCATAAACGTTGCACTTTGCCTTTATAATTGCATTGATTAATTACCCAACGTTGAATGAGTTCTCCTTCTGTACCAGCATCTCCACAATTAATAACTACTTCTGCTTTTTCAAATAAAGATTTTACAATATCAAATTGTTTTTTTATGCCAGAATCTCCTGTAACCTTGGTGTCAAAACGTTCTGGTAACATGGGTAAGTTGTTTAAATCCCAGCTTTTCCAGTGTGGTTTGTAATCTTTTGGTTCTAGCAAAGTGCACAAATGCCCAAAAGTATAGGTTACAGCATAGCCATTGCCTTCGTAGAAACCATCTCGTTTTGTTTTGGCTCCTAGAATGTTAGCAATTTCTCTTGCTACAGATGGTTTTTCGGCGATGCAGACTTTCATTAATTATTTTTGTGTGGTCGAAAGTAAGAAAATAATAAATGAATTTGCAATAAAAATTTAAGGTTAAGTATAAATTTAATACTTAATTTGAAAAATAGTTTGTCTACTTTTGTTTGAAAAGAAAACTATGAAATTTATTATAAGAATACACCTTGTTCTTACATTATTACTTTCTAATTCAATTTTATCTCAAATAGCATATCCAGCAACAAAAAAAGTACCTGTTATAGATATTTATCATACTACAAAAATTACAGATAATTATCAGTGGTTAGAAGCTAAAAATAATGAAGATGTAAAACAATGGGTGGACAATCAAAACAGAATTTCAAGAAAATACTTAAAGAAAATTTCAAGAAAATATAGCTCAGAAACAAAAATGAGAGCCTATGGATGGTATGAAATGGATTATGATAAAAAACTTAAATATGAATTAAATAATAAAATGCGTTTTAAAATACGACATTTAAAAAATAATTCTTTGCCTTCTATTTATTATGCAAAAGGTAGTAAATCTGAATATAAAAATTTGGTAGCACCTAATAGTATATCTACAAAAGATAGAATAATTTTTACAGGTTTTAAACCTTCTAGAAATGATGAATATTTAGCTTATCATTATAATAGAAATGGAAGTGATTGGAAAGAAATTAAAATAATAGGAATTAAAAAAAGACGTTATTTTAAAGAGGTTTTAAAAAATATTTTAAACCCAAGCATTTATTGGCTTGGTAGTGGTTTTTATTATATTAAAAGCGCACCAAATGTAGAGAACTCTAATTTATATACTACAGCAGTAATGTATCATAATTTAGGTACGCCACAAGTTGATGATGAATTGATATTTAGAGTGAGTTCTAAAGAGGAGCAACTATATATTATAGGTGCAAAAGATGAAAGTATTTATATTATATTAAAAAAGAACAGTTTTAAAAACGAGTTTAGTTATTATTTTTTAGAGCCCAAAGATGATAAAAAAGCGTTTAAACCTTTTTACGAAAAAATAAAATACAACCTAAATTTAGCTAAAATTAAAGCAGATACAGCAGTGGTTTTGACTAAAATTAAAGGAGAAAAATTTCTAGTTAGAATCCCTATAAAAAAGCCTAATAATTGGGTTTTGTTAAGTCCTTCTTATAATGATGCCGTGTTTACAGGTTATGAATTTGTTGATGATAAAATTGCCAGTTCTTATCAATCTAAAGAGTCTTCTTTTATAGCAATTACAGATTTTAATGGAAAGATTTTAGGTGAGGTTACTACACCAAAGGGATTAAGTATTTCTAATATGCATTACAATGCCCAAAAAAAAGTGTTCACATTTAAATTATCTTCATATACTGTGCCGCCTGTAAGTTGTGTTTTAGATTTAAAAACTTTTCAATTTAAATACTTAGGAAAAGCTGATGTTTATTTTAATTCGAAAAATTATCGTTTTATGAGAAAGGAGTTTATATCTCATGATGGTAAAAAAGTGCCAATGTTTATTGTGTATAAAGATTCAATTTCTAAAGATGCTAAAACACCTTTTTTACTTAAAACCTATGGTGGATATGGTAAAATTGAGAAACCAAAATTTAATAGTGGAATTATTTATTTTATAGAAAACGGAGGCGCTTTTGCTTATGTAAATATTAGAGGAGGAGGTGAGTTAGGAGAAAAATGGTGGAAAGATGGTAAAAAACTTAAAAAGAAAAACGGAATTTTAGATTTTACTTATGCAGCAAAGTATTTAATAAACCAAGGTTACACAAAGCCAAAAAAAATAGGTGTTATTGGTACATCTCATGGAGGATTAATTGCAGCATCTGCATTAATAGAAAGTCCTGAAATTTATGGAGCTGCAGTTATTAATGTAGCACCAACAGATATGCTTCGCATGGAAAAATCTAGAACAGGATCTGCCTTTATAAATTTATCTGAATATGGTACCGTAAAAAAAGAAAATGAGTTTAGAAATTTACTTTCTTATTCTCCTTTTCATAATATAAAAGAAGGCGTAAATTATCCTTCAACATTAATAATTACGGGTTCAAATGATACTCGAGTTCCTTCTTATAATTCCTATAAATTTGCAGGGAAATTACAAAATAGAGGGGCTCAAAAGAATCCTATTTTATTATGGACTCAAGATAAATATGGGCATTTTGGAGCAATTAAATACAATGATTTCATAGAAGAAAAGGCTTTTATTTATTCTTTTTTAATAAATGAATTAAAAAAGAACTAAGTTTATTTCAGTTTAGAAAGCTCTTTTTTAAGATCTTCCCAAGTTGATTTTTTCTTTTTATTAGAATCACTAACTTCTTGTTGTATTGCTTTTTTTTGAGAATCCGATAATTCATCCCATAAAGCTGTTTTTTCTTTTTTGCTCATATTTTAATCCTAAAAATGTTATTTCACCAAAGCCAATTGAATTCTCTTTCTTACCACATCAACCTCTAAAACTTTAACCACAATTTGCTGTTGCAAAGCTACAATAGCATTTACATCTTTTACAAAAGTATCCGATAAATTAGAAACATGAATTAAACCACTTTCTTTAATTCCGATATTTACAAAACAACCAAAATTGGTGATGTTGTTTACAATTCCTGGTAAAAGTTGCCCGATTCTTAAATCTGAAATTGTTTTAATATTGGCATCAAAAGAAAACACTTTTGCTTTTGCTCTTGGGTCTAAACCTGGTTTTTCTAATTCTTTAATAATATCTTTTAAAGTAGGTAAACCAATATTTGCAGAAACATAATTTTGTAAATTTATTTGTTGAAGAATTTCTTTATTTCCAATAATATCTGATATATTTTTACCTGTATCTTTCGTAATTTTATCAACTAAAACATAACTTTCTGGATGTACTCCAGAATTATCTAAAGGATTCTTCCCATTTTTAATTCTCAAAAAACCAGCAGCTTGTTCAAAGGCTTTTCCTCCCAAACGTGGTACTTTTTTAATTTCAGTTCTAGTTGAAAAAGAACCATTATTATTTCTATAATTTACAATGTTTTCTGCTAATTTTGGACCAATTCCAGCAACATAACTTAACAAAGCTTCACTGGCTGTATTTATATTTACACCAACAGTATTTACACCATTTTCTACGGTTTGATCTAATGCTTTTTTAAGTTTATTTTGATCTACATCATGCTGGTATTGCCCAACACCAATAGATTTGGCATCTATTTTAACCAATTCTGCTAACGGATCTTGCAAACGTCTTCCAATAGAAACAGATCCGCGAACAGTAACATCATAATTAGGAAATTCTTCCCTAGCAATTTTAGATGCAGAATAAATAGACGCGCCAGCTTCACTTACCACAAAAACGTTAACTTTATTTTTAAACTGAATTTTCTTTACAAATTGTTCTGTTTCTCTAGATGCTGTGCCGTTTCCTATGGCAATTGCCTCAATTTTATGAGCATCTACTAAAAAACTAATTTTTTTAATGGCATCTGTTTTTTTGTTTTGCGATTCGTGCGGAAAAATAGTTTCATTATGTTCTAAATCTCCTTGAGCACTTAAACAAACCACTTTACAACCCGATCTAAAACCAGGATCTATGGCTAAAACTCTTTTTTCACCCAAAGGAGCACCTAAAAGCAATTGTTTTAAGTTTTTAGCAAATACTAAAATAGCTTCATCATCTGCTTTTTCTTTGGCTATTGTTAGTCTTTCATTTACTAAAGAAGGATACAATAAACGTTTAAAAGCATCTTTTATAGCAGCTATTATTTGTGGCGCACATTCGTTTTGAGATTTAATAATTCTATTTTCAATTCTTTGTAAAATTCGGTCTGTGTCTATTGTTATTTTTACACGAATAAAACCTTCGCTTTCTGCTCTTAAAATGGCTAGTAATCTGTGTGAAGGAATGGTATTTAAAGATTCACTCCAATCAAAATAATCTTTAAATTTTTGTGCTTTTTCCTCTTCAGCTTTTGTTTTAATTATTTTTGAAGAAATCGTGGCAAATTTTTCCAATTCTCTTCTAATTGTACCTCTTATATCCGTTCTTTCATTAATCCATTCTGCAATAATAAAACGGGCGCCTTCTAGAGCATTTTCTATGGTTTCAACTTTGTTTGATGTATATTTTGAAGCAGTATGTTCTAAATCGCTAACATGCTGACTCATAATTATTTTCGCCAAAGGTTCTAAGCCTTGTAAACGGGCAGTTTCTGCTTTGGTTTTTCGTTTTTTCTTAAATGGTAAATACAAATCTTCTAAAGCAATTAAACCTTTAGCATGCTTTATTTTATCGGTTAAATCTGTAGTTAAAACTTGCTGTTCTTCTAGCGCTTTTACAATTGCTTTTTTTCGTTTTTCTAAGCTTTCAAAAATTTCTTTAAACTTTACAATTTCACCAATTTCTACTTCATCTAAATTACCCGTCATTTCTTTTCTATATCGAGATATAAAAGGAATGGTTGCATCCTCATTTAAAAGAGAAATGGTGTTTTTAACCGATTTTTCTGATAATTGTGTTTGTTGAATTATATATTGAAGTAATTGCATTTTTGTTTTGAATTTAAGCTAAAAAAAACCTCATAAAAATAAATTTTATGAGGTTGTAAATATACTTTTATTTTGTGTTTTAAGTTGAAAAACTTCTTGATACAATTCCGCAAAAAACCTAATTATTTGAAGTGATATGGTGTTGTAACTGTTGTGAACTGTAATTCAGGAATTTTAATAGATTCTCTTTGGTAAATTATACTAAAATCTTGTAATACTTACTGATAGTGAGTTTGTTATTCTGAAAGAATCCCACATAATTTTGTAAATATTAAATAAGGAATTAATTCATAGTGAAAAAATATATGCTTTCTTTTTTGTGTGAGACGCTTACAGCGTGACAAACTATACTTTTTCAATATGATTAAACGCTATTTTTTCATTATGAAATCACTTTCTCAAAAGCCATTCTTTTGGCACCATAAGACGTGTAAATAATGCCACAATAAGTGTAACCTAATTTTTTTATTAAAGATTGCATTCCAATATTTTCTTCATGCGTATCAATCTTTAAACTTTGTATGTTTTGGTCTTTTAATTGTTGATGAAATTCCTGGAATAAAAAAAGCGCCAATCCTTCTTTTCGATGTTCTTTTTTTACTGCCATTCTATGAATTACTCCATATGCTTCATCTTCACTTACAACCCAATTACCAGCGATTACTTTTTTGTAAGTAGGTTCTTTTCTTGCAGTAAACATAGCGGTTGCTACAATCTTACCATCATCATTAAAAACAACATAACTTTCTTTGTTATGTATATCGTTTTCTACTTGTGCTGCATTAGGATACCCATTTTGCCATTGGTCTATTTGTAAAGATTTTAGCAATGCTTTGGCATCTTTAATAATTTCCATTATTTCAGGAATATCTGTAATTTTAGAAAGCCTTATCTTCATCAATAAAAATTATATCATTTTAAAATCAAGCAATAATTCGCCATTTATAGAACATTGTAAATGATCTCCTTTAAAAATTTCTCCTTTTCCAAGAGCAGGAGTTCCTGTAAAAATTAAATCTCCAGGTTGCAAAGTCATGTATTTAGAAATAAAAACAATAATATCTGCAAAATCGTGAATCATGTAAGCTGTGTTGCTTTCTTGTTTTAATTCGCCATTTATTTTTAAATCGAAATTAATATCACCTAAATTATAATTAGAAATCGGTTTAAAATTAGACATTGGTGCAGCACCATCAAAACCTTTGGCAAACTCCCAAGGGTGTTTGGTTTCTCTTGCATCTGCTAAAATATCTTTTGCTGTATAATCTATTCCTACAGCAATTTCAGAAATATAAGCATTGGCATTTTCTTTGGTTATGTTTTTGCCTTCTTTACCAATTTTTATTACTAATTCTACTTCATAAATAAGTTGGTTTGTAATTTCAGATGGGTAAACCACATCACAATTAACAGCCAAACTACTTTCTGGTTTAGAAAATATAAATTTTTTGTTTTTTTTCTTTTCTGGAATTTCTTTTAAATCGGTTACATAATTACTTCCTATGCCTAATATTTTCATGTTGTATTACTTTTGATTGTTGGGTAAATGTAAATAAAAAATCCACTAAAAAGAATACTTTAAAGTGGATTTATTAATTTGTTATTTTTAAAACTTTAAGCAGAAACAGACGCTTCTTTACTTGATGGTTTCAATTCTATAACTTCTTGATTGTGCAAGATATCTTGAATGGTTTGACGTTTTCTAATCAAATAATCTTTCCCTTCATGCACCATTACTTCTGCAGGTAAATACCTAGAGTTGTAGTTAGACGCCATAGAGAAACAATACGCGCCAGCATTGTGAAAACAAAGAATATCTTCTTCAGAAATTTCTGCAATTCTACGGTTAGAACCAAAAGTATCGGTTTCACAAATATAACCCACAACAGAATAATACCTATCTCTACCTGTTTCATTAGAAATATTGCTAATTCTGTGGTAAGAATCATACATCATTGGTCTTACCAAATGGTTAAAACCAGAATCTACGTGCGCAAAAACGGTAGATGTAGTTTGTTTTACAACGTTAACTTTTGCTAAGAAAACACCAGCTTCAGAAACTAAAAATTTACCAGGTTCAAACATTAATGTAATTTCTTTACCATATTCTTTACAAAACTGATTGAAACGTGTTGATAATTGTACACCTAATTGCTCTATATCTGTAGAAATATCTCCTTCTTTGTAAGGCACTTTAAAGCCACTACCAAAATCTATAAAATCTATATTTTTAAATTGTTTGGCAACATCAAATAAAATTTCAGATGCACGTAAAAAAGTATCAATATCTAAAATATCAGATCCTGTGTGCATGTGTATTCCATTAATATTCATTCCTGTATTTTCTACAACTCTTTGTATATGTGGTACTTGGTGAATAGAAATGCCAAACTTAGAATCTATATGACCTACAGAGATTTTAGAATTACCACCAGCCATAATGTGCGGATTGATACGCACACAAACAGGAATATTTGGGTGTTTTTGACCAAATTGTTCTAAAATAGACAAGTTATCTATATTAATTTGCACCCCTAATTTTGCAACCTCTTCAATTTCTTGTAAAGAAACGCCGTTTGGTGTATAAATAATGTTTTTAGGATCAATTCCTGTAGTTAAACCTAATTGCACTTCTTGATGCGAAACCGTGTCTAAACCAGCGCCTAAGTTTTTTAAAACCTTTAAAATATTTATATTAGAAAGTGCTTTTACAGCATAATTTAATTTTAAATTTTTAACGCCTTTAAAAGCGCCTGTTAAGCGGTTATATTGTGATGCTATTTTTGCAGTATCATAAACATACAAAGGACTGCCGTACTTGTTTGCTAATTCTAAAAGTTGTGCGTTTTCCACGATTGTTCTATTTAATTTTTATCAAAAGTAATTAAAAAATTAGCTTTAAAATTATTTGTTTAAAAATATAACATATTGTTTTTTATTGTGATTTTCTTTGGCTTTTAGTAATTCCATTTTTGCCTTTAGCCTATTGCGAAAAACAAAAAGACAAAGGCTTAAAAAACGTTGAAATCCTGTTGATAACTAATTGCTTTAATTGTTTCTTTTTTTGATGTGAAACCCTATTTTTACAAGTACTGCAAACCTAACTATAGTAACGATTTTTTATGGCTCAAGAAACAAAATATACAGAAGATAATATTAGATCTTTAGACTGGAAAGAGCATATTAGAATGCGACCAGGAATGTACATTGGTAAGTTAGGAGATGGTTCTTCTGCAGACGATGGAATTTATATTTTGGTAAAGGAAGTTTTAGACAACTCGATTGATGAGTATGTAATGGGCGCTGGTAAAACTATAGAAATTTCTATTCAAGGTAGTAAAGTTACGGTTAGAGATTATGGTCGTGGAATTCCGCTTGGAAAAGTAGTAGACGTAGTTTCTAAAATGAATACTGGTGGAAAGTACGATTCTAAAGCTTTTAAAAAATCGGTTGGTTTAAATGGTGTAGGTACCAAAGCCGTAAACGCATTGTCTTCTTATTTTAGGGTAGAATCTTCTAGAGAAGGAAAATCTGCTTCTGCAGAATTTAGCCAAGGAAATTTAGAAAATCAAGAGTTTTTAGAAGAATCTTCCAGAAGAAAAGGTACAAAAGTACAGTTTATACCAGACGAAACTATTTTCAAAAACTTCAAATTCAGAAATGAATATGTAGCAAAAATGTTAAAGAATTATGTGTACTTAAACCCAGGTTTAACCATAATTTTTAACGGAGAAAAGTTTTTCTCAAAAAACGGATTAAAAGATTTATTGGAAGATAATAACAACAAAGAAGACATGTTGTACCCAATAATTCATTTAAAAGGAGATGATATTGAAGTAGCCATTACACACAGTAAAACGCAGTATTCAGAAGAATACCATTCTTTTGTAAATGGGCAACACACCACACAAGGTGGTACACACCAATCTGCATTTAGAGAAGCCGTTGTAAAAACAATAAGAGAGTTTTATGGTAAAAGCTTTGAAGCATCAGATATTAGAAAATCTATTATTTCTGCCATTGCAATTAAAGTTATGGAACCTGTTTTTGAGAGTCAGACCAAAACAAAATTAGGTTCTACAGACATGGGGGGAGATTTACCAACGGTAAGAACTTACATAAATGATTTTCTAAAAACAAAATTAGATAATTTTCTGCATAAAAATACAGTTGTAGCAGATACACTTCAGAAAAAAATAATTCAGGCAGAAAAAGAACGAAAAGAACTTTCTGGAATACGAAAATTAGCAAAAGACAGAGCTAAAAAAGCAAGTTTACACAACAAGAAATTACGCGATTGTAGAATTCATTTAGGCGATGTTAAAAAGGACAATTATTTAGATACTACTTTATTTATAACAGAGGGAGATTCTGCCTCTGGTTCCATTACAAAATCTAGAAATGTAAATACACAAGCTGTTTTTAGTTTAAAAGGAAAACCATTAAATTCTTACGGATTAACTAAAAAAATTGTTTACGAAAATGAAGAGTTTAATTTATTGCAAGCCGCTTTAAATATAGAAGATGGTTTAGAAGATTTACGCTATAATAACATTGTAATTGCTACAGATGCAGATGTAGATGGTATGCATATTCGTTTGTTGTTAATTACCTTTTTCTTACAGTTTTTTCCAGAATTGATAAAAGAAGGGCATTTGTATATTTTAGAAACACCTTTGTTTAGAGTTAGAAATAAAAAACAAACTTTTTATTGTTATTCTGATGAAGAAAAGCGTGAAGCGATAGAAAAATTAAGAGGAAAGCCAGAAATAACACGATTTAAAGGTTTGGGAGAAATCTCGCCTAATGAATTTGTGCATTTTATTGGTGATGATATTCGTTTAGATCCTGTAATGTTAGATAAGGACATGACCATAGACCAAATGTTACAGTTTTATATGGGTAAAAATACGCCTGATAGGCAGAAGTTTATTATAGAAAATTTAAAAGTGGAGTTGGATTATGTGGAAGAAGAAATCTAGACCTCACAGGTTTTTAAAACCTGTGAGGTTTTGCAATCATAAAATTTGAGGTAGAAATTTGCTACCTTAGGAGTATAAAAAATGAAAGATAAAGAAAACTTAATAATTCCAGATGAAATAATTACTAACAAAATCTATTTGATACGTGATCAAAAAGTAATGTTAGATAGAGATTTAGCAGAATTGTATGAAGTAGAAACAAGAGTTTTAAAACAAGCAGTAAAAAGAAAACTAAATCGTTTTCCAGAAGATTTTATGTTTGAATTAAATAAAATTGAGTTTGAAAATTGGAGATCACAATTTGTGACCTCCAATTCTGATAAAATGGGTTTACGATATGCTCCAATGGTTTTTACAGAACAAGGAGTTGCCATGTTATCGAGCGTATTAAATAGTGACAGAGCCATTGCTGTAAATATTAATCATGAAAATGTAATTGCGAAGAACGACGCAATCTGTTAAAATGATTAAGAGATTGCCACAGAAAGTGAAAAACTTTCTTCGCAATGACAAAAAGGAAAGAACAAAAATTGGGTATAAAAACCATAAAAATTAAAGCAAATAGTGGGCAAGTAAGCCTGCGTTAGGGATTGAACGGTTTGTTTGAGCTCTTGCGCTTTTTTGCGCAAAGCGAGTAGTGAAAGCCCGTTAAAACGCCCAAAATAATAAACAATTACACAATTAAACGATTGAACGTTTTTTATGAGTGAAGAAATAAACGACAACGAACACGAAGAGGAATTAACAAATGAAGGAGCACAATTAGATGATCCTAAAGAAGAAACCATTACCAAAGTTACAGGAATGTATAAGGAATGGTTTTTGGATTATGCTTCGTATGTAATTTTAGAAAGAGCGGTTCCATCATTAGAAGACGGTTTAAAACCTGTGCAACGTAGAATTATGCATTCTATGAAAGATTTAGATGATGGACGTTACAATAAAGTGGCAAATATTGTTGGGCATACGATGCAATATCACCCTCATGGAGATGCTTCTATTGCAGATGCAATGGTGCAAATTGGGCAAAAAGAATTGCTGATTGATATGCAAGGAAACTGGGGAAATATCTTAACAGGAGATAGAGCTGCAGCGTCTAGATATATTGAAGCTAGACTTTCTAAATTTGCTTTAGATGTGGTTTTTAACCCAAAAACTACAGAGTGGAAATTGTCTTATGATGGGCGTAGAAAAGAGCCTATAGATTTGCCTGTAAAGTTTCCATTATTATTGGCACAAGGTGCAGAGGGAATTGCTGTAGGTTTGTCCACAAAAATATTGCCGCACAATTTTATTGAATTGATAGATGCTTCTATAAAATATTTAAAAGGGAGAAGTTTTAAAATTGTACCTGATTTTTTAACCGGCGGAATTGCAGATTTTACCAATTATAATGATGGCAAAAGAGGAGGAAAGGTAAGAATTAGAGCTAAAATTTCTCAACTAGATAAAAAAACGTTGGTAATTAATGAAATTCCGTTTTCTACTACAACATCTTCTTTAATAGATTCTATTTTAAAAGCCAATGATAAAGGTAAAATAAAGATAAAAAAGATTGAAGATAACACGGCTGCAGAAGTAGAAATTTTGGTGCATTTGCCACCAAATGTATCGCCAGATAAAAGTATTGATGCTTTATATGCTTTTACAAATTGTGAAACTTCCATATCGCCTTTAGCGTGTACAATTCAAAACAATACACCTGTTTTTGTTGGCGTTTCAGACATGTTAAAACATTCTACAGATTTAACTGTAGAATTGTTGAAAAAAGAATTAGAAATTCAGTTAAATGAATTGGAAGAACAATGGCATTTTTCTTCTTTAGAACGCATTTTTATAGAAAATAGAATTTATAGGGATATAGAAGAAGAAGAAACTTGGGAAGGTGTAATTGAAGCCATAGATAAAGGTTTAAAACCACATATTAAACATTTAAAACGTGCAATTACTGTTGAAGATATTACGCGTTTAACGGAAATTAGAATTAAAAAAATATCAAAATTTGATATAGACAAAGCCAAGCAATTTATAGAAAGTTTAGAGGATAAAATTGCAGTTGTAAAAAATCATTTAGCAAATCTAATAGAATTTGCAATTGATTATTTTAAGCGTTTAAAAGAAACCTATGGTAAAGGAAAAGAACGCAAAACAGAAATTAGAATTTTTGATGATATTGTAGCATCTAAAGTTGCTATGAACAATACAAAACTTTATGTAAATAGAGCAGAAGGTTTTATTGGAACTTCTTTAAAAAGAGACGAATTTGTTTGTGATTGTTCTGATATTGATGATATTATTATCTTTAGAAAAGATGGTGTAATGTCTGTAACTAAAATAGATTCTAAAACCTTTGTTGGTAAAGATATTATACATGTTGCTGTCTTTAAAAAGAAAGACAAAAGAACTGTGTATAATTTTATGTATAGAGATGGCACAAAAGGTGCTTCTTACATGAAACGTTTTAATGTAACGTCTGTAACTAGAGATAAAGAATACGATTTAACCAACGGTAGTAAAGGTTCTGTAGTACATTATTTTTCTGCAAACCCAAATGGAGAAGCAGAAACGGTTACTGTAACCTTAAAACTAGTTAGTCGTTTAAAAAAGCCTAAATTAGATATAAATTTTGCAGACTTATCTATAAAGGGTAGAGCTGTAAAAGGAAATGTAATTACAAAATATCTTATTAAAAGCGTAGATTTTAAAGCTGCCGGAGTTTCTACTTTAAAGCCACGTAAAATTTGGTTTGATGATGCTGTGCAACGTTTAAATGTAGATGATAGAGGCGAATTATTAGGAGAATTTAAAGCAGAAGATAAATTATTAATTATCACACAAAGTGGAAAAGCAAAAGCGGTTAAACCAGATTTAGCAATGCATTTTGAAGATGATATGATTGTTTTAGAAAAATGGAAACCAAATAAACCCATTTCTGCTATTTATTTTGATGGAGAAAAAGAGCGCTATTATGTAAAACGTTTTTTAATAGAAACTCCAGATAAGGAAGAAGAGTTTATTTCTGATCATGTGAAGTCTCAGTTAGAAATTGTTGCTACAGATTACAGACCTTTAGCAGAAGTGCAATTTTCTAAACGAAGTTTAGAGAACATAAGTGTTAATTTTGAAGAGTTTATAGCTGTTAAAGGTATTAAAGCGCAAGGAAATCAGTTAACTACAGATAAAATTAAAAATGTAAATCTTTTAAATCCTTTGCCTTATGAAGAGGAAGAGCCAGAGCCAGAGCAGGAGGAACCAACAAATACTGAAACTGAAGAAGAAACGGCTTTAGAAGAGAAATTACCTTTAGAAATACCAGTTGTTAAAAAAACAGCGGTAGTAGAAAAAGAAGATAAAGAGCATAAAAAGAAAGATTTGTTAAAGAAAGCGATAAAAAAGAAAAAAGAGAAAACAGATGATGAAAATCAGCAGACTTTGTTTTAAAATAAGTGCAAAATTGAGGATTAATTACATTTTAAATGTATAAATTTAAAAGGTAGGTTTTTAATTTTATTATTGATGTTTTTGAGATACTTGGCTAAAATTATGATACGTTAGGATTTATTCAGTATGCTTTTTCTATAAATAAGGTTTAATAATTAAGTGTTTTTTGCGGTTGGTTATATTGTGAAACCTTATTTACAGTAATAATGATTTTTATTTTTTAAGTATGAAACTAAAACACCTTTATTTAACATTAGCAATTCTAGGAATTTGTTATACTTGGTATTATAACATTCTTTACTTTAATACGGTAGAAAATGCGTCTTTCATTGGTTTTTTTAAAGATACACAACAAAATTTTGCAGGCAAATCTTTAAGCGCAGATTTAACTGTGGTTTGCCTTACTTTTTTTGCTTTTTTAATACCAGAATCTTTACGATTAAAAATTAAGTTCTGGTGGATTTTGATTCCGCTTACTTTTTTAGTAGCAGTTGCCTTTACCTTGCCTTTGTTTTTGTATTTGAGAGCAAATGCTTTAGAAAAAAAGCACGCTTTATAAGCGCATAATAATTTTATAAATGCAATTTTTTATTAAAATTTCATAGCAAGTTTAACATTAAGAACTCTACCAGTCATAAAATTTGGAATACCAAATTGGTTTTTCGTATTAACATCTCTAACCCAAGTATTGGTTATGGCGTTTTGAATATCAAACATATTAAAGAGCTCTAAACCAGCGGTAAGTTCTTTAAAGTTAGAAAGCCAACCCGTTTTATATTGCTTATTCGCGTCTGTAAAAACGTAAGATACACCCAAATCTGCTCGCCTGTAATCTCTTAAACGCTCTTGAAAATCGTAAACATCTGCATATGCAGGAGCACCACCAGGAACACCAGTATTGTAAACTAAATTTAAATAGGCTTTTAAATTGGGTAGGTTAGGTACATAATCTTGAAATAGAATTGCAAATTTTAAGCGTTGATCAGAAGGTCTAGAAATTTCGCCTCTATTATCTATATTTTCTTTGGTTTTTAAGTAACCAAAACTCACCCAACTTTCGCTACCAGGAACAAATTCTCCGTTTAAACGTGCATCAAAACCATGAGCAAATGCTGTAGTTACATTATCTGCCCTGTATCTAATTCTAACATTATCTACAGAATAGGCATTTACATTAGTTAAATCTTTGTAATAAATTTCTGTTGTTAATTTAAAAGGTCTTTCCCATAAATCAAAACTGTAATCCATACCAGCCACAGCATGAATTGATTTTTGTGCTTCAACATTTACATTTATTTGACCGTTAAAATCTTTTAATTCTCTATAAGACGGTGGTTGAGAATACCAGCCACCAGAAAGTCTAAACAACATGTCTCTAGACCAGTTGGGTTTAATTGCAAATTGAGCTCTTGGGCTAATAGTAGTTTTGTTTGTTGAAGAAATACCATTAGCAACCACTGTAAAATTTTGTGCTCTTACACCAATGTTGTACCAAATTTCATGGTTTCCAGAAAACAAACGTTCATTAAATTGTAAAAAACCAGAAAGTCTGTGAATATTTACTTGATGATCTTCTCTAATACTCTGAAAAGGAATTACATCGCCATTAAAAGGTTCAAAAGGTTGGTTGTTTGCTTGACTGTTTGGAGGTCTTATAGAAAAACCTAAAGAATCAATAACTTCCCATTCTCTAATGCGTTCTCTAATATCTTCATTTTGATATTTTACACCAAAATTCCATTGTTGCTGTTCATTTTTAATTGTTCCTCTAATTTGAATGTTGTTGAATAAAGCGTCCAAATCGTTTCTAGCATGATTTAATTGAGAGCCAATTCCTTCAGAAAAACTAACTTCACCAAAATTATCAGAACCAATATTAGCATCTACAGCACCTAAATTATAAGAAGCTGCAATATCAAAATACTCTTCTTCTTGTGTATTGTAACTAGAAATAGTAGTGGTTAATTTAAAATCTTCATTTACTTTAAATTCTCCTGAAAGTGCATTAAAAATAGTAAGGTAATTATTTTCTTCTTTACCGTTGTAAAAAACAACTAGCTCTAAAGGATCTGCAACTGTACCAAAACGTGTTCTTCTAGAAATGGGTTGGTAATTGTAACTATTCAAAGAAAAATTACCGAGATAATTTAAAGAAAATCGTTCCGAAAATTTATAAGTTAAGAATGTTTGAAAATCTGTAAAACGAGGTCTAAAATTAGTTTCAATTTGTTGACTATTTACAAATAAACTATTGTCTCTATAACGTAAACTTGCAATTGCCGTGAATTTGTTGTCTAAAGCATTGGTTTCAAAAGTAGCACTTCCACCAAGTAGACTAAAATCTATAGTGGTTGCTGTTTCTTTTGGTTTTCTGTACGTTATATCTAATACAGACGAAAGCTTATCGCCATATTTGGCTTGAAAACCACCAGCAGAAAAATTAATATTCTGCACCATGTTTGCATTTATAAAACTTAAACCTTCTTGTTGCCCAGAACGAATTAAGAATGGTCTATAAATCTCAATGCCATTTACGTAGACTAAGTTTTCATCAAAATTACCACCTCTTACATTATATTGTGTGCTTAACTCGTTATTATTATTTACACCAGGCAAGGTCATTAAAATATTTTCTACACCTGCATTTGCACCAATAATAGTTTTTGCTTTTAAAGGATCTATTTTTACAAGTCCACGTGCCTCTTTATTGTTATTTTTTATAACAATTTCTTCTAATTTTTCTGATTTTGAAATTAGCGTAGGAGAGTAGCGTACCAAATCCCTACTTTTTGCTGTGATTTTATGATAGAAAGTATGGTAAGAAATGTGACTAAATTTTAATTCAATTTCTTTTTTTACGGGTATTCTTAAAGAATAATTTCCATTTTTGTCTGTTATTGTTCCTGTTTTGTCAAAAATAACAGAAACATTCTCAATACCTACTTTCTCTTTATTTTTAACGGTTCCTTTTAATAATGTTGTTTTTTGTGCAACCAATATTGTAGGTAATAGTAATAAAATTAGTAACTTTTTTTTCATTAGTTTTTTAAAAATTATCTTTTTATATCGGTTTCTTTTCTAAAGAACGTTTTAGAAAGCGTTGTAGTATTACCTACGTTGTCTGAGACTACAATTTTAAAGATATGTTTGCTACCCAACAACTTTTTATCTTTAAAATTATACATTAATATGCCTTTTTTATGATTGTATTGCATTAATACCCAATTGCCGTCTATTGTTGCGTACCAATTTTTTATACCAGAACCGATATCTGTAATTTTAACTTGTAATGTTTTTAAGTTCGTAATCCACTGCTGATCTTTAAAATACAAAATTCTTGCAGTTGGTTTTTTTACATCTTTTTTTAAAGTATAAGATCCTAAAGATTTTGTTGTTGTAAAAAATGTACTATCTCTTTTTCTTGTATGTTGGTATCTTGGGTATTTTTTGTAATCTACATTAGCTATGTACAACTGTTTTCTTTCTTCTGGTGTATATTTATTTACATTAAAAGTTAAGGTATAATTCTTATCTAGAGGTACAGACGGCGTATGTATTTTAGCGACTCCATCTTCAACTTTAAAATCTAAAAAAATATCTTCGTAAAACGTATTTTTTGGAAAGGCAACAGTTACATCTTCCAAAGAAAATTTATGAAACGCTTTTGCATTAATTTTAAAAGCTGTGGTATCTTTTTGTTTTTTAAAAATAGCATTGGTATTTGCACCCATTACCGGTATTTTTAAAATACTTTTATTTCCGTTAAAATCTTTAGCTATAATTTCTACAGTATAATTTAGGCCTTTTTCTATAGACAACTTACCATTATTTATAAGATCTTTATAAATAGATAGTTTATTTGCCTCCTTTTTAAACGTTCTTTGCAATCTACTTTTATATTTTTTAAAATATTGATAATCAATAAGTAAGTTTAGGTATTTGGTTTCTGCAAATGAAAACGTTTCTAAATTATGGTAATAATGTCTTTTACCGTTTACGCGCATTTCTAAACTAAAAATACCGTTTTTATTGGGTGCTTTATTCAATCTGTCAAAAGCATTGATACTAAAGCCAATAGTACCATTTGCTATTATTTTATCTGCTTTATAAACCCCATTACCAATATTTTTTATGTTAACTTTAAAACTGTTGTATTGTTGATTTATTCTTGTGTTTTCTGTTAATGGATATACATGTAATGCTTGAAAAGTGGGTTTTTTTGTATCTGGCGTAGTAATGCCAAAATACATTGGGTTAATTACATGTTCTGTTTTTGTGTTTCTAATTTCAAAATGAAGATGTGGGCCTCCAGAACCACCTGTATCACCAGAAAAAGCTATGATTTCTCCTTTTTTTAATAGGAATTTATTCTTTTTTGGAAAAATATTTCCGGTTTCATAATTTTCTTTTTTGTATTGAATGGCTTTTACATAAGCCTCTATTTCTTTAGAAAACTTTTTAAGGTGCCCATATACGCTGGTGTAACCATTTGGGTGTGTTACATAAATGGCTTTACCATAACCCCATTGTTGTACTTTAATACGAGATACATAACCTTCTGCAACGGCAAAAACAGGCAAACCCTCTTTACCTTGTGTTTTAATGTCTAAGCCAGAGTGAAAGTGATTGCTGCGCAATTCTCCAAAAGTACCAGACAATACAATGGGTATGTCTAACGGACTTCTAAAGTAATTTTTAGGATATTTTTCTTGAGAAAAGAGAATTTGTGCAAATAAAAGGAGAAATAAAAATATTGTATTTTTCAAGCGTAAAATTTTAGGTAAAAATAGTAAAAAATACCGTGTTTTATAAATTGTTTAGTATCAGGTATTTATTAATATGTCAATTAAATGTTGTAAAATTTAAAAGAGATTGCTAAATTTGTTTTTATAGTTTTATTCTAATATTTTTATGAGTAATACCCTAGAAGCAATTCATTTATTGGAAGATAGGTTAAAAAGTTTACTTTTTAATTACAATTTTTTAAAGGAGGAAAATGAAATATTGCTGAAAAGGAATACGATTTTACAAAAAGAACTATTAGAAAAGGAGGAACTTTTAGCGCATCAAACAGAAAAAATGAATACGTTAAAAATTGCAAAAACTATAGAAGGCAGTATTCAAAATAAAAGAGAAACAAAACTCAAAATAAATGCATTAATTAGAGAAATCGATAAATGCATAATTCAGTTACAAGAATAAAGTTCATTTTAAAATAGTGGAGAAATTAAAAATTAATATCATAATTGCTGGTAGAAACTATCCTTTAAGTGTAAACAACACTAAAGAAGAAGAGGGTATGCGTAAAGCTGCAATAGCTATTAATAAACTAATTGCAAGATTTGAGCAAAATTATGCAGTTAGTGATAAACAAGATGTTTTAGCAATGTGCGCCTTGCAATTTGCATCTAAATTAGAAATTTCATCATTAGAAAAAAATGCAACGCAAACTGAAGCAATAAACAAAATTAAAGAGTTAACCAATTTGGTACAAGCTCATTTAAAATAAGTTCTTTAAAATACATTAACAACACACTGCCTACGTTAGTAAATTGTTTGATAAACTCAACAAATACCTATTATGAAGGATGAGTCTTAGTTGCTAAAGCACGCCATTATTGCTAAATTTATTTTTAGTTTTTAGATGGATTCTTGATCAGCTAGTTAGTCCTAAACTTGTCATAATGGAGTTTATAAAAACCAAACTATCGTAGGCTTTTTTTATATATTAAATTTAAATTATGGATGGAATGTTACTTCCCGTTATTGTGGGAATTATTGGAATATTAATTGGGTTTTTTATTGCGAAAACAATAGAAAAATCTAAGGGCACAAAATTATTAAATAGCACAAAAAAAGAGGCTTCTGCAATTATTAAAGAAGCTAAAATTGATGCGGATTCTATTAAAAAAGAGAAAATTTTACAGGCAAAAGAAAAATTTATAGAATTAAAATCTGAGCATGAAAAAGTAATTTTATCTCGAGAAAAAAAGATTTCTGATGTAGAAAAAAGAATTCGAGATAGAGAGTCTAAAGTTGCCTCTGAAGTTGATAAAAACAAAAGGTTAAACCAATCTTTAGAAGCTAAAAATAAAGATTACGATTTTAAACTAGACTTTTTAGAAAAGAAAGAAAGCGAGCTGGAAAAAATGCACAAAAGGCATGTAGATATGCTAGAACAAATATCTGGTTTATCTGCAGAAGAAGCTAAAAAGGAGCTGGTATCTTCTTTAAAAGACGAAGCCAAAACAGAAGCAATGGCTTTTATTCAAACCTCTGTAGAAGAAGCAAAACTAACCGCAGAACAAGAAGCAAGAAAAGTAGTTTTAGGAACCATACAAAGAGTAGGTGTAGAGCAAGCTGTAGAAAATTGTGTGTCTGTATTTAATTTAGAGTCAGATGATGTTAAAGGAAGAATAATTGGTAGAGAAGGACGTAACATTAGAGCAATTGAATCGGCTACAGGTGTAGAGATTATTGTAGATGATACGCCAGATGCTATTATTTTATCTTGTTTTGATCCAATTCGTAGAGAAATTGCTCGTTTATCGCTACACAAGTTGGTTACAGATGGTAGAATTCACCCTGCTAGAATAGAAGAAGTAGTTGGGAAAACAGAAAAACAAATTACCCAAGAAATTATAGAAGTTGGTAAAAGAACGGTTATTGATTTAGGAATTCATGGTTTACACCCAGAATTAATAAAAGCTGTGGGTAGAATGAAATACAGATCTTCTTACGGTCAAAACCTTTTACAACACTCTAGAGAGGTTGCCAATTTATGTGGTATTATGGCTTCTGAAATGGGTTTAAATGCTAAGGTTGCCAAAAGAGCAGGTTTACTGCATGATATTGGTAAAGTACCTAATGAAGAAAGTGAATTACCACATGCATTGTTAGGAATGCAATGGGCAGAAAAATATGGTGAAAAACCAGATGTTTGTAATGCCATTGGTGCGCACCATGATGAAATTGAAATGAAATCTCTAATTTCTCCAATAGTACAAGTTTGTGACGCCATTTCTGGTGCAAGACCAGGTGCAAGACGTCAAGTTTTAGATTCTTATATACAACGTTTAAAAGATTTAGAAGATATTGCCTTTGGTTTTTCTGGTGTACAGAAAGCTTATGCAATACAAGCAGGTAGAGAGTTGCGTGTTATGGTAGAAAGTACCAAGGTAAATGATACAAAAGCTTCTGAATTATCTTTTAGTATTTCTCAAAAAATACAAAATGATATGACCTATCCTGGACAAGTAAAAGTTACAGTTATTAGAGAAACTAGAGCTGTTAATGTAGCGAAATAGAATCCTATCTTAATCTTATCAAAGGGAAGAAACACTCTTATGAATAAAATATTGAAATCCTAACTTCTTTAAAGTTAGGATTTTTTTTTGTTAGAAAAAAAAATAACTTAGAAGTACTATCTTTTAGACAACGTTATTTTGTGCTAAAAATCGTGTTTTTTGTTAATGCTATTTTTATTAGTAAACGTTTATTTTACAAAAAGCAACAGACATAATCAATTTAAAATTAAGTAATTTAATTAAACATTGGGCATAATGCAAAATAAATTTGTAATTTATACGTATTAATTGAAAAACAATTAAATTTGTAAAGGTGGATGAAAAAAATCTTTATATAATAGCAGGTTGCAATGGAGCTGGAAAAACAACAGCTTCTTTTACGATTCTTCCAGAAATTATAGAATGTAAAGAATTTGTAAATGCAGATGAAATTGCGAGAGGACTTTCTCCTTTTCAACCAGAAAAAGTGTCTTTTGAATCTGGTAGAATAATGATTAATCGAATTAATGAACTTTTGAAAGATAATGAAAGTTTTGCTTTTGAAACAACACTATCAACAAGAAGTTACAAGAATAAAATATTACAAGCAAAAAAACAAGGCTATACAGTAACGCTTTTGTTTTTTTGGTTAAACAATATTGAATTAGCAAAAGAACGTGTAAGAATACGAGTAATTGAAGGCGGGCATAATATTCCTCCAAATATAATTGAAAGACGATATTTAAAAGGAATTTATAACTTGTTCGAAATTTATTTGTCAATTATTGACGGAGCGTTAATATTTGACAACTCTTTTGGTAAACACGAATTAATAGCTGAAAAATTAAGTGAAGAAAATTTAACTGTAATTGACCAACTAAAGTTCAATAAATTAAAAAAATTTTATGAAAACAAAAGATAAACAAATCGTTTTTAAAGAAAAAGTATTAAAAGGACTTGAAAAAGTATACGAAAAAATGGTTGAATTTAAGAAAGAGAAAAATTCAGAAATTGTTATAATGGAGGGAAATGAAATTGTTAAAATAAAACCTGAATAAACGTAACGCCCAAGCGCTATAAATTTTATCGCTGTTAATGCCTTATTTTAGTAAATTCTCACACATTTTTAATTCAATATATATTTATTCATTTTAAGTTTAATTAACGTATCAAGCTATATACAACAACTAATTTCAAACTTTTATTCAGCTAATATTTGCTACTTATTTAAAGCTATAAAACCACTATTTTCAGCTTTACTCAATTTACATAATGGTTCACTTAAGATAGGCTTTTTCTAGGATGAAAAGTTTCTACAACTTCTTTTAAATAAGAATTGTCTACATGTACATAAACTTCTGTTGTAGTAATACTTTCATGACCTAACATTTGTTGAATAGCCCTTAAATCGGCACCATTTTGTAGTAAATGTGTTGCAAAAGAATGTCTTAATGTATGTGGACTTATTTTCTTTTTCAGGTTGATTTTTATTGCCAAATCTTTTAAGATTAGAAAAATCATTTGTCTAGTCAAACCTTTTCCTCTTCGATTTAAAAACAAAGTATCTTCATAATTTTTCTGAGGATTTATATGAGTTCTTATTTCATGAATATATAAAGAAATGTATTTTTGAGCTGTGGGATGAATCGGTACAAAACGCTCTTTATTTCCCTTACCCAAAACACGAATAAAACCTTCTTCAAAGAACAAATCAGAAATTTTTAGTGTTGTAATTTCACTTACACGCAAACCACAGCTATACATTGTTTCTAAAATAGTTCTGTTTCGTTCTCCTTGTGAATGGGTTAAATCTATGGCAGCAATTAAAGCATCTATTTCTGTTTGCGATAAGGTGTCTGGTAATTTTCTGCCAATTTTAGGAGTTTCCAACAAATCTGTTGGGTTGGTTTCTCTATAATCTTCAAAAACCAAATAATCAAAAAAACTGCGCAAACCAGATATTATTCTTGCCTGACTTCTTGGGTTTACTTGTTTTGCTGTATGATAAATAAATTGTTTTACGGTTTCTTTATCAATTGAAATTGGAGTGGGCGTAAGTTGATGTTCATCTAAAAATAAAAGCAATTTTTCTAAATCTTTAGAATAACTATCTATGGTGTTTTTAGCCAGTCCTCTTTCTAATTTTAGATAGATTTGGTAATCTTTAATTGCATTTTGCCATTTCATTTGTTAAAAATAAAATATATTTACACAATAAAAATAGATTACTTTGAAAATTATTATAATTAACGGTCCAAATTTAAATCTCTTAGGCAAAAGAGAACCAGAAATTTATGGTTCTGCAACTTTTGAAGATTATTTTAAACAATTGCAAATTTCTTTTAAAGAAGTAGAATTATCTTATTTTCAGTCTAATATAGAAGGAGAACTGATAAATAAACTGCACGAAGTTGGTTTTTCTTACGATGGTATTATTTTAAATGCGGCAGCCTATACACATACCTCTGTTGGTTTGGGAGATGCAATTAAAAGTATAGACACGCCAGTTGTAGAAGTGCATATTTCTAACATACATGCAAGAGAAGCGTTTAGACAACACAGTTATATTTCACCTAATGCTAGTGGTGTTTTGTTTGGTTTTGGCTTAAAAGGTTATGATTTGGCTGTACACAGTTTTTTGTAGTCTAAACTTCTTTTAGCAACTGTTTTTAGAATTTTAAAACCATTTTAATGGCTGAACGTTTGTAGTGCACATTTTTTTCTAAAGGAATTTCTGTACACCCTTTTTTGGAGTATCTATAAAATGCAGCCGCTAATATTCTGTGAGCATATAAGATGTTGTAAATAATACAAAAATGAAATTAGGCATTTAAAAATTAAGTATATTGCATTAAAATAAAAAAATGGGAAGTTTAGTTATATCAAATAAAATATTAGATAAGTATTTCGGATATCTTAAAAACTTAGACAATAATGCAAAAAAAACTTGATTATCAAATTAACAAAATCTATTGAAACTAAATCGAAAAAAGCATTTGAAATTAAATCTATTTTCGGGACTTGGGAAGACAATAGAACGTCAGATGAGATAATCAGTGAAATCAAATCTTCAAGAATCGAGAAACGAAATAATCCGAGTTTAGGATGAAATACCTATTAGATACAAATATCTGCATTCATTTATTTCGTGGAAAATATAATCTAATAGAAAAATTTAAAGAAATAAATTTAGACGATTGTGCGATTTCGGAAATTACTCTTGCAGAGCTAATATTCGGAACAGAAAATAGCCCAAATCCTAAAAAAAACTATTAGATTATTGACACGTTTTCCGAACAAATTAAAATCTTACCGATTTTTAATTCAATCCAAATTTACGCAAAGGAAAAAGTCCGATTAAGAAGAAAAGGAATTATGATAAGTGACTTTGACCTTTTAATTGGCTCAACAGCAATTGCAAACGAATTGATAATGGTTACGGAAAATGTAAAGGAATTTAATCGAATTTCTGGAATATATATTGAAAATTGGGTTAAGCGATAAAGTACTATTTACAACAACGTTGTACTTAATGCGGGACAAAAAGTCGCATATCGAATCTAATTGAACTGTTTTTTGTATTTTTGGTACATATATAATTTAATAGAGAGAAAATGTCCCAAATTAATAAACTTGCAAAGCTTCCACCAAAAAGAGAAAAAGTAGAGACTATTGAAATTCTTCGCCAATTAAGTAAATCTTCAAATTCATTAGGAGAATTAAAAGGAATTGCTAAAACTATTCCTAATCAAGAAATGTTAATAAACGCTGTTGTTTTACAAGAAGCTAAAGATAGTTCAGAAATAGAGAATATTATTACAACACAAGATGAATTATATAAAGCGTTAGCTACAAACATAAAACAACCAACTCAAGTTAAAGAAGTTATAAATTATAGAAGTGCTATTTTTTCTGGTTTTGAACTAATTCAGAAACAAGGATTTTTGAAGCTAAAAAACATTGAAACTATTCAAAAAACCATTATCGAAAATAATGCTGGAATTCGTTCAATGGCTGGAACTGTTCTAAAAAACGATAAAACTGGAGAAATTGTCTATACGCCACCACAAGAAAAAGAGGAAATCTTAGATTTATTAGGCAATTTCTTAGAACATTTTAATGTTAAACAAAACGATTTAAATCCGCTAATTAATTTAGCCATACTACACTATCAGTTTGAAAGTATTCATCCTTTTTATGACGGAAATGGAAGAGCAGGAAGAATACTAAATATTTTATACCTAATTATAAACGATCTTTTAGATATTCCTATTTTGTATTTAAGTTCATATATCAACGAAAATAAAGCAGATTATTACCGTTTACTAAATACAGTTAACAATAAAGATGAATGGTCTGAATATATCATTTATATGCTAAAAGCTGTTGAAGTAACATCAAACAGAACCATTGAGAAAATAAATTCAATTAAAGTATTATTGGATAAAACTATAATACATGCACAAGAAAAGGAACCTAAAATTTACAGAAAAGAACTAATTGAATTACTTTTTGAACAACCTTATTCTAAAATAGAATTTGTTGTAGAAAAATTAAACGTAGAAAGAAAGGCCGCTTCACGCTATTTAAAAAAAATGGAAGAAATTGGAATACTAACCTCTCAAAAGATTGGAAGAGAAAGTGTTTATGTGAATACAAAATTGATTGAAATATTGAAAAAGCATTAAGTACAACACACTATAAACTTTATTGCTTATCTTGGTGAAACAGCCATTTTACTGAACTCAACAAAGCTTTTCTGATTTACAAAGGCAAAAGTGCCAACAACTTCAAGATTAATTACAGCAGAAAATATAAAACCACCGGTTTTTATAATGTGGTCTTTAGGGTTACTTAAAACATTTTCATCAAAAGGTGCTACATAAAAATAGTTGGCTAACCAAGCTACATTTAAGTCATAAAAAGTATTCGCAAATTTGTCTTCAAAAGGAATACTTTCAATGATTATAGTTTTCAAAAACCAGTAAATTAAAGATTAGATTACTTTACCCTAAAAATAATACGATTAAACGAAACTTATTATGATATCTAGTAAAATAAATTATATTTGTAGAAATCAACAAAACGTACATGCAAAAAGATAAATGGCTTTTTGAAATTACCCCCAAAAACAATTTATTTGACCTAAATCTTAAAGAAGTTTGGCAATATAGAGATTTGTTATTGTTATTCGTAAAAAGAGATGTTGTTACGTTATACAAACAAACTATTTTAGGGCCACTTTGGTATTTAATTCAGCCATTGTTTACATCTATAATATTTACTTTGGTTTTTAACAATATTGCTGGTATTTCCACTGGAAATATTCCACCTTTTTTATTCAATTTAGCGGGTGTAACCATTTGGAATTATTTTAAAGAATGTTTAACAGCCACATCAGATACATTTAAAAAGAATGAGGCTATTTTTGGTAAAGTATATTTTCCAAGAGTTATAATGCCTATGTCTATCGTGGTTTCTAACTTGTTAAAATTCGGAATTCAGATTTTTATATTTATTTGTTTCTACTTGTATTATTTTTTAAATGGATATGCTGTTTCACCCAATAAATTTATATTGTTTTTTCCTTTATTGGTTGTTGCAATGGGAATGGTAGGTTTAGGTTTAGGCATGATTATTTCGTCTATGGTAACCAAATATAGAGACTTAACTTTTTTGGTAGGTTTTGGGGTGCAATTGTTAATGTACTTGTCTGCAGTAATGTATCCTTTAGATTTAATGAGAGAAAAACTAACAAATTTAGAAGAAGGTTATAATTATGCTTGGGTGGTAGATTTTAATCCCATAGCACATTTGGTAGAATTTGGAAGATATATTTTGTTGAACGATGGAAGTTATTCTAATTTTGGTATGTTATACACCATTTGTTTTACAATCATAATTTTCTTTTTAGGCTTATTAATTTTTAACAAAACAGAAAAATCTTTTATAGATACAATCTAGTGAAAAGGTTTGTTCGTGAATTGTGTGTTATTAGTAAAAAATTAATTTCATAAGTTGATAAACTTAAAAATTATGGAGCATAAAAAACTAGATGTTTGGATAAAAAGTATGGATTTGGTAGAAGAAATCTATATTTTTACTAAAAAATTGCCTGATTCAGAGAGATTTGGTTTGATTTCTCAAATGCGAAGAGCTGTAGTTTCAATACCTTCAAATATTGCAGAAGGCGCTGCAAGAAAAGGAGATAAAGAATTTATTCAATTCATTCACATTGCACTGGGTTCTTTAGCAGAGTTAGAAACACAATATTTAATAATTGTTAGATTAAATTACGCTGATAAGAATATTGATTTAGAAAATTTATTAACAACCACTAAAAAGTTATTGTTAGGTTTCAGAAACTATTTAGTAAAAAAATAAGATATTAATGAAGGTAGAACTATTTACTATTCACAACATACTATTCACCACTTTACTATGAATGATGTTATTTTAAAAGTTGAAAATTTATCGAAACAATACAGACTAGGAACTGTGGGTACAGGAACTATTAGTCATGATTTCAATCGATTTTTAGCAAAAGTTAGAGGGAAAGAAGACCCGTATTTAAAAATTGGTGAATCTAATGATAGATCTAAAAAAGGAGATTCTGAATATGTTTGGGCTTTAAAAGATATTAATTTTGAAGTAAAAAGAGGAGAGGTTCTTGGAATTATTGGTAAAAATGGCGCAGGAAAATCTACTTTATTAAAGATACTTTCTAAAGTTACAGGACCCACAACTGGTGCTATAAAATCTAAAGGTAGAATTGCTTCTTTGTTAGAAGTTGGTACAGGTTTTCATCCAGAAATGACTGGTAAAGAAAATATCTTTTTAAATGGCGCTATTCTTGGGATGACTAAAAAAGAAATAGCTGCTAAATTAGATGAAATTGTATCATTTTCTGGTTGTGAACGTTATATAGATACGCCAGTAAAACGTTATTCAAGTGGAATGAAAGTACGTTTGGCATTTGCTGTAGCTGCGCATTTAGAACCCGATATTCTGGTGGTTGATGAAGTTTTAGCTGTAGGTGACGCCGAGTTTCAAAAGAAAGCCATTGGTAAAATGCAAGATATTTCTGGCGAAAATGGAAGGACTGTTTTGTTTGTAAGTCATAATATGGCGGCTATAGAGTCTTTATGTAGTAGAGCAATTTCTTTAAAAAATGGTTCTATAAAGTTTACGGGAAACACTAATAATGTTGTAAATGATTATTTAAACGATAATTTTTTCAAAAATAGAAAAATTGAATTTCATGATATTGAATATGCCATAGGAAATTCTAATCTTAAAATAATGTATGCAGCAATTGAAAATGCTTCTGATAAAAGGAAAAATGCAATAATTGATGTTAATTCAAGTATAAATTTAAGGTTAAAAATTATAAATTTATCAAAAGAAAATGAAATATATGTTGGTTATGATTTATTAACCACTAAAGGGGAGGTTGTTTTTGGATCAGGTGATAAATTTAAATGTAAAAGAAATGCGTTATCAGAAATTGTTTGTCATTTACCCCCTAATTTTCTAAATAATAATCAATATCAAATATTTATTTATTTTCATACTTCAAATATGATAGAATTATATAAAAATAGGGAATTATTAACCTTTGAGGTAAAAGATGTTAAAAGAGAACAAAGTTATCTCGGTAAAATTAATGGATTGATTAGACCAAAATTAAAATGGACTATAAATAATGATCAGACATAATGAAAAAAATTTTAATATCACAATCAAATTATATTCCTTGGAAAGGTTATTTTGATTCTATATCTTTAGTAGATGAATTTATTATTTATGATGATATGCAATACACAAAAAGAGATTGGAGAAATAGGAATAAAATAAAAACGGCGCAAGGTTTAAAATGGTTAACAATACCAGTTGAAGTCAAAGGGAAATATTATCAGAAAATAAATGAAACAAAAATTTCGGATGATAAATGGAACACAAAACATTGGGATGTTATAAAACAAAATTATAGTAAAGCTACTTTTTTTAAAGAATACAAGTCTTTTTTTGAAGATTTATATCTCACAATGAACTATAAATATTTATCAGAAATAAACTACAGCTTTATTTCTACAATTTGTGATTTTTTTGAGATTAAAACAAAAATACGATTTTCTTCAGAATTCAATCTCATAGGTAACCCTACAGAAAAATTACTGAACTTGTGTAAAGATTCTAATGCAAAACAATATTTTACTGGACCTGCAGCAAAAAAATATTTAGATGAATTTTTGTTTAATAATAATAATGTTGAAGTAAAATATTTAGATTATAACAACTATAAATATTATAAACAATTATACCCGCCTTTTAGACACGATGTATCTATTTTAGACTTAATTTTTAATGAAGGTATAAATGCTAAAAAATTTTTAAAATTTGTTTAAATGAAAATAACTAATTTAGTAATAATCGGAAATACAAGTAATGCAAGGATCGCTCATTTTTATTTTTCTAGTGATACAAAATATAATGTTGTTGCCTTTTCAGTAGATGAAAAATATATTAATGAAAAACAATTTTGTAATTTACCAGTTGTTGCTTTTGAAAATGTTCACAAATTTTATCCGCCATCTGATTATAATGCTTTTGTTGCAATAGGATATAAAGATATGAACAATTTACGAAAAAAAATGTATCTTTTAACAAAAGAAAAGGGGTATTATTTACCAAATTATATTAGTAGCAAATGTACTTTTTTAACCAATGAAAAAATTGGAGATAATAACTTTATTCTAGAAGATAATACAATTCAACCTTTTGTTACCATAGGATCTAATAACGTTTTATGGTCTGGTAACCATATTGGACATGATGTTTCAATAAAAGATAATTGTTTTATTTCATCACATGTTGTGATTTCTGGGTTTACTTCTATAGAAGACAATTGCTTTTTAGGAGTAAACTCAACTTTTAGGGACGCAATAACTATTAGAGAATATTCTTTAATCGGTGCAGGTGCTTCAATCATGAGAAGTACAGAAAAAGATAGTGTATATTTAGCTCCTAAACCAGTAAAGCTAGATAAAAAAAGTAAAAGCTTAAAAATATAATTTTATGAATTGGAAAAAAGAAGGGCAAATTTTCAAGGTGAATTCTAGCAACCCTGATTTAATTTCCCATGCCTCTAATCCTCTTGCAATTCATTTGAAAGAAGATATATATAGAATCTTTTTTAGTGCCAGAAATATAGAAAATAAATCTTCTATATCTTTTGTTGATATAGATATTCTTAAAAAGAAAATCATAAAAATATCGGGAAAAACTATTATAAAATATGGTATTGATGAAAGTTTCTATTCACACGGTATTAGTATTGGAAATCTATTTAGAGATAAAAAAAATAAACAGTTTATTCTTTTTATGGGTTGGCAAATAAGAGAGGGGAATCATTGGAGGGGAGATATTGGTAAATTAGAATTAATTTCTAATAATAGTTTAAAATTAACTCAAAAAACTCCGTTTATGTCATCTGATAGTGAAGATAAAGTTAGTTTATCTTATCCTTTTGTTATTTTTCATGATGACATTTATAAGATGTGGTATGGGTCAACCATTAATTGGACATCAGAAAATAAAGAAATGATTCATGTAATTAAATATGCAACATCAAAAGATGGAAATATTTGGGAAAAACATGGAATAGCAATACCTTATGAAATAGGGGTTGCTCAAGCATTTTCAAAACCTTCTGTAATAATAGATGAGAATGGTTTTCATATGTGGTACTCTTTTAGAGGTGGTAATGGTTTAAAGTATAGAATAGGTTATGCTTTTAGTAAAAATGGTATAGAATGGCAAAGAAAACATAATTTAACAGGTATAGATGTATCTGATAAAGGATGGGACAGTGAAATGATTTGTTATCCTTTTGTTTTTGAACACAAAGAGAATCTCTACATGTTATATAATGGGAATAGTTATGGTAAAGATGGTTTTGGTTTAGCGCTTTTAATAAAATAGTTATTATGAGTATTTATAAACATATACCTTTTAATAAGCCTTATATGACTGGTGATGAATCTTTTTACATAAAAGATGCTGTTTTGTCAGGTAAGATTTCTGGAAATGGAAAATATACTAAATTATGTCAAAATTTTTTCGAACAAAAGTATGGGTTTGGTAAATGTTTGTTAACTACTTCTTGTACTGACGCCTTAGAGATGGCTGCTATTCTTATTAATATTTCTCCAGGAGATGAAGTTATAATGCCTTCTTATACTTTTGTATCTACTTCTAATGCTTTTGTATTAAGAGGTGCTAAAATTATTTTTATTGATTCAACAAAAGATAACCCTAATATAGATGTTTCAAAAATTGAAAAATTAATAACAAATAAAACAAAAGCCATAGTACCGGTTCATTATGCAGGTGTTGCATGTGATATGGATGTAATAATGGATTTGTCAAAAAAATATAATTTATTTGTAATTGAAGACGCAGCACAAGCCATAGATAATTTTTATATTTCTAGAGATGGTGAGAAAAAAGCTTTGGGTTCCATAGGTCATTTGTCAACTTTTTCATTTCATGAAACTAAAAACGTGATTTCTGGAGAAGGAGGAATGTTAGTTATAAATGATTCTAAATTTTATAGTAGAGCTGAAATAATCTGGGAAAAAGGAACTAATAGGAATGCTTTTTTTAGAGGTGAAGTGGATAAATATGGTTGGGTAGATATAGGTTCATCCTTCTTGCCATCTGATATAATAGCTGCTTTTTTATGGGCACAACTAGAACATATCGAAAAAATACAAAAAAAGAGAAAGCTACTATGGGAATTATATTATCAAAAATTAAAAGTTTATTGTAATAAAAATAATGTGAAAATGCCTTTTATTCCAAAGTACTCTGCTAAAAACGGTCATTTATTCTATTTAGTTTTTAAAAGTAAAAAGCAAAGAGATTTAATTATAAAGAAAATGAAAAATAATAATATTGATGCAGTTTTCCATTATTTAAGCCTGCATAAAAGTGAGTTTTATAAAGATAAATATAAAGGTGAACAACTTTATTTTAGCGATTATTATTCAGACAACTTGTTAAGACTTCCCCTTTTTTATAGTTTAAGTGAAAACCAATTAAATAGAATTGTTAGTATTATAATAAATGAAAAAATATAAAGTTTTATTTGTTGTTTCAGAATTTTTTAAAGGAGGTGCCGAAAGATTTACTTATGAAATAGATAGAGTGTTAGATAAAAGTAAATTTGAAGTTACAATATTATGTTTAAATGGCAAAAATGCGAAAAATTCTACATGGCATAGACACTACCACAAACTTCATTTGGCTTTAGGAACAAAAATTTTGTACAATGACGAGTTCTTAAATCCTCAAAACGCAATTATAAACAAGCTCAGAAAGAAATTAAGAATAAAATCAAAGGAAATTATAAATTATAAATTATTAGTCAATTACTTATCAAAATTTGATTTAATACATTGGATGGGAGAATATACTTTTTATAAAAAATTACCAAACTTTTTAATAAAAAAAAGCCTAATAAATATAATGTCTGCAAAATTTCAAAATCAAAACTTGTATAAAAATTTTGATAAAAAAAAGAAATATAATTTTATTTCTGGTTTTACAGAAAAGGAGGCCATTTATGAATTAAATGAGTTTCCACAAAAAAAACATTGGCACTTTCCATTAATATTTAAAATAGAAGAAAATAAAATATGGAATTTTAAAAATACAGTAATTAAGAAAATTGGAATTTTTACAAGATTAGATAAGTACAAGCCTTTAGACCCTTTTTTTTACGCTTTTCAATTATTGTTAACAGAAAACAAAAATATTGAGTTACATATTTTTGGAAGTGGCGACCCAGAAGAGCAAGGTTTAAATTTAAAATTAAAGAATTTAGATATTCTAGATAAAGTTTTTTTTAGAGGTCATCAAGAAAATATTACAAAAACAGCGATAATAGAAGATTTAAACTTATCTTGGTTTCAGGGTTATAACAATAATAGACCTGCAGGATATGCAGGGTTTGATATATGTTCAGTTGGAATTCCTTTAATATGTTGGGATTTTTATTATAAAAAAATTGAAAAAATTAATGAGGTTTATCCTCATTTCAAAAATTTAAGATATTTCGTAGATTACACAATTAAAATTTTAACAATTAAAGAAGAAGCAATTAAACTCTCTAATAATCAAATTAAAGATGTTATGTGTAATAGAGATTCTTCAACTAAAATTAAACAACTTGAAGCAATTTACCATGAAATTATTAATTAAATGGTTTCAATTATTACCCAAAAAAGTTTATGTATTTTTTAACTTTGTATTATTTGCACTTAAAGAATATAGAAAAATATTAAACTCAGATGTAATTTTTTTCTTTCCTTTTTACCAAACAGGTGGTGCAGAAACAGTTCATGTAAATATTGTTAATACTTTTAAAGAACAAAAAACTTACATTTTTTTTGAAAAACTATCTAATTCGGAAAACAATAAATCAAGTTTTATTAAATATAGCAATTTTTTTGAAGTTTATTATTTTTTAAATACTACAAATATTAGCCAAAAACTTTTTATTAAATATTTAATAGTAGTAATCAATAAATCAAAAGCAAAATCAGTTTTTGCTAGTAATAGCAATCTTTTTTATAAAATATTACCTAATTTAAAAAATAAAATAAAAAAAATAGATTTAACACATGCTTTTACACATTCAAATTACGGAGGTGAAATAGTTACTTTGCCTTATGTTAAGTATCTTACTAACAGGGTGGTTATTAATAGAAATACACTATTAGATTTTAAAGAATTATATTTAAAACATAATTTACAAAAGTATTACAGCAGGATTTTAATAATACAAAACGGAATAAAAATAGGAAATACTGATTTTATTGAAAAAGATAAAAAAGTAATAAATATTGGCTTTGTCGGAAGGTGGGCAAAAGAAAAAAGGCCAGAATTGTTTTTAGACATTGCAAGTAAAATAACATCCTTTGCAACTAACTATAATTTTTATTTTATAGGTAACAATAAAACTGAGAAATCAAAAGATATAACAAGAAGTAATATAATTGATCTTGGTGAGATTTTCAAGAAAGACAAATTATTTAGCTATTACAGAAAATTTCATTTTATCTTTATAACATCTAAAAGAGAAGGTTTTCCAGTTGTTTTAATGGAGGCTATGAAATTTGGAGTTGTGCCAATATGTACTAACGTTGGTGGCATTAGTGAGCATATTTTTAATAATAAAAATGGGTACTTGATAGATAATTGTGATAACGAAAAAGTAATTATAGAAAAATTTATTGAAAAATTGATTAGCATAAAGATGGATTCAGATTATTTAAAATTGTCCGGCAATGCAAAAATATATGCAAATAATAATTTTAATTTAAAAGAGTTTAAAAATAATTATAGAAAATTATTATTAGAGTAAGATGAAAACTATAAAAATAAATTTTGTTGACTTTTGGCCAGATATAATTAAAACAGATAATTATTTTTATAACTTATTAAAAGAATATTATTTAGTAGTTATAGATACGAATAATCCTGAAATTCTTTTTTTTTCATTATTTGGTAAGGAACATTTAAAATATAATTGTAAGAAAATTTTTTTTACAGGAGAAAATATAAGACCTAACTTTTTAAGTTGTGATTTTGCTTTTTCTTTTGATTACAATAAAAGAAAAAACCATTTCAGGTTACCTTTATATTCCCTTTATATTGACGATCATAAAAAGAAAGATACTATAGAAATTGTAAAATCTAAAGAGAAATTGAAAGAAATATGGAGTAAAAAATCGAAGTTTTGCTCAATGGTTGTCTCTAATCCTAGGGCCAAATTTAGAATAGAGTTTTTTAAGAGATTATCTAAAATTAGACAAGTAGATTCAGGTGGAGGTGTTTTAAATAACGTAGAGGGTAAGGTTAAAGATAAATTATCTTTTATAAATGATTATAAATTTGTGATTGCTTTTGAAAACGAAATTCATAACGGGTATACAACAGAAAAAATAATAGAACCTATTTTTAAAGATTGTATCCCAATTTACTGGGGTAATAAGTTAGTTAATAGAGATTTTAATCCTAATAGATTTATAAATTATCATGATTTTGAATCTGAAGAAGATCTATTTAATAAATTAATAGAAATAGAAAATAACCCGGATTTAGCTTTAAATATTATTTCACAGCCTATTTTTAGTATAAATAGGTTAAAATATTCAGAAGAAAGAATAGCTGTTTATAATTGTATAAATCAATTGTTTTTATCAAATAAAAAACCTGTTTCTAGACGCTTTCTTGGTAAATTATATTATTTAAACATAAAATTATGTTCAATATTAAAAAGTTTAAAAAAGAAATTTAAGTTATAAACTTATGATTAAAAAAAAACCAAAAGTATCTGTAGTTATTCCTTGTTATAATGATAAAGATTATATAGAGGAAACTTTGGAGTCAGTTTTAAAACAGACATTTAAAGATTTTGAAATTATAATTGTTGATGATGGCTCTAATTATGAAACTAAAGAAGTTCTTAAAAAATTAAACTTTAAAAATGTAAATATTTTAGAGCAAGAAAATAGAGGTTTGAGTAATGCAAGAAATAACGGCTTTAAAAAAGCTAAAGGAGAATATGTTTTAACAATTGACTCAGATGATACTTTTGATAAAACTTTTTTAGAAAAAGCAGTTTTTATTTTAGATAAAGAAAAAAAAGTTTCAGCTATTTCCTCTTATTGTAATATTTTTGTAGAAGATTATAAAATTATAAAAAAACACATCCCCAAAGGTGGTAATCTAAATAATTTTCTATTCGACAATAATAGTACCTCTTTTGCTTTAATAAGAAAATCTGTATGGAATAATATTGGTGGTTATGATGAGAAAATGATATACGGTTTTGAAGATTGGGAATTTTGGATTTCATTAACTAAACAGGGAGGTGAAGTTTATATTATAAAAGAGTTTTTATTTAATTATAGACATAAAAAAAGGTCTATGTCTAAAATTGCTAAAACAAATTATAGAGAAAAAAATTTAAGCTATATTTACAAAAAGCATAAAGATATCTATAAAGAACATTTTGAAGAAGCAATTGATTTTATAGCAGATTTAGCCATTAGACATAAAAGGAACGAAATAAAATATAAAACTTCAATAGACTTTAAAATTGGTAGAATTATATTATTCCCTATTCGTTTTGCTAAAAAAATTATACTTAAATAAATTAAAATATACGAAGATTTTTAATTTGGTTAATTTATGCGGTAATAAGCAATGTTTTATTAAGTTATTATAAAGTTTTTTGTTAAAAAATTAAGGTCTTATGATATTGAAATAAATTTAATTGAACTTTGTTTAAATCGAGTTGGTAACAATTTCTAATTAACTGATTTAATGAAATTGAAACCTGTCTTTTCTAAAGAGTTGAAGGCGATAATGATTTTTAACGTCATTATTTTAAATAAGTGATAAAACTCATAGAAAAATCAAATTAAATAATTTAAAATTTTGTAAATTTTACACGCTAGATAGTTCATGATAATATAGTTAATTAAAAATAATATAGGCCAAAAGGTCACAGAACCATTAAAAATTATTTAATTGAATGAGTAAATTTATCTTTTCAGTTTCGGTAATAATACCTACTTTTAATAGGTCTAAATATTTAGAAGAAGCTATACTTAGCGTAGTAAACCAAACATATGAGGATATTGAAATATTAGTTATTGACGATGGATCAAAAGAGAATTACGCAGAAAATATTTGTAGAAAATATAATAATTGTTTTTACTATCACAAAAATAACGGTGGTTTATCATCTGCAAGAAATTATGGGATTTCTAAAGCAAAAGGAAAATATATAGCATTCTTAGATGATGATGATGTTTGGAAGAAAAATAAATTAGAAGTTCAATGTAAAATTTTAGATAAAGATACTGATATAGCTTGCGTACATAGTTCTGCAATTGTAATTAACGAAAAAGGAAAAGTAACAGGAAAAGTAATTGGTGCCTCAGAAGCAAAAGCATACAAAAGGTCTGGAAATGTTTTTTGGAATGCTTTAGGGGTTTGGGTAGTAAAATCTCCAACGCCATTAATAAGGAGAAAAGTTTTCACAAGGGATTTGTTGTTTGATGAGACCATTAAAATCGGTGAAGATTTAGATTTTTATCAAAGAATGTTTTATCGTCACAAAGTAGTATATATCAATAAACCTTTAGCTTTTTACAGAGAATACCAAGATGTAACTAGACTTTCTTTACAGAAACAAAAATACATAGGAATTGAAAGGAAAATTTATAATAACTTTGTTAAAATGGGAATTAAAAACCCATTTGTACTACAAAAAATAGCTTCAAAGCTTTTAATTTCTGGCGTAAAAAGATACAACCTTTTGTATCCTAAAAAACCAATAGAATTAAGTTTTTTAGATAAATATATTTTTCCTCAAAAAAAAATAAAAGAATTAATTTAGATAAAAGATAAAATAAAGATGATAAATATTTTAGTTACAGGAGGAGCTGGAAATGTTGGAAGTTACCTAGTCGCAAAATTATCACAAAATAATAATAATACAATAGTTGTATTTGATAATTTGTTAACTGGTGATATTAAAAAAGTACCCGTAAAAAAGAATGTTATTTTTATTAAAGGTAATGCAAATAATTACAATGATATTTCAGCAGTTTTCCATAGATATAATTTTAATTATGTTTTTCATTTTGCTGCAGTAGTTGGCGTACAAAGAACTCTAAATAATCCTCTTTGGGTTTTAGAAGACATTAAAGGTTTTGAAAATATCTTAAGTTTATCAAAAAACACAAATGTATCTAAAGTTTATTTTTCATCATCTTCTGAAGTATATGGAGAGCCTTTTGAAATACCTCAAAATGAAAAGACAACTCCTTTAAACTCTAAATTACCTTACGCAATTGTAAAAAATTTAGGAGAATCTTATTTAAAGTCATATCATCAAGAATTCGGTTTAGAATATTCTATTTTTCGTTTTTTTAATACCTACGGACCAAATCAAAGTGAAGATTTTGTAATTCCAAAATTTATTAAATTAGCAAAAGCAAATAAAGATATTACCATTTTTGGAGAAGGAAAACAAACCCGCACCTTTTGTTATATAGATGATAATATAGATACTATACTTAAGATTCACGAAAATAATTTAGTAACTAATGATGTTATTAATATTGGAAATGATAGTGAGATAACAGTTTTAGAACTTGCAAAAACAATTATAAAAGTGACTAATAGTAAATCTAATATTGTCTTTTTACCGGCTCTAAAAGAAGGAGATATGTTAAGAAGGTGTCCAGACGTTACTAAAATGAAAAAAATTCTTAAAAGAGATTTATTGCCTCTAGAAGAAGGAATTAAAAAACTTATTGATTATTATGAGAATAGGGATTAATCCAAATAATCACAAAAATATAGATCTTTCCATGAAAGGTCATAGAGTTATTATACCAGTTTATATTCCTAATTTTGAGGGATATTTTAAAGATTCTTTAAATGTTTTTAAAATTTGTATAGAATCATTAATAAAAACAATAAATAGTGATATAGCTGTGACTGTAATTTCAAATGGTTCTTGTTTAGAGGTAAACAATTACATTACAGATTTGTATAAAGCTAATAAGATTGATAAAGCTGTATTTAATAAAGAAAATATAGGTAAAATGAATGCAATTATGTCTGAAACTAGAGCTTGTTTTGAAGATTTTATTACATATTCAGATGCAGATGTTTTTTTTGATAAAGGTTGGTTAAAAGAAACTTTTGAGATTTTTAAAACAATTCCTAAAGCAGGTTTTGTTTCTCTGAATCCAACGCCAGGTCATTTTAGTTATTCTAATTCTACTTTATTATCAAATATTAATCTTTTTTTTAAAAAATCAAAAATCACAAAAGAAGTCTGTAATTTCGAAGATCTCTTACATTTTAACACAAGTATAGGTAAAGATTTAGATTTCACTGAGAAGAAATATAATTCAAAAATATATTCAATAGAAAAAGGTAATAAAAGAGTAATTCTTGGCGCTGGACACTTTTGTTGCACCATAAGAAGAAACCCTACATTAAAATATGTTCCTTTAGAGTACTCAAAAAAAGGAGTTTCAGGTGGTTCAGAAGCAAAATACTTAGATGAGCCTTTTGATAAAACAGGCCTTTTAAGGCTTTCATCTACAAAAGCTTTCGTTTGGCATATGGGAAACATATTAGAAAATAGTTGGGCTAGAGAAAAAATTAAAAGTTTAGAAACATTTAAAGAACAAGATTTTAGTTTTAATCTAATTCCAGAAAAAAGTACAACATTAATTAACAGGTTAGTACCTTACTTTATTATAAAAAGAACAGTAGGTGTTTTAAAAAAAATAAAATTTATATGAAATTAATTCTTTTTTTTAAAAAAGTGATTTATCATATATTAAATAAATCAGAAATTAAACAAAATGTAAAACTTTCTGGTTTTTCTAGAGGCCTACAAAATGTTACTTTTAAAGGAAAAAATGCAGTCCCAGATAGGTGTAATTTTTCTGGAAAAATAACTATAGGACATGCCACTACATTAGGTTATAATAATTTATTCAATGGACAAATAAAAATTGGAAAGTATTGCCAATTTGGATCGGATGTTGCCTTACACGCAAGTAATCATCCTATAAATTATTTATCAACCTATATAAATAAAAATTTATTTAATGGAGAGTTAAAAACGCTAAAAGAGGAGAAAAAAATTGAAATTGGCAATGACGTTTGGATTGGTCATGGTGTAATTATAGTGGGTAATGTTAAAATAGGTAATGGAGCAATTTTAGCTGCAGGTTCTGTTATAACTAAAGATGTAGCACCATATTCTATAATAGCTGGTGTTCCAGGAAAAATGATTAAAAAGAGATTTTCGGATAATATAATTAAAGAGGTTGAGGAATTGAAATGGTGGGATTTCTCAGAAAAAGAACTTGTTGAAAATAAAGAATTATTTTTTAAAAATCTTAAAGATGTTAAAACAATTTACAGTTAAAATATGAATTCTCCCTTTATTATAGCAGAAATAGCACAAGCACATGATGGTAGTATAGGAATATTACATTCTTATATAGATGCTTTGTCTAAAACAGGTGTAGATGCTATAAAATTTCAAACGCATATTGCAGCCGCAGAAAGTAGTATTTATGAACCTTTTAGAGTACAATTTTCTAAACAAGATAAAACAAGATTTGATTATTGGAAAAGAATGGAATTTTCTCTTGAACAATGGAAAAACATAAAGCAACATTGTGATGATGTAGGGTTAGAATTTATGAGTTCTCCATTTAGCAATAAAGCTGTTGATCTTTTAGAAAAAGTGGGTATTAAAAGATATAAAATAGGATCTGGAGAAATTACAAACCTTTTATTACTAGAAAAAATAGCCAAAACAGGCAAACCTGTTATCATTTCTTCTGGCATGAGTTCTTTAGATGAATTGGATAGCACCACTAAATTTCTAAAAGAAAAAAAAATTAATTACGCTATTTTACAATGCACAACTGCATATCCTACAAAACCTACACAATACGGTTTAAATGTAATTAATGAGTTAAAAGAAAGATATGATGTAAAAGTAGGTTATTCAGATCATTCATCCTCAATTGGTGCATGTATTGCTGCAACTGTATTAGGAGCAGAAATATTAGAATTTCATGTGGTGTTTGATAAAGAAATGTTTGGCCCTGATGCAAAAGCTTCTTTGACAATTAAGGAAACAAAAAAATTAGTTAAAGAAGTTAGAAAAATAGCAATAGCAAATGCAAACCCAATAAATAAAAATAACAATACTAGTTTTAACAAATTAAAAACTATTTTTGAAAAATCGCTTTGTGTAAATAAAGATTTACCAAAAAATCATATTATTAATTTTAATGATTTAGAAGCAAAAAAACCAAGTAATAGAGGAATTCCTGCAAATGATTTTAATGCTGTAATTGGAAAAAAAATTAGTCATGCTATGAATAAGTGGGATTTCTTAAATGAATCGGATTTAATATGAGTAAAAGAAAAATTTGTGTTGTAATTACAGCAAGACCATCATATAGCAGAATTAAATCAGCTTTAACTGAAATAAAGCTGCATCCTAATTTAGAATTACAACTTGTAATTGCAGGTTCCGCATTATTAGGAAGATATGGAAACGCCATTGACTTTATAGAAAATGATGGTTTTAAAATTGATGAAAAAGTATTTATGGTTTTAGAGGGTGAAAACCCAACATCTATGGCTAAAACCACAGGTTTAGGTGTTATGGAACTGGCTAATGTATTTTATAAATTGCAACCCAATGCAGTAATTACAATTGCAGATCGTTTTGAAACTATTGCAACATCTATTGCTGCAGCTTATCAAAACATACCATTAGTACACATACAAGGAGGAGAGGTAACGGGAAATATAGATGAAAAAGTTAGACATGCTAATACAAAATTAGCAGATATTCATTTGGTGGCATCAGAAGAAGCAAAAGAAAGAGTTATAAAATTGGGAGAAAATCCAACTACAGTTTTTAATACAGGTTGTCCTTCAATAGATTTAGCAGCAGAAGTAAATAAAAAACCAACATTAAATTTTAATCCTATTCAAAAATATGGTGGCGTTGGAGAAAAAATAAAATGGGAGAATGGTTATATAGTTGTGATGCAACACCCAGTAACAACAGAATATAAATCTGCAAGAAAACATATAGAAGAAACGTTACATGCTGTTTTAGAATTAGGCATTCCAACTTTTTGGTTTTGGCCAAATGTAGATTCAGGTGCAGATGGCACATCAACAGGAATTAGATCTTTTAGAGAAAGAATGAAACCAAAAAACATTCATTTTTTTAAGAACATGGAGCCCAACGATTTTCTTAGGCTACTTATAAATAGTAAGTGTTTAATTGGTAACTCTAGTGTTGGAATTAGAGAGTGCTCTTTTTTAGGTGTTCCTGTAGTTAATATTGGCACTAGACAAAGTAGAAGACAAAGAGGCAGCAATGTTATAGATGTAGCCTATAATAAAGAATTAATAAAAGAAGCAATTTTAATAAATAGTGATAAAGAATTTCCTAACAATAAAATTTATGGTGATGGAAATTCTGGAAAAAAAATTGCAGAAATACTGGCAATTACAGAGCTTAATTTTCATAAAACCATTACCTATTAAATGAAATTTTTAGGAATAATACCAGCAAGAGGAGGATCTAAAGGAGTTAAGAAAAAAAATATTCGTTTGGTAAACAACAAACCTTTAATTGGTTATACAATTGAAGCTGCTCAAAAAAGTAAATTGCTTACAGATTTTTTAGTAACTACAGATTCTGATGAAATTATAGATGTTATTAAAAAATACAATTGTAACTATCAAAGAAGATCTTCAAAAAACGCCCAAGATAAAACGCCAATAGAACCTGTTTTAGTTGAAGTATTAGAAAATATAACAAAACAATATGATGGTGTTATACTTTTACAGCCAACAGCTCCTGCAAGAACTGCAGAAGATATAGATAATGTTATACAGATGTTTTCTGTAGACAAAAATGTAGCATGTGTGGTTTCTGTGGTAGAATTAGAAGACATTCATCCTGCAAGAATGTATACTATAGATAAAAATATGCTACAACCATTGCAAAAAGAAAATGAAAAAAAAAGAAGACAAGATTTAGCACCTGTCTACTTAAGAAATGGATGTATTTATGCCATTACAACTAAAGCATTTTTAGAGCATAAGAAACTAATTTTAGATACCAAAAAACCTTATATAATGCCAGAGTCTAAATGGATTAATATAGACACAGAGAGAGATTTATTGGTTGCAGAAACTTTATTAAAACATTATGGCTATTAATTTTTATGAATAAATTAATTACAAATATTTCTGGAATAAATAAACTGACCAAAGAAGCATTTGAATATTTGTCAGAAGTTTCAGATATTAATTATGTTACAATTTCAGGACAATATGAATTACAGAAATCCTTAAGTGAATGTGATGTTTTTTGG
Source organism: uncultured Polaribacter sp. (assembly GCF_947495205.1). GTDB lineage: Bacteria > Bacteroidota > Bacteroidia > Flavobacteriales > Flavobacteriaceae > Polaribacter. The sequence goes on along the minus strand of NZ_CANLXV010000004.1, from coordinate 100,689 downwards.
TTTAGATTAAACCATAAATTAACAGACGAAGTTTTAAAAACAGCCAAATGTAAGTTTATTTTGTGTGCAGTAACAGGTTTAGATCATATAGATTTGGAAGCTTGCAAAAAAAACAACATAACTATTGTTAGTTTAAAAAATGAACAAGAATTTTTAAAAGAAGTAAGAGCCACAGTAGAACACTCTTTTGGTTTAATGTTAAGTTTAATTAGACAAAACAAAGTTGCGTTTAAACATTCCGAAGAATACAAATGGAACAGAAACTTGTTTCAAGGAGAAGAGCTTTACAGAAAAAATATTGGAATTTTAGGTTTTGGTAGATTGGGTAAAATTATGGCAGATTATGCCGCTGCTTTTGGAATGAAAGTTTTTTACTTTGATAAAATTGAAGATAGAAACACTAGTTTTACAAGGTGTAACTCAATTAATGAGTTAATTAGCAAGGTGGATTTTTTATCTATTCATATAACATTCGACAGTTCTACACAATTTATTGTAAATGAAAATGTCTTAAAAAGCATACAACAAAAGTTATACATTATAAATACCTCTAGAGGTGGTGTGGTAAATGAAGACGATATTATAAAGTATTTAAAACTTGGTAAAATTAAAGGATATGCCACAGATGTATTATATAAAGAACCAGACATTCAAGAAAATAAATTAATAGCATATGCAAAAGAGCATACTAATGTTATTATAACACCACACATAGGTGGTTTTACAAAAGAGTCTATCGCAAAAACAGAAATTTTTATAGCGCGTAAGTTTATTCAAATTTTAAAAAAAAATAAATTTTGAAAATATTATTTTTAGTTCCTGATGGGGTAGGAATAAGAAATTATTTATACTCAAACTTATGCAAAGAACTTATTTCTAAAGGTTTTGAGATACAATTATACCATAAAGTTTCTAAAGCTGCATTGTTAGAAATAGAAGATGTTTGTTTAAATATTTCTAAAAATCATAAAAGATTACCAGATTTAAAAGAAGGTTTTATTTTAAGGTTTTTAAGGGAAGCCCCTGCATATGCAAGATTAGTTTATTTCTCTAAAGTTTTAAAAAATGATTCTATAAAATTCTTTTGGTCTAAGAAGCCAAAAACTTTAAAAATGAAGTTGTTTTATTTTTTATGTAAAACAATTGGAAAATTAATGTCTATTAATTACAAGTTAATACGATTTTTTGAGAAGAGATATGAAATACTTACAACAAAAACTTCAGCTTATAAAAATGTCATAGCAGATTTAGAAGAAATAAAACCAGATTTTATTATCAACTTGCATCAAAGAGCGCCAATTACTACTCCTGTAATAATGGCAGCAAAAGCATTAGGTATTAAGAATAGTACAGTAATATTTTCTTGGGATAATGTGCCCAAAGCTAGATTAATTTCTAGACCACAAAACTATTTTGTTTGGTCTGCGTTAATGAAAAAACAATTGTGCTTATTGTATAGAGAAATAAATCCTAAAAATGTTTTTGTAGTAGGATCTCCTCAGTTTGAGTTTCATAAAAGAGAAGAATTTAGATTAACAAAAGAAACTTTTTTTAAAGAATACAAGTTAAATAGCAACAAAAAAACGATTTGTTTTTCTGGAGATGATGTGATGACTTCACCATATGATCAAATATTTTTAGAAGATTTATGTGATGCTCTTTTAAATTTTAAAGAAGAAGATAGACCACAGATAATTTTTAGAAGATGCCCTGTAGATTTTAGTACAAGGTTTGATGCTGTTTTAGAGAAATACAAACACATTATTACAGTTATTCATCCAGATTGGAGGGTAGAAAAGGAGTCTGAAAAAAATTCCTTTTCATTAATTTACCCATCTTACAATGATTTAAAATTACTTGTTAATACTTGTTTACATTCAGATTTAGTAATTAACCTAGGAAGTACAATGGCACACGATTTTGCTGTTCACAATAAACCTTGCCTATACTTAAACTACAATCCAAAAGCGCATAAATATTGGTCGGTAAAAAAAACATACAAATATGAACATTTTAGGAGTATGACTGGTTTGGATGCAGTAGGTTGGGTAAACAGTGCAAATGATTTTTATCCTTTGATAAAAAGGATATTAAAAGATAAAAATTCTGTAGGAAAAGACAGGGAAATTTGGTTGAAAAAAATTGTAAATTATCCTATAGAAAAAAATGCTTTTTTGTTAGCCAATACTATTATTTCAGAAATTCATAAAAATTAAAAGATGCATATTTGTTTTATTGCTAGTGAATATCCTTTACCAAATAGATCTTTTGGAGGTATTGGTACATTTTTATTAACCTATTGTGATTTATTAATTAAAAGTGGTCATAGAGTTTCAATTGTTGGTGTTATAAAAGAAGATGGTGTACAAAAAAAAATAAATGGCGTGCATATTTTTTACAAAAAAAAATCATCAATAAAAGGTATATCTTGGCTTATTAACTCTAAAACAATTAGTAGTATTATAAAACGAGTACACCAAGAAAATAAAATAGATATTATAGAAGCACAAGAAGGAGGATTGGCTTTTGTAAAAATACCTAAAGAAATTTGTAAAGTGGTTAGAATGCATGGTGGGCATCATTTTTTTCATAGTTTTGAAAACAATAAATTAAGTTTAAGAAAATCTATTTTAGAGAAAATTACTTTTAAAAAAACAGACGCGGTAATTGCTACTTCAGATTTTGTAAAAACACAAACTTCTAAATTTTTAGACTTTTCAAACAAAAAAAATATTACTATCAATAATCCAATTCCTGTAGAACAATTTTACATAGGAGATAAGAATAAAGTAGTAAAAGGAGCAATTGTTTTTGCGGGCACAATATGCGAAAAAAAAGGGATACGACAGTTGTGTTTAGCGCTGCCTAAAATAAGAAAAAAGTTTCCAGAAGTACATCTTTATATTTATGGCAGAGATTGGTTTTTTCCAGACGGAACATTATATAAAGATTGGATGTTGAATCAATTTTCAGATGAAATAAAACAACATATTACATTTAGAAAACCTGTTCCCTATAAAGAATTACCTCAGGTTTACGAGTTTGGCGAAGTTTGTGTTTTTCCCTCTCACATGGAAGTACAAGGTTTAGTGGCTCCTGAAGCAATGTGTATGGAAAAGGTTGTGGTTTTTACGGAATATGGTCCAGGACCTGAAACTATTGATGATGAAATTAATGGATTTTTATGTAGACCCTTAGAAATTGATAATATTTCTGAAACTATTATTAAAGTTTTAAATAATAGAAAGAATAATAGATCCATAGAAACTGCTGCAAGAGAAAAAGTATTACAAAAATTTTCACCAGAGAAAATTTTAAATAAAAATTGTACTTTTTACAATTTTTTATTACAATAAGTTTAATCTAATTAAATTTTAAAATAGTGAAGTTTGCAATTATTACCCATGCAGTTCATAAAAAAGTAAATAATACATTATTTGCTTATGAGCCTTACGTACGTGAAATGAACTTGTGGCTTCAATATGTAGAAAAAGTTAAAGTTCTTGCTCCAATTTCTTCAGAAAAAATATCTGAAATTGATGAGAAGTACAACCATAAAAACATTTTACTTTTAAAAATTCCTAGTTTTAATGTTATTACTTTTTTTAACAAAGTAAAATCTATAATTCTAATTCCAATAATATTTATTAAGATATTCAAAGTAATGTTATGGGCAGATCATATTCATTTAAGATGTCCTGGAAATATAGGATTATTAGGCTGTTTTGTACAAATATTATTTCCTAATAAACCTAAAACAGTAAAATATGCAGGGAATTGGGATTCTAAAAGTAAACAACCTTTTAGTTATCGGTTACAAAAAAAAATTATCTCTAATACTTTTTTAACTAGAAATTGTAAAGTTTTAGTGTATGGAGATTGGAAAAATCAATCTAAAAATATTATCCCTTTTTTTACAGCATCTTATTATAAAGATGAAGTAGAAAATGTCTCTAAAAAAGAATTAGATGTTACTATAAATTTTATTTTTGTGGGCAGTTTTTCTAAAGGAAAGCAACCTTTGTTAAGTGTTAAAACAGTTGAAAAATTATTGCTTAAAAATTATGATGTTAAATTAAACATGTATGGAGATGGCGCTGAGTTTTCTACTTTAAAAAAATACATAGTTGACAAAAAATTATCTAATAATATTATTTTACATGGTAATCAACCAAAAGAAATAGTAAAAGAAGCATTTAAAAAATCTCATTTTTTAATTTTTATATCTAAATCAGAAGGTTGGCCAAAAGTAGTTGCAGAAGCCATGTTTTGGCGGTGTTTACCAATTTCTTCTAGAGTTTCTTGTGTAGATTATATGTTAGGAAACGGCAAAAGAGGAACTACAGTTCCACCTAACGTTAGAGAAGAAAATCTTGTAAAAATTATAGTAGACTATATGCATAATAAAGAAATTTATCAAAAAAAGGTTTTAGCGGCTCAAAAATGGTCTCAGAAGTTTAATTTAGATACCTTTGATATTGAAATAAAGAAATTATTGCTTAGTGAGTAAAATTGGAGTAATACAAATTATAGATTCTTTAAATACTGGTGGCGCAGAGGTGCTCGCAGTAAATATCGCGAATTTATTAGTAAAAGAAAATATTAATTCTCATTTATGCGTAACAAGGCAAGAGGGTAAATTAAGAGAAAGTATCAATAAAAATACGGGGTATTTATTCTTAAATAAAAAAAGAACAATAGATATTAAGGCTATTATAACCTTTAAAAATTATATTAAAGCTAATAACATTTCTATCCTTCATGCACATTCAAGTTCTTTTTTTCTTGCTTTTTGTGTAAAATTAATATGTCCAAAATTAAAAATTATTTGGCATGATCATTTTGGGAAAACCCAAGAACTAAAAAAGAGAAATATTTTTCCATTAAAACAAATTTCTTTTTTTTTTAAAGGAATTATAGCTGTAAATAATCAATTAGAAAAATGGTCTCTACACAATCTTTATTGCAAAAGAGTTTATTTGCTTAATAATTTTGCTGTTTTTAATAATTTTGAAAAACACACCATTTTAGAAGGAATTGAAGGTAAAAGAATTGTTCATTTAGGTGCATTTAGAGCGCAAAAAGATCATGAAAATTTGATAAATGCTTTTCATTTATTTCAAAAGGATTTTAAAGAATGGTCTTTGCATTTAATTGGTGGCTATATAGAGGATACTTATTATAAAAAAATCAAAAGAATGATTAGTGAAAAAGGATTAGAAAAACATATTTTTGTGCACGGAGTTTGCACAGATATTTTTAATATTTTGCAACAATGTTCTTTAGGAGTTTTATCTTCTAAATCTGAGGGTTTACCAATAGCACTGTTGGAATATGGTTTGGCAAAACTGCCAGTAGTTGTTACCAATGTTGGTGATTGTAATAAAGTAATTGTCAATAATAAAACGGGTTTTATAATAATGCCGAATAATAGTACGCTTTTAGCAGATAAGTTGAAACAATTGGCAAACTCTAAAAAATTATCGGCTTATTTTGGGCAAAACTTAAATATTCAAATAAAAAATAATTTCTCGCAAGAAAATTTCATGAAACAAGTGTTACATATTTATAAAAGTTAAATTTGATAGAAAAGATACTGAATAACAAATTATTATTTATAGGAATCCATATTGTATTTGGTTTTTTAGGTACGTTGCCTTTATTTCCGAAACTTTACGGTTCCTTAGTTATTATAATCCCTGTAGTACTTATTTATCTTTCACAAAATAATAATGAAGAAGCTTTTATATTAGCAGCTTATATTGCGGGTGCAGAGGTTTTTATACGAATGACAAAAGGTTTTATATTATATGAAACAGGAAAATATGGTGTCATTTTATTTTTAGTGCTCGGGATTTTATTTGGAAAGTACAAACAAGTTTTTTCTTTACAATACATTTTTTATATTTTACTCCTTTTATTGGGTATTGTATTTACACAAGTACCAGAAGGTGAATCGATAAGAAAAGCAATTGTTTTTAATTTAGGAGGCCCCATAGGGTTGGGTATTGCTGCTATTTATTTTTATAAGAGACCTATTAAAAAACAGGAATTTTTTAATGCACTTTTTTTTATGTTGTTGCCTTTATTTTCCATGGTGACTTATATGTATTTTAAAACCCCAGATTTAAAAGAAATTGTTTTTCATTCTGAAGCAAATTTTGTGACATCTGGAGGTTTTGGACCAAACCAAGTGGCTACTGCAATAGGTTTAGGGATGTTTGTATTGGTAGTCTTTATTGCTTCTAAAACAAAACTTTCGGGTTTTTTATTTCTAGACGCAATTTTTCTTATTTATTTTTCATATCGTGGTCTTTTAACATTTTCTCGAGGCGGTATACTCGCAGCAACGATATCTATAATTTTATTTTTGTTTTTTTATAGTTTATATAAAAAAGTTTCTATAAAAATACTTACAAAATATATTTTTATAGGAGGTTTTTTCTTAGTAGCAATATGGTTATATACTTCCAATATCACTGGAGGCATGTTAGACAATAGATATGCCGGTAGAAACAAAATAGGTGTTAAAGAAGATATTACCAGCGGTAGATTAGATATTATACAAGTGCAGTTTAACAATTTCTTAGAATACCCTTTGGGTATTGGTGTAGGAAATGGTAAATATGAAAGGCAAAAAAGTATTGGAAAAGTAACTGCAGCTTCGCATAACGAAGTAGGAAGATTGTTAGAGGAACACGGTATCATTGGTTTTTTCATATTAATTATGCTGTTAACAGTTCCGTTATTTAATTTTCTCAGGGGAGATAATTTTCAGAAAGCCTTTATCATTTCGTTTTATGTAATTTGGTTTTTAACCATAAATCATTCTGCAATGCGCATTGCAATTCCTGGCTTTATTTATGCATTAAGTCTTATTAGAATTACAGATTATGAAGAAGAAACCTAAATCTATTCTATATATTGGTAATAATTTAACCAAAAAATCCAAGTACAATTCTACTTTAACGGTTTTATCTAATTTATTTAAAAAAGAAGGTTTTACGGTTTACATTTCTTCAGACAAAACCAATAAATTTCTGCGACTATTGGCAATGCTATTGTCTGTTGTAAAATATAGAAATAAAGTAGCTTATATATTAATTGACACGTTTAGTACTACAAATTTTTATTATGCTTTTTTAACAGCTCAATTGGCCAGGTTTTTTAAAATTAAATACATACCTATTTTACATGGAGGTAATTTGCCTTATAGAATTTCTAAATCTGTAAGAATGTCTAATTTACTATTTAAAAATTCTTTTGCAAACGTAGCGCCATCCAATTATTTAAAAACTGAATTTGAAAAAAAGGGATATACTGTAAAATTTATTCCTAACATTTTAGAAATAGAAAACTATCCCTTTAAAAAAAGAGCAGATTTAAAACCAACATTACTGTGGGTTAGAGCATTTAAAGAAATTTATAATCCTACAATGGCAATAGAAGTATTGTTTTTATTAAAACAAGTATACCCAAATGCAAAATTATGTATGGTTGGTCCTTTTGTAGATAGTTCTTATGAAAAATGTCAAAAATTAGTTGAAAAATATCAATTACAAGCTGCTGTAGAATTTACAGGAGTTTTACCTAAAGAACAATGGCACAAAAAATCTAAAGAATTTGATGTTTTTATAAATACTACAAATTTTGACAATACACCTATAAGTGTTATGGAAGCCATGGCGTTGGGTTTACCTGTTGTAACTACAAATGTTGGCGGAATTTCTTATTTATTAGAAAACAATACAGATGCGCTTTTAGTAGCAAAAAACAATGCTATGGAGATGGTAAATGCAATTAAAAATATAGTAGATGGAAAACATAAAACATTGCCACTAAAGGCCAGACAAAAAGTAGAGAAATTTGATAGTTCTATTGTTATGAACCAGTGGAAAGAAATTTTAAATTAATGCGTTTCTTATTTAAAATATATAGCTTTTTACCACACCAAATTCAAAACATTGGAATTAGTATTTATGGTTATTACTGGAAAAATAGAAGACTAGGAAAAGAGTTTAAAAAAGAATTACTTTTATTTAAGGAAAGAGAAAGTTTTACTTTCAAAGAATGGGAAATTTATCAAGAAACGGAATTAAGAAAATTATTAATTTATGCTTTTAAAAATGTTCCATTTTACAAAGAAAAATATGCTAAAGCAGGTTTTTGTTTAAATGATTTTAAGCATTTTAAATTAGCTGACCTGCATAAATTACCGTTTTTAGAAAAAGAAGAATTAAGAAAGTACGGCACAACATTACTTTTATCAAAAAAGAAAGAAAAAGGAAAATTTTATTACAGTAGTGGCAGTACAGGAACGCCAGTAAGTATTTACTTTTCAAAAAAAACACATCAAAAATGGTTTGCAGCATATGAAAGCAGAGTATTAAATTGGGCTGGAGTTTCTATAAAAAATGCTAGAGGAATGATTGGTGGTAGAAAAATTATACACAAAACCAAGGCAAAACCACCGTATTACAGGTTTAATAAAGCAGAAAAACAAACTTATTTTTCTGCTTATCATATACATGAAAAATCGGTTAAAAATTATGTTAAAGGCATTGTAAACCATAAAGTAGAGTTTATGGTTGGCTATGCAATGAGTAATTATTTTTTGGCAAAACTAATTGCAGATAAAAATATTAAAGTACCTAAGTTAAAAGCTGTAATTACTTCTAGTGAAAAATTAACAAAAGAAATGAGAACTACTTTTAAAAAAGCCTATAATTGTAAAACTTACGATTCTTACAGCGGTATGGAAGCATGTGGTTTAATTTCAGAAAACCTTTTTGGAGATTTTCTTTTTAGCCCAGATACAGGCGTTTTAGAATTAATAAATGAAAATGGTAAAGAGGTTGTTAATGGAGAAGAAGGAGAAGTAGTTTTAACAGGTTTGTTAAACTTTGACCAACCATTAATTAGATATAGAATTGGAGATAGCGCTACAAAGAAAAAAAATCAACAAACAAAATCTGGTTTGCAAATGCCATCAATTTTAGAAATAAATGGTAGAGTAGAGGATGTTATTATTGGTAAAGATGGTAAACAAGTAGTTAGATTTCATAGTTTGTTTATAGATATTACAGGTTTAATAGTGGGCCAAATTATACAGGAAAATCTCAATGTATTTGTTATTAATTTAACAGTTGATCATAGTTATTCACAAAAATCTGAATCCACAATTTTACAAAGGTTAAATGATATTTTAGGTGAAAATAATACTGTAGATTTTAAATATTTACAGGAAATTCCTAAAAATAAAAATGGTAAATTTAGAGCAGTAATAAATAATATAAAGAATGTCTAAAACAATTTGGATAATAAATCAAACAGCAGGTAATTTAGATTCTGGTTGGGGAGAAAGGCATTATTTTCTTAGCAAATATTGGGTAAAGAAAGGATATAAGGTTAAAATTATATCTGGTTCTTACAATCATCTATTTATAAATCAACCTAAAACTTTAAACAAATGGTTTACCAAAGAAACTATAGAAAATAATATTGAATTTTGTTGGGTAAAAGTACCCGTTTATAAAAACACAGGTTTTAAAAAAATAATTAGCAACTTTGTATATACATTTCGTTTGTTTTTTTTGACAACTAAAATTTTAGAAAAACCAGATGTTATTTTGGTTTCTTCAATGCCAATTTTTCCTATTTTAAATGGTGTTTTTTTTAAGAAAAAGTTTAAAGCTAAAAAACTGATTTTTGAAATTAGAGATCTATGGCCATTAACGCCAATGTATTTAAAAGGCTATTCTAAAAGACATCCTTTTATCATGTTTTTAAGTTTTTTTGAAAAATATGCTTATAATAAATCAGACGAAATCGTATCTGTTTTGCCAAATACCTCTACTTATATTAATTCTCTAATTAAAGCAAATAAAAAAGTACATTACATACCTAATGGAATTGATGAAAACCTACTTAAAAATGAAAAATTAGATAAAGAAGTATTAAATTTAATTCCAAAAGATAAATTTATTATAGGTTATGCTGGTACCATAGGATTGGCAAATGCAATGGAGTTTTTTGTTGAAGCTTCTATCTCTATTAAAAATAGTAATATTCATTTTATTATAGTTGGAGACGGCTATTTAAAAGAATCTTTGCAAAAGAAAGTAATAAAGTCCACAAATATTACTTTTATAGAAAAAATTAATAAAGCTAAAGTGCAACATTTGATAAGTTTTTTTGATGTTTGTTACATTAGTAGATATAAATCTAAATTATACCATTATGGTGTTTCTTACAATAAATATTTTGATTATATGCTAGCTAAAAAACCAATTTTAGAATCATCAGAATATATTAGAGATCAGGTAGAGTTGTCTGGCTGTGGTATTATTGTAAAACCAGAATCAACAAAAGAAATTATAGAAGGAATTACAAAGCTTTATGAGATGAGTTCCAAAGAAAGAATTATTTTAGGTGAAAAAGGATACAATTTTATGAAAAAATATCACAATTTTTCTTTTCTAAGTAATTTGTATGAAAAAATATTTTAAAAGGAACATAGCAAATATTTTTTAATTTATCCTATTTTTGTTTCGAATCTAAATCTCTAGATACCAAACAAACTTATTATTCATTAGATGCCTCAAAAAAACTACTTTAACCTTTCTGAGAGAAAAATATTTTTAAAAATTATAGATTTATTTTTTTTAATTTCAGGTCTTTATGCGTCTTTTTTGTTTTTTGAATTTAACTATTTTAATTTTAATAGTAGTGCCATTTTAGGTTGGGTTTTCCTGTTATTTGCTTACTTTTTACTTTTTGGAGAAATTTTTCAACTCTTTAATTTAAATATTTCTAACAATAGATATCTGGTTGTTAGAAGTGCAGTAGTAACCACGTTTGCTACTGTAATATTTTATATTTTTACGCCTTATATTTCTCCAGAATTACCTACCAATCGTTTACAAATTATTTACTTTTTCCTAGCCATAACAATACCTGTTATAATTTGGCGATTCTTATACATATCTTTTATTTTTTCTCCAAAATACTTTAAAACCATCATTTTTGTAGGTAAAAAAGAGCGTATAGAAAATATGGTAAGACATGTGTATCATGACAATTTCCATAATTTAATTGCTTATTTTTCTAATGAAGAAATAGAAGGTGTAGAAGGGTATAAAAATATAGCAACTGCTAATATCATAGACGCTTTAGGGGGTTTGCCCGTAAACGAATTAATTATTGCTAGAGAAGGTTTAGATAACAAATATGTAGATAAACTAAACAAAGAATTAATTTTATTGTTTAAAAAAGGAATAAACATTGTTGGTTTGTCTAGTTTTTATGAAGAAGTTACGGCTAGAGTGCCAAAAGATTATTTAGACACTAATTTTTACGAATATTTAAATTTCAGTAAAAATAATACCAATAGATTTTATTTGTTTGGTTTACGTTTTGTAGACATTTTAGTGTCTATTATAGGTATTCTTGTTTTTTTATTAATTGCTCCGCTTTTAATTATAGGAAATTTAGTGGGTAATAGAGGTTCCTTATTTTATACGCAAATTAGAGTTGGTCAAAATGGCAACCATTTTAAAATATTTAAATTGCGTTCTATGGTAAAAAATGCCGAAAAAAATGGAGCAGTTTGGGCACAAAAAAATGATAGTAGAATTACAGCTTTTGGCAAGTTTTTAAGAAATACGCGTTTAGATGAAGTGCCACAGTTTTTAAACATTTTAAAAGGTGATATGAGTATTATTGGCCCAAGACCAGAAAGACCAGAATTTGTAAAAGATTTGGAAGAGAAAATCCCTTTTTACGCTATTAGACATGTGGTTAGACCAGGTTTAACAGGTTGGGCACAAGTAAATTATCCTTATGCAAATACTATAGAGGAGCAAGAAACAAAACTTAGGTACGATTTGTATTATATCAAAGAAAGAAATACCTTTTTAGATTTTAAAATCTTAATTAAAACCATATCTACAGTTTTATTTTACAGAGGTCAGTAGATGTTTCGTTAAATATACGTATCTAATTAAGAGTAAAATCAATACAGGAATTAGCGTAATTGGGAATATTTGCACTCCAAAAATCCAAAGTACTAGTGTTGCAAAAAGTAGTACAATAAGCAATTGAATATATTTAGAAACCCATTGTTTAGCATTGGATTTTAATACTATAAAAGCCACATAAATATTAGGTACAAATGCCCAAAGGATATTAAAATTATTTGGTGCTGTTTTGTGTGATGAAAAAAGCCATAAATACAGTAAAATAAGTCCAATAAAACCAGTAATAAAAAAGAGTGTGAAATCTAAAATTTTTGTTCGGTTTTTGGTTTTCATATTTTGAATTGTAATACCAATTACAAGGAGCAATAAGATGGTAAAAATTACAATAGGACTAAATAAAGAAAACGGTGCTTTTTTTTCTTCAAAATTAAGTAAGATATCTTCTCTTAAAATTATTTTTTTGGAATCTTTATTTGCATTTTTAAACAGTAGATATACATAATCAGGAAGATACATATAATCCGTTTGTGGTCTTTTTGTATCTAAAATTGTACCAGCAATTAGGTTTATTCCAAAATTACCCCAAGAGTTCCAATTCAATTCTTTATTCATTAAAGATCGTAAAGATTGGTTTTTTGGTATTTTAGGAGTGTTATAAGTTATCGCATTTTTAAAAACAAGCGAGCTAATATCTCTTAATTTGGTAGCACAATTGTTAAAAAAAGGGTCATACAAATAGGTAGCGTTTTCTTTTAGAGCATTGTTTTCTAAATAATTAAAAAAATCTTGTTTTTCGAATTGGTTTAAGTTTAAAACTTGTTGTTTTACCCAACGTTTGTCCTTTTTGTAACTATTTAAAAAGTATTTAAAATTATATTTCGCCAGTAAATAATACATTTTGCCTTGTGCAAAATTGGTGTAAAAATTAGGTGCATTAAAATCGAAAATACCGTAATTGTAAATAAAGTCTAAATTTAAAACAGGGTCTTTAACGCGTATTGCAGCATGACCAAACTTTTCATACAACTCCTCTCCAGGTCCTGCAATTACAAAAGAAATTTCTGAATACTCAGATAGGTTTATTTGTGCATTACTGTTGTGAAATCCTAAAAAGCTAAAAAGAAATAGTGTTATGTATTTTTTGAACATAAAAAATTATAATCTAAAAAAAGTATAATCAAAAGTAATTGAAAAAATATTAGAAAATAAGGCATTACCCACACTACCAATATTGCTTAAAGCGTAATCTATTTTTATTCCTTTATAATTAAAACCTACTCCAAAATTAGGTTGTAAAGAGAGCGCTCTAGAATCATCAAATTGGGTAATGTATTGCATATTACCAACGCCAGCTCTTAAATAAACAATACGATCATAATCTAATTGAAAGCCAATTGCAGGATCTATACTTGCAAACTCAGAGGCAAAAATATCGTTTGTTTTTGCAAAACGTACATTTAAATCTATTTCTGTTTGTAAATTCATAAATCTGCCAATTCTAAACGCTCTAGCAACGCCCATTTGTAGCTTGGGTTTTGTGAGTTCTGTAGTTTCAGGCAATTCTTGGTTTTGTTCAGGAATAGCATCTCTAATGGTATTAAATTCAGTTTCATCTATAGACCAAGTATTAAATGTAGTGGTAATATCTCTAATCATAAGACCAAACATCCAATTATTTCTTTCAAATTGTAAACCAAGGTCAAAACCAAAACCCCAAGAAGCAGCAAAATCACCAATAGTTCTGCGTATTATTTTTGCATTAACACCAAGTTTTAAATCTTTAAAAATTAGGTTTCTTGCATAAGCAAAATTAAAAGCATAATCTGCGGCAGAAAAAAGGCTAATTCTATTAAAATCTATATTTCCATCAGCATCAATTAATGCAGTGGTGTTTAAAATATCATCTACACCAAAACGAATTATAGAAATACCTAAAGCACTTTGTTTGTCTATTGGCATTGCAAAAGCAGCATGATTGTAGTTTGCGATTCCTGCAAAATAAGAGGCATGCATTAAAGAGCCTTGGTAATCTTCTATTCCTACCAAACCTGCTGGATTCCAGTAAACTGCATTTACATCATTAGTTGTGGCAACTACAGCTTTACTCATTCCTAAAGCAGCAGCATCTACACCAATATTTAAAAATTCGTTAGAATAATTTCTAAAGGCTTGTGCTTGCAATACGAAAGTTGCAAAGAGAAAAAGAACAGATAATTTAAATTTCAAATTTCAATTTTATTTAATGTAACAAATATCTGAAATACTATTAAAATAACAGGAGTTTTAGAAAGTTATTGTTTTAAAAAGTTAAATTCTTATTTTATTTTCAATAAATTTTAATATTCTGTTTTCTAACCATTGGTTTTCTTTTGGTTTAAATGAAGAAATAAACCCACAATGGCCACCATAATTAGGCATTTCTAAATAAAAATGATTTGATTGTAAAGCTTCTTTTCTAGGAAAACACGCCGGAGACAAAAAACTATCGTCTTTTGCATTAATTAATAAGGTTGGTCTATCTATTTTAGGAATATAAGGTTTTGCACTTGCTTTTTGCCAATAATCTTCTGGACTTTTAAAACCAAAAACAGGTATTGTATATAATTCTTCCAAATGTTTAAATTTGGTAGCTTTAAATAACTTTTCCTTATTTAAATTAAATGCAGGAAACTTATAAGCTTTTTCTAAAATTTTGTTTTTCATGGTTTTAAAAAATAATTCAACATAGATTTTATTTTTTAATTTGTCCATTTCTAATTCTGCAGTACCCATATCAATAGGCACAGAAACTGCAATACCACCTTTTATTTTTGATGATAATTTTTCTTGATATTCCCCTAAATACTTCAATGTTAAATTACCACCCAAACTAAAACCAACAATAATTAAGTTTTCGTGATTGTAGTTTTTTAAAAGATGCTTTACTACAAAATCTACATCTTCTGTTTTGCCACTATGGTAAGTTTCTAAACGCAGATTGTCTTCGCCACTGCAACTTCTTAAATTAAAGCAAACGGTGTCTATTTGGTTTGCATTTAATAAATTAACGGTAGCCACCATATAATTAGAAGCTGCACTGCCTTCTAAACCATGAATTAGTAAAACTAAGGTTTTTGAACCTACAAAAGAGCAATCTAAATCTATAAAATCATTATCCCAAGTAGTTATTCGTTTTCTATGATATGCACAAGTGTTTTTCATGAATAAAGGACGATACATGGTATTGAAATGTCCATTTTTAAAAGGCAAAGTAGCTGTAAAGTCTGATTTTAAAATAGGCATTGCTTGTAATTTTATTTTAGATTGAAAATTACGTAAAAAAAAAGAAATTTTTAAAACTTCAAAACAGGATTGCTTACTTTAGCTTTTTTTAAAATAATTATGAAAAAACATATTCCTAATTTAATTACACTTGGCAATCTTTTTTGTGGAACAATTGCTACTATTTTTGCAGTTCATGGTGCTTTTGGACTTGCTGCTTTTTTTGTTGTCTTGGGTATTTTCTTAGATTTTTTTGATGGTTTTGCAGCACGTTTATTAAATGTTTCTGGAGAATTAGGCAAACAGTTAGATTCTTTGGCAGATATGGTAACTAGTGGTGTTGTTCCTGGAATTGTTATGATGAACCTGTTAACTGATAAAAATGGTTTGAATTATTTTGGAGAAGAAACTACAGCAACTTATTTTAAAGATTTAGATATAGAATTATTTCCTTTTTTTGGTTTGTTACTAACTTTAGGTGCTTGTTACAGACTGGCAAAATTCAACATAGATACAAGACAAACCGATTCTTTTATAGGGTTGCCAACGCCTGCAATGAGTTTGTTTGTAATTGCTTTGCCATTAATAAAAATGAATACAGAAATTGAGTTGGTTTATACCGTTTTAAACAATCGTTATTTTTTAATTGCAATTACATTGTTGCTAACTTTTTTAATGAATGCAGAATTGCCTTTGTTTTCTTTAAAATTTAAGGAGTATTCCATAAAAAATAATCTAATAAAGTATTTGTTTTTAGTGGTTTCTTTAGCAATGATAATATTTTTACAATATCTATCAATTCCTTTAATAGTAACACTTTATATCGTTTTATCGGTAATTTCTAATTTTAATAAAAAAAAGGTTGTTTAATTAAGCTTTACTAAGTATTCAGCAGTGATTTTACTAAAATAATTTTCTTTTTTTCAATTCAAAATCTTTACCCAAATATACTTTACGCACCATTTCATCTGCTGCTAAGTCTTCTGGTGTGCCACTTTTTAAAATACTACCTTGGTACATTAAATACGTTTTGTCTGTAATTGCCAAAGTTGCCTGTACATCATGATCAGTAATTAAAATACCAATATTTTTGTTTTTAAGCTGTGCAACAATACTTTGTATATCTTCTACAGCAATTGGGTCTACACCAGCAAAGGGTTCATCTAATAAAATAAAATTGGGGTCAGAGGCTAAACAACGGGCAATTTCTGTTCTACGTCTTTCTCCACCAGACAATAAATCTCCTCTATTTTTACGCACATGACCAATATTAAATTCTTCTATTAAAGATTCTAATTTAATTTTTTGCTCTTTTTTAGACCTTCCTGTAAATTGTAACACAGACATAATGTTATCTTCTACAGATAATTTTCTAAAAACAGATGCTTCTTGGGCTAAATAACCAATTCCTTTTTGGGCACGTTTGTACATGGCATCTTGCGTAATTTCTTCATCATTCAAATAAATTTTACCAAAATTAGGTTTAACCATACCAACAATCATGTAGAAAGATGTAGTTTTACCAGCTCCATTTGGACCTAAAAGTCCAATAATTTCGCCTTGTTTTACTTCTAGCGAAATGCCTTGTACCACTTTTCTGCTGCCATAAATTTTTTGAATATTTTCTGCCTTTAAAATCATATTTTAAATACGTGTAATGGTTTAATTGAGGAAAATTTTAATTGTTGTTTTTGTAAAAGTAATAAAGAATACTTAGTGAGCATCTTAAAGCATTCACAAACATTTACAGGGTTAAATCAATAACAATTATGCTTCATTATCTTCTAGAAATTCCCAATATTCTAAGGCTCTTCTTAAATGAGGTATTACAATTGTACCTCCAACAAGATTGGCTATAGACATGGTTTCCATCATTTCTTCTGTAGTAACTCCATTTTTTTTTGCAGCTTCTAGGTGATATTGGATACAATCATCACATCTTAAAACGGCAGAAGCAACCAAACCTAATAATTCCTTTGTTTTTACAGGTAAATGGCCGGCTGCAAAAGTGTTGGTATCTAGGTTAAATATTCTTTTGATAACTTTATTATCAGTGGCTAGTATTTTTTCGTTCATTTTAGAACGATAGTCATTAAATTCTTGGACTTTTTTGTGCATTTTTTTGTTGTTTTTTAATTACCATTCTAGAAACTTTTATACTAATTTCATATAAGATTAAAATAGGTATGGCTACAATTACTTGACTAGCAATATCTGGAGGCGTAATTATGGCAGCTACTATTAATACTACCACAAGTGCGTGTTTTCTGTATTTTTTTAGAAATTCTGGTGTTATTAAACCTGCCTTTGTTAAGAAGTATACTAAAACAGGTAATTCAAAAAGAATAGAAACACCTAATAACATATTTGTAATTAAGCCAATATGAGATCTTAGTTTAAAACTATTTACAATTTCATCTGTTATTTGATAATTGTAAAGAAAATGTACTGAAATTGGTGCAATAACATAAAAACTAAAGGCAACTCCTATAAAAAATAATAAGGAAGCAATAAAAATAAATCCTCTTGAGCTTTTAATTTCTTTTGAAGTTAAACCTGGTGAAATAAAGCGCCAAATTTCCCAAAGAATGTAAGGAAAAGCCAAAATTACACCTAAAATAAAAGCGGTCCAAATGGCACTCATTAATTGAGAGGTTACTTCTATACTTTGCAGTTTGGTTTCTGAAAAAGAAACTTCACAAAAAGCACTATCGATATTAAATAATTGAAAAAAATCGCAAAAATAACGGTAAGTAACAAACTCTGAATTTAAATGCGCCAGTAAAAAGTGTTCATACACTTCTTTTTGAAAACTAAAAATAAGAATGGCTATTATTAGAATAGCTGCTGCACTTCTTACCAAATGCCATCTTAATTCTTCTAAATGTCCTAAAAAAGACATTTCTTTTTGTGTTTCTGCCATTAGAAAATCCCTTCTTTAATTAAATCGTGTAAATGTACTACTCCTTTATAATTATTTTGGTTATCAACCACTAAAATTTGTGTAATATTATTTTGCTCTAAAAGTTCTAATGCCTCAATAGCCATAGCGTCTATAGCAATTGTTTTAGGGTTTTTACCCATAATATCTTTTGCTACAAAATTATTAATATCTGTAGATTTTGCCAACATTCTTCTAATATCACCATCTGTTATAATACCAATTAATTTTTGATTTTCTAAAACGGCAGTAACGCCTAATCTTTTTTCAGAAATTTCTATAATTACTTTGGCTATAGTATCTGTACTATTAACTTGTGGAATTGCATTGTTTGTGATAAGATCTGCAACCCTTAAATATAAACGTTTTCCTAAAGCACCTCCTGGATGGTATTTCGCAAAATCTTTACTAGAAAAACCTCTTAACTCTTGCAAACAAATGGCTAAAGCATCTCCCATAACCAATTGTGCAGTTGTACTAGTTGTTGGTGCTAAATTATTGCGACAAGCTTCTTTTTCTACAAAAGTATTTAATTTATAATCTGCAT
Source organism: uncultured Polaribacter sp. (assembly GCF_947495205.1). Lineage (GTDB taxonomy): Bacteria > Bacteroidota > Bacteroidia > Flavobacteriales > Flavobacteriaceae > Polaribacter. The sequence goes on along the minus strand of NZ_CANLXV010000004.1, from coordinate 81,962 downwards.
TTTTACCTAGAAAAGAAGCTATATTTCCAGTAATTGCAATTATTTTATTGCCGTAATTTTTTATTAAAGGCACTAGTACTTTAATTTCTGGTGTATTGCCACTTTTAGATAAGCAAATTACGACATCGTTTTTTTGAACATTTCCTAAATCTCCATGGATAGCATCTGCAGCATGCATAAAAATAGCAGGTGTACCTGTAGAATTTAAAGTTGCTACAATCTTTGTTGCAATGTTTGCACTTTTACCAATACCTGTTACAATTACTCTTCCATTTGTGTTTAAAATGAAGTTTACAGCGTTTTCAAAATTATGATCTAAAAGATTTGCCATATTTTTTATGGCCTTACTCTCTGTTAAAATAGCATCTTTAGCGGTTTGTAAAATAGTATTTGAATTTTTCAAGCGTTTAGTATTTTATCAGAATAAAAAAAAGTTATACCTTTAGATTAAGAAATAGGCAAATTTACTATAAAAATTAGTTTCATCAAACATTAATATAGTTCGTAATTTGTTTTTAATTATTAAAATAATATTCTATAAATGGATTTACATAGTCCTCTTAAAAAGTTTTTTGGATTTAATAAATTTAAAGGCTTACAAGAACAGGTCGTAAAAAGTATCGTAGATGGTAATAATACTTTTGTAATTATGCCAACAGGTGGTGGTAAATCACTCTGTTATCAACTTCCAGCATTAATGCAAGAAGGTACTGCAATTGTAGTATCGCCATTAATTGCATTAATGAAAAATCAAGTAGATGCTATTCGTGGTATTTCAGAAAATAATGGTGTGGCACATGTATTAAATTCGTCTTTAAATAAAACGGAAATAACACAGGTAAAACATGATATTTCTACAGGAATCACAAAGCTTTTATATGTAGCCCCAGAATCTTTGGTAAAAGAAGAATATGTTGCTTTCTTAAAAACTCAAAAAATTTCTTTTGTAGCTATTGATGAAGCCCATTGTATTTCTGAATGGGGCCATGATTTTAGGCCAGAATATAGAAATTTAAAACATATTATAAAGGCTATAGATGATGTACCTGTAATTTGTTTAACAGCAACGGCTACTGAAAAAGTACAAGAAGATATTTTAAAAACTTTAGGTATAACAGATGCAAACCGTTTTAAAGCTTCTTTTAATAGAGCAAATCTGTTTTATGAAGTTAGGCCAAAAACCAAAGATGTAGAAAAAGACATTATTCGTTTTGTAAAACAAAGGGTAGGTAAATCTGGTATTATTTATTGTTTAAGCAGAAAAAAAGTAGAAGAAATTTCACAAGTATTACAAGTAAATGGTTTAAATGCAGTGCCATACCATGCTGGTTTAGACGCTAAAACAAGAGTAAAACATCAAGATATGTTTTTAATGGAAAACTGCGATATTGTGGTAGCAACCATTGCTTTTGGTATGGGAATAGATAAACCAGATGTTCGTTTTGTAATTCACCATGATATTCCTAAAAGTTTAGAAAGTTATTACCAAGAAACAGGTAGAGCAGGTAGAGATGATGGAGAAGGTTATTGTTTGGCATTTTATGCATACAAAGATATTGAAAAGTTAGAGAAATTTATGGCAAGTAAGCCCGTTGCAGAGCAAGAAATTGGGCATGCTTTATTACAAGAAGTTGTTGGTTATGCAGAAACTTCTATGAATAGACGTAAATATTTGTTACATTATTTTGGTGAAGATTTTGATGAAATAAATGGAGATGGTGCAGATATGGATGACAATTCTAGAAATCCGAAGAAAAAGCACGAAGCAAAAGAAGATGTTGTAAAATTACTTACTACGATTAAAGCAACATTACAAAAATACAAATCTAAAGAGGTGGTAAATACCATTGTAGGTAAAGAAAATGCATTATTAACCTCTCATAAAACCCATTTACAACCCTTTTTTGGTGCTGGAAAAGAAAAATCTGCCGGTTATTGGATGGCATTAATACGCCAAGTATTGGTTGTAAATTATATTAAAAAAGAAATTGAACAATATGGCGTTATAAAATTAACAAAAAAAGGAGCAGCCTATATGGAAAATCCTACTTCTTTTTTAATGACAGAAGACCATGTTTATTCAGAAGAAAATGATAATACAATTATTACAAATGCTAAATCTGCTGGAGGTGCCACAGATGAAAATTTGGTAAAACTTTTAAAAGATTTAAGAAAAAAGGTAGCTACAAAACAAGGAGTACCACCTTTTGCCGTTTTTCAAGATCCTTCTTTAGATGACATGGCATTAAAATATCCCATAAGTTTAGAAGAATTGGCTACTGTGCATGGAGTAGGTGAGGGTAAGGCTAAAAAATTTGGTAAAGATTTTGTAAAATTAATTACGGGTTATGTGAACGAGAATGATGTTTTAAGACCAGATGATTTAATTGTAAAAAGTACGGGTACAAATTCTGGTTTAAAATTATTTGTTATACAAAATACAGATAAAAAACTACCACTAGAAGACATTGCAAAATCTAAAGGTTTAGAGTTGCAAGAGCTAATTAAAGAAATGGAAGCTATTATTTTTTCTGGGACTAAATTAGATATTAATTATGCCTTAGATGATTTTTTAGATGAAGACCAGCAAGAAGAAATACATGAGTATTTTATGGAAGCTGAAACAGATAGTATACAAGAGGCTTTAGATGAGTTTGATGGCGATTATGATGAAGAAGAATTGCGTTTAATGCGAATTAAATTTATAAATGAAGTGGCAAATTAAAAAAGATATTTTTGATCTATAGCATACTTAACCAATTCATTACCAGAAGATAAATTTAATTTTCGAATCATATTTTTTCTATGCGTATCTATTGTTGTTTTGGCTAAAAATAGATTTTCTGCAATTTCTTTTGAGGTTTTGCCATTGGCTATAAGATTTAGAATTTCTTTTTCTCTGTTAGATAAGATAATCTTATCTGATTTGCCAACAGTTACATTTTTATCAATATAACTATTCATAAAATTAAAGGCAACATTAGGATCAAAAAACGTTTTTCCTTGTGCAACAGTTTCTATAGCCTCATGTAACATTTTTATACCAGAATTTTTTAATAGATAACCAGTTGCACCTGCATCTAACATTTGTTTTATGGCGTCTGGTTGATCAAACATAGTCATTGCTAAAACGTTAATATGCGGAAAATTCTTCTTAATTTTTTTGGTGGCCTCTATGCCATCCATTAGTGGCATTCTTATATCTGTAATTACAAGTTTTGGTTGTTTTAATGCAACAAGTTTAACCAATTCTTCACCATTATTTACAGATCCAATGATGGTAATAGCATCATCAAATTCAAAAAAAGATTTTACGCCATCAATTAACATTTGATGATCTTCTGCCATTACAACTGTTATCATAGTTTTTGTTATAAATTTAATATTTTATTTGCTTTTAAAAAATACCTATGATTAGGTAATTATGCAATGGGAATATCTATAATAAATGAACTTCCTTTACCTAAAGTTGTATCAATAACAAAGTTTCCTTTTAAATGATTTACTCTAGTTTCTATAGAGTTGATTCCTATACCATCTTTTAAATTTACTTTTTTAAGATCAAAGCCATCGCCATCATCTTCAACAATTAAATTAAATACATTATCATAAATAGCAATATTTATGGTTGCATTTTTTGCATTTGCATGTTTTAAAATATTCGTAATAAGTTCTTGTATAATTCTAAAAATGGTAATTTCTAAGGCGTTATTAAAACGTTGGTGTAAGCCAAAATCTATCACGTCAATTTTAATTTTATCTGCAGAAGATATTTTTTCTGCCATCATTTGTACGGCAGGTAAAAGACCTTGATTTGCTATAACACCAGCATTTTTGGCATGTGCAATTCTTCTTACTTTTAAATACGCTTCATCAATTAAATTTTCTGTTTTATTAAATAATTCTTCTTGATTTATCTTTTTTGATGCACTATTAATTTTTAAATTATCAAAATGTAATTTTAAAGTGGCTAATACAGAACCTAAATTGTCGTGTAAATCTTCGGCAACTCTTTTTCTTTCTTTTTCTTGCCCTTCTACCATGGCATTTATGGTATTAATTTCTTGTTCTTTTAAAAGGGTAAGGTTTTTTTGACTTTCTAATTTTTTTTCTTGTTCAGCCAGTTTTCTTTTTCTTTTAGAGTTTTTAAGAGACAAAGTTGCTATTGTTCCTCCAAAAATTATGAATAGGATGGAACCAATAATAAGATTTTTTTGTTGTTTGTTTTTTGCTTCTGTTTCTAAATTCTCTTTTTCTAAAGATAAAATATGTTTTTCTTTTTTTTCTGTTTGGTATTTTTTATCTAAATCTGATATGGCAATATTTTGTGCCGTATTGTTTAAACTATCTCTGGCAGTATTATATTTTTTTAAGTATTCAAATGCTTTTTTGTAGTTTAAATTTGATTTATAAGCGTTTGAAAAATTTTCATAAATTATTTTTTTATATTTTAATTGATATGTTTCAATTTTAACGGAATCAGCTTTTTTTAAATATTTTAAAGCATCATTATATTTTTGTTGATTTTGAAAAAAAAGCGCATAATTTATATAGGTTCCAATTAATTGGTTGTTGCTCATTAATTCTTTTAAATCTAATGTTTTTTTAAAATAATAAGCAGCTGAATCTGGGTATTTTTTAGTGTGTAAAAAAGCTAAATTAGAATAAATACTAATGCTATATTTTGATAGTTTTTTATTTTTTGTAAGCTGTAATGACTTTAAATAATATTTTTTTGGTAATTCTATGGAATCTGTGTTCCAGTAATATTCTGCGTATCTATTTAAAGATTTTAAAAGCAGAAAAGAATCATTTTTTTTTAAGGTATACTGATAATAATCATCTAAATAGGGTTTAGAGCTCTTTTCTAAATTGCTTTGAGAAATTATTAACTCAAACAACTCTAAGTTACATTTAGCAACACTATCTTCTAAATTTATTTTTTTATAAAGATTTAGTGATTTAATGTAGTTTTTATAAGCTTTAAAATGCTTATTTTCAAAATCAAACTGTTTAGCTTTTTTATAATAATAGTATGCTGAATCTTTTTTCGATTCTTGAGCATATGAAAAACTACAAATCATAAGTAAGATGATTTGTAGTTCTAAATATTTTAGATGTTTCAAAAAATACACTTTAAGGTCCTTCTACAATTACTCCACCACCAATTTCTCTAGGTTTAAAATAATCAATTTTTATTTTGTTATTTTCTTTTTGAATATGAAAATCTTGTAGTATTGTTTTTATTTCATCTTTATTTTTAGAAGCAAATGAATCATCATTTATTACTATAACCTCTAAAGAATCGCTTTTAGTTAAATTTAAAGATGCTCCAATAAAAGATGAAAAAGAAATTTTTTCTTCTAATAAAAAATCACCTAGAGAACCACTAATAGAAACAGGTTTACTGTCTGTTATTGTTAAAATAATCGTTTTTTTACCATTTAAAACTAAACTAAGAGTATGGTAGATTTTAAAATCAGTATTTGTAACAGGTATTCTTAATTGAAGATGTTCTTCTTTAAGATTAAAGTAGCTTTCACCCTTTAAAACATCTAAATTATTTTTTTTGGCTTTAATATATTTTTCTTTCTCCTTAGTTTTAAATTTTCTGGGAACTTTCTTTTTTTTGACTGTAACTTTAGATTTTAATTCGTTGGTAGTTTCGTTCGATTTTTTTTTACATGAAAATATAAAAATCATTAATAATAATGACAATAAAAATAATTTTTCTTTTTTTTTCATAATTTAAGTTTTAGTTAATTTTATCTTATTCAAATATCAACAATATTCAAAACAAAAACATCCCTACAAGTAGGTATATTTTATTCACTAAAAATAAGTAAAAAATTATAAAGTAAATATGGTTAATAAAATCCCTAAAAGAATTGCCGTAAATTTTTGCAAATTAAATTTATGATTTTCAGAACTTTCAAAAAGAATAATGGTAGAAATATGTAAGAAAACACCAATAATTAAAGCCGTAATTTCTGTAGCGTAAGTGCTAAAAAAGGTAATTTTGTCTCCTAACAAAACACCTAAAGGACTCATAATTGCAAATAAAAATAAAAAGGTAAAAATAGTTTTTTTAGAATATTTTGTATGTATTAAAAAAGTAGTTAACACAATAGCAATCGGTATTTTATGTACCAAAATTGCCCAAAGTAAATTATCATCAGAATTATGAATTGGTAAACCTTCAGAAAAAGCATGCAAAGACAAACTAAAAAATAAAAGTGAAGGAAACGTTTTACTATCTGAGTGCAAATGAATATGCCCATGTTCTGCACCTTTAGAAAAAGATTCTAAAACAGATTGAAATATAATACCAATTAATATAAAAATACCTACTTTTTTGTAATCTGTAGTTTCTGTATACACTTCTGGTAATAAATGTAAAATAGTTACAGACAATAGGTAAGCGCCACTAAAAGCTAGTAATAAGCGAACAATTTTAGTAGTTGGTTTTATTACAAAAACCAATAAAGAACCTAATAATACAGCTGTAATTAATAAAAGATACGTCATTTATTTTGCAACTATTATAAGGCGTTTAGATGTTTGCTCGTTAAAACTATCTAATGTATAATTTCCAAAGATGTTATCAATTGTAAAACCCACTGTTTCTAGGTAAGATTTCATTTTTTCTAAATCTATATATTTTACACGCTCTGTGTACGTATGCTGTTTATCATCAGCAAAAAAAGAAATATGTTTTTTAATAAAACCATTTTCAATTTCTCTTTGTATGTTAAAGGTAATGCCGTCTACAATTTTAGTTTCATGAGCTACCAAATTTTCTTTTACAAAAGATGCATTTAAAAAATCGAATACAAAAACACCGTTTTTAGTTAAACCGTTTTTAATGTTTTGTAAAATTAAAAGATCCTCTTTATCATCTTCAAAATAACCAAAGCTCGTAAACAAATTAAAAACAGCGTTGTAACTGTTTTTAAAAGGCTTACGCATATCGTGTACGTTAAAATTTAAACGATCGTTTTCAAATTTTTTGGCAGCAATTATACTGTTTTCAGACAAATCTAAACCGGTAACTTTATAACCTAAAGAATTTAAATACACAGCATGTCTTCCTTTACCACATGGTAAATCTAAAATAGTACTCGTTTTAGGAAGTTCTAAAAAAGTAGTTATATTTTTCATAAACAACTGCGCCTCAGTATCATTTCTATCTTTATATAAAGTATGATAATAAGCCGTGTTAAACCAATCTGTAAACCAATCTTTCTGTTTCATAAGTTTAAAAAAAGATTTTTTTTAGAAAAAAAACCGTTAAAATAAAATTCCTGTAAAAACAGAAATCTAAAAAGAATTTCTTTAAAATTTTTCTAAAGATGCGCTTTTAAAGTCTGTAAAAGTAGTTAAATCTTACTTCTTGTAAAATACATTTTTAAAAATAAGACAAAACAGCATTTAAAAATCTTTTGTAAAATTGCTTTATCTTATTGTATTTGTTGGTTTTAATGGTTATTTGTTTGCATTTAAATAGAAAATAGTTTACCAGTTTTCAACTTCATTCTTTCAACATATAATAGTAACTTTGCAAAATATGGATAGAGATTTTAAAATGACGGCAACCACACTTTTTGGTTTAGAAAGTGTTTTGGCAGACGAACTTAAAAAATTAGGCGCACAAGATGTTAAAGAAGGCATTAGAAGTGTTTCTTTTAGAGGCGATAAAGGTTTTATGTACAAAGCCAATATTGCATTGAGAACTGCAGTTAGAATTTTAAAACCCATAAAAGTTTGTAAAATTTACGACGAAGAAGATTTATACGAAGCCATTCAGAAAATAAAATGGGAAAATTATTTAGAGGCAGATGGTACTTTTGCCATTGGTGCTGTTGTAAATTCTAAGAATTTTACCTCAAATTCGCATTATATTTCTTTAAAATCTAAAGATGCCATTGCAGATTATTTTCGTCATAAATACCATAAAAGACCCAATGTAGATTTAAAATATCCAGACGTAAAAATTCATGTACATATTCATAAAGAATGGTTAACCGTTTCTTTAGATTCTTCTGGAGATTCTTTGCACAAACGTGGTTACAGAACAGCCACAAATATTGCGCCAATTAACGAAGTTTTGGCGGCTGGTATGGTTTTATTGTCTGGTTACACTGGCGATGAAAATTTTATGGATCCAATGTGTGGTTCTGGAACTATTTTAATAGAAGCTGCAATGATTGCCAATAATATTCCAGCAAACATCAACAGAAAACTCTTTGCTTTTGAGCATTGGAAAGATTATGACGAAGATTTGTATTTTACCATTCAAGACGCACTTTTAAAGAAAATTAGAAGCTCTCATTTTAAAATTATGGGGTTTGATAAAGCACCTTCTGCAGTACAAAAAGCACAAGCCAATATAGAAAATGCTAATTTAGACGAATTTATTGGCGTGCATCACGTTAATTTTTTCAACTCTAAAAAAGAAGTTTTTGGCAACACAACCATTTTGTTTAATCCACCTTATGGCGAACGTTTAAATATAGACACACACGAGTTTTACAAGAAAATTGGCGATACTTTAAAACACAATTATCCAGGTTCTACAGCTTGGTTAATTACTTCAGATACAGACGCTTTAAAATCTGTAGGTTTAAGAACTTCTAAAAGAATTGCACTTAAAAACGGAGATTTAAACTGTAAATTTGTAAAGTACGAGTTGTACGAAGGCACCAGAAAAATTAAAGAACCAAAAAACGATACAGAAGAATAAGATTAGATTTTTGTACTTACAAAACAGCAAGTCATTGCGAGGTACGAAGCAATCTGTAAAATTAAATTCCGATTTTTTTTTAGAAGCCATTTCGCGCTTTCACTACTCGCTTTTTTTCTGAAAAAGAAAAAAGAGCTCAAACAAACCGTTTAATCCCGGCTACACTTGTTTGGAAGTTTTTTGAGAGTTTGAAGTGGTTTTTGTTTTTGCTGACGGTTTTTATCAATTTTTTTGCGCTGATTAAGAACCTAGTTTCATAATTAATTACTGACGAAGAAAATACGCGAGGATTTTCGTAAATAGGCCGAAAACTAGCCATTAATTATACACGTTGCTATCTCTAGTTTTTTAGGTAATCACAATCAGTTTGTCTGTTTAACAAATCAATAAATTGAACCGTCTTTATAGCTCTTTTCAATCCAATTTTAAAAGTAGCTCCATTTGTATAAAACAAATCGTAATGATCAAGAGGATGCCTATGTGGTTTACCTTTATCTTTTGCTTCTTGATGTCCAATAGGATCATTATCATATCGAATATAACCATCTTCATACAACATAAGTTCTCTTATAAAAAACCATAAATCTTCATCATTATCTTCATTTTTTAGCTCATCGAGAGAATCTGCAAAACCAAGTACACAATCGTCTTCAAAGCTATTACAGTTAATAGCAGATTTTGTTTGAGATATTAAATAAGAGTTTACGTTTATGTTGTTTTTGAAAGACAAATCTAAATTTCCATTTATTTCATTAACAATAAAAGGAAATGCAATTGAAAATGATTTCTTTTCCGAAATGAAAAACAATCTACTCATTTTATCAACAACTAATTTAATTTGCCCTTTTGATTCGTTTTGTTTAAGTTTCGGATTTGATATAATATATCTACTGGCTTCAAGTAGAATATTGATAACTTGAATTTTAGTCTTTACCCTTACTTTAGGAAAGAAAAGATCTTTAGAAACTATGTCTATGTTAAAAGTCCAATCTTTCATTTGCTGTAAAACTCTTTATTTGCATTTATAAATCTAACAGTTTGATCTTTGTCAAATTGTTCAATATCAGTTTGTGTTATAGCTTTTTCTATTTTTTTTCTAAACTCATATACTATTTCAAGTTCATCAAAAATTTCGGTCAAAAATTCTTTATAAGATATATTTCTTTTATTCTGTAGCCTAACTAGTGTATTATTTATTTCCTCCTTTTCAATTTCTGTAGGTTCCTTTGTTTTTATTTTATTCTCTTTGTTGATTGTTTTTAATCCCTCTTTTAAAATATTCAATCCGTCTTCTTCTTTTTGAACTAATAGATAAGACTGTATAAAAGATCTTGTAAGCATTGTGTATAGGATATTTCTATATCGATAAGTGTTTTTAATAGAATATGTTATACAAATTACAAAAGGAAACTCTAAACCCTTAACATTATTAGGATTTGTAATGTAGAGTGCATCATTAGTTTTTTCCTTTGTTTCTACACCTCTGTTTACTTTCCAATTAAGCTTGTTTGAAATAGCATAACTTAATTTGTCGATGTAATCATATATTTTACTATTATCGTCTAATATTATAATTCCAACATCTTCTGGTTTTACGGTTGGATGAGTTTTTTTAATATCTTTAAGAATATTAATTACATTTGTTATTTTCGTTGAATCTTGAATAATAGTACTTTTGAAGTCTTCGGTATTCAAATCTTCAAATCGCCTTATTGGTTCCCTAGATAATTCAATTTCATTATTTTGAGATTTATTCATTTTATAACCTAATGCATTCCAATATGAATCTTCAAACCAATTAAGTTTTTTCTCTTCAAAAAGTCCTAAACCAATTGAGTGTGCAAACATTAAGGTTCTTGGGTCAGTTCGATAACATCTATTGAGAATTATATCTACTTCCAACTCGGTTTCTTTAGTGTTTTCAAAAATGTCTTGAAAAATATCTCCAGCGATATAGACTTTTTTACTTGCTACTTTTTCACACAATTCAAAAAAAACGTTTGGAAAATCTTGCCTTTCATCAATTAAAATATAATCAAAAGCATATTTAAAATTTGATTCATCGATTTTGTTAATATGTTCGAGTGCTTGACTGAAAATTTTACTATAATTCGTGGAAGAACTATATCTCAAAAAAGGAATGTTATAAAAATCACATAAATAACTATATAAACCTGAATTTATATCTCTTCTTGATCCCCAAGCTCTATTTACCCATAATTTAGAATTCCATTCAATTTGTTTTTCTACTTTCATAAAGTTGAAAAAAGAAGGTATTCTGCTTCTTAAAGTATTCGCTAAAGCAATATTATGACAAGTGAAGAAAATTTTAGCTTTTTCTTCGGTTACATATAATTCTTTTAATTTATGTAATAATAATTCGGTTTTTCCTGTGCCTGAAAGACCTTGTATAGAAACAGTCTTATTTGTGAATTTTTTATAAATGAATCTAGTTTGGTCACCGTCGAACAGTATAATATTCTGCTTTACTCTTTCAAGTATTGAGCTAGGTTCTTCCGCACCAATTTTGGCTATGTCATTTATACTTCCAGTAAGTAGTGATATTAATAATTCTCCTACTCTGTATTTATCTGAATCTAATTCATTCTGTTTTAGTAATTCAGATATTGATATTTCCCTATTATAATTTTCCTTTACTGTTATGTTTTTTTTCCATTCTCTAGGTCTGCCGATAAAATCTTTATAATTATACTTATCAGATATGTAGCTTAAATCCTCAATAAAATCTTCATAGAATGTTTCGAAGTCATCATTATCATCTTTTAGGTTTAGAAATATAATTTTATGTTTTGGTGATAATAAAACTATTGCGTTTTCAGAATATTCATATTCGTATTTTTCACCTAAAGGTGAGTCCAATAAATATACTTGTCTATCATTTTTCTTATTAGTATATTTTCTAATACTTTCAATGATATTCTTATTTAAGTCATTTTCCTTTATATGGCTGTAGAATAAGCTTTGTTCCATTTTTCTGTTGTTTGTTTAAATTAGAGCTAACTTTAACACGAATATGCAACGTTTTAATGTTTCACCTCCATAGTTAGCGAAGTTAGAATTTTTATAATAGAAAATCAACAATGAAAACAACTGTTTTCAAAAATTGTTTCAGGGAAATAATAAATTTTCAATCTTTAAACGCACTTACTTTTATTCTCAATAATTTCTGCATTTTTAGTTGTTTAAAGTTCTTAAAAATTAAGATTTCCTAAACCTAAGCTTTTTTATTTCAAAATTAATATTGTTTTTAAAACGTCTTAAAATAACTTCATTTTATGTAATTTTGATTTCTAAAAATTCATGGAGCATGTCAGTTCGAGTGATTCCGATTTTTCATCGGAATTGTATCGAGAACTTTTTTAATGTCAAGACATTTTTATCATTTCAATAGAAAAACCAATTTAAGTGACAAACCATTTTATAGACCTTATTTTACCACTTCCACTTCAAAATACATATACTTATAGTGTTACAGAAGAAGAAGCAAATTTCTTGCAAAAAGGAATGCGTGTGGCAGTTTCTTTTGGGAAAACTAAAATGTATACAGGTTTGGTTTTTAACATCCATACAACTGCACCAACTTTGTATGAAGTCAAAGATATTCATCAAATTTTAGATGAAACACCTTTGGTAAACGAGTTGCAATTGCAACATTGGCAATGGATTGCGAATTATTATATGTCTTCTTTGGGTGAAGTGTATAGAGCGTCTTTACCATCAGCTTTTTTATTAGAAAGCGAAACAATTATTAGTAAAAACATTGCGTTTACAGAAGAATCTATTTTAAGCGATGAAGAGTTTTTAATTTTTGAGGCTATGCAACATCAATCTCAACTTACCATTCACCAAGTTGCAGATATTTTAGGAAAGAAAAAAGTAATGCCCGTTGTAAATTCTTTAATTAAAAAATCAGCAATATTCATAAAAGAAGAAATTTACGAAACTTACAAACCAAAATTGGTAAAATACGTTCGTTTAAATGCAAATTATAATTCAGATAATGCTTTAAATACGTTGTTAGAAGAGTTGTCTAGAGCTAAAAAACAAAGAGAAGCCGTTTTAAGTTTTTTTCAATTATCAACCACAAAAAAACCGATAAAAGCCAAAGATTTAGAAAAATCTGCAAATGTTTCTGCATCAATTTTAAAGTCTTTAGTAGATAAAAATATTTTTGAATTTTATGAAATTCAAACAGATAGAATTCAGTTTAAAGGAGATACAAACGATTTAAAAACGCTTAATGAGCATCAACAAAAAGCACTTTTAGAAATTAAAGAAACGTTTACAAAAAAAGATGCAACACTTTTACACGGAATTACAAGTTCTGGAAAAACAGAAGTGTATACAAAACTGATTCAAGAAGTTTTAGATGCAGGCAAGCAAGTGTTGTTTCTATTGCCAGAAATTGCGTTAACTACTCAAATTATAACACGATTACAGTTTTATTTTGGCGATCAAATTTCTGTATTTCATTCTAAATATTCTATAAACGAAAGGGTAGAAGTGTGGCACAATGTTTTAGAAAACAAGACCAAAGCACGCATTATTTTAGGCGCAAGATCTTCGGTTTTTTTACCTTTTTCTAACTTAGGTTTAATTGTGGTAGATGAAGAGCATGAAACTTCTTACAAACAATTTGAACCTTCGCCAAGATACAATGCTAGAGATGCTGCCATTGTTTTGGCAAAAATGCACAAAGCAAAAATATTGTTAGGTTCTGCAACTCCTTCTTTAGAAAGTTATTTTAATGCGCAACAAAATAAATACGGTTTTGTAGCTTTAAATAGACGTCATGGAAATGTACAATTGCCCAAAATAGAACTGATTGACGTAAAAGAAAAGCATAGAAAAAAGGAAATGACAGGTCATTTTTCTGATAGAATGCTCAAATTAATTCAAGAAGCTTTAGATGAAAAAGAGCAAATAATTTTATTTCAAAACAGGCGTGGTTATTCGCCAGTGGTAGAATGTAAAACTTGTGGTGTTTCTCCAGAATGCCCAAATTGCGATGTTACCTTAACTTATCATAAATACAAACACGAGTTGCGTTGCCATTATTGCAATTACCAACGTGCAATGCCAAATAGTTGTGCAGCTTGTGGTAGCAATACTTTAGATACCAAAGGTTTTGGAACAGAGCAAATTGAGTTAGAACTTAAAGATTTATTTCCAGATTATAAAATTGGCAGAATGGATTTGGACACGACTCGTGGTAAATTTGGTTATCAGAAAATAATTGGTGCTTTTGAAGCCAAAGAAATAGATATTTTGGTGGGTACACAAATGCTTTCTAAAGGTTTAGATTTTGAGAATGTTTCTTTGGTTGGCGTTTTAAATGCAGATACCATGCTGAATTATCCAGATTTTAGAGCGCATGAACGTGCTTATGATATGATGGTGCAAGTTTCTGGTAGAGCAGGACGTAGCAAAAAACAAGGAAATGTTGCCATACAAACGTTTAATCCTTATCATAAAATATTGCAACAAGTTTCTACTACAAATTATACAGAAATGTATAAAGAACAATTGCAAGATCGTTGGCAATATAAGTATCCACCTTATTTTAGGTTGATAAAAATTACCTTAAAACATAGAGATTATAACAAAGTAGATACTGGTGTAAATTGGCTATTTAAAGCTTTATATACTTCTTTTGGAGAAAACGTTTTAGGACCAACTGCGCCAGCAGTTGCTAGAATTAGAAATCAGTATATTAAAAATATTGTGATTAAAATACCGCCAAAACAAAGTTTAGCAAACACAAAAGCACAAATTTCTAAAATTAGAAACACGTTTGAAGCTGTTAAAGATTTTAGACCAATACGTTTTATTATTGATGTAGATGCTTATTAATTTAGCTAAATTATGTCAAAAAAAAATTAGGATATAACTGTTTATAACTATTAATTGAAATTGCCTAAACCATCTCTTTAATTTTAGAAAAAAGCTTTTAGGAATAAAATTTTAAAAAATATTATAACTTAAAATTATAGAAGTAGCATTAAAACTACTTTCTATTGTAACAAAATTAGTTGTAAGATCTCTTGCAGAATAATATCTTAATTCAACACTAAGCTTGTTGTTATATTTGTAACCTACTCCAAAAGCATAATTGATGTTCGTTTTTATATCAAAATTTAGTGGCCTATTTACAATAGCAGCAATTGATCTAATCTCTGATTCCATTGTAAAATTTGGAACATAAAAACTATTTACAAAAAACTTAGATTTATCGTTTAAATACATATAATATCTAAGACCAATTGGTATATCTATAGCACTGTAATTTATTGTGGCAGAATTATCAGCCTCTGTTATCCTTTCCGTTAAATCATTATACATAGATGAGTAAGAAAGGTAGCTAGGGTTTACTACAATAGCCCACTTATTGTTATTAAAACCCATTACATACTCTGCTTCAACTCCAAAACCAAGTGCTATTTTGTTATCAAAACTTTCATTAAATCTTGGTTGAGAAATTGAAAAACCAAAAAAATTAGCATTTGCATTTATACCTAAATTAAATTGTGCCTTAGACTTTTTAGTGTTTTCCTTTGTGTAGTTCACAAAAGTGGCATTTTCACAATTATTATAATCTTCAAATAATTTAATTAATTTGCTACTTTTATACTCTAATTTTATGACACGATTTTTTTTGATATCGCTACATTTTAAATTATTTAATATTTGTTGCTTGAATCTTTCGTTTTTTTTGATGGTAAATCTATCTGCAGACGAATAACTTTTAAATACAAGTTGTTCTATGTTTTCTGTTTTATAGAAAAAACGAAGAAGACCAGGTTCAGCATATTTATAAAGACTTGCTTTTCCTTTTATTAATACTTTTAAAAATAATTGTTCATCAGTAAATTTAACTTTTTTGTTTAAACTAAGCTCTTTGTAGTTTTCACTAGACCTATCGATTTTAACAGTATGTCTCTCGTATTTAGAAATTTTATAAATTTCAAATTCCTTTACATTTTCTATTGTTGCAGTATTTTTTTTACCATTTAAAGACAATTTGTAAATAATATTATCTGGATTGTAAAGTAAATCTAAGTGTTTAATATAACATTCTATTCGTTCATCAGAATTATTGATAAAATATCCTTTTTCAAAAGAATTCTGACAATAAAAACTTATAGAATAGAAATTAATTAGTGTAATAAAAATAATTTTTTTCATGTTATTTTTTATAGAAATAGTAAAAATGATATTTAAAATATTTTAAATTTTTAAAGATAGATTTTGTAAAGTTGACAAAAATACTTTTGTAATTTATTACAAAAGTAAGCAATAAATAAGTTATAAATATTGTGATTAAAATTTCGCCAAAACAAAGTTTAGCGAATACAAAAGTACAAATTTCTAAAATTAGAAACACGTTTGAAGCGGTTAAAGATTTTAGACCAATACGTTTTATTATTGATGTAGATGCTTACTAGGAAAACTCAATTTTTTAAAGTTGAAATGCACTAAAAACGATAAGTTAAATAAAGCTCAATTTTACTGTTTGATGTAAATTTTTATAATTTCCTAAAATCTAACAAGTTTATTTTTTTGTTTTCAATACCAAAATCAAAAACTTTTATTTTTTTAGATTCTAGCTTTTTACCCCAATTAAAATAAGTAGTAACTTTTAAGGTTGTAGGGCTATATTTATGATTTCCTAAATAGGTGAAATTTACTAATAAATTTGTATTAGCCAATTGTTCAATTACAATTTCTTTAGCAGTATATCCATTTTTTTTCTGGTGATTATACAGTTCGTTATTTTCAGAAATAGAATTTTCAAGGTTAAAAATTTCTCCATTCTCATTTACAAATTCAAGAATAAACTCGGCATCAGAAGTATTCCATTCAAAAACCATTCTAACATCATAATTTTTTACTTTTTTAGCATCTGCTATTTTAATTTTAGCAGCATTGTTAAGAGAATCTTTAGTATAGGTTGTTTTAATTTCAGAAGTAATCATATCGCCAATATCATCATTTTCTATTTTTAAACCGTTTTTAAAATACAGTTTGTAAATCATCCAAAAATTTTTAAATTGATTTAAGTTTAAGTAACTCTGTGCAAGATCTCTGTAAGATTGTTTGTAATTGGGTCTTAAAGTTGCTACTTGTTTATAAAGGTTTAATGCCTTGTTGTATTCTTTTAAAGCATCATATTTGTACGCTATTCTTTTTAGTTCTTCTGCATTGTTTTTTACATGTTCGCTGTAATTTTTTAATAGCATTAAAATGTTTTCTTTATCCTTTGTTTCTTTACTTAAAAAATTTAATACGGTAAATAAATAGTTGGCTTGGTGTTTTTTATCTTGTTTGTTAAATGTTTCTAGAATTTCATCAACATTTTTAGTCTTTTTAAATTCTTTTAAATATTTAGGTAGAAAAGTTTTTAATTTTTGATAAGGAATTGCATCATTTTGATAAAAATCTTCATCAGAAAAATAGGCATTATTAAAGTTGATGTTTTTTACTTTTCTGTAATTTATATTTGTTTTTATTTTTACAATAAAGTTTTGGTAAAAGGGCTTTATCAGATAAACTTCTTTAATTTCTTCAATAAATAATGGTAAAGGTATGTCGTATAAATAACCATCAATAGACCATTTAATAGGACCATTAAGCTCATTTTCTTTAACGTACAAAAGGTTTTCTTTATATTGATTTTGTTTTGTATGCAGAAAAGAAACTTGCTCTAAAATAGCATCTGTAACAGAAAAAGCATTGGTGTTTAGGCTGTCTAATTTAATTTTAGTCACATACAAATCAAGGTTTTTTGCGCCAATTTTGCTACCTCCTAATTTTAAAGAATTGTTTTTGTTTAATTTGTGATTTGCATCATTTTGTGCTAATTTTAAATTTAATGTACTTGTAAGATCTTCAATATAAATAGCTATGGTTTTAAAACCAATATGATTGTACTCTAAAGTTTTGCCAACACTTGTTTTAATTTCATAAAAACCTTTAGCATTGGTAAATACAATTTTGTTAGAATTTAATTCTTTAACAGCAACATAAGGCAACGGTTTGTCTTTAAAAGTGATAAAACCAGAAATTGTTTTTAAATTATTTGGTTGTGCTACAATAGCTAAGGAAAATACGAGTAATGTTGTGGTAAGTATTTTTTTAATCATGTTAGCAAGGTATCAAAATTTATACCAAAATTCGCTCATAATAGTTTCAATAAAAAAGTAGTACGTTATAAATTAAACACTAACTATAGTTTAATTTTAAAGCTATAATTAAAGGAATTGCTACAATTAAATTACAATAGATTAGGAACAAATTAAAATTAAAATAATAATTAGGCAACCTTTTTAAAACTTTGGTAGTCTATATATTTGTAAGGCAACAACAACCAAACCCAAAAGCTTGAAAATTATAAAATTACAAAGCGAGAAATTGTTAATTAAAAAGGCAATTGACAACAAAAGAGAAGCGCAAAAACAATTATTTGAGCAACATTCTCCTAAAATGTTAGGCGTTTGTAGGCAATATGTAAAAGATTTACATCATGCAGAAGATTTAATGCTACAAGGCTTTTTAAAGGTTTTTAAAAACTTAGATAAATTTAAGTTTCAAGGTAGTTTTGAGGGTTGGGTAAGAAAAATTATGGTGAATACTTGTATTTCTTATTTGCGTAAAAAAAATATTTTCGATTTAACAGATGAAGAATATGTTTTTAATGATGCAGCCACAGAAAGTTTAGAAAATACAAGTGTAGCAGACATTCAAAAATTAATAGACAGTTTGCCAGAAGGTTACAAAATGGTGTTTAATTTATATGCCATAGAAGGTTATAAACATTCAGAAATTGCTCAAAAATTAAGCATTTCAGAAAGTACATCAAAATCGCAATTATTTAAAGCACGTAAATTATTGCAACAAAATTATACTAAAATGAATACAATAATTCATGAAAACGAATAAAATAGATCAAGAAATAAAAGACAAATTAGCAAGCAGAACATTTGCGCCATCGGCATCTGCCTGGGATCGTTTGTCTGCGCAATTAGATGAGCAACCCAAACAAAAAAAGAAAGCTTGGTTTTTTTATGCAAGCTATGCAGCCAGTATTTTGTTACTAATTTATGCAGGTTTTTATGTTTTTTCTAAAGATAAAATTCAAGGAAAACCAATAGAAAAAATTATTGTAAATCAACCAATAAGTATAGATACAGTTTCAATTAAAAATAAAATAGACAAAGTTTTTAAAGAGATAAATGAAGCGCCAGTTATTGTAGCAAAAGATATTTTAGAAAACAAAGAAGAGCAAATAGTAAAACAATCAAAAACTAGAAAATATAACAGAGCTAAATCAGAAATTGCTAAAACAGAAAACACAGAAAATAACAAGTTGAGTGTTAAAACCAATTTAACAATTAACAAAGAGGAATCAAACAAGCGTAACTTAAAAAAAGAAAATACACTTGTTGTAAAAGCTGATAAAGAATTGCAAGAAATAACAACGAACAAAAAGGAAAAGAAAAAGGAAAATAAGATTACAATTAAAGTAAATGGTGCAGATTTGTTATTCGCGGTAACACACACTAACCAAGAAGTAAAAGCCTATTATGCTAAATATGATGTAACCAGAGAACAGGTTTTAAAAACAATTAAAAGTGAGCTCAAAAAAACAAATTTAAAAGTAGATCCTGAAACAATTTTAGCAGAAGTAGAAAACACTATTAATGATGATGTTTTTAACAATAACTTTTTAAATGCATTAAAACGAAGGGTGTCAGACATTGCATTTGCAATAGCAACAAGAAATAATTAATGAAACGAAACAAAAAAATAAATTTAAAATCATGAAAAAAACAATACTTATAGTCGTTCTTTTGGTAACAACATTAGTTACCGCCCAAGAAAAAACATTTGAAAAAGAAGTGCGTAAAATTGCAAAACGCATAGAAATTATTACCAAAACACAAAAAGATTCTTTAAAAACAAAAGTGCTTGCAATAGATAAAAGATTAAAAAAAGGAGAAATTTCTGAAAATACTGCAACATCTTTAAAAAATGATGTGGCAGCTTACCATGCATCGCAAATAGAAATTAAAGTGAGTGAACAAGAGCGTTTGTTACAAATACTTGTGCAACATAAAACAAACGGTAAAATTGCCAGTGAAAATTTAGACGATTTAGATGATGATGAAATAAATGTTTTTAAAGTAGGCAATAAAACCTTTCGTTTTAAAATAGATGAAAATAATGATGAGAATGATGATAAACGTAAAAAAGGAACACAAAAAAGAAGTCAGAACAGAAGAACAACAAGTCAGTTTATTTTTGCCATGGGTGTAAATAATGTTTTAGAAGACCATAAATTTAGTTCTTTAAACGATTCTGACTATCAGTTTTGGAGATCTCGTTTTTATGAAGTGGGTTTAAGCTGGAAAACCAGATTTACAAAAGACGCTTCACAATTATATTTTAAATATGGTGTTTCTTTTCTTTGGAATAATTTAAGGCTAGAAAACAACCAATTCCACGTTAAAAATGGAGATGTTACAACAATAGAAGTTTTTCCAAGAGACTTGTCTGAAAGTAGATTAAGACATGTACAAATGAATTTTCCTGTGCATTTAGAATGGGATTTGTCTAAAAACAAAAAATATAAAGATGGTTTTGTTTATGATAGATCTAATGAATCTGTAAGAATTGGTTTAGGTGGTTTTGTAGGTTTTAAATTAGGAACCAGACAATATTTAGATTTTAGAGATATCAACAATGCAGAAATAGAACAAATACAATATAATAATTTTAATATGAATACTGTAAATTATGGTTTAAGTGCTTATGTTGGTTATAAATCTACTAGTTTATATTTGAAATACGATTTGAATCCACTCTTTAAAAACACAGAAACAAGAAATATTTCTATGGGTGTAAGATTTGATTTGGATTAAAGAATTTTAAAAAATAGTTTAAAAGTCAGACCTTAACGTCTGACTTTTATTTTTTCCATAATTTTTAACTTCAAATTCTTAATTTACATAGCTTTTTAAGATAAAAATACATAAAATCGTAAAAATTAAGTAAGCCAATGAATTCAATAGATATCAAAAAAAAAGAATGTAAATTTATACGCTTAAAATATCTAATTTAAGCAAAATGAAAATCGGAATTCCTAAAGAAATCAAAAACAACGAAAGTAGAGTAGGTATGACACCTGCTGGAGTTTTAGAATTAACCAAAAAAAATCATACAGTTTACATACAAACCACTGCAGGCGAAGGTAGTGGTTTTTTTGATGCACATTATTTAGAAGTAGGTGCTACAATTTTACCAACTATAGCAGAAGTTTATAGTAAAAGTGATATGATTGTAAAGGTAAAAGAACCAATTGCAGAAGAATATCCTTTAATTAAAGAAAATCAAATTGTTTTTACGTATTTCCATTTTGCATCTAGCGAACCTTTAACAAAAGCAATGATTAAAAGTAAAGCAATTTGTATTGCTTATGAAACCGTAGAAGATACAGAAGGTACTTTGCCATTATTAACACCAATGTCTGAAGTTGCAGGTAGAATGGCCATACAACAAGGTGCAAAATATTTAGAAAAACCTGTAAAAGGACGTGGAATTTTGTTGGGTGGTGTGCCAGGAGTTACACCAGGTAAAGTACTAGTTTTAGGTGCTGGAGTAGTAGGTGTACAAGCAGCAAAAATGGCAGCAGGTTTGGGAGCTCATGTAACTATTATGGACATTAATATGAAACGTTTACGTTATGTAAATGATGTTTTACCAAACCATGTAATTACCGCTTTTTCTAGTGAATATAGTATAAGACAACTTATAAAAACACACGATTTAATTGTAGGTGGCGTTTTGGTAAAAGGAGGTAAAGCACCAAAATTAATCACCAAAGATATGCTAAAAGAAATGAGACCAGGAACCGTTGTTGTAGATGTTGCAGTAGATCAAGGAGGCTGTATTGAAACTACAAAACCAACAACGCATGAAAACCCAACTTACATTATAGACGATGTTGTGCATTATTGTGTTGCAAATATGCCAGGAGCAGTGCCTTACACATCTACAATTGCACTAACCAATGTTACTTTACCGTATATTTTAAAATTAGCAAATAATGGTTGGGAAAAGGCTTGCGAAATAGACAAAAGTTTAGCTAAAGGTTTAAATATTATAAAAGGAGCTGTTGTTTATGAAGAAATAAATGAGGCGTTTGATTTAAATTAGATATTCTATTAAAAAGTTTTTTGTAACAAAAATATTTTTTAAACACTAATACATCAAACTTAAAAATTATAAAAATGAAAAAAAATATTTATTTCTTAACTGCATTCTTTTTTTATGGAACAACCATGTTTTCTCAACAATTAGAAAATGCCACACTTTGGCAAATTACAGGAAAAGATTTAACAAAACCATCCTACCTTTTTGGAACCATTCATATTACTTGTGATGCTACATTAAGCGAAGATGTTATTGAAGCTTTAGATAAAACTACCCAAGTTGTATTAGAAATTGATATGGATGATCCTGCTTTACAATCTAAAATGATGAGCAAAGTTTTTATGAAAGAAGGAAAAACTTTAAAAGACTTTGTAAATGAAGAAGAATATACCATGATAGATTCTCTATTGATAAAAAATGTAGGAATGTCTGTAAAAATGTTAGAAAGAATGAAACCTTTTTTTATTAGCACATCTTATTTGACTAAATTAATAGATTGCCCAATGGAATCCTTTGAAGCGGAACTTGTAAAAGTTGCTAAATCTCAAAACGAAGAAGTAAAAGGTTTAGAAACTATAGAAGACCAACTGCAGGTTTTTGATGATATATCTTATCAAGATCAAATTAATGATTTAGTTAAAAGTGCAAAAGATAATTTGGCATCAGATAAAGAGAAAATTAAAGTTTTATTGGAAATTTATAAATCGCAAAATATTACTAAAATGTTTAATGTAATGTTAGAAGATGATAGCGCTACAGCAAAGCACATGGATAAATTGTTAGATAATAGAAATACAAATTGGATTCCTAAAATAGCACTTTTTGCCAAAGAACAACCTACTTTTTTTGGTGTAGGAGCAGGACATTTAGCAGGAAAAAAAGGAGTTATTAATTTGTTAAGAAAAGCAGGTTATACAGTTACTGCAGTTCAATAATTAGATATTTTGTTGAAATGATCTAAAAATCAAACAATTACATTTTATGAATTCTTTTGTTTATATGTTTTATAAACATTGTAAGAATTAAAAAAGTTAGTATATTTGCACCCTTAAAAATAAACATTAAATTATTAATTTATGAATCATTACGAAACTGTTTTCATATTGAATCCCGTTTTATCTGATACTCAGATAAAGGAGACAGTACAAAAGTTCGAAGATTATTTAGTTTCTAAAGGAGCTAAAATGGTCGCTAAAGAAGATTGGGGCTTAAAAAAATTAGCTTATCCAATCCAAAAGAAAAAAAGTGGTTTTTACCATTTATTCGATTTTGAAATCGCTGGAGAAGAGATTTCTGCATTTGAGTTAGAATTTAGAAGAGATGATAGCGTTATGCGTTATTTAACTGTTAAATTAGACAAACATGCAGCTGCTTGGGCAGAAAAAAGAAGAGAACGTGTTAAATCTACAAAAAAATAACAAATGGCATCAATAGAACAACAAGCAAAAGGTGGTAAATCTGCTGACGTTAGATATTTAACGCCATTAGATATAGATACTAAAAAAGAATCTAAATACTGTAGATTTAAGAAAAAAGACATCAAATATATTGATTATAAAGATGCAGATTTCTTAATGTATTTAGTAAATGAGCAAGGTAAAATTTTACCAAGACGTTTAACAGGAACATCATTAAAATATCAACGTAAAGTTGCTCAGGCAATTAAAAGGTCGCGTCATTTAGCGTTAATGCCTTATGTTGGTGATTTATTAAAATAATAAAGACGTACAGACATGGAATTGATATTAAGACAAGACGTAGAAAATTTAGGATTTAAAGATGATGTTGTAGACGTTAAAAACGGATATGGTAGAAACTTTTTAATTCCTTCAGGACAAGCTGTTTTAGCAACTTCATCTGCTAAAAAAGTATTAGCAGAAAACTTAAAGCAACGTGCTTATAAAGAAGCTAAAGTAATTGAAGATGCTACTAAATTAGCAGAAACAGTTAAAGGTTACGAAATTAAAATTACATCTAAAACAGGTTCAGGAGACAAATTATTTGGTTCTGTAAACAATATAGATTTAGCAAACGCTTTAGAAAAAGCAGGAACTGCAATAGACAAAAAGTTTATTAAAGTTGTTGGTGGTTCTGTTAAAAGATTAGGTAAATACGACGCTTCTGTAAGATTACACAGAACTGTAGTTGCAGATATTACTTTTGAAGTTATTGCTGAATAGTAATAAAATTATTTTAGAGTTTACTCTAAATTTAGAAAAGCTCGTTAGAAATAACGAGCTTTTTATTTGTAACAATGTTATGAAAATAAAAGTATAAAAAATACACAAACCAATGCCTTCTTCCGCTTTGGCAGAATTAAACCAGGCTTATGAAATACAGACAACTTACTAAAGAACAATTTGAAAGTTTACACAAAGAATTTGCACATTTTTTAGCTTCCCAAAGTATAGATGTAAAAGAATGGAACCAAATTAAAAAAGAAAAACCAGCAGTTGCAGAAGAAGAAATGAATGTTTTTTCTGATGTTGTTTGGGATGATGTTTTAAACAAAACCCAATATGTAGAACATTTTTCTAAAACATCTGCCAATTTGTTTAAGTGTGCAGATGAAGAAATACATAGAATTGCTATAAAAGTTACTTGGGATATTGATTTATTAGAACAAAAAGGTTTTGAGTGGTTAATGCAAAATCCTATGGATAATTCTGTA
The DNA here is from genome assembly GCF_947495205.1 of uncultured Polaribacter sp. Classification (GTDB taxonomy): domain Bacteria; phylum Bacteroidota; class Bacteroidia; order Flavobacteriales; family Flavobacteriaceae; genus Polaribacter. The sequence continues at coordinate 57,315 of NZ_CANLXV010000004.1, read as the reverse complement.
GAAATTTTTAGAGGAACCAAACCTTATCATTCAGAAAGAAATAAAGAAATTTTTGATTTAATAGAAAAAGGTAGTAACATTTCTAAAGGAGAAATTTACGAGTATTTCAATAATTTAATTTCGTAAAAACGAATAGTAAGTTTAATTAATTTCAAACTTGCAACTTATAAAACCTAACTATAATTGATAGCTTTTCTTTCATAAAAATCAAAAAAGATTAATTAAGATAATAATTCAAGCAACTGATTTGTTCCTGTACTGGCAACATTTTCTATAATGCTTAAATTATTAAAATCATTTTTTGATACAGAAGGTTTTGGGTCTATAAAATAAATTGGTGTATTGGGTTTTATATAATTAACCAAACTAGCTGCAGGATATACTTGCATAGAAGTACCAATTATCACTAAAATATCTGCAGTTTTGGTAATTTCTATGGCTTTATCTAACATGGGCACCATTTCGCCAAACCAAACAATGTGTGGTCTTAATTGGCTTCCATTTTTACATAAATCGCCTAAAACCAAGTCTTTTTTCCAGTCTAAAATTAGATTTTCATCTATAGTGCTTCTTACTTTTAAGAGTTCGCCATGTAAATGCGTTACGTTTTTACTTTTTGCTCTTTCATGCAAATCGTCTACATTTTGAGTAATAATTTCTACGTGAAAATTATGTTCTAACGTTTTTAAATTTAAATGTGCTAAGTTGGGTTGCACTTTTAACAACTGTTTTCTGCGTTGGTTGTAAAATTCTAACAACAATTCTGGGTTGTTTGCAAAACCTTGTGGAGTGGCAACTTCCATAACATCGTGGCCTTCCCATAAACCATCTGCATCTCTAAAGGTATTTATACCGCTTTCTGCAGAAATTCCTGCGCCTGTTAAAATTACTATTTTTTTCATTTAATTTATAAAAATCATTATTGGTTATAAAAATAATAATTTTAAGTTTGTAATTATGATTGATGCGCATTTATTAACTTATTTTGAAGGTTTTTTAACTGAAAAAAGAAAAGCACTTTTTAAAACTGTTTTAGAGCAAAGAACAAGGCATTTTACTGTGGTTTTAGAAGATATTTTTCAGCCACACAATGCAAGTGCAGTTGTGAGAACTGCTGATATTTTTGGTGTGCAAGATGTGCATGCAATTGAAAATAAATATACGAATAAAGTGTCTAGGCATGTGGCCAAAGGTTCTCAAAAATGGATAACATCTAAACGTTATAAAACAGATGGAGATAATACCAAAATTTGTTTGGATAGTTTAAAGGAAAAAGGGTATCAAATTATTGCAACTACGCCACATAATGATTCTTGTTTGTTACAAGATTTTGATATTACAAAAAAATCTGCTTTTGTTTTTGGAGTAGAAGCAGACGGTGTTTCTGATTATGTACTAGAAAATGCAGATGGTTTTTTAAAAATACCTATGGTTGGTTTTACAGAGAGTTTAAACATTTCTGTTGCTGCTGCTATTATTTTACAACACGTAACTACAAAATTGAGAAATTCTAATATAAACTGGCAATTATCTAAAAAAGAAAAAGAGGTTTTATATTTTGATTGGGTAAAAAAAACAATTAAAAATGTAGCTAAAATAGAAGAAAGATATTTAAATTCTCAAGAACTTAAGTAAATAATGCTAGCCCTGATTGCAACGGCATCCTTTTTATGCTTTTCTAAATTTTAAGATTGCTTATTTGGAATAAAAACAATTTTTAAAAATAACAAATGCTAAAACTAAAGGAGCATAAAAAGATATAGTGGAAAGCAGGAAATGGCTTCAAAAAACCATTATTGTTTGATAACTTTTTCTATGGTTGCAGAAGAATCACAACGTTTTACAAGTAAACTTATATTGTTTAATTCTTTTTTACCTGTAATAAAATAGTCTGCACAAGGTTTGTTTCTTGGGTTTCCTTTGCTAAAATCTACATCGCCAGTTTTTAGAATGGTACTAATTTTTGCGGTATCTATTTTAAAACGATCCATTGCTGTTTTTGCATCATTAGTAAACAAACGTTTTTTAATTCTGATGGTTTTTAATGTTCTAGCATCCATACCATAATCAAAACTTGCATTTTTCTTTTGCCAAAAGAAATAAACTCCTACAGAGCCCAAAGAAACTCCTATTAAATAATAAAAAATACGTTTTACAAGCATGGTAATAATTTAGTTTGCAAATTTAAGTTAATGCTGGTTAGCATTTATAGTTAAGAAAGATAATTTTGAAAAAATATTGCTAAAATTTAGGGATTATTTTTACTTAAAAGATTAGTAAATTAATGTCTCTAAATGGCAAATCGAACCAATTGGCTACTGTTTTGTTTGTTAAAATACCATGGTAAGCGTACATACCGTCTCTAAGGCTTTTGTTAAATCTTGCTGTATTTTCAAAGCCGCCTTCTTCTGCAATATGCAATAGGTAAGGGGTAAAAATATTACTAATAGATACAGATGCAGTTCTGGAATATCTTGCAGGAATATTAGGTACACAATAGTGTATAACACCATGTTTTACAAAAGTTGGTGTTTTGTGTGTGGTTACATTAGAAGTTTCAAAACAGCCACCTCTGTCTATAGCAACATCTACTAAAATTGCACCTTCTTTCATACGTTGTACCATTTCTTCTGTGGCACAAATAGGACTTCTGTTTTTACCACGAATGGCACCAATGGCAACATCACAGCGCATTAAAGCTTTTGCAATAGATTTTGGTTGCAATGTAGATGTGTAGATTGGGTAGTTTAAACAATCTTTTAACTTTCTTAGTTTACTTATAGAATTGTCAAAAACTTTTACTCTGGCACCCAAACCAATAGCCGTTTTTGCTGCATATTCACCAACTGTTCCTGCACCAAAAATAACCACACTAGTGGGTGGTACGCCACCAATGTTTCCAAATAATAAACCATTTCCCTTGTTTGTTCCGCTCATTAATTCTCCAGCAATTAATATAGAGGCTGTTCCTGCAATTTCGCTAAGCGATTTTACAACAGGATAGGAGTTATGGTCGTCTTTAATATAATCAAAAGCAATTGCTGTAATTTTCTTTTTTACTAAAGCTTCAAAATAGGTTTTAGATTGTGTTTTTAATTGTAAAGAAGAAATTAAAATGGTTTTTGGGTTTAGGTATTCAATTTCTTTTTCTGTTGGTGGTGCAACTTTTAATACAATATTGCATTTAAAAGCTTCTTCTGCATGATAAGAAATTTTTGCGCCAGCGTCTGAATATTCTTTATCGGTAAAATTTGCGCCATCTCCTGCACCTGTTTCTATGACAACTCTATGGCCATTTGCAGACAAAGCAGTAACAGCATCTGGTGTTAAACAAACTCTTTTTTCGCTTAAATAGGTTTCTTTAGGTAAGCCAATATAAAGTTCTCCTTTTTGTTTTTTAACTTCTAATTTTTCTTCTTGTGGAATTAATTCTTCTTTACTAAAGGGAGAAAACTGACTCATGTTAGGTTTATTTTAGTTGAATGTTTCGTTGACCATTTTCTAAAGTAGACAAATGGATTTCAACAGCATCTAAAGGTAATAAATTTTCTACATTTTGTGGCCATTCAATTAAACACCAGCAATTATTATATAAATAATCTTCTATTCCCATATCTAGAGCTTCATTTTCATCTGTGATTCTATAAAAATCGAAATGAAAAACGCTTTCTTTTGATTTGGTTTCATACTCGTTTACCAAAGAAAAAGTAGGAGAGGAGATATTGTCTAAAACACCTAATTGTTTGCAAATTTCTTTAATTAAGGTGGTTTTGCCAACACCCATTTCTCCATAAAATAATAAGGTTTTATATTTTACAGATGTAATTATTTCTTTTGCAATTTTTGGTAATTCTTGTAAAGAATAGGTTGTATTCATAATGCAAAAATAGTATTGTTTTTTTATTATATCAATAAAAATAAGCTAGTTCGTAACAAAAAGTTAATGTTTTTGAACATATTTTTTTGAAGAAACAAGAATATTTTGTTTTTTCGTATTGCTATGAAAAAAATAATAAAAAAAGGAGGTAAAGAAGGTGCAATAATTTTTCTACACGGCAATTCTTCTTCTAGTTCAGTTTTTGAACACGTACTTAACTCAGATCAGATTCAGCAAACAAAAATTGCAATAGATTTACCAGGACATGGTACAAGTGCAGACGACTATAAAAATCTAAAGAGTTTACTGTAGATTTTTTTAAAGAAAAATTAATTACTTATATCAATTCCATAGGTGAGCCTATTTTATTAGTTGGTAATTCTTTAGGTGGTCATTTAGCTATTGAAATAGCCAATAGCATTTATGAGCTAAAGGGTTTACTAATTTTTGGAACTCCGCCAGTAAAAAAGCCAATTAATTTTGAAGAAGCTTTTTTACCTGTACCAGCTTTGCAAACTTTTTTAACAGAACAACCATCTTTAAAAGAAGTTGAAACTGCTGCAGAAATTGCTGTTTTTAATAATAAAAATGCTGTTAATATTGTTACAGATTTCAAGCAAACAAATCCCATTGTTAGAAAATGTATTGCAGAAGACATTTTAGGAGATAAACTATCTAATGAATTTGAAATTTTCACAAAATTAAATATTCCTAAATTTATAATTGTTGGTGATGCAGATGCTTCTGTTAATTCTAATTATTTGGAGCATGTTTTGAATAATAGTGAGAATTATTGTGAGATATTTCGATTTAAAAATTGTGGGCATTATGCAAGTTTAGAAAAGCCAAACGAGTTTTTACTGAAGTTGCAAAGAATTGCGAAAAAAGTATTTTAGATGAAAAAATTTAGCGAAAAAGAATTTTTTACTCAAAACGAGCATTTCTCATTTCGTTTAAGAAATTTATATTTAGAAAATAAAGTTCAATTTTATCAATTGGCAGATTATTTACCAAACCCTATTTACATCAATAAAATAGAAAGTTGCGATCATATTTATTTTAGTGATTCGTTTTTCAGTTATGGCAAAGAAATTGAAAACTTATTTGAATTTGGTGGTAAGTATTTACCTTCTATTTCTGAACCTTTTTTATTAGAAAAAGCGAAGAAAAAAGCGAGGGAATTTCAAAAAACAAACGATCATAATTCTATTTGTAATTTCTTGCAATGTGTTTCCTTAAACAATACAATGACGCATTACTTAACCAACAAAGCTTTAATTGATAACGAAATATCTTTAAATACCACTTTATTTCCAGATCAAATGGGCGTCCTTTCTAAACTTTTTAATAGTATTGTGCCAGAGCATAAAAATTGTATGTTATTTTGGCAGCGTTTTCAAAGTTTAACCAAACAAGAGAAAGTTATTCTACAACTAGTTGTAAATGGAGCCAATAATAAACAGGTTGGGGAACATTTATTTATTTCTAAACATACTGTTATTACTCATAGAAAAAATATTTATAAAAAATTAGATGCTACTTCTTTAGCAGATTTAATTAAGTTTTCTATGGTTTTAGAGTTATTGTAATACTCAATTTCATAAAATTTACCTTTTAAAAAATACCTAGAAGTAGGTATTGTAGTTTTTATAAGTTCAAATTAATTTTGAACCGATAAAACTAACCTAAAATTAAAACTATGAAAAGAAACATTTATGCTTGTATTTTTTGTTTTTATTTTGTTTCAATATCATTTGGACAAAATAAGAAAGAAGAGATAGAAGATATTGAGCATCAAAAAGTAAGAAAAAATGCAATAGCAATTACTGGAGGAACCACAGGAATAGGGTTTGAGTATGCAAGGTATTTAACTCGTAAAATGACTTTAAGACTTAAATATAATAGTTTAAATGTAGAGAATTATGAAATTAATGATTTTGAATTAGATGGACAGAATACAGATTTTGTATTAAATCTAAAAAATAAAAGCTACGATTTTTTACTTGAATACAAACCTTTTAATTCTTCTTTTAAATTGGTTTTTGGAGCTGGTTATTTTACAGATTTTTCTATATCGGGTAATTTGTCTTTTGATAGCGAACAAAAAGTAGGAGATATTACTTTAACCAAAGAAGATTTTGGAGACATACAAATAGACGCAAACTGGAATAGTAGTTTTGCTCCATATCTAGGTTTAGGTTTTGGAAGAGCAATTCCTAATAAAAGGTTAGGTCTAGCATTAGAAGTTGGTGGTTATTTTATTGGAGAATCAGAGGCCACATTGGTAGGTACAAGATTACTAACACCTACAGAAGAAGAAAATAAAGAAACCATTAAAGATGGTTTTAGTAAATTAACCATAATACCAAATATTCAATTAAAATTAGCTTACAGTTTTTAAAATAAATAATTATGAAAAAAATAAAAAAATACAATGTAATATTATTAGGAACACTATTATTGTTTTCTTTTGTTTTAATAATATCTTGTGAGAATCCTTTAAAAGATTTTAAAGTAGCAGTAGATACCGCAGTTTTTGATAAAAATATTCAAATCACAGTTTTTGACCCTGTAAATCCAATAAATTTAGATGGTAGTAATAAATTAAATATAGAATTGTTAGGAGAAGATGCTACCAAAATTGTTTCTGATGGTGGATCTAAAACAAACTTTCCATTAATAGATGGTGTACTTCAATTAGCGGTAAATCCTGCCTATAATACAGAAGATTTAAGATTTATTGTTAGGGTAAGTGGTAAAGACTATCTAACAACAACAATACCAGTAAACATTAATCAAAATGATACTTTAGTAAATATATTTGCAAATATTGTGAATATTAAAGATACACCAAATGGAGTAAGTTTAATTGAATCTATAAAACCACTTAAAGATAATAAATTAAATGAAGATTTAATTGTAATTACAGACGATTCTGGAGAGAATGAATTTACACAGGTAGAAATTATAAAAGATACAGAATTTAGAGATGAAGCTGGAAATGAGCTTTCTAATTCAGGAGATTTAAAAGTTAGAGTGGTTAATTTTGATAGTCAAATAGATGAAAGTTTAAACTCTTTTCCTGGTGGTTTTTCTCCTGATTCTGTTGAGTTAGAAAACGGAGAAATTGACAATGAAGGCTCTTTTTCTACTGCTGGTTTTGTTTCTATAGATATGTTTGTAGGTGGGGTAGAAGTAAAAGAATTTTCTAAGCCTATAACTATTACTATGGAAGTTGACAGAGATGTTGTAAATCCAAATACAGGAGCAAAAGTAAAAATAGGAGATCTTTTACCTGTTTGGTCTTATAGTAAAGATGATGGTGTTTGGAAATATCATACAGAGACGATTATTCAAGAGAATAATCAAGGTAATTTATTTGTAAAATATACTACCACACATTTATCTTGGTATAATTTAGATTATTGGTTAAGAGGTTGTGATGATTATAGAAGGTTTGATGTGAAAATTTCTGCACCTGGTGTAACAAGAGAAAATGGTTATAGATTAGCGACATCTTTAGTTTATGCAGGGACTAATCAAAATGTTAGTTATAAATCAAATAGAACTGCAAATTTTTATGATGGTAAATCTTTTGGATATTATAGAACACCTAATACAAACCTGCAATTTGTTGTTTATGAGGGTAGCTCTACTTACGCTAAAGGAAAAGAAGTGTATCGTTCTAATATTTTTAATGGGTGTGATTTTAATCAAATAAGTATCAATTTAAATGATTTTAAAAATAATTTACCTCCACAGATTGTAAATGTAAATATAAATTTTTCTGGAGTGTGCGATTCTAGAATTATAAAACCATCTTCTTTCTTGTATATGTTAGAAGACTACACTAATTATAGAGGTCAAATTTACAAAAGAAGTAAATATGTTGGTTATATAAGAAGAGGGAAAATTACCTTATATAACATTACTTTAAACAAAGAATACGAATTTCAGACATATTATAAAGGAAGAGTATATAATCATAAATATACATTTACCTCTGAAAATGTGGATTTAGAAAACTTTGTTATTCCTGATGACTTATGCAACAGTATTTAAAAATATAAATCTAATTATTTGAGTTTGATTTAGTACCTAAGAAGGTAAATTGTCTTATACAATTTACCTTCTTTTAATTTTACTTAGGACTATAAACCGCACAAGGAATAATCATTTCTTCTAGAGAAACACCACCATGTTGGTAAGTGTTTTTAAAATATTTTACAAAGTGATTAAAGTTGTTAGGATAGGCAAAAAATAAATCTTCTTTAGCAAATACAAAAGGCGCATTCATAGCAACTGTTGGCAAAAAAATGTCTTTTGGGTTTCTTACAGCATACACATCTTTTTCTTCATAAGACAAACTTCTACCTGTTTTGTAGCGTAAATTAGAACTAATGTTTTTGTCGCCAATTACTTTTGAAGGTGCTTTGCAATTAATAGTACCATGATCTGTGGTAATAATTAATTTTTGTCCCAAACTTTGTGCTTTTTGTATAATTTCAAATAAAGGTGAGTTTTTAAACCAGCTTAAAGTTAAACTTCTATAAGCTTTATCATCTCCAGCCAATTCTTTAATTACTTCCATTTCTGTTTTAGAATGACTTAAAATATCTACAAAATTATAAACAACCGCAGTTAAATCGTTTTGTTTGGTACCATTGTAATTGTCTGCCAATTCTTTACCGCTTTTTAACGAAGAAATTTTATAATATTCGTGTTTAATATCTAAACTTAAACGTTTTATTTGAGCCGTTAAAAATTCGTTTTCAAATAAATTCATACCACCTTCATCGGTATCGTTTTTCCAAAAATTTGGATGTTTTTTCTCCATTTCTGAAGGCATTAAACCAGAAAAAATAGCATTTCTAGCATATTGCGTTGCTGTTGGTAAGATTGAGAAATAAGTATATTCTTCTTCTTTTTTATAATGATTATTAATTAATGGCTCTAAAATTCTGTATTGGTCATAACGTAAATTATCAATAACAACCCATAAAACACCTTGGTTTTTATTTAGTTCAGGAACTACATAATCTTTAAATAAAGTATGCGAAAATGTAGGCTTGTCATGGGCAGTTAAATAGTCTTCATAATTTTTTTTAATGAATTTAAAAAACTGAGAGTTTGCCTCTTGTTTTTGAGATTCTAAAATACCAAGCATTCCTGGGTCGCTTATGTTTTCTAGTTCTAATTCCCAATGAATTAGTTTTTTATACAAATCTATCCATTCTTCATAAGAATTTACCATTGCCAAATCCATAGAAATTTTTCTAAATTCTTGCTGATAGTTAGATGTTGTTTTTTCGGAAACCAAACGAGAATTGTCTAAGTTTTTCTTTAGACTTAACAAAATCTGACTCGGATTAACAGGTTTTATTAAATAATCTGCAATTTTAGAGCCAATGGCTTCTTCCATAATATACTCCTCTTCACTCTTTGTAATCATTACAACAGGTAAATTGGCTTGTTTTTGTTTAATTTCAGAAAGTGTTTCTAAACCAGATAAACCTGGCATGTTTTCATCCAAAAAAACAATATCAAAATTTGTTTCTTCTACTAGATTTATAGCGTCTGCACCATTGGTACAAGTGGTAACGTTGTAATTTTTTCGTTCTAAAAATAAAATATGCGGTTTTAATAATTCAATTTCATCATCAACCCATAAAATTTGTATGCTCATATTTATTGTATTTATTTCCTATAACGTTAAAATTAATTGTTTGTTTCTTTTAATAGATTTTAAAAGTGATAAAATATTCACAATTTTAAAATTATAAAAGAAATTAGAATTTATAAATTAAAAAATCCATTTAAAAACTAGCTTTCTGCTTATATAAATTTGTATTTTGCGTTAGATTGATAAATTTATTTTTTTGAGCACACAAACACCCAATAAACTAAAAATTTTAAACGACCCAATATACGGTTTTATACAAATACCAAACAGCTTACTTTTTGATATTATAGAGCATCCCTATTTTCAACGTTTGCGAAGAATTACACAAATGGGGCTGTCTAATTTGGTATATCCAGGTGCAAATCACACCCGTTTTCATCATGCAATTGGTTGTATGCATTTAATGCAAAAAGCCATACAAGTTTTACGTTTTAAGCAAATATTAATTTCTAATGATGAAGAAAATGCACTTTACATTGCTATTTTATTGCATGATATTGGGCATGGAGCGTACTCACATGCATTAGAGCACAGTATTGTAAATGGTATTTCTCATGAAGAAATTTCTTTAAAATTTATGCATAAATTAAATCAAGAATTTAATGGAAAATTAAGTTTAGCCATAGAAATTTTTGAAGGAAAAAATAAACGTAAATTTTTGTATCAATTAATTTCTAGCCAATTAGATATAGATCGTTTAGATTATTTAAAAAGAGATAGTTTTTATACAGGAGTAACAGAAGGCAATATATCTTCAGATCGTTTAATTGCAATGATGAATGTAAAAGATGATGAATTGGTAATTGAGAAAAAAGGTATTTATTCTGTAGAAAAATTCTTAATTGCCAGAAGATTAATGTATTGGCAAGTGTATTTGCATAAAACAGGTTTAGTTGCAGAAAATATGTTGGTAAATGTTTTAAAGAGAGCCAAAGAATTGGCAGAAACAGGTACCAATCTTTTTTGCAGTAAAGCTTTACATTATTTTTTGTATCAAAAAATTACATCAGCAAATTTTACTTCAGAAACATTAGAAATGTTCTCTAGATTAGATGATTATGATATTTTTTCTGCAATAAAAGAATGGATTAATCATGAAGATAAAGTTTTGTCTATTTTATCTAAAATGATCGTAAATAGGAAGTTGTTAAAAATTGAAATTCAAAAAGCACCTTTTCAAACAGAATATTTAGAAAATATAAAGAAAAAAATAGCGCAAAAGTTTGGCATTTCAGAAGACAAAACTAGTTTTTTTGTGTTTTCTCAAGAGATTAGAAACCAAGCCTATAATTTTAACAAACCTGTTTTGATTTTAAATAAAAAAGGAAAACTAAAAGATATTGCAAAAGCATCTGACCAATTAAATATACAAGCGCTTACCAAACCAGTTATAAAACATTTTATTTGCTATCCAAAATAATATTTTACAACGCATATATTGCAAAATGTTATTATTAGCCTAAACCGTATTATTTTTATATTTTTGCGCTTAATGAAATTTACAGCACAACAAATAGCAGATATTTTAGAAGGAGAGGTTTATGGAAATCCTGATGAAGAAGTTTTTAAACTTTCTAAAATAGAAGAAGGAGAAAAAGGTGCGCTTACTTTTTTATCTAATCCCAAGTACAATTCATATTTATATACTACAAATGCTTCTATTGCTATTGTAAATAAAAGTTTTGTGCCAGAAAATGAAGTAGAAACTACACTTATCAAAGTAGCAGATGCTTATGCTGCTTTTTCTAGATTATTAGAATTTTACAATGAGGTTAAAAATACTAAAGTAGGTAGAGAGTTACCTATTTTTATTTCAGATTCTGCTAAAATAGGTAAAGATGAATATATTGGGGCGTTTACTTATATTGGAGAAAATGTTTCAATTGGAGAAAATGTAAAAATTTACCCTAATTGTTACCTAGGCAATAACACAGTAATAGCAGATAATACCACTATTTTTGCTGGAGTAAAAATTTACTCAGAAACACAAATAGGCCAAAACTGTAAAATACACGCTGGCGCTGTAATTGGTTCTGATGGTTTTGGTTTTGCACCAAATGATAAAGGAGAATTTAAAGCAATACCCCAAATAGGTAATGTAATTATAGAAGATAATGTAGATATAGGAGCATCTTGTACCATAGATAGAGCTACTTTAGGTGCTACAATTATCAGGAAAGGCGTTAAATTAGACAATCAAATACAAATTGCGCATAATGTAGAAATCGGTAAAAATACAGTAATAGCATCTCAAACAGGTATTGCAGGTTCAACCAAAATTGGTGAAAACTGTATGATTGGTGGGCAAGTAGGTTTTGCTGGTCATTTAAAAATTGGCAATAATGTAAAAATTTCTGGACAAGCAGGTATTACTAAAAATATAAAAGATAATGAAACCTTGAATGGAAGTCCTGCTTTTAAAATTCAAGATTTTTCAAAGAGTTCTGTTCATTTTAGAAACTTACCAAAAATAGTTTCTAAACTTAATGAATTAGAAAAAGAAATAAAGACTCAAAAAAAATAAAAATGAGCAAAAAACAAAAAACAATTCAACAAGAAGTTAATTTATCTGGTGTAGGTTTACATACTGGAAATACAGTAAATATGGTTATTAAGCCAGCACCTGTAAATCACGGTTTTGCCTTTAAAAGAATAGATTTAGAGGGTGCACCAATAATTGAAGCCAAAGCGGAATATGTGGTAAATACCCAAAGAGGTACCAACCTAGAAAAAAATGGCGTACAAATACAAACTTCAGAACATGTTTTAGCAGCAGCTGTAGGTTTAGATATAGATAATTTACTAATAGAAATAGATGCTTCTGAACCTCCTATTATGGATGGTTCTTCTAAGTTTTTTGTTGAAGCTTTAGAAAAAGCAGGTATTAAAGAGCAAAATGCAGATATAGAAGAGTATGTTGTTAAAGAAATTATTTCTTATAAAGATGAAGAATCTGGAAGCGAAATTATTTTAATGCCTTCAGAGGATTATCAAATAACAACAATGGTAGATTTTGGAACCAAAATTTTAGGTACTCAAAATGCTACATTAAATTCTTTAACAGATTTTAAAGAAGAAATTGCGGCAGCAAGAACGTTTAGTTTTTTGCACGAAATAGAAATGTTATTAGAAAATGACTTAATTAAAGGTGGTGATTTAAATAATGCTATTGTTTATGTAGACAAAGAATTGTCTGATAGTACAATGGAAAAATTAAAAAAGGCTTTTAAGAAAGATGATATTAAAGTGAAATCTAACGGAATTTTAGATAATTTAACTTTGCATTGGGCTAATGAAGCTGCAAGACACAAATTATTAGACGTTATTGGAGATTTGGCTTTAGTAGGTACAAGAATAAAAGGTAAAGTTATTGCCAATAAACCAGGCCATTTAATTAATACAAATTTTGCTAAAAAATTAGCAAAAATTATTAAGCAAGAAAAAAGAAATAACGTACCCACATACGATCTTAATCAACCTCCATTATTAGATATTCATCAAATAATGGATATTTTACCTCACAGACCACCATTTTTGCTGATAGATAGAATTTTAGAGCTTTCAGACACGCACGTGGTTGGTATGAAAAATGTTACCATGAATGAAAACTTCTTTGTAGGACATTTTCCTGGAGCACCAGTAATGCCCGGTGTTTTACAGGTAGAAGCAATGGCACAATGTGGTGGCGTTTTGGTTTTAAACACTGTACCAGATCCAGAAAATTACTTAACCTATTTTATGAAAATGGATAATGTTAAGTTTAAACAAAAAGTAATTCCTGGAGATACAATAATTTTTAAAGCAGATTTAATTACACCAATTAGAAGAGGTATTTGCCATATGCAAGCTTACGCGTATGCCAATGGAAAATTGGTTGCAGAGGCAGAATTAATGGCGCAAATTGCAAAAAAGAGATAAATTATGAATCAACCATTAGCATATGTTCATCCACAGGCCAAAGTGGCAAGAAATGTAGTTATAGAGCCATTTACAACAATACATAATAACGTAATTATTGGTTCAGGAACTTGGATTGGTTCTAACGTAACAATCATGGAAGGTGCTAGAATTGGTGAAAATTGTAGAATTTTTCCTGGAGCTGTAATCTCTGCTATTCCTCAAGATTTAAAATTTAATGATGAGGAAACTACTGTAGAAATTGGTAATAATGTAACTATAAGAGAATGTGTTACAATTAATAGAGGAACTGCAGATAGAATGAAAACTAAAATTGGAGACAATTGTTTAATTATGGCGTATTGCCATGTTGCACACGATTGTTTTGTGGGCAATAACTGTATTTTTTCTAACAATTCTACCTTAGCAGGTCATGTAACTATTGGAGATAATGTGGTTTTAGCAGGTATGGTTGCTGTACATCAATTTGCATCTGTTGGTAAACATGCTTTTGTAACAGGCGGTTCTTTGGTAAGAAAAGATGTGCCACCTTACGTAAAAGCGGCTAGAGAGCCACTTTCTTATGTAGGAATAAACTCGGTTGGTTTAAGAAGACGCGGTTATACTACAGATAAAATTAGAGAAATACAGAATATTTATAGAATTTTATTTCAAAAAAATTACAATTATACGCAAGCAATAGATATTATTGAAGCAGAATTAGAAGCAACTCCAGAAAGAGACGAAATTATTCAGTTTATAAAAGATTCTCACAGAGGAATCATGAAAGGATATTTCAATTCAAATTAAAAACACTTTACTTCAAAAATTAAAATTTAAAAACATACATAGAAATGGCAACAACATCAGATATAAGAAACGGATTGTGTATTAAGTACAATAATGACATTTATAAAATTGTAGAATTTTTACATGTAAAACCAGGTAAAGGTCCTGCTTTTGTAAGAACAAAATTAAAAAGTGTTACCAACGGAAAAATTATAGATAACACCTTTCCTGCAGGCAGAAAAATAGAAGATGTTCGTGTAGAAACACATAAGTTTCAATATTTATATAATGAAGGAGAAACGTATCATTTTATGAATGAACAAGATTATTCTCAGATTCAATTACAAAAAAACGCTTTAGATACTCCAGAATTAATGAAAGAAGGAGAAGTGGTAACTATTATTATTAATTCTGAAGATGATATGCCGCTTTCTGTAGATATGCCAGCAAGTGTAATTTTAGAAGTAACACATACAGAACCTGGTGTAAAAGGAAATACGGCTACAAACGCAACAAAACCAGCTACTGTAGAAACTGGTGCTAGCGTTAATGTTCCTTTATTTATTAATGAAGGTGATAAAATAAAAATTGAAACAACAAAGGGTACATATCAAGAACGCATTAAAGAATAAGCATTAGTTTTTTTAATCAGTATTCAATCATTAAGAAAATTGGTTACTGAAAATTGCCCGATGAACTATGAAATTTAAAAAAAGTCAAACGCTTCAAGAAATTGCAAACTTAATTAGTGCAGAACCAATAGGTAACGCTAATTTTAAAATTTTAGGAATTAATGAAATTCACGTTGTAGAAAAAGGAGATATTGTCTTTGTAGATCATCCAAAATATTACGATAAAGCTTTACAATCTAAGGCAACAACAATTTTAATAAATAAAAAAGTTGATTGTCCAGAGGGTAAAGCTTTATTAATTTCAGACGATCCTTTTCGCGATTTTAATAAAATTACAACACATTTCAATCCGTTTATTGCATCAAAAACTACAATCTCAGAATCTGCTGTTATAGGCGAAGGAACAGTTGTTCAACCAAATGTATTTATTGGTAACAATGTTACCATTGGTAAAGATTGTTTAATTCACCCAAATGTTACTATTTATGATCATACAGTAATTGGTAATAATGTTACAATTCATGCAAATACAGTTTTAGGAGCAGATGCATTTTATTATAAAAATAGATCAACTGGTTTTGATAAACTAATTTCAGGCGGTAGAGTAGTACTAAAAGATCATGTAGATTTAGGAGCTTCTTGTACTATAGATAAAGGAGTTACAGGAGATACAACTATTGGCGAAGGAACAAAAATAGACAACCAAGTACATGTAGGGCACGATACAATTATTGGTGAAAAATGTTTAATTGCTTCACAAACAGGTATTGCAGGTTGTGTAATTATAGAAGATGAAGTAACTATTTGGGGACAAGTAGGTACAAATAGTGGAATTACAATTGGTAAAGGTGCTGTTATTTTAGGGCAAACAGGCGTTACTAAATCTGTTTCAGGAGGTAAAAGTTATTTTGGTACACCAATATCAGAATCTAGAGAAAAGTTAAAAGAATTGGCAACAATAAAACGAATTATAAAAGAGAGAGAAGCTTAACTATAAAATTTTAACTTTTTTTATAGTTTTCTTGGGCTAAGAAACCACATGTTTTTCTTTTTTAAAAACATACAATAAACTATTTTTGCCTAAGATAAAAATTAACTCCATATAATATTTATTTTAGGAAATTCTTTTCTCAAATAAACGGAATCAAAAAAAAGCAAAACAATGAGTGTTTTAGTAAATAAAAATTCAAAAATAATTGTACAAGGTTTTACAGGTAGTGAAGGTACTTTTCATGCAGGTCAAATGATAGATTATGGTACCAATGTTGTTGGTGGTGTAACACCTGGTAAAGGTGGTCAAGAGCACCTTGGTAAACCTGTTTTTAATACAGTTGTAGAAGCTGTAGAAAAAGTAGGTGCAGATACTTCAATTATTTTTGTACCACCAGCTTTTGCTGCAGATGCAATTATGGAGTCTGCAGATGCAGGAATTAAAGTAATTATTTGTATTACAGAAGGTATACCAACAGCAGATATGGTAAAGGTTAAAGCTTATATAGCTAATAAAGACTGTAGATTGGTAGGTCCTAATTGTCCAGGAGTTATTACACCAGACGAGGCTAAAGTTGGTATTATGCCAGGTTTTATTTTTAAAACTGGTAAAGTAGGTATTGTTTCTAAATCTGGAACATTAACTTATGAAGCTGCAGACCAAGTTGTAAAACAAGGTTTTGGTATTACTACAGCAATTGGTATTGGCGGAGATCCAATTATTGGAACAACTACAAAAGAAGCAGTTGAGTTGTTAATGAATGATCCAGCAACAGAAGCAATTGTAATGATTGGTGAAATTGGTGGAAATTTAGAAGCAGAAGCCGCACAATGGATTAAAGCAGATGGAAACAGAAAACCAGTTGTTGGTTTTATTGCAGGACAAACAGCACCAGCAGGTAGAACAATGGGACATGCAGGAGCAATTGTAGGTGGTGCAGATGATACTGCACAAGCGAAAATGAAAATTTTAGCTGAAAATGGAGTACATGTAGTTAGTTCTCCAGCTAAAATTGGTGAAATGGTAGCTAGCGTTTTAAAATAGAAAATACAGTCATTACAAATCATATTGTAGCAATTTCTACCTAAAGTGTAGAAAAAGTTCAAGTTTTTTGTAATGATGAATAAATATAATTCCCGTGAAAACGGGAATTTGTTTTTTATATTTAATTATCAACTAAAGAATAAAGTATGAAATTATTAGATAATAAATCGGCAATTGTTACTGGTGCAACCAGAGGAATTGGTAGAAGTATAGCTGTAGAATTTGCAAAACAAGGCGCAAATGTAGCATTTACATATAGTTCTTCTGTAGAGGCAGCAAAAGCATTAGAAGAAGAGTTAAAAACATATGGTGTTAATGCTATTGGTTACCAATCTAACGCGGCAGATTTTGATGCTGCTCAAGAATTGGCAAAAACGGTTCATAAAGAATTTGGTGCAATAGATATTTTGGTAAATAATGCAGGTATTACAAAAGATAATTTGTTAATGCGTATTTCTGAAGCAGATTTTGATAAAGTAATTGAAGTAAACTTAAAATCTGTTTTTAATTTAACAAAAGCAGTTATAAGACCAATGATGAAACAAAGAAGTGGTTCTATTATAAACATGAGTTCAGTAGTTGGGTTAAAAGGTAATGCAGGACAAGCAAATTATGCTGCCTCTAAAGCAGGTATTGTTGGTTTTTCTAAATCTGTAGCCTTAGAGTTAGGTTCTAGAAATGTAAGAAGTAATGTAATTGCTCCTGGATTTATAGAAACAGAAATGACAGACAAATTAGATGAAAAAACGGTGCAATCTTGGAGAGATGGTATACCTTTAAAAAGAGGAGGACAACCTTTAGATATTGCCAATGCATGTGTCTTTTTAGCTTCTGACATGAGTACATATATCACAGGGCAAACTTTGTCTGTAGATGGTGGTATGTTAACTTAAAAATTTACTTGAATTTATGCTGAACTAGTTTTAGAATCTAATCAAAATAAATCTAAACCTGTAACAATTTAACGTTACAGGTTTTCTTTTTTAAAAATCTTATTTATATCTTTCACAAAAATAAAAACATTGCAAACAACTACAATTTTATATATAATATTAGCACTCCTTATAAGTGTTGCCGTTGCATATTTTCAATATTTTTATAAAGCTAAAAGCAAAGCAAAAATTACAATACTACTTTTTTTCTTAAAAACTTTAGCGCTTTTTTTATTGCTGTTATTACTAATAAATCCTAAGATTAAAAGTGTTCAGTTAGAAAATACAAAGCCTGTTTTATCTTTATTAATAGACCATTCTAAATCGATTGATTTTTTTAAAGAAACCAAAAAAGTTATCGCTTTTAAAGAAACTGTTGCCAATAATAAAGATTTGCAAGAAAAATTTCATATAGAAACTTTTGTTTTTGATACCAATGTTAAAGTAACAGATACGCTAAAGTTTAATGGTAATGAAACAAATATTTTTAATGGAATTGCACAAATAAATAAACTTAATAATAAAAAGAATACTGCCATTGTATTGCTTACAGATGGCAACCAAACTATTGGTAACGATTATGAATATAGCAACAGTAGCCAGAAAGTTTACCCTGTAGTTTTTGGAGACACTACAATTTATAAAGATTTAAGTGTAACTAGAGTAAACGCCAACAAATACAGTTATATAAAAAATAAATTTCCTGTAGAGGTGCTATTAAATTACGTTGGCACAGAAACTATAAATACAAGATTTTCTATTTTTTCTTCAGGAAAAACTGTTTTCTCTAAAAAAATTCAGTTCTCTAAAGAAGAAAAATCTAAAATTATTACCACCAATTTAACATCAACTAAAGAAGGTTTAAATTATTATACAGCAGCTCTTCAAAATATTAAAGATGAAAAAAATATAAGAAATAATAAGAAAAACTTTTCTGTTGAAGTTATAGACGAACAAAGTAAAATTCTAATTTTAACAGATGTATTACATCCCGATTTAGGCGCATTTAAAAAAGCAATAGAAAGCAATAAACAACGCACGGTAACTGTTTTTAATATTGATAAATTTACAGGAGAATTAGAGGATTATCAGATGGTTATTTTATATCAACCCAACAAGAAGTTTGCTAAAGTTTTTTCTGATATTGAAACGGATCAATCAAATTTTCTATTGGTTACAGGAGCAACTACAGATTGGATTTTCATCAATAAAAAACAATTAGGTTTTGCTAAAAATGCTATCAATCAAACAGAAAATTATAGTGCTATTTATAACAATAATTTTTTAACTTTTTTACAGAAAGATATCGGTTTTAATCAGTTTGTGCCTTTAAAAGATAAATTTGGTCAACTTAATTTCACAAAAGATCATCAAGATGTATTGTATCAAAATATTAATGGTTTACAAACTACACAACCATTGCTGTCTGTTTTAGAAAAAAACAATCAAAAAATAGGGGTTTTGTTTGGAGAAGGTATTTGGAAGTGGAGAGCCAATAGCTTTTTAACCAATAATAGTTTTCAAGATTTTGATCAATTTATTGGAAATGTAATTCAATTTATTGCTTCAAAAAAGAAACGAAAACGATTAGAAGTAAATGCCGAAAATATATATCCTGCAAATTCAGCAATAAATATAACCGCATTTTATACTGATAAAAATTACAATTTTGATGCCCGAGCTTCTTTAGAAATTACGGTTACAAATAAAGCTACAAATGCAATACAAAAAAGACCATTTTCTTTAATAAATAATGCATACCAAACTAGTTTAGCAGATTTACCTTCTGGAGAGTATCGTTTTAAAGTAGCTGTTTTAGGTCAAAAGATAGTTACTTATGGTAATTTTAAAATTACAAATTATGTTATAGAAGAGCAATTTACAAATGCAAATGATGAGAAATTAAAAGTATTGGCAGACAAAACAGGAGGGAAGCGCTATTATAAAGATCAAGGTACTACATTAATTAAAGATTTATTAGCAAATAAAAGCTACTATACCACACAGAAATCTGTTACTAAAGACAAAAATCTAATAGATTTTAAATGGTTACTTTTTATAGCTTTATCATTTTTTACTGTAGAATGGTTTATTAGAAAATATTACGGCAAAATTTAAGATAAGTCTAACAATATTTAGATTGGTACAAATTGGTTTTGGTGCACTTATATTGTAAATTTGATAAAATTTAAAAACAATTTTAAAATGGCGAACAATCAATTAGATATTAAATTTCCAAAAGGTGGTGTATTCTTTATCGTTATAGCGGTAATTGCACTTATTATTTTTTCTAAATCTACAGTAACTATTGGTCCTGGTGAAGGAGGAGTTATTTTTGAAACCTTAGGAGATGGTATTAATACAGATAAAACGTATGGCGAAGGATTTCAAATTGTGGCACCTTGGAATAAAATGATTGTAAGAAAAGTGCGTCAGCAATCTATTTCTGATGAAATGAATGTACTTTCTGTAAATGGTTTAGAAGTAAAAGTAAACGGAACGATTTGGTATGAACCCGAATTTGCTAATTTAGGTAACCTTATAAAAACTAAAGGAGAAGATTACGAAAGAGAATTATTAGATCCTGCTGTAAATGCAGCTGCTAGAAGTGTTGTTGGTAGATATACCCCAGAGCAGTTGTATTCTAGTAAAAGAGATATTATTGAGCAAGAAATTTTAGAAGAATTACAAATGGTCTTAAAAGGGCAGTTTTTAATTGTAAAAAGAGTGCTTGTAGAAGATGTTAAATTACCAACTACCATTAGAACAGCAATTGAAACAAAGTTAAAGCAAGAACAAGAATCTCTAGAATACGAGTTTAGATTAGCAAAAGCGAAGAAAGAAGCAGAAAGACAAAAAATTGACGCAGAAGGTAAAGCGGTTGCAAACAAAATTTTAAGTGCTTCTTTAACTGATAAAATATTACAAGAAAAAGGTATTGAGGCTACATTAGAACTTTCTAAATCTCCTAATAGTAAGGTGGTTTTAATTGGTGCAGGTAAATCTGGTATGCCAATAATTTTAGGAAATCAATAAGAATTTATACTTTTAATTATAAAGAAAACTGGCTTTTAGCCAGTTTTTTTTGCTTATTATTAAGTAAAAAAGCGCACATACCACGAAATAATTATTTTATAGTAAGCGCTAAAAAGCTATGTTTTAACGATTATATACTCCAAGCATTACCTAATAAAAACTTTAGATTTAAAAATAAGAAAAGGAATAATCTACACTGTTTTGTTTAACAAAATACGTTTCAATTCTATGAGAAAATATTATATAAATAGATTACAGACTTCTTTTGACTTTTATAAAAGACTAACTTTAGCAACATAAAAAAGCCAGAAACAAAAAGTATCCGGCTTTATATTTATAAATAAGTAAAAATTTAGTTTTTTACGGGAATTTTATTCCTTTCAATTTTCCCCTTTTTTAAAGCTTTGTAATTTTCATAACAATCTAAAACAGCTTCAATCATTTGTAAATCAGAAGCTTTTTTAATAAAATAAGCAGAGTAATTGCAATCGGTAAGTAAATCGTTTAGCTCTTTTCTATCCATATCTAAATACTCCATCATTACTTCTCTATCAAATTTACCAGCTAACATTTTACGTAAATCGTCTTCTTTTTTTAGCTTTTGCAATTTTTTAAGTTGTTTGGGTTTTTTTCCAAAGAGGTTATAAAGAAAGTCTACAGGTTGAAACAGGGCAGCAATAGGAGAAGAAAAACTTTTTTTGGTGGGTGTACCAATTTCATAACTTTGAGGTAAACCATTAATGTGTATTCTTGTAAAACGATCTTTGGGTACCATTTTTACATCAATTTCTAAAACCCCAATTAATTCAGTAGAACGTATTACAACTTCTTTAACTTCTTCTGGTTTTTCATATAAAGCAATCTCAAGTTCGTTACCTTTTAATAAATCGTTTGTTACTTTAAGTTTAATAGATTCGTAGCCTAAATAAGAAACTAAAATAGTGTCATTAACTCTAGATGGCATTTCAAAGAAACCTTTATCATCTGTAATAGTACCTTGTACCGTATTTAAGTTTAAAATGTGAGCAGCACTTAAAGCATTGTTATTTACAGCATGTATTACTTGCCCTTTTAAAACTCGGGTTCTTAAACTGTCTATTTGAGAAAAACTGCTTATAGAAATAAATAAACAGCATATAAAAAGTATTCGTTGCATTTTACAATATTAGTGATATTCCGTTACAGTTTGGTTAATTTTTTGTGAAAGAAGAAAAAATGTGCGCACGAGAAGATTCGAACTTCCACTTTCTTACGAAAACAGCCCCCTCAAGGCTGCGCGTCTACCAATTTCGCCACGTGCGCGTTAATAATAAAAAAGAAAAGGTTAAGTAATAAAACTTAACCTTTTAGTGACCGGGCTGGGGCTCGAACCCAGGACCCTCTCCTTAAAAGGGAGATGCTCTACCAACTGAGCTACCAGGTCTTTCTTAAATCGGTTGCAAATATACTATCAATACTTGAAAGTATTCGCATAAAATTGAAGAAATTTTATCGATATTTGCATAAATTTAAAAAACATGCAAATTATTCTTTTAGGTTATATGGCTTCTGGAAAGTCAAGTATAGGTAAAAAACTAGCTAAAAACTTGTCTTTGAATTTCTTAGATTTAGATGATTATATTTCTGAACAGGAAAAAATGACAATTCCAGAAATTTTTAAAGTAAAAGGAGAAATTTATTTTAGAAAAATAGAGCACTTATATTTAAAAGAAATTTTAAAAAAAGAGGAAGATTTTTTATTAGCCTTAGGAGGAGGAACACCATGTTACGCAAATAACATGAACGAAATTAATAAAACTGATGCAATTTCTGTTTATCTTAATGGAAATACAAATACCATGATTGCTAGAGCTATAAAAAAGAAAGCAAAAAGGCCGATAATTGCTTCTTTAGAAGATGAAAAAATACCAGAATTTGTAGCAAAACATCTTTTTGAAAGACGTCCGTTTTATGAACAGGCTAAAATTACTATAAAGATAGATGATAAATCTAAAAAAGAAGTTGCTTTAGAATTAACAGAAATGTTAGGCTAAAAAAGCAACAGACTCCTCATTTTTAAAACTTACTTGCACGTGTTCTTTAATAGAAGTAGATAAAGAAATACCTTTAAAATCTGCTTTTACAGGGTATTTCTTATGGTTTCTATTTACTAAAACAGCAGTTTTAAAACGTTTTAATGGTACATCTAAAAAATGTTTAATACCGTAAATTAAGGTAGTTCCAGAGCTTAAAACATCATCAATTAAAACCAACGATTTATTTTTATATGCATTTACAGGTATAGAAGTGGTTATTTTTTCTAAAGGTTTCTTTTTGTTGATGTTTACTTCACAAAGTGTAACCGATAAATCTGAAATATCTTCTAAAACAAGCGCTATTTTTTTAGCAAAAATAAAACCATTACCTATAATACCAGCTATAATTACTTCTTTTTCAGAAGTATTGGTTTCATAAATTTGATAAGCAATTCTCTTAATTTTTTGATTAATTTGTTTTGTATTTAATATAATATTGTTTTCTGCAGTCATTCTATTTTAATTTTATGCTCATAATTTTTTAGGCTTAAACAAAATGTTTCAACCTAAAAATATTAGATGTTATCCTCTTCTGTACCTTCTTGAAAATTATCAATATCTCGTCTATCTTTTTTTGTTGGCCTTCCTACGCCCTTTTTTCTATAATAATCTTTTGCGAATTTAAGCAGCGCAGTTTTTTCAAATTCTTCTTTAGGTGTAATGTCTTTTCTGTATAAATCTACAATTTTAGCACCAACTCTGCTTTCTGGTAAACCTAAAACTTTTATTTTATAATTAATTTGATTTTTTCTAACCACAATAATTTCATCACCAAAGATATCTTTAGAAGGCTTTACAATTTTATCATCTATTTTTACTTGTCCTTTTTTACAAGCCGTAGTAGCAATGCTTCTGGTTTTAAAAATACGAATACACCATAAATATTTATCTATCCTCATAAAAAAAGTTAAAAAGTACTGTTTGTCTTTTTACAAAGATATAAAAATGGTAAATTGCACACTCAAATTTTAAGATTAAATGAATAGAATAAAAAACATTTTTTTACTACTAATTTTAGGGGTAGTTGTTATGATTTCCTGTGATGATGATAATGTTAATGGTTTTATAAACCCGTTTGAAGATGTAGATTATGAAGCTTTGGCTATTTCAGATAACGATTCTATAGTAAAATTTTTAAGCACACATTATTACGATACACTTAATGAAGAAGTAAGACTAATTGATGCTGGTCAAAGTTCTATGTTTTCGGATTCAGAAAATTTAAAAATTAAAGATGTTACATCAAATGATATAAATTATAAATTATACGTTTATATCACAAATATTGGCGAACCCAACTCTAGTAAAGGAAATCCAACAAAGGTTGATTCTGTTTTTATTTCTAGAAATGAATTACCACTTTTAAATAACAGTATCTCTTTTGATCCTTTAAAGGAAAACAACCAAGTTTGGTGGAATTTACTACCAACTTTTGATTTTGTGGAAGAAAATGAAAGACCTCTTTTAGGTGCAATTGAAGCTTTTCAATTTTTTAAACCCGGAGAGAATATTACAGATGATGGTCCAATAACATATCAAAATACAGGTAAAGGTTATATTTTTATGCCAAGTGGTATAGCATATCCTTCTATAAACTATGTTCCAAGACAACCTATTAATAGTCTTTTTGATTTAATAATCGTTTATAAAGTAGAGCTACTAGATTTTGTAGAAGATACAGATCATGATATTGATGGTACACCTTCTATAGAAGAAGATGCCAATGGAGATGAAAACCCTAGAAATGATTTTAGTGATCCTACAAATCCTAATTTACCCGATTATTTAAATCCTAATATAAGATAAAAGTAAATTAAAATTTGGCTTTATTTTAAGCTTGTTTTTATTTGCCTTAGAATTTTGCAAAGTATCATTTAAACTATTTTCAGAAATTAATCTTTCTAAAAATAGTTTGCTTCTTAATGATTTGGTTTTATAATATAATCTTATAAAATTGATTTAGTTTCGTCTTTTTCACAAACTATACGATTAAGTTGTGAGACTAAACTTTTCTGATACACAATTTACTTTGAATAGCTTTTTAAAAATATTAAAGATATTTTTATACAATGCTACTTTTAGTTTTTTCAATTACAAAAATGCTATAGTAGCTATTATTTTAATACTTACAAGATGTATAAGTTCGCTTTTGTTTTCCTTTTGGTGATTTTTTAATTTAAAGAGGCAGTTCCAATTATTCTTCTCAAATTTTACAACCATCATTTCCTAGTAGATTGTTTCGATGTATATTAGTTTGTCAATTTCTGTTGATAAGCTATATTTTCTAATGAATTTAGTAGTTGCTTTTATAAAGTAATTTTTAGCAATATTTTTGAGTGCAGAAATATCATTTTTATTCATATTTCTTTTTCTTGAAAACATAAAAAAAGCTCTTAAAATAATTATTTTAAGAGCTTTTTTAAAAATATAAAATAGGTATTTATATCTTTAGAGATAAACCAATTATTATTTGATTAACTCTAGTATCAAAATTATCTAATCCTGATTGCCCAACAAATCTAGACTCTACATCAGAAAAACCTCTTTCGTAACGTACATCTATACCAATTCTACCAAACTCAACCCCAGCACCAAATTGTAAGCCAACAGTAATATCATCCGTCTCTACATCTGGCACTTCACTAAAGGCAAAATCTGCATCTAAAATATATTGAAATGATGGACCTACAAATATATTTCCAAAACCAAATATTTTTTTTCCTATTAAAATAGGTAAATCTATTTTTTGTAAACTATAAGTAGTAGCTATTTGAGAACTATTAGGAAGTGAAACGGTAGCATCACTCTCTAAATTAGTATAAATTAATTCTGGTCTAATATATAAACCTAATATTGGTAGTTTACCTCTTAACCAAATACCTGCATGATAACCTGTTCTGCTATCTGCTCCTTCTATAACATCTTCACTAACTTCTTGTATAGATTCTGAGTTGTAGTTTATACCACCTTTTACACCAAATTGTATTTGAGCTTTACTTGCAAAACTAAACGCAAAAGCGCAGCACAATACTAAGATTACTTTTTTCATAATTTTAAGTTTTTATTTTAAGTTTTAAAGATAAACAAATTTATTTTCTTGAAATTACTTTTTTAACAGCTTTCATAACAGCATTGGCGTCTAAACCATATTTTGCCATTAATTCTTCTGGTGTTCCAGATTCTCCAAAAGTATCATTTGTTGCTACAAATTCTTGTGGCGTAGGCGTGTTTAAAGCTAATGTTCTGGCAACACTTTCACCTAAACCACCTAACTTATTATGTTCTTCTGCAGTAACTATACAACCTGTTTTTGCTACAGATTTTAAAATAATCTCTTCGTCTAAAGGTTTTATAGTATGTATGTTAATTACTTCTGCAGAAATACCAGCAGCATCTAATTGTTCTGCCGCTTGTAAAGATTCCCAAACTAAATGCCCAGTTGCAACAATGGTAACATCTGTACCTTCTGTTAACTGAATACCTTTACCAATTACAAATTCTTGATCTGTTGGCATATATACAGGCACTTTAGGTCTACCAAAACGCAAGTAAACAGGACCTTCAAAATTAGCAATAGCAATGGTTGCTGCTTTTGTTTGGTTATAATCACAAGGATTAATAACTGTCATTCCTGGTAACATTTTCATTAAACCAATATCTTCTAAGATTTGGTGTGTTGCGCCATCTTCTCCTAAAGTAACACCAGCATGCGAAGCACAAATTTTTACATTTTTATCTGAATACGCTACAGATTGTCTTATTTGATCGTAAACTCTACCAGTAGAAAAGTTTGCAAAAGTACCTGTAAACGGTATTTTACCTCCAATTGTTAAACCTGCAGCAATACCAATCATATTTGCTTCTGCAATACCTACTTGAAAAAATCTTTCTGGATTTTCTTTAATAAATTGATCCATTTTTAAAGAACCAATTAAATCGGCACATAAAGCAACTACGTTTGGGTTTGTTCTACCTAATTCCGTTAAACCATCACCAAAACCAGAACGTGTATCTTTTTTTTCTGTGTACGTGTATTTTTTCATTATAAAATTGTAAAAATGTTGTTGTATAATTTGCCGTAAAAATAACCTTTTATTTCACTTTAAAGAAGGGAAACAATAGAATAGTTTAACATTTTTTTATAATCTAATTTATTTCCAAATTAATGAGTGCTTTATACAATTTATGAACCGGTAAACCAACCACTGTAAAATAACTTCCTTCAATTTTTTCTATGCCAATAAAACCAATCCATTCTTGTATGCCATAAGCACCTGCTTTATCAAAAGGTTTATATGTAGTAACATAATACTCAATTTCTTCTGTGGTTAAATTTTTAAAAGTAACTTGGGTACTATCACTAATTATGTGCTTATAGTTTTTGCTTTTTAAACAAATAGACGTAATTACTTTATGACTTTTTCCAGATAAACTTTGTAACATTTTTATAGCATCAGCTTTGTCTTTTGGTTTGCCTAAAGCTTTATTTTCTAGCCAAACAATGGTGTCTGAAGTTACTAAAATATCCTTTTCTGATAAATCTGTAAATGCTTTCGACTTTAAATCTGCTAAATAATTGGTTATTTCTTCGGCTTTTAATGTTTTAGGGTAAATTTCTTTTACAGGTTTTAATTGTATTGTAAAATCAATAGCTAAATCTTTAAAAAATTGCTGCCTTCTTGGAGAGCCAGAGGCTAATATAATATTGTAATTTTTAAGTTTTTCTTTTAACATGTTATATCGTGTAAATGTTTATTTATGTATTTAGGTTAAAATTCAAAATAATGAAGTACCTAAAAATCTAAAAAACAACATAGATAAGATTCCAAAAAACATAATCGTTTTCATTAAGTTACTTAATCTAGAATACTGTTTTTTGGTTTCTGCATTCCATAATAAAAATAGAAAGTAGAGTAGTGGTAGCAGAATAAAAACAATTCCATAACTTAAAAAAAGTACTTCGTCTTTTAATAATTTTAAAACAATTGTTAGAAAAACTAATAAAACACATGCAAAGAAAAAAGCGACGTAAGAAGCTCTTTTTCTACCAATTACAATGGGTAATGTTTTTGCGTTAATTTTTAAATCTCCATTAACATCTTCTATATCTTTTATAATTTCTCTAATTAAGGTTGTTAAAAATGAAAACATAATATAAATATAAATTACGTTTTTAAGCAGTTTATCAAAAACCGAAAAAGTGTTACAACAGCCAGAAATAAAATGATATTTGTAAGTTAAATAAATCACATAAGATATCATTAAACTAATAATAATATTACCTAATAAAGGTGTTTTCTTTAGGTATTTAGAATAACAAAATAAAAATAATGTTGGTATTAAAAAATAGAAAAAATAATAGAATTTAAAAGACATTAAAAACCCTAAAAGCAAACCCATTAAGGTTAATATAAAGTAAATTTTAATGGCTTTTTTCTTACTAAAAATGGTTTTAATTAAAACCTTATTGTTTCTATTTATTTTATCAGTTTCAACATCAAAAATATCATTAATTATATAGCCACCAGCAGTAATTAAAATAACTGCTAAAGTTAAATATGTAAACTGTATATTCGAAAAAAACCAACTATTATTAAATACGTCATTATCAATTAAAGCATATTTTGTTAAAATCATTGTTAATAAAACCATCAATAGGTTTTTGTAACGAATCAATTTTAAAAAAGCAAGCATAAACAAAAATTACGAATTAAAACTCTTTTTAATTCTGGCCAAATCGCGTTTATTATCTCTATCTTTTAATGTATTTCGCTTATCGTGCGTTTGTTTACCTTTAGCCAAAGCAATTTCTAATTTGGCAAATCCTCTATCATTAATAAACAAACGTAAAGGCACAATTGTATTACCTTTAGCTTCTACATCTTTCTTTAAACTGCGCAATTCGCGTTTATTTAGCAACAATCTGCGTTCACTTTTTGGTTTGTGATTAAAATGATGCCCAAACATGTATTCTTGTATGTACATATTTACAATAAACAACTCACCACGCTCATTAAATTCACAAAAACTCTCTGTAATTCTTGCCTGACTTAACCTTATCGATTTTATTTCTGTGCCCGTTAACTGAATTCCAGCCACAAATTTGTCTAGAATTTCAAATTCAAAACGCGCCTTTTTATTCTGTATGTTTATGTTTTTCTGCAACCTTAGGTTGTTTTTTATGATTATTAAATTTCCAAAATTAAAATATATAGCCAATTATATTTTTAACAAATATACATTAATCAATTCGAGAAAGAAATGTAATTTTGATTTCTATTTCCGACAATAAAAAACAAAACTTCATGAAATATTTACCAATATTTATTTTACTACTTTTTTTAGCCTGTAAACCAGCGCAAAAAGAGCTTACGGCACAAGAAATTATAGACAAATCCATTTTAAAATCTGGAGTTCATAAATTGGCAAATGCACAAATTGCTTTTCATTTTAGAAATACATTATATAAAGCTAAAAGAGCACATGGAAATTTTACATTAACCAGAAAAAAAGATTCCATTACAGATATTTTAACCAATACTAATTTTAAAAGGTTAGTGCACAATCAAGAAGTAAAATTAACCGATAAAAATGCCAATATTTATAAAAATGCGGTTAATTCAGTGCATTATTTCTCAGTTTTACCATTTGGTTTAAATGATAAAGCAGTACATAAAAAGCTACTAAAATCTGCCACGATAAATCAAAAAGAATACCACAAAATACAAATTACATTTGCAAAAGAAGGTGGTGGCGAAGATTATAAGGACACCTTTATTTATTGGATTGGCAAAAAAGATTTTTTATTAGATTATTTGGCATATTCTTACCAAACCAACGGCGGTGGCAAACGTTTTAGAGCCTTAAAAAAAGAAACAATTGTAAACCAAATTAGATTTGTAGATTTTGATAATTACAAACCCAAAAACAAAAATATTCCGTTAGAAAATATAGACAAAGCTTTTGAAGAAAATGCGCTAGAAAAAATTTCTGAAATTATTTTAGAAAACATAAAAGTTACCCAATTTAATTAGTTTTTTTAGGAGCTTAATCGCGCTTTCAACACTCGCTTTTTTTGTTCAGAAAAAGAACAAAAAAGAGCTCAAACAAATGTTTCAATCCCGGCTAAACCTGTTTGCCAACCTTTAGCAAATTAAAAAAGTTCTTTACAATTTATGAACAAAAAATCACTCATTTCCAAAGAATTAGAAAATTTTTACAACAAAGCCTCAGAAGAAACTCGTTTAGATTCTGGTATGGGTTTTTTTGAGTTTGAGCGTATAAAATCTTTAATAGAAAGACACATAAAAAAACCTAAAATTACAATTGTAGATGTTGGTGGCGGAACAGGAAAATATTGCGAGTGGTTGGCACAAAATAATCACGAAGTTCATTTAATAGAACCTGTAGAAAAGCACATTAAATTAGCACAAAAAAGAGCAAGTAAACTAAAAAACCCGTTTACCGTAATTACAGGAGAAAGCAGAAACTTACCTTACCATAATGAAACTGCAGATTTGGTAATTCTTCACGGACCTTTATATCATTTACAAAAAAAGGAAGACCGTTTACAAACCATAAAAGAAGCCAAAAGAATACTTAAAAAAGGCGGATTAATTTTAGGTTTTGCAATTAACTCATCTGCAAGTACTGTGGCAGGTTTAATGCAAGGTTTGGTGCATAAAAAACCATTTTTAGAAATGTGTAAAACAGAGTTAACAACAGGTATTCATAATCCTCCAAAAGAATTTCCTTGGTTATTGGCAGACGGTTATTACCACAAACCCAAACAATTAAAAAAAGAATTTACCTCACAAAATTTAGAAATTATAAACCTTTATGCAGTAGAAGGTATGATTTGGTTAGACAATGAATATTTTGCAAACATGTTAAATCCAAAGAAAAAAGCAACGCTTTTAGAAATTTTAAAAACCACAGAATTAGACGAATCTATTTTGGCTTTTAGTCCTCATATGATGTTAGTGGCAAGAAAGTAGATTTGGTTGTTGGTACTTGGTTTTTGGTTTTTGGTTTTTGGTTTGTGGTTGTTGGTTTGTGGTTGTTGATGTTCATTTTGTAATTTAAAATTTAGATTGTTATAATTCAACTTTAATAATTTCACTTTTAACTTTTGTGGCAGTTAAAGTAACTTTATATAAACTAGAATTATCGTTATCTTTCATAAAAGTGTATTTTTTTTCTCCTAAAATTGCATTTGCAAAATCTGGCGTGGTATTGCTATGGCCAACAATTAAAACGGTTTTGCCTTTGGTATTTATTTTAAAAACAGAATCAAACAGTTTTGAAGGATTATAACTTAAGATTTCTAAATTTTTAAGTTCTGCAGTTGGTTTTGCAGTTTGCTGAGTTCTCTTATAATTTGTAGCATAAACAGCATCTAAATCAATATTTTTAAAGTAATCTGCCCATTTTTTAGCTCTTTCTAAACCTTTTTTATTCAAATTAGGATTTCTATTGCTTTTATCTGTTCTGTTTTTTTCTGCATGACGAATTAAATAATAGGTTGTAGTTTTATCTGAATTACAAGAAGTTATTATACTAAAAGCGAGAATAAAAAGAAAGAAATATTTTTTCATGTTTATTGTATTTGAATACGAAACTAAACAATTTTTTATACGAAAAGACCTCACAGATTTTAAAAATCTGTGAGGTGTAATACCTAAGTTAGCAAAAGATTACAATTCTTCCACCAAATCAGACTGGTTTCTAAACACCAATTTCTCATCAAAAGCATCTAATAAAATAATACTATCTGTAGTTATTTTACCTGCTAAAATTTCTTTAGAGAGTTGGTTTAAAACCTCTTTTTGAATTACTCTTTTTACAGGTCTTGCACCAAATTCTGGTTGATAACCTTTTTTAGCTAAATATTTAATGGCTTCATCTGTAGCATCTAGCGTAATATCTTGTTTTGCAGTTATTTTTCTAAGATGTTCTATTTGTAATTTTACAATTTCAAAGATATTTACTTCATTTAAAGGAGTAAACATTATTACATCATCTATTCTGTTTAAAAACTCTGGTCTTACAGATTGTTTTAATAAACCTAAAACTTCCACTTTTGCAAGTTCTGTAACAGCTTCTAAATCTGCTTTAGCATCTGCAAATTTTTCTTGAATAATATGGCTTCCCATATTAGATGTCATTATAATAATGGTGTTTTTAAAATCTGCAATTCTACCTTTATTATCTGTTAATCTACCTTCATCTAAAACTTGCAATAAAATATTAAATGTATCTGGATGCGCTTTTTCAATTTCATCTAAAAGCACAACAGAATACGGTCTTCTTCTAACTGCTTCTGTTAATTGGCCACCTTCATCATAACCCACATAACCAGGAGGTGCACCAACCAATCTACTAACTGCATGTTTCTCTTGATATTCACTCATATCAATTCTTGTCATTGCATTTTCATCATCAAATAAATATGCTGCCAAAGCTTTTGCTAATTCAGTTTTACCAACACCTGTAGTTCCTAAAAACAAAAAACTGCCAATGGGTTTATTTGGATTTTGTAAACCAGCTCTAGAACGCCTTACAGCATCAGAAACTGCAATTATTGCTTCTTCTTGTCCAACTACTCTTTTATGCAATTGTTGTTCTAATTTCAATAATTTTTCGCGTTCAGATTGTATCATTTTAGTAACAGGAATTCCTGTCCATTTTGCCACAACTTCTGCAATATCATCTAAAGTAACTTCCTCTTTAATTAAAGCACTGTTAGTAGCTTGTTGTTCTAAAAGTAGTAATTGTTGTGCTTCAAGTATTTCTTGTGCTTGTTTAATTTTACCATATCTAATTTCTGCAACTTTACCATAATTGCCTTCACGTTCTGCCTTTTCTGCTTCAATTTTATAGTTTTCTATATCAGATTTTGCATTTTGTATGTTATCTACAACCTCTTTTTCAGATTTCCATTTGGCATTAATTTCGTTCCGTTCTTCTTTAATATTTGCCAAGTCAGATCGTAAAGATTTTAGTTTTATTTCATCTTTTTCTCGTTTAATCGCCTCAATTTCAATTTCTAATTGCATTACTTTTCTATCTAAAACATCTAATTCTTCTGGTTTAGAATTAATTTCCATTCGTAATTTAGAGGCAGCTTCATCCATTAAATCTATGGCTTTGTCTGGTAAAAAACGATTGGTTATATAACGTTCAGATAGTTCTACAGCACCAATTATAGCTTCATCTTTAATACGAACTTTATGGTGTGCTTCATACTTTTCTTTAATTCCTCTTAAAATAGAAATCGCACTTTCTGTATCTGGCTCATTTACTTGTACTTTTTGAAAACGACGTTCTAAAGCTTTATCTTTTTCAAAGTATTTTTGATATTCATCTAAAGTTGTGGCACCAATTGCACGCAATTCTCCACGTGCCAAAGCTGGTTTTAAAATATTAGCTGCATCCATGGCTCCTTGGCCACCACCAGCGCCAACAAGCGTATGAATTTCATCAATAAAAAGTACAATATCACCATTAGCAGTAGTTACTTCTTTAATAACTGCTTTTAAACGTTCTTCAAACTCACCTTTATATTTTGCACCGGCAATTAAAGCGCCCATGTCTAAAGAAAAAATGAGTTTATCTTTTAGATTTTCTGGTACATCTCCGTCTACAATTCTGTGTGCTAAACCTTCTGCAATTGCCGTTTTACCAGTTCCTGGTTCACCAACCAAAATAGGATTGTTTTTGGTTCTTCGCGATAAAATTTGCAGTAATCTACGAATTTCTTCATCTCTACCAATTACAGGATCTAATTTACCATCTTGCGCCAATTGGTTTAAATTTTTCGCAAACTTGTTTAAAGAATTGTAGGTTTCTTCTTGAGATTGAGAAGTTACACGTTCGCCTTTTCTAAGTTCGTTTATAGCACTATTTAAGTGCTTTTCTGTAACACCTTGATCTTTTAAAACCTGAGCTATGTGAGATTTAGACTTAAAAATTGCCAAAATCAAATGTTCTATAGAAACATAATCGTCTTTGTTGTTTTTTGCAATAATAGCAGCTTCATTTAATGTTTTTCCGGCTTCTCTAGATAACACTAATGTTGCGCCAGAAACTTTAGGTAAGTTTTCTAATTGCTTGTCAACAATTTGATTTACAACAGCCAAATTAATATTTAATTTTTTTAATAAATAGGGCAGTACATTTTCATCAACTTTAATTAAAGCTTTAAAAATGTGTTCGTTTTCTATTTGATTATGATGAAAACCTTGCGCAATTTGTTGCGCCATTTGTATGGTTTCCTGAGATTTTGTGGTATAATTATTAAAATTCATTTTCTTTTTATTTTTTTTACAGAGGGTTTAAGTCCTTTGTTGTTGTAATTTAATTTTTTTCACAAACACTAAAGAGCAATTTCAATACCAATTTAAAAGTGATTAAAAAACAAGTCATAATGTCTTGTTAAACCTTGTTTTTACTGACTTTTTGACAATTGAAAGTTTCTTATATTTGTATCGACTATTCTATAAAACATAAATAATGGGCTTATTTGGCAATAAAAAAAAGAAAGAAGTGCAACCAAGTTTTTTAACATGGATTCCTTTAACTTCTAAAGCACAACTAGAAGAAATTAAGAAACAATCTAAAAATGAAGCAGTTTTTATTTTTAAACACTCTACAAGATGTGGCATAAGTAGCATGGTAATTAAGCAGTTTGAAAAACTGTTTACAGAAGAAACTAAAAATTTAAAGGTGTATTATTTAGATCTACTAAATTTTAGAGATATTTCTGATGAAGTTGGTTATGCTTTTCAAGTAATGCACCAATCACCACAGCTTATTGTAGTTAGAAATGAAACATCTGTGCACAGTGCTTCTCATTATGATATAACACAAATAAATTTATCGAGATTTGTATAACCTTTTTTGGGAAAAACCTATTTTAAGTCTTATTTTTGTTGCTTAAAATTTTTAAACTTTTGGCAGACACAAATACTCCACAACAAGTAGGTAAAGAATTATACGGTTATCAAAAAGATGCACTTCAAGAGATATTTCATCGCTTTGAAACGGCTCCTAAAGACTACCATTTATTGTATCAATTGCCAACTGGTGGTGGAAAAACAGTAATTTTTTCTGAAATAGTAAGACGTTATTTAGAAACTTTTAAAAAGAAAGTTTTAGTACTTACGCACAGAATTGAATTGAGTAAACAAACCTCTAGAATGCTAGATGAGTTTGGTGTGGCTAACAAAATTATTAATTCTACAGCTAAATTAGACGATCAAGACCAATTCAACTGTTTTGTTGCAATGGTAGAAACCTTAAAAAATCGTTTAAATGATGAAATATTAGACATTTCTGATATTGGATTGGTAATTGTAGATGAGGCACATTACAATTCTTTTACAAAAATCTTTAAATTTTTTGATGAATCTTTTGTTTTAGGAGTTACTGCAACCCCATTAAGTTCTAATATAAAATTACCAATGTATGAGAATTACCAAGAATTGTTTGTTGGTGAATCTATACAGCACCTTATAGATAATGGTTATTTGGCAAGAGCCAATTTATACTCTTATAATGTAGGTTTAACCTCTTTAGAAGTTGGTGCTAATGGAGATTACACTGTAAAATCTTCAGAAGATTTATACACCAATTCAGACATGCTGTCTAAATTATTAAGCGCTTATGAAGAAAGTGCAAAAGGTAAAAAAACACTGATATTTAACAACGGTATTAATACTTCTATACAGGTATTTCATGCGTTTAAAAAAGCAGGTTTTCCCATTGCACATTTAGATAATACGAATACAAAAAAAGAACGTGAATTAATTTTGCGTTGGTTTCATAAAACACCGGGTGCAATTATAACTTCTGTAAGTATTTTAACCACAGGTTTTGATGAACCTAGTATTGAAGCCATCATATTAAACAGAGCAACAAAATCGCTAACATTATATTACCAAATGATTGGGCGTGGTTCTCGTATTTATAAAAATACAACAGAATTTGATGTTATAGATTTAGGTAATAATTTTCATAGGTTTGGTGCTTGGGGAGCAGATTTAGACTGGCAAAAAATGTTTAGAGCGCCAGATTATTATTTAGATACCATTCTTTCTGATGAAGATATAGAAAGTACGTTTAGATATGAGCTACCTGCAAATGTAAAAAAAGAGTTTGCCAAAGCCACAGATACTTATTTCGATATGAAAAAAGTATACATAGACACTATAAAAGCAGGTGAATCTTCTAAACGAGTTTTGGAAAAATCAATAGTTCACCATGCAAAAATGTGTATAGAAAATTCTGAAGATGTTTTTGATGCTTTAATTTTAGCAAAAATGCTTGGAGAGGAGATAGACGATAGAATTAATAGATATGCTAAATGTATATCTAAAAGTACACACAATTTTGTTACTTGGTTAAAAGATGATTATAGGAAGAAATTAAACGCTTATTTAAGAGAAAATTTCGATAGAGATTTTGAAAAAATACATGGATATCCGCCAGAAGAGTAATATTTAAAGTAAAAATTAAAAGTGAAAATTATTTTCACTTTTTTTTTGTTTTTTATTTTTGTATTTAAAAAAAACATACATTTGCTTAACTTTTTTAAGTAAAATGTTTAGTTTTTCTTATTTCGGTAGTACAACTTTTTTGGAGAATAAAGTGTACACAGCATTTTGGAAATGCGACGAAAAAATTAAGGTTTCTCTTTCTTTTTATCTAAAAGAAATAATGCAACGCTACTTTAAGTTGCATGTTGTTTACTTGCAAATATTACAGTGATACTCTTTTTCTTATCGAATTAGATTTTTTTCTAAGCTAATTTTTATTTAAAAATTTAGCTAAGAAGTAATTATTGTATCATTTATTTAAAAAAACAACGTGAACACGAAATATAAAGATTTAATAGATCAAACTTTTGATTTTCCTCAGGAAGAATTCAACACAAAAAACAACAAACTTTTTTGGCATGGCATTAATTTAATGGAACTTATTGAAGCATATGGATCTCCGTTAAAATTCACCTACTTACCAAAAATTTCTGAAAACATAAATAGAGCGAAAGATTGGTTTCAAAAAAGCTTTGAAAAACATAATTACAAAGGCAAATATTTTTATAGTTATTGTACAAAAAGTTCTCATTTTAAACATGTTTTAAATGAAGCTTTAAAAAACGATATTCATATAGAAACATCTTCTGCTTTTGATATAGATATTGTAAATAACTTAAGAAAAGAAGGTAAAATAAAAGAAGATACTTTTGTAATTTGTAATGGTTTTAAAAGAGATCAATACATTAAAAATATTGGCGGTTTAATAGAATCTGGTCATAAAAACTGCATTCCTATTATAGATAATTATGAAGAATTGCCTTTACTTCAAAAAGAAACTTCTAAACCTTTTAAAGTAGGTATTAGAATTGCTTCTGAAGAAGAACCAAAGTTTGAATTTTATACCTCAAGATTAGGAATTGGTTATAAAAATATTGTTTCTTTTTACGAACGTGAAATTGCAGAAAACAAACAAGTAGATTTAAAAATGTTACATTTTTTTATCAATACAGGTATTAAAGACAATGCTTATTATTGGAACGAATTAATGAAATGTTTAACGGTATATATCAACTTAAAAAAAGTTTGCCCAACTTTAGATAGTTTAAACATTGGCGGCGGTTTTCCTATTAAAAACTCACTAGCTTTTGAGTATGATTATGCATATATGATTGATGAAATTGTTAATCAAATTCAACTTACTTGTGATGAAGCAGGTGTAGATGTACCAAACATTTTTACAGAGTTTGGTAGTTTTACGGTTGGTGAATCTGGAGCAGCTATTTATAAAGTATTGTATCAGAAAAAACAAAATGATAGAGAACGATGGAATATGATAAACTCTTCTTTTATAACAACTTTACCAGATTCTTGGGCAATTAATAAGCGTTTTATTATGCTGCCAATAAACAAATGGAACTCAAAGTACGAACGTGTTTTATTGGGTGGTTTAACTTGCGATAGTGATGATTATTACAATTCTGAACAACATGTAAACGGTATTTATTTGCCTGTTTATGAAAAAGAAAAGCCACTATACATTGGTTTCTTTAATACAGGTGCTTATCAAGAAACTATTGGCGGTTTTGGTGGTTTGCAGCATTGTTTAATACCAACTCCAAAACAGTTATTAATTGATAGAGAAAAAAATGGAGATCTTAAAATTACTATTTTTAAAGAACAACAAAAAAGTAGCGAATTACTCTCTATTTTAGGTTATGGAGAAACAAACGAACAAGAAAATAAAGAAGAAAAATTAATAAAAAAAGAGTTACAAGAGGTCTAAACCTTTTGAAAAATAAAAAAAATGAATACAAATAAAACATATGCAGGCATTCCACAAGAATTTGGAAACTTGTCAACTTCAAAAATAGTAATAATTCCAGTTCCTTATGATGGTACAAGCACTTGGCAAAAAGGTGCAGATAAAGGGCCACAAGCTTTTTTAGAGGCATCAGAAAATATGGAATTGTATGACATAGAAACAGATTCCGAAGTTTATAAAGAAGGTGTTTTTTTAGCAGATCCAATTACAGAAAATACTTCTCCAGAAGAAATGGTAGAAGCTGTGCATCAAGAAACTAAAAAGTACATTAATAGAAATAAATTTGTAACCGTTTTTGGTGGCGAACATTCAATTTCTATAGGAACCATTAGAGCTTTTAATGAATGTTTTAATGATTTAACAGTATTGCATATAGATGCTCATGCAGATTTACGCAAAGAATACGAAGGCTCTAAATGCAACCATGCTTGTGCAGTATACGAAGCAAATCAAAATACCAACTTGGTTCAAGTAGGTGTTAGAAGTATGGACATTTCTGAAAAAAGAGAAATGA
This sequence comes from uncultured Polaribacter sp., assembly GCF_947495205.1. Lineage (GTDB taxonomy): Bacteria > Bacteroidota > Bacteroidia > Flavobacteriales > Flavobacteriaceae > Polaribacter. The sequence continues at coordinate 18,482 of NZ_CANLXV010000004.1, read as the reverse complement.
ATTCAGACAAAGTTTTTTTTGCGCATGAAATGGCTGTAAATGAAGACTGGATGGATGATGTAATTGATCAATTAAGTAAAAACGTTTTTATTACGTTCGATTTAGATGCCTTAGATCCATCAATAATGCCAAGTACAGGTACACCAGAACCAGGAGGTTTGTTTTACTATGAAACTTTAGAGTTTTTAAAAATGGTTTTTCAGCAAAAAAATGTTGTTGGTTTTGATATGGTAGAACTTTGTCCTAATGCCTCAGAAAAATCTTCAGATTTTTTAGCAGCAAAATTATTTTATAAAATGTTAAGCTACAAATTTGCTTCTAATGACGATTATTATGATAATGGAGAAGAAGATTCAGACAAAAATCCATTTGGTAAAATATCAAAATTTAAAAATAATGAGGACGATTTCTAGTCTTTTATCATGATAGAAAATATAGAAAACATAGAATTGCAGTATTTAACAATTGATGATTATCAAGAGTTAAAACAAGCAATGATAGAGATTTATACCAATATGGAAAACACCTATTGGGAAGAAGCTCAAATACAAGCTTTAATACATAAGTTTCCAGAAGGGCAAGTTGTTATTAAAATTAACGGACAGTTAGCAGGTTGTGCATTAGCTATAAAAGTAGATTATACAAAGTTTGATGAAACACATACTTATGAAGACATTACAGGAAATTTCACCTTTAACACGCATGATAAAGAAGGAGATGTTTTATACGGAATAGATGTTTTTATAAAATCTGAATTTAGAGGTTTACGTTTAGGAAGAAGATTGTATTATTATAGAAAAGAATTATGTGAAACCTTAAATTTAAAGGGAATTGTCTTTGGTGGAAGAATGCCAAATTATCACAAATTTGCGGCAGAAATTTCGCCAAAAGAGTATTTAGAAAAAGTAAAACGTAAAGAAATTTATGACCCTGTTTTAAATTTTCAGATTTCTAATGATTTTCATCCTTCTAAAATCTTAAAAGGATATTTAGAAGGCGATGTAAATTCTGGAGATTACGCTGTTTTATTAGAATGGGACAACATTTATTACGAAAAAAAGTCTAAAAAAGCAGCTATCACAAAAAAAGTGGTGCGTTTAGGATTAATTCAGTGGCAAATGCGTTTGTATAAAGATTTAGAAGAATTAATGGAACAAGCAGAGTTTTTTGTAGATTCTGTTTCTGCTTACAGAGCAGATTTTGCGTTATTTCCAGAATTTTTTAATGCGCCTTTAATGGCAGAATTTAACCATTTACCAGAATCTGAAGCAATTAGAGAATTGGCAAAATTTACACCACAAGTTGTAGAAAAGTTTTCTAAACTAGCCATTTCTTACAACATTAATATTATTACTGGTAGTATGCCAGAAATTAAAGACGGTTTGTTGTATAATGTTGGTTATATCTGTAAAAGAGATGGTACTTTAGATCGTTATGAAAAGCTGCATGTTACACCAAATGAAGCAAAAGTTTGGGGTTTACAAGGAGGTAATGAACTAAAAACGTTTGATACGGATTGTGGAAAAGTAGGAGTATTAATTTGTTACGATTCAGAATTTCCAGAATTAGGTAGGTTATTAGCAGAACAAGGTATGGATATTTTGTTTATTCCTTTTTTAACAGATACACAAAACGCATATTCTAGAGTTAGACATTGTGCACAAGCTAGAGCTATAGAAAATGAGTGTTATGTTGCCATTGCAGGTAGTGTTGGTAATTTACCAAAAGTAAATAATATGGACATTCAATATGCGCAATCTATGGTTTTTACTCCTTGTGATTTTTCTTTTCCAGCAAACGGTATTAAAGCAGAAGCAACCACAAACACAGAAATGATTTTAATTGCAGATGTAGATTTAGACTTGCTAAAAGATTTGAATCAGTTTGGAAGTGTTAGAAATTTAAAAGATAGAAGAACAGATATTTTTGAAGTGAAAAAGCTTAAAACTAAATAACATACATAGTACTAAATTTTTAAAATGAATACTGATAAAAAAATGTCAGTACGTGTGATTTTTCTTTTTTGAAAAATTGTATCGAGAATATTTTAGAAATGATATAAAAAATAAAAAAACATGAGCAAACCAATTACAAATTTTATAGAAAAATACTTTTTACACTTTAATGCAGCAGCTTTGGTTGATGCAGCAAAAGGGTATGAAGATCAATTGAAAAAAGGAAACAAAATGTTAGTTTCTTTAGCAGGAGCAATGAGTACAGCAGAGTTAGGTAAAATTTTTGCAGAAATGATTCGTAAAGATAAAGTACAAATTATTTCTTGTACTGGTGCTAATCTTGAAGAAGATATTATGAATTTGGTGGCACATTCTCATTATAAAAGAGTGCCAAATTATAGAGATTTAACACCACAGGATGAGTGGGATTTGTTAGAAAAAGGCTTAAACAGAGTTACAGATACTTGCATACCAGAAGAAGAAGCTTTTAGAAGAATACAAGAACATATTGTAAAAATTTGGAAAAATGCAGACGCAAATGGTGAGCGCTATTTGCCACATGAATATATGTACAAATTGCTACTTTCTGGAGTTTTAGAGCAATATTACGAAATCGATTTAAAAGATTCTTGGATGTATGCAGCAGCAGAAAAAAACTTACCAATAATTTGTCCTGGTTGGGAAGATTCTACCATGGGTAACATTTTTGCTTCTTATGTAATGAAAGGAGAGTTAAAAGCATCTACCATGAAATCTGGAATAGAATATATGACATTTTTGGCAGATTGGTATACAGAAAACTCAACAAACGGAATTGGATTTTTTCAAATAGGAGGAGGAATTGCAGGAGATTTTCCTATTTGTGTAGTGCCAATGTTATACCAAGATATGGAAAGAACAGATACACCATTTTGGAGTTATTTTTGTCAGATTTCAGACTCAACTACAAGTTATGGTTCTTATTCTGGTGCAGTACCCAATGAAAAAATTACTTGGGGTAAATTAGATATTAATACACCAAAGTTTATCATAGAAAGTGATGCAACCATTGTAGCGCCTTTAATATTTGCTTATTTATTAGAGATGTAATTTCTAAATAAAACTTTTTAGGCAATTTAGAAATCTAAAAAAAGTTTAATAAATTATTAAATTATGAAAAGAGTAATTGTAGAATATGCTAAGTTAACAACAGACATACTAGATATGTTAATTGATAAATATCCTGATGGTTATGATTATGAAGACATTATTTCATTTAAAAATGCCAAAGGAGAAACTGTAAAGGCTATAGAGGTAAAAACAGAAGATACTATTTACTTGGTAAAAATTAGTGAACGATTAGAAAATGCGATGGAAGAATATGCAGAAGATGAAGATTTCTTCGAAGGCAATGATGATTTTGATGCAAATTTACCAGATGAAGATTAAATTATAAAAAAACTTCAATCTATTTATTAGATTGAAGTTTTTGGTTTTTAAATTTGTTAATACCAACGTTTTTTCTTCTTTTTAGAAGCTTCAGATTTTCTACCTTTTTTATTTTTACTAATAGTATTTGGTTGCTTTTTAGTATGTTTTGGTTTGTGAATTACATAAGGATGATCTGCAATAACTTTAATCGATTTTTCAATTAAAGTTTCAATATCTTTTATATAATTATTTTCGTCTGGTGAACAAAAAGAAAACGAAATACCAGATTTACCTGCTCTACCAGTTCTACCAATTCTATGTACATAGGTTTCTGCAACATTTGGTATATCAAAATTAATAATAGCATCTACATTTGTAATATCTATACCTCTTGCAGCAACGTCTGTAGCAATTAAAATAGTTGCTTTTTTACTTTTGAAATCTTCAATTGCCTTATTTCTAATTATTTGTGTTTTATCTCCATGAATACTTGTAACTAAATATCCATTTTTTAAAAGCGTTTGCTCTAATTTATCTACCCCAAATTTTGTGCGTCTAAAAATAATTATTTTACCGTTTATGGTGTTTCTTAAAAGGTGTAAACATAAATCGGTTTTATTTTTCTTTGGCAAATAATATAATAATTGACCAATATTTTTTGCTGTAGTTTCTTCTGGTTCAATAACAATAGATACAGGATTTTTTAAAGTAGTTTTTGCCAATGCTACAATTTTATCTGGCATTGTTGCAGAAAAAAGTAAAGTTTGCTTTTTCTTTGGACAAAGACTTTCTATCAATTTTACATCTTTAATAAAACCCATGTCTAACATTAAATCGGCTTCATCTAAAACAAAAACTTCAACAGCATCTAAAGCAATATTACCTTGTTTTTGTAAATCTATTAATCTACCAGGAGTTGCTATTAAAATATCTACGCCTTTTGCTAAAACCTCTTTTTGAGGCTCTAGAGAAACTCCACCAAAAACAGCTGTTGTTCTTAAATTAGTGTATTTGCTAAAATCTTTACAATTTTCAAAAATTTGAATAGCCAATTCTCTTGTTGGTGTTACAATAACTGCTTTAATTAGCTTTTTAGCTTTTTCTGTATCTTGTTTTTCAAACAGATTTTCTAAAATAGGTAAGGTAAAAGCTGCGGTTTTACCAGTACCTGTATTTGCTGCAACAATTACATTTTTCTTTTTTAAAATTTCTGGAATCGCCTTTTCTTGCACCAAAGTTGGTTTGTGAAAACGTTGTTCTGCAACGGCTTTTAAAATAGATGTATTGGTTAGTAATTCTGAAAAATGCATTGTTTAATTTTTATGCAAATGTAGTTTAAAAGATACTAGCTTTTTTTTTATTCTCTACTTAGGTGTAATTTATCTAAAAAGCTAGTCCCTACTTAACTTCATCATTGCCTTAGAGACGCTTAATGCTGATTTATCATATTTTTCATGACCATAACCATATTTTTCATTTAATTCATAAAAATCTCGATAAATTTCAAAGGGATTTTGGGAATCACCAACCCATTTAATAATTATATCTAATAATTCATTCATAACTGGCTGAAATGTCATTCTTCCATCACCTCCACGAATTCCATTATTATCGGATTTTCTTTTACCAAGGTTTAGAAAAATATTCTTTTCATCATAAATAATTTCTCTAACTTCTTTAAATTCTTTTCCTTTAGGTAAAAAATCCATTAGAAGTTTTCGAATTCCTTTATAATAAATGTTATACTTTTCTTCTGGATTTTCAAACTCTTTACCAACAATTTCTCTCAATTCATCAAACTCTTCTAAGTTACCTGAATTTGTATTAATAGATAATTGCTTGCCTACTTTTTTGTTCGCTTTTTGTAATAATTCTAATCTTTCAATATCGGCTTCTGAAAGTTCAACATCTTTTTTAGTTTTTTTGTTCTTTGACATATTTTATTTATTATCTAATTTCTAAAATTTTTTTTATTCTTTCCCCAGCAGTTTTAATACTATCTTCTTTCCAAGATAGTGGACTTAGTTTTTTTAAAGAAACTTTATAGTCTGGATAAAACTCTTTAAAAGCTCCGTAATATTTTTTACTATATATCTTATCCTGATACCAAGTAAAAAAGGAATAGACCATAGATATATGTATTTCATTTTCATAAGCAAATTTTGATACTATGTATGGATTTTTAATATATTTTTTTATGAAATGAAATTTTTCTTCAGACATATAAAAATTTCGAGCGAATGAATCTGCTTTTTCCTCAATTAAAAATAGATCAGCATCACCAGTAAGATGAAAACTATTATTTTTAATTAAATCAAAATCAAATAAAACATGATGTAGCTCATGCAATAAAGTAAACCAGAGTGTTGGATAAATTTTACCGAAGTTAGTCAATACAATACAAGGTTTATCATTAATAATGAAGGTTGCTCCTTTAATTTGTGTCGTTGTTAAATAATCTTGAAAAACCACTGTTACACCAATATTATATAATGCTTTACAAACAGTAAAAAGACCATTCTCTAAATCTTGTGAATAAGGTTTTACTTTTACGATTAAATCCTTAAGTCTGTTTCTATCATAATCATTTGGATTATCAATTATTTTAAAAGTTTGAAAAGCCGATTTAATCCAAAAATCTTTCATTTTATCTGAAAAATTTCTTTTCACACTGCTGTAAAGAGGTTTATCTAGTTCTAATTCATAATCTTTAATAGATTTAAATCCAAAGAAGGATAATACTTTATTAACTAAATCATCTGTATTAGATTTGCTTTTAAAGAATCCGAATTTAGTCAATATTTTGACATCAAAGTTATTCAATAAAAATGTGGCGTTTTTAGCTTTTTCAATTGAACTAATATTTTCTACACTTTGATTTTTAAGAACTACTTCAATAAATTTATTAATTGGTATATTTAAAAAATCAGCAATTTTAATTATATGAATTAAGTTTGGTTGTTTAGCTGTTCCATTAATTATTTGTTCGAAAACGTCTTTATCAATTTTAAGTAAACTTAAAACTTTAGTTTTACTAACATTTAAAGTTTCCAATTTCTCATTAAACATTTCCCTTATATTTAAGGAATTATCATTTGAAAATATAGAGCTTAATAATTTATCGATATCTGATTCTTTCATAAAAAAGAGAATTTACCCTGCAAATATAATCAATATTTTAATTTACATGTGAGTTTGAGGGAAATTACCCTTAAAAATATTGCATTTTATAAAGTAAATATTTAAAACAACTCAACAAACCATTTCTAATTAAGAAAGGTTCGTCTAGATTTATAGTTTTAACAACCTTTCTGCAGCCGCAAAAGGAGTGGATTTATTATTTTTTAAATTTGAAATCTCTTTTTCCAATGCATGTTTAATGATAGGGTTTTCAAAAAAATTCTTTTTTAATTGTTGCTCAATAGTAGATAATAACCAAAACGTATTTTGCTCGTTTCGTTTTTGCTGAAAATAACCGTTTTTATAAGTTATAGCAATGTAATTATTAATCATTTCAATTATCTTTATAATTCCTAAATTATGTAAAGCGCTTGCTGTAAGTACTTTTGGTTGCCATTTGCTTTCTTTTAAAGGATATAAATGCAAAGCTCTATTAAATTCAACTTTAGCAATTTTGGCATTTTTTTCATTATCGCCATCAGCTTTATTAATTACAATAGCGTCTGCCATTTCTATAATTCCGCGTTTAATCCCTTGTAATTCGTCTCCAGCTCCCGCCAACTTCAACAGTAAAAAGAAATCTACCATAGAATGTACCACCGTTTCAGATTGTCCAACACCAACTGTTTCAATTATAATCGTATCAAAACCAGCAGCTTCACATAAAATAATACTTTCGCGCGTTTTTTGAGCAACACCACCTAAAGAAGTTCCAGAAGGAGAAGGTCTAATAAAGGCATTTTTATCGGTTACTAATTGCTCCATTCTAGTTTTATCTCCTAAAATAGAACCTTTATTTACAGAACTACTAGGATCTACAGCCAAAACAGCTACCTTTTTATTTTGGTTGGTTAAGTGTTTACCAAAAGCTTCTATAAAAGTACTTTTTCCAACACCAGGCACTCCTGTAATACCAATTCTTACAGATTTATTTGCATAAGGTAAACAACGTTCTAAAATTTTGTTTGCTTTTTGTTGATGCTTTGTGTTAGTGCTTTCAACCAAAGTAATTGCTCTACTTAAATAAGCAATATTTCCTTTTAAAATTTGAGAAACAAAGGCATCAACAGAATTTTGTTTGGCTCTATTTTTTTTAATTATTTCTGCAGCGGTTTTACTGGTGTTTTCTGGTTTAAAAACACCTTTTTTTTCTTGTAATGCTGATGATTTTTTGTTCATTTTAAAACTTAATATGTAAATTTAAAGATAATTAATTACAAATTTTGCAACATTCAAAAAAAACCATCGTCTTTAGAGTAAGAAAGTTTTAATGAAATTAACCAACCAACTACATCAACCCATAATAGATAAGTGCAAAAATAATTGTGCAAAGTCGCAAATGCAATTGTACAATTTGTATTGTAAAGCAATGATAATTGTTGCAAATAGATATGTAAAAGATAGTTTTTTGGCAGAAGATGTTATGCAAGATGCATTTATTAAAGCTTTTAAAAATATTGATTCCTATAAAAATGAAGTTGCTTTTGGTGTATGGTTAAAAAAAATAGTAATTAATCAAAGTATAGATTATTTAAAGAAAAATAGGTTAGAATTAGTTGCTATAGATGATGAAATTATAACAAATACAGAAGATGATTGGCAAATAGAAAGCACAATTTCTATAGATATAATTTTAGAAACAATTCATAATTTAAAAGAAAAATACAGATTGGTTTTAACGATGTATTTGTTGGAAGGTTTTGACCATCAAGAAATTGCAGAAGTTTTAAATATATCAGAAAATACCTCTAGAACACATTTGTTTAGAGGCAAAAAAATATTAAAAGAACAGTTACAAAACACGAGTTATGCAGGAAGATATTAGAGATTTATTAAAAAATCATAAAGAAAAGGAAGTAGCTTTATCTAAAAAGCATTCTCATAAGTTTAAAGCTTTGTTGCAGCAAGAAATGCATCAACAAAAACCAAAAAAGCAAAACTTTAAGTGGTTGTCTGTTGCTGCTTCAATTGTGTTAATAATAAGTTTAGCTATTCAGTTTTATCCCATAAAAGAAGCAGACAAAAATACGTTAATTAAAAATACAGAAACAAATTCTGCACAAAAGGAAATAAGTTTAGGAAGTATTTCTCCAGAATTTAAATTGATAGAGAAATATTACAAAAACAGTATTAATTTAGAAATTAGTCAGTTAGAATTAACTGAAGAAAACAAAGAAATTATAGATGGTTATTTATTAAAAATAGCAGAACTAACAAAAGAGTATAAATCATTAACCCAAGAGCTCAATAAAAACGGTGTTAATGATGCTACAATAGATGCACTAATTAGTAATTTACAATTGCGCTTACAGCTGTTAAAACGTTTAAAAAAACAATTAAAACAACTTACAAATTTAAACAAAACACAAAATGAAAATCAAGTTATATAAACAAATATGTATGCTTTTTGCCATTGGTTTTTTAGGAACCACATTTGCGCAAAAATTTGATAAAAAATTTACAGAAAAATTTAAAGTAAATAAAGATGTAGAAGTTGCAATTAATGCTTCTAATACAGATATTAATGTAACCACTTGGAATAAAAATGAAGTTCTAGTTGAGGCTTTTATAGAAATTGAAGGATTGTCTAAAAAAGACGCAGAAAATTATTTTAAAGATTGGAAATTTGAAGCTTTAGGCAATAAAAGTAAAGTTCAAATAACAGCCAAAGGAAGTAATTCTTTCCGTTTTAAGAATGATTTTATTATATTTAATGATACAGATTTTACGTTTCCTGAAATAGAAATTCCCAACATTGAAACCATTGCAATGCCAGGAATGGATTTTGATTTTGACTTTGATGTGGAAAACATTTTTGTAGATTTAGAAGACTTTGATAATTATCTTATTAAAGATGGAAAATATGCTTTTGAATGGGATGATGGAGAAGATAAAATTAGTATTAAATCTAAAAAAGAGTGGTTAGCTTTTAAGAAAACAAAAAAGTATAAAGAACTTAAGGAAAAAATGAAAGTCAAAAAATTAAAATCAAGAAAAAGCTTTCTAGTTTCTAAAGAAAAGATGAAAAAAGAGTTGGCGAAAGCCAAAATAGCAATTAAAAACATTGATAAAGAAAAAATTAAAAGAGAACTCGAAAAAGCAAAAAAACATATTATGAAAATGAAGTTGAATTACAACTCAAATTCAGATAATATTGTTATTAATGGAAAGAAAATTAAAATAAAAAAACGGTTAGAAATTAAAGTTCCTAAAAAAGCAACTTTTAATTTAAATACACGCCATTGTAAAGTAAAGTTACCTAATACAAAAGCTTCTGGTAAAGTAAGTTATGGTGGTTTTAATGCAGATTTTTTAAACGGAGGAAAACTAACCATAGATTATTCTAAAGTTTCTATAAATGATTTAAACGGATGTAATTTATTCTTAAATAATGTAACTGATGCAAAAATTGCATCAGTTACAAATACCACAATGTCAAGTAATTCTTCCGGGTTGTTCATCAATTTAGTGAATGAAAATGTAGATTTACGCCATAAGTTTGGAGAGTTAACAATAGATAAAATTACACCCAATTATCAATCATTTAAACTTTTGTTAGATTATTCAGATGCAAACGTTAACCTTTCAAATATCTCAGATAATTTAGTGTTTGTTATTGGCAATAAATCTTCACTTTACCCAAATAAAGCTTCCATGAAATTTAATTTGTTAGATGCAAATGCTAAAGATATAAACGGAAACTTTATCATCAAAACAAATGATGAATCTGTATTAATTCAAGGAAAATATAGCCAAATTAAAATTAAAAAGTAAGCTTTAAAATTAACATACTTTTTTAAAAAATCAATAAACTTCTCTCAATTTCCATTTCTCTATTCTTAATAAAGTAACTATCTTTATCCACTGCAAATAGTAACTTTTTTTAATGGAACGCTACAAAGAAAATCAATTAAAAGTATACAATTCACTTTCTAAAAAGAAAGAAAATTTTAAGTCTATAACAGACGGTTATGTTGGTATGTACGTCTGTGGACCAACCGTTTACAGTAATGCACATTTAGGAAATTTAAGAACTTTTATGTTTTTTGATGTTGTGTATAGATATCTTTTACATTTAGGTTATAAAGTACGTTATGTGCGTAATATTACAGATGCTGGTCATTTAGAAAATGATGCAGACGAAGGTGAAGATAAAATTGCTCAAAAAGCACGTTTAGAACAAATAGAACCAATGGAAGTTGTACAAAAATATACCGTAGATTTTCATGATGTTTTAAAAAATTACAACTTTTTACCACCAAGTATAGAGCCAACAGCAACTGGACATATTGTAGAACAAATAGAAATGATTAAAGAAATCATAGAAAAAGGTTTTGCTTATGAAGTTAATGGTTCTGTATATTTTGACGTGCACGAGTATAATAAAAAAGAAAATTACGGTATTCTTTCTGGAAGAAAAGTAGAAGACCTCTTGAATAATACAAGAACTTTAGACGGACAATCAGACAAGAAAAATCCGCAAGATTTTGCACTTTGGAAAAAAGCAGACGAACGCCATATCATGCGTTGGCCTTCTCCTTGGAGCGATGGTTTTCCTGGTTGGCATTTAGAATGTTCTGTAATGAGCACCAAGTATTTAGGTGAAAGTTTTGATATTCATGGTGGTGGTATGGATTTAAAATTTCCACATCATGAGTGTGAAATTGCACAATCTAAAACCTGTTCTGGTGTTACACCTGTAAATTATTGGATGCATACCAATATGCTTTCTTTAAACGGGCAAAGAATGGCAAAATCTACAGGTAATTTTATTTTACCAAATCAAATTTTATCCGGAGAAAATAACATTTTACCTAAAGCATTCTCTGCATCTGTGGTTCGTTTTTTTAATATGCAAGCCAATTATAGAAGTATCTTAGATTTTTCTGGAGAAGCATTAGAAGCTTCAGAAAAAGGACACGCAAAATTAATGGATGCAGTTAATTTTTTAGATAAAATTACAGCAAAAAACAACTCTTCTTTTAATGTGTTAAAATGGAAACAAGATTGTTATGCAGCCATGAATGACGATTTTAACACACCAATTTTAATAGCTCATTTGTTTGAAGCTGTAAAAATTATCAATCAAATAAAAGAAGAAAAAGCAAGTTTAACAACAGAAGATTTAATCATTTTAAAAGAAACGTTACATGCATTTGTTTTTGATGTTTTAGGGCTAATGAATGAAAACTCACAAGACAATTCAGAAAAAATAAATGGAGTAGTGGAGCTTTTGATTAAATTAAGAAAAGAAGCAAGAGAAAATAAAGATTGGGCATTATCTGATCAAATTAGAGACGAATTAATTGAACTCGGAATTCAATTAAAAGATGGTAAAGAAGGCACAACGTTTTCATTAAATTAATAATTAATTACGAATTGTAAATTATGGATTATGAGTTTGTCAGTTCGAGTGATTTCGATTTTTCATTGAAATTATATCGAGAACATTTAGAAATAAAAAAGCTTGTTTTTTGAAAAAAATACTTTCATTTCCTTTTATTTTAATAGTTCGTTTTTATCAAATGGCAATATCACCTTTTACACCAGCAACTTGTAGATATAGTCCAACTTGTTCTCATTACACCATAGAAGCTTTGCAAAAACACGGTGTATTTTCAGGAGGTTGGTTGGCTTTAAAAAGAATATTTAGTTGTCATCCTTGGGGCGGCAGTGGTTATGATCCTGTTCCAGAAAAAGAGCAAAGAAAATAGAGTAAAGAAAAAAGAAGAAAGAGTAAAAAACAAAAAGTAAAGACATGTGAGAAGATAGCAAAGGGAAAAATTTATACTTCCTTTTATGCAAAACTTGCAACTTTAAACTTAAATTTAAAACATTGAATATCAAAATATGAATTTTTTAGCAATAGAGTGGAACCCTTCCATAGGGATAGATTTAGGTTTTTTTGTAATACGTTGGTACAGTTTAATGTTTGTTGCCGCATTTTTGTTGGGTTTACACCTAATGAAAAAAATCTACAGAGAAGATAAAATTCCAGTAGAAAAAATGGATCCTCTTTTTATGTATGTGTTTGTATCTATGTTAATTGGTATGCGTTTAGGAGATGTTTTCTTTTACAGTTGGGATTATTACCAAAACCATCTTTTAGAAATTATTTTACCTTTTAAAAAATCTGCAGAAGGTTGGAAATTTACGGGTTTCACAGGTTTTGCAAGTCATGGTGCAGCCATTGGTATACCCATAGCTATGTATTTTTATGCAAAAAAACATTTACAAAAACCTTGGTTATTTATTTTAGACAGATTAGCTATAATGGTTGCATTAGCCGGTTTTTTTATCCGTTTTGGTAACTTTTTTAATTCAGAAATTTACGGCAAAGAAACAGGTTCTAATTTTGGAGTTATTTTTAAGGCCGCAGGAGAAACTGCAGCTAGGCATCCAACACAGTTATATGAAGCCTTTAGTTATATGATTCTATTTTTCGCTATGTGGTATTTGTATTGGAAAACAGATAAGAAAAATCAAACGGGTTTTCTTTTTGGTTTGTTCATGTTAGTTTTATGGTCTTTACGCTTTGTAATTGAGTTTTTAAAAGAACCACAAGTGCAACAAAGAGGTCAAGAATGGTTTTTTAGCCCTTTAAATACTGGTCAAGTTTTAAGTATACCTTTAGTTTTAATTGGTGTTTGGCTAATGCTTAGAAAACCTAAGAACTAAATTTTAAGAATTAATTAACTTGTTGTATTTTTTATTTTTTACTTAAAACGATATAATGATTTGATAATTAAACCTCCGAATTTAATTTTTAAATTATGAAATTAATAAAAAATATTTTAATACTATTAATTGTTTTTCTTGAAACAACGTATTTAGCTCAAAGTTTAGATTACTCTGGACCAAATTCTTTTAATATTACATCTCCTAATTTTGTAGATGCTATTCCTGTAACATCTCACGAAGCTTCGCCAACAGGAATGGAGTTTGGCGATAGTGGTACTAAATTTTATACAGTTGGTACTGCTGGAGATTTTGTAATACAACACAATTTATCTGTAGCATATGATTTATCAACAATTTCTGGTATTGATAGGTTTATATCTGTAGAGGCACAAGATACAAACGCACATGACGTAACATTTAACAATACAGGTTCAAAAATGTATATTACTGGAGATACAGGTAATGATATTACGGAATATAATTTAACTACAAATTGGGATGTATCCACTGCAACTGTTAATGATGTTTTTGATTTTGAAGCTGCCGTTTTTGCTTTTGACGGTACAACTGCAACTAGACCACAAGGAATGGCATTTAATAATGCTGGCTCAAAATTATACGTGGTTGATAGAAGTGTAGATCGTGTTTATGAATTTAATTTGTCCATAAATTATGACGTATCTACAGCTGCCATTGGAGGTGTAATAAATGAATTAAGTATTAATGCTTTTGAAAGCAACCCTAGAGGAATAACTTTTAATAATGATGGTAGTGAAATGTACATTATTGGGGCTAATGGTGATGAAGTAAACATTTTTACTTTTTCTCCAGGAAATGAATTCGATTTATCAGCTGCTTCACATTCATCTAATTTTTCTATTGCTACAGAAGAAATATTACCACAAGACATACTTTTTAATGATACAGGTAGCAAATTTTATATTATTGGGACTGATGGAGATGATATAAATGAATACACATTATCAAATAATTTTGATTTTACTTCAACAGTTTCTTTAATAGATACTCATAAAGTACTTTCTTTTGATAAAAGTCCGCAAGATTTTCTATTTAATAATGATGGTACAAAAATGTATGTTGTTGGAGATAATTTTAATAAAATTGCGCAATATATAGTTCCAATACCTTACGACATAAGTAGTGCTGTTTTTGATGATTCTTTCTCAGTATTAGATCAAGAAGCAAACCCAAGAGGTATGACGTTTAACAACACAGGTTCTATATTTTATATTGTGGGTACTGCAGGAGACGAAGTAAATGAATATTCTCTTTCTGTGCCTTATGATTTAACTTCAACTGTAACAAATTTAGGTAATTTTAGTATATTTTCAGATGATGATAATTCTACAAGTATTACATTTAATAATGACGGAACTTTGTTATTTATTCTTGGTAATCAGACAGATGATGTTATTGTTTATACATTAACTCCAGGTTATGATTTATCTGATATTGCTTTAGGACCTACAGGAAGATTTTCTATAACTCCACAAGATAATGCACCACTAGGAATGACTTTTAGCAACGATGGACTTTCTCTTTTTGTATTAGGAAATCAAGGAAATGACATTAATGAATATGCATTAGATGCTCCTTTTGATTTACTAACAATAACCCCAACTTTTGTTCAAAATATACCTGTAAACACGCAAGATGTTACACCATCAGGAATTGTGTTTAACAATAGTGGTTCTAAGTTTTTTATTTCAGGAAATCAACGAAATAATATTTATGAATATACAACAACAGGTCTTTTTCAAGAAACACCAAATGATGGAACTATAGATTTGTCAGCGCCTTTAGTAATAACTTTAACAGGAGATACGTTTGCAGATGCAGATGGTGATAATTTGTTAGATGTAGATACAGAATTTATAATAGATAATCTGCCACCTGGTTTAATACCAGTTTTTAATTTATCTAGCGGAGATACAGTAGCAACACTAACATTTACAGGAAAACCAAATAGTCACCTAAATAGTGATGAAGCTGCAGCTAATTTAGAATTTACATTTACAGATTCAGCTTTTACAGCCTCAAATGCTGTTGATGTAGATTTTGCTGTAGGTTATACAGATTTTTTAGGTTTTGATTTTATAGAATGTTCTGATAATGAAATTGTTTACAACGGAAGTTGGACAGGAGGTAATAATGCAGGAGTACCAGATGATAGTGCAACAGATTTATTATTAGGTATTCGTGTACAACAAAACATTACAATAACAGCAAATACAAATTGTGATTGTTTACATGTAGAAAGCGGCCAAACATTAACAATAGCAGATGGCGTAGAATTAACAGTTGCAAATGCTTTAGAATTAGAAGGAGATTTACGTTTATTAGGTACATCACAATTAAAACAAACACATATAGATATTGGCAATGTTTCTGGGAATGGTAACTTATTTAAAGACATACAAGGTACTT
Organism: uncultured Polaribacter sp.; assembly: GCF_947495205.1. GTDB lineage: Bacteria > Bacteroidota > Bacteroidia > Flavobacteriales > Flavobacteriaceae > Polaribacter. The sequence goes on along the minus strand of NZ_CANLXV010000004.1, from coordinate 2,808 downwards.
TAACTAATGTTTTTCAAAGTGGTTTTTGGGGTTCTCCGGTTACTTCTAGTGAAGGAACCTACACAATAGCTGGAGTCTTAAAAGACGGAACAACAGCATTAACAGAATCAAATACTCCACCAGATATAACTTTTTCTTCTGCATTTAACGGAGACCATACAACAACTCCAATAACTTTAAGCACAAGGTGGTTGGCAAAATTTACCAATGCAACAGATTTTACAAGATTTTTAGGAGAAAATTCTCCATTAAACCCAACAGAAGGTTTTAATAAAAAAAGTACAGGAAGTCCTACTGGACAGAATTACACATTTGTTGGAAAACCTAATGATGGTGATTATACAACTGAAATAGATCCCTTTGGCTCAGGAATTTATAGTCTACTAGCAAATCCATATCCATCTCCAATAAATGCAGATACTTTTATTTTAGACAATGCTACAACTGCAAATAGTATTGTAGGTACTTTATATTTTTACGAATCTGGTGAAGATGTATCCCATGTAAGATCTCAATATTTAGGTGGTTATGCTACCAGAGTTTCTGGTATGGGAGCACCAGCAAGCGAAATTGGTATAACTGGTAAAGTACCCGGACAAAATATAGATATTGGCCAAGGTTTCTTTGTACAAGCCTCTGCAACAGGTGGTGCCATAACTTTTAATAATGCGCAAAGAGTTTTTGATATAGCAAATACAAACACTGTTTTTTTTGGAAAAAACATTTCTAATAAAAAAGCAATAGACTTTCCAATATTAAGAATTGGTTTTGAGTTTCCTTTAGAAAACGAAATTTTCCATAGGCAATTAGCTATTGGGTTTAGAGGCCTTACAAATAATTTCGAAAATGGTTTTGATGCCGTAATGTGGGATTATAAACCAACAGATATCGCCTTAAAAGTGCAAGATTCAGAAGCACCTTTTGTAATTGTAGGTATTGAAGATTTTAATAATAATTTACAGATACCTTTAAAATTTAAAAGCGATTTAGATAGAACTGTAACTTTTAAAATAGACGAAAGCAATTTAAATACAGATAGCTTTTTGTATGATGCGTTCACAGATAATTATTATATTTTAGATAAAAAAGGAGTAAGTTTAGCTATTAATGCTGGTAATTACGATAACAGATTTTTTATTGTTTTTAAAACCCAAACACTCTCTTTAGATATAACAGAGATTGATGAAAATTATTTTTACAATAATAATGGGATTTTAACAATTAGAATGGCTAATGAAAATATCGAGAATATAAAAATTTATAATGCCATTGGTCAACAAATAAAACACAATTCAAAAAACATAAACTCTAAAGAAACAATAATTACAACCACAAATTTTAAAAACGGTTTGTATTTTGTGAAAGTGAAAACAGAAAAAAAAACAATATCTAAAAAAATAATTATAAACTAAATTTCCTTTATTCATTTGCTAATTGTAATTTTGTTCTAGAATGAAGAAATTAAAACAACGTTGGGAAATAGAAAGTAACTGGTCTTTAGTAGCCATATTTGTAGTTTTCGCAATAAATGGCTCTTTTGCAGCTTGGGTTGCAAAACCAATAACCGCTTTTTTAGGTTTAAATCCAGAAACCATTTCTGGTTGGCTATATTATCCGTTGAGAATTTTATTAATATTTCCAATCTACCAATTAACTTTGCCAATTGTTGGCTGGTTATTTGGGCAATTTAAATTCTTTTGGGCCTTTGAAAAGAAATTTTTAAGCAGATTAGGTTTAGGATTCCTTTTTAAAACAGGAAATTAATTTTTTGGGCGTTTTAACAGGCTTTCCACTATATCTTTTTATGCAATATTTAGAATAATAACTCATTTATTAATTTCGAAAACATTTTTTTCTTAGAACTTAATTTATTTAGGCGCTTTCAGAAGTAGATAAAAACTTGTTTATCAGCTAAATAAGTTGTATTTTAGATAAAAATAAACCCCGAAAACGAGCCGTACACTCAAAAAACGGGGTTTTAATCTATCTATGTATGACTAAAATACGAAGAATCTCCGAATTTCAGCATGAATTTTCATTTTTAAGTGCTAGCGAAAACTTTTACCTTTATTTTAATCAATTTTTGTTAAGTGATTTAGGGAAAATTTATCTCGCAATTCCTTGGGATGACCTGGTATCTGTTTTTAAGATTAAAGAATCCGTTAAAGGGACAAAAAATTATTTTAGTCCCAAAGGTAAAATAGCACTTATGTTTTTAAAACATTATGCTTGTTGTTCAGATAAAAAATTAATAGAACAACTCAATGCAAATATTGATTATCAGTTTTTCTGTGACCTGCATTTAGGACATCATCGTTTAACGAATTACAAAATTGTGAGTCAAATACGTTGTGAGTTAGCTCAAAATTTAGCTATAGAAAAAGTAGAAAAAACTTTATTCAATCATTGGTCTAGTTTTATAAAAGAGCAATCGGCTGTTTTTACAGATGCTACTTGCTATGAGAGTGAGGTTCGCTATCCAACAAATCAAAAGTTACTTTGGGAATCTGTTCATTGGAGTCATCATCAAATGAAAATAATTTGCAAAATAGTGTCCTTAAAATTACCACGCACTAAATATTTAAAATGGAAAAAGCGGTATATCAGTTACAGCAAGATGCGAAGAAAAACCAATAAGAAGCGTGTCCCTTTAACAAGATCCTTACTTCATTTATTGAAAAAAATTAATAAGATATTAGACAACTTAGAAAAGCAATATGATTTAGAATTGCCTTCTAATTATTATAAACGAAGAGCTACTATAAAAAAGATAAGTGTTCAACAAGAACTTCTTTTTATTAAAGCAGA